>JAIPHX010000004.1 GCA_021734995.1 Minisyncoccota bacterium
GTGGCCTTAGCAGGCACTGATGATAACCCTCCTGATGATGATTATGGCGAAGATTAAATCTACCCGAGCTTATAGCTTGGGTATTTTTTTGAGAAAAACCTTCACTACCTTTTCTATATCTTTATAATCCCCTCCTTCCATCAATTCCATTCTCAACTCCTTTGCTCCCTCAAAGCCGTTTACATACGCCTTATAGTGTTTCTTCATAATAGAAAAGTTTTTATGCTCCCCTAGCATTTTTTCAAAAAGCTTAGTATGCTCAAGCATCACTTTTAATTTTTCTTCTACTCCAATATTTTTTCTTTCACCAAAAAGCCATGGGTTACCAAATATTCCCCTCCCTATCATTACCCCATCGGCCCCACTTTCTGCTATTTTTTTTCTTCCATCTTCTAGGTCTTCCACATCTCCATTACCAATAATAACAGTATCTACTCCAAGTTTATTTTTAATCTCTACCAACTCTTTCATATATTCCCAATGCGCAGGGACCAGAGACATTTCTTTTCTAGTACGCAGATGAATAGTCAGAGCTTGAATATCTTGTTCTAAAAGAAACTTAATCCATTCTGGGTCGTATTTGTTGTATCCAATTCTTGTTTTGACAGATACTGGTAAATCTCCTGCTCCTTCTTTGGCTGATTGAATTATTTTTTTTGCAATATCAGGACTCTTTATCATACAAGCTCCTGCTCCCTGCTTTTCTATACTCCTATCAGGACAACCCATATTTATATCTATCCCATCAAAGCCCAGTTCTCTACAAAGCTTTGATGCGTTTTTTATGTTCTCTGGTCTAGCTCCAAATATTTGAGCTACTATCGGATGTTCTTTTTTACTATACCTTAAATCAATAATCAGTTTTTCTCTTGCATCAGGATGAGCCAACCCATCAGCAGAAACAAACTCTGTCCAAAACACATCTGGCTTGCCATACTTGGCGATAATAGTCCGAAAAGCACAATCCGTCACATCTGCCATTGGTGCCAAGCAGAAAAATGGTTTATTTAGTTTTTGCCAAAAGTTTTTCATTTAAATATTAAATAGCTACACCCTCTAAAGCACTATTTGAATTTGTAATATACCTTGTTGTCAAACCTTAGGTCAAGGTATAGCAAAGATTCATATTTATTTTTAAAGTCAGCTTTCAGTGGCTCTATCGATAGAGCAGATTGAAGATTTTCGGATAATTTAATAACATCTGCATTTTCTTTAAAAATAATTTTTGGTCGATTGATACCTGTACTAGACAAATATATTTCCATATCCCCATCTCCGAGCACAAACAAAGAGACTGGATCCATTTCTATACTCTCTAGAGCATTTTTAAATATATTTATTTTTTCTAAATATTCCCCTGCAAAATATCTGCCGATTACATTTGAATCCTCACTGATTTTACCAAAAAGTTTGAAATATACATCACCAGAAAAATATGGAGCTTTATCATATATATACCCTACTTTGTCTACAAAATAGCACTCCTTTATATTTTCTGCTTCCAAAAGAGTATTACCACACCATATATATTCTGGCTCTCTTTCTTCCAAAGAGACCGAGAGTAGCCCTTCTTTAGATGCTTTAATATCAATATTTTTAAAACGATGAAAAGTATTTTCAATTTTTTCTTTAATCTCTTTTTTAGGAAAAATAAATATATTAGTCTTAGGAAAAATAAATAAATATTCTCCACTGATTTTCTCTTCTACAATTTCTAAAATCGGGGTTTTATCAAGCTCCACTACTCCAGATATTTCTATTTCCTTTACATTTATTTTGTCCCAATGTGAAGCGAACGCAGATATTCCAAAAAGTAATATAAATAAAATAAAGAAAAACAAAAAACGAGTTTTAAAAACTTGGCGTTTCTTTCTTTTGATCTCCTTAAATTTTGGAGAATTTAAAATTTCTCGCTTTCGCATTTTTAAACTTTTTTATTAAATTTTACTAACCAATAAATTCTCTACCTCCCATATAAGGTCTCAATACTTCAGGAATCTTTACTCGTCCATCTGCTTGCTGATAGTTTTCAAGAATAGCAATCAATGTTCTTCCTATGGCACAAATAGTAGCATCATTCATATGCACCAATTCTGTCTTCCCATCACTGCGTTTTACTTTTGTATTCAATCTTCTAGACTGGAAACTTGTCATAAGATCCGCTGTGTGTGTTTCTCTATATGTATTTTGTCCAGGCATCCAAGTATTGATATCTATCTGTCTAAAATCTGGCTTCCCCATATCTCCTGTACAGATAAGCATCACTTCATAAGGGAGCTTTAATTTTTGTAAAAAATATTCTTGAATTCCTACCAAAAACTCTTGCTCTTGAATAGAGTTTTCTGGTAAGCAGAAAGTTTCCATTTCCATTTTTTCAAATTGATGCATTCTTAATATTCCTTTTGTGTCCTTACCATAACTCCCTGCCTCACGTCTAAATGCAGGAGAATATCCAATATAACGAATAGGCATTTCACTTTCATTTAGAGTCTGATTCATATGTATTGGTCCGAGAGTGTGTTCTGCGCTCCCTACAAGATACATATCATCTACTTCAAGATGATACTTGTCTTCTTTTGGATCTAGGCGAGCCATTTTTAGATAGACATTTGGCTTGACCATAAAAGGCGGAACTACAGGGATGAATGTTTTTGCTTTTACATTTATATTTTTTTCTTTAATAATTTCTTCTAAAATACTTTGATTGGTAAGAGTATCAAAAACAAAATTAATCAAAGCAAATTGCATTAAAGCCAAGTCCCCTTTGATATATGTAAACCTAGATCCAGCTACTTCAGATGCTGTTTGATTGTCCAAAAAACCAAGAGCTTCGCCAATCTCATAATGCTCTTTTGGGGTAAAATCAAATATAGGTTTTTCTCCCCATGAACGAATGACGACATTACCAGATTCGTCGGGACCTTCTGGAACATCTGGAGAAGTAACATTTGGTATCTGCAACATTATCATCTGCCACTCTTCCATGATCGTCTTTAGATTTTCTTCTTTCGCTTTTATATCTTCTTTTACCGCTCGCATTTCTTCTATTAGTTGTATTTTTAGAGCAGGATCTTGGTCTCGAGCAATGTCATTAGAGACACGATTGACCTCGCTTCTTAAATCTTCTACTTCTTTCAATACTTTTAAACGCTCATCATCAAGAGCCAGAAGTCTGTCTATGTCTACTTCAATCTTTTTCTTTTTAGCTCCGAGCGCTACTATCTCTTTGTTCTCTTTTATAAATTTAATATCCAACATGCTTCATATTATATATTAAATATAGTATAATGACAAAGTCAGGCACTAGATGCCGAATACTATAACAACATGGAGCCTAGAAAACTTTCACAAGAAGAATTTCCTTCTGCTCTTTTGGAAATTCCAAACCCTCCTAAAAATCTTTGGATTATAGGAAACCTTCCAAGCAAAAAAGAAAATTGTGTGTATTTGTGTGTTGTTGGTTCTCGCAAAAGCTCAATCTATGGTAGAGATGTATGCAAGAAACTGATCAATGCACTAGCTTCTTTCCCTGTCATTATCGTTTCTGGTTTTGCTCTTGGGATTGATACTATCGCTCATCAATCTGCAATAGAAGCAGGGCTACGGACAATAGTATTCCCTGGGTCTGGACTTTCCGAAAAAGCTTTGTATCCAAAAATAAATAACAATTTAATAAAAAAAGTATTGGACGCAGGAGGATGTTTTTTATCAGAATTTTCTCCGGACTTTCAAGCGACTCCTTGGAGTTTCCCAATGCGCAATCGCCTTATGGCAGGTATTTCAAAAGCAACACTAGTAATAGAGGCAGGAGAAAAGTCTGGCACCTTGATCACTGCCAAAATGGCTCTTGAATACAACAAAGACCTCCTTGCTGTCCCAGGATCTATTTTTGCTCCAAACTCTCTTGGTGCAAATTATTTAATTCATCAAGGAGCTGTCCCTATTACTACCGAAAAAGATTTAATAGAAGCTCTTGGTTTTGAAGCAAAAGATACCCAAATACAAAAAGAAAAAGAATTGCAAAATCTATCTTCCAAAGAAATCCAAATTTTAGAAATATTAAATACTCCATTGTCAAAAGAAAATCTAATTCATCTAGCAGAGATACCTATAATAGAAGCAAATATTTTACTTTCTGTAATGGAAATAAAAGGACTGATAAAAGAAGAAATGGGAGAAATCCGAAAAGCATAATTTGCAAAAAAACACTCTTTAATGTAATACTTAGTAAATTGATATGAAATTTTTAATTGTAGAGTCCCCTTCAAAAGCAAAAACAATAGAAAAATATTTAAAAGAATCTGACAATTCTGATTTCTTGGTGCGTGCTTCTGTGGGGCATATTAGAGACCTTCCAAAATCCAACAAAAAAGCGATAGATATAGAAGCTGGCTTTGTCCCTCATTATGAAGTATCAAAAGGAAAAGAAAAAGTAGTCAGTGAACTAAAATCTTTTGCAGAGAAAGCAAATGAAATTATTTTAGCTACCGACCCCGACCGTGAAGGAGAAGCTATTGCTTGGCACATTGAAGAAATTTTAAAGAGTGATAAAAAAGTCAAAGCTCCTATCAAAAGAGTAGCTTTCTATGAGATCACAAAAGATGCTGTGCTTGAAGCATTAAAAAATCCTCGTGACATTGATACAGATCTTCGCAAAGCTCAAGAAGCACGGAGGGTCCTAGATAGACTTGTGGGTTATGACTTGTCAGGAATTATTTGGAAAAAAGTCCGCTATGGACTTTCTGCTGGAAGAGTTCAATCTCCTGCTCTTCGTATTATTATGGAAAGAGAAAGAGAAATCAGAGCTTTCATCCCTGATCAATACTGGAAAATATGGGGAGACTTTCAAACAATCAAAAAAGCACAGCTTACTTTAGAGTGCCAAGAAGAACCTCGTGATTTTGGTTTGGTCCAAAAGATTTTGGAAGAAGGCAAGAAGGGAGAATGGATTGTAAAGTCTGTCAAAGAATCAGAACAAAAAAGATCTGCTCGTGCTCCTTTTACCACTTCTACTCTCCAACAAACTGCCAGCTCTCGTCTTGGATATTCTCCTTCTCGGACAATGCAAATTGCTCAAAAATTATACGAAGCGGGGCACATCACTTATATGCGTACAGATAGCACCAATCTTTCTGCTGTGGCAAAAAATGAAATTGCTAATCTAGTAAAAACCAAATATGGCCCCGAATATGTTGCTCCAAAAGATTTCAAAACAAAATCAAAAAATGCTCAAGAAGCACATGAAGCTATCCGCCCTACAAATATCAAAAAAGAAATAGCAGGTAGAGAAGAAGATCAGAAACTTTATCGCTTGATATGGGAACGCACTGTCGCTTCACAAATGGCAGATGCAAAAATGCTCAAAACAAAAATCATAGCCAACTTAAAAGAAGACAAAGGAATTCCTGATTTTCAATCTATTGGTTCTCGCCTACTTTTCCCAGGATGGCTTTTAGCAGATACAGATGCTAGTAAAGAAGACAACATCTTGCCCGAGATAAAAGAAGGAGAAAAAATTTCTCTTATTGAATTATTTAATCAAGAAAAATTTACTGAACCACCAAGTAGATATACTGAAGCTGGATTGATCAAAGAGCTAGAATCTAGAGGTATTGGAAGACCTTCTACTTATGCCTCTATTATGCGTACACTAGAAGATAGAAAATATGTAAACAAAGAAGGTAAAACTCTTTTCCCCACAGATGTAGGTGAAGTAGTCTCTGACTTTTTAGAAGCTCACTTTGCTCAATATATCTCCGACACCTTCACTGCTGAAATGGAAGACAAACTTGATGAAATATCTAGAGGAGAAATAGAATACGAAAAGACTCTCAAAGAATTTTACGCTCCTTTTCTAAAAGAAGTCAAAGCTAAAGAAAAATTAGACAAAGCTACCAACCTAGGCGAAGCGCCTGAAAATATTAAATGCCCAAAATGCAAAAGTAGTATGATGATCAAACTCTCCCGTGCTGGTAAGTTTTATTCTTGCTCCAAATATCCAGATTGTGATGGTGCTCTTACTTTAGAAGGAGCAGAATTAAAAGGTCCAGAAGAGACAGGTGAAATGTGCCCTGAATGTGGAGAGAAAAAAGGAAAATCAGGTGGTGGAAAACTTGTCATTCGAGAAAGACGAGATGGCTCTGGTACTTTTATATCTTGCTCAAGATATCCTAAATGTAAATTTATTAAAGAAGACGAAGCCGAAAAAGAAAGAAAAAAGACAGGAGTAACCTGCCCTACTTGTACTAAAGGAGACATCACTGAACGCCGTGGACGCTTTGGTTTGTTTTATTCTTGTTCTGACTACCCAGACTGTAAATTTGCAATGAAGGCAAAACCTACAGGTAATAAATGCGAATACTGTGGAGCATTAATGATGGAAGGTACAAAAACCATTCCAGAGAGATGTAGCGACAACAAATGTAAAAATAATAGACCTGATAAGCTAGGGAAGAAATAAAAAAAAGCCCAACATCGATTGATGGAGGGCTTTCAATAAGTAGGGCATAGGGGGGGAGAACCTATGCCCTAGATACGGTCTAAGCCTGGGGGGGGTAGCTTAGACCGATCAAAAAAAAAGAACATGAAAAATTTATACTTAATAAGTAACATTTAAAATTAAATAAGTCAACAAAGTTATCCACACCCTATCTTTTACCCTTTTAAAACAAATTTCCAATAAAAAAACCGAACTCCTTTCAAAGTCCGGGTTATATTCATCTTGCTGAAAATATTAAAAAGATGAATGCGACTAACAAAAAAATTGCGACAAAAATAATTCGGCCAGTATGATCTTTCTGTCTCATTTCTTTCACCTCCTTTAAGAAAATTTTAATTAAAAAAGAACTAATTATCTATAATAATAACATAAAAAATATAATATGTCCATACCTAAAACATTATAACCCTCTTATCATGCAGAACAGTTTTCTGAAAAACAATAAAAAAATGTCTCCTGTTTCCTCTCTACCCCAAGGTCAAAGTCTGATCTATCTTTATTTGCTTCACAAACTCTGGCACATGAGAAACTAAAATCATAGCTCCTTCATATTGATCAAGGGCTTTAGCTATTATTGGCAAGTGTCTAAAATTTATATGATTGGTAGGTTCATCCAAGATAAGTAATCCTGGTTTTTGTAAGACAAGTCTAGCAAAAGAAACCAATCCTTTTTGCCCTTCAGAAAGATCTCCAATCTTTGTATGTACCATATCTCCTGTTATCAAAAAATGAGCGGCAGTAGCTCGCAATCTTTGCTCGTTGACACTTTCTCCCGAAAGAAGTATCCCTGAAGCAAGTGAATCAAGAACTGTATCATTAAAATTCAAAGTAGAAAAATCTTGTCTATAATACCCTATTCTCACTCCTTCTTTAATATTTACTCCTTCGCTATTCCCTTCTGCAATTCTTTGTAATAAAGTACTTTTACCAATACCATTTGGCCCTACTAAAAGTAGATGCTCTTTCTTTTTCAAAGAGATATTTGTTTTATGTTTTGAGCTTTTACTTCCTTTCATAGTAGTATATGAATTAATGGCAATAATTTCTCCAATCAGATTTGGTTGGGCAGGAATAGTAAAATCTTTAATCGTCTTATCTTCCTTTCGCACATCTACAATCTCATCTTCCAATTCTTCCGCCATTTCTCGCATTCTTTTCGCTACCAAACGCAACCTTCCACCTTTGTGAGCAAATTCATTAGACTTATCTTTTTTAGCTTGAATAGTTTTTTGTAGTTGTGCATTCTTCATATTTTCTTTTTCTACTCTTGCTGTAATATCTTTGATCACATCAAAATAATTTCCTACATATTGTTCAATTTTTTTTGTATAAATATCAAGGTAAAGCACCCCTTCAGTAAAAGCATTCAAAAACAAAGCATCGTGAGATATCACAATTACACTTTTTGTATAATTTTTTAAAAAATCAGTCAGGTGTTCTACTCCAGCTTTATCTAAATTGTTGGTCGGCTCATCAAGCAAAAGCAGATCAGGGTCTTGAATCAAAGCAGAGGCTAGCAAGAGTCTAGCTTGTTGTCCACCTGAAAAATTTTTGACAAGATTATCATGAATTTTCTCATGTCCTCTAAGGTGTACCACTTCTAGCACTTCATCTATTTTGACATCAATATCATATATTTTTTTAGAAAAACATTTTTGGAAAAATTCTCGGACAGTCAGATCCATATCACTTCGTGGAATCACCTGTCTAGCAATAGCAATACTGACACCATTGACGATATTTATAATACCGTCTTCTGGTTCTAAACTTTTTGTAATCAAACCAAAAATAGTACTTTTACCTGCTCCATTTTGCCCCATTAGGGTTAGCTTGGATCCTCTACGAATAGAAAAACTCACCTCATCCAAAATGGGCTTGTTTACTCCATATTCAAAAGAAACTTTTTCAAATCTTATAATTGTCTCTATATTAGCCATAAAAATATACCTCACCTTATTTAGTAAGGCATAAAAAGATATGATTAATTTATATCACATTTTTAGAGATTGAACAAACAATATTTCCTATTCTATCCTAGAAAAAAAATCCTACTTGATTTTTGATTAATTTAAAGACATACTAGATGATATGCCAAATGCTCAAGATATTATAGATTTAATAGAAGGAGGTATAGGAGAAAAAGAAAAAAAGCTAATCAAAGACGCTTTTGATTTTGCTCAAAAAGCTCACGAAGGGCAGACTCGTATAAGTGGTGAGCCGTATTTCTATCATGTCTTTGAGACCGCCAAGATTATAGCTAAGCTTGGAATGGATGCCAATACTATCGCAGCAGGACTTATGCATGATGTATTAGAAGACACAGAGGTGTCTGAAAAAGAAATGACAGAAAAATTTGGTGAAGATATTGTCTTTATGGTCAATGGAGTAACCAAGCTTGGAAGAGTAAAATATCGCGGACATCAAAGACACGTAGAAAGTCTTAGGAAATTTTTCTTAGCAATGTCAAAGGATTTGCGCGTAGTGGTAATAAAGCTTGCAGATAGACTGCACAACCTCCGCACTTTGGACAATCTTAGAGAAGACAAAAGAGAAAGAATTGCCCTAGAAGCTATTGAAGTACATGCTCCCCTAGCCAACAGACTTGGTATGGGAAAATTAAAAGGAGAATTAGAAGATGCTGCCTTTCCTTTTGCATATCCAAAAGAATATCAATTCATTGAAAATCTCATTGCAGAAAAAAAAGCAATGTATGAAGAAAATCTAGAAGAAATCCGCCAAACTCTTGAAAAAGAATTGGGTAAAAATGGAGTTGATGTGATAGAAGTAAATTATCGTTTAAAACACAAATACAGCTTATGGCGCAAATTACAGCGATACAATATGGATATAGAAAAAGTATATGATATCGTCGCTTTGCGAGTAGTAGTCAACAACATAGAAAATTGTTACCGAGCTCTTGGAGTAGTACATTCTATTTGGAAACCACTCCCAGGTAGAATCAAAGATTACATTGCTCTTCCAAAACCAAACGGATACAGGTCACTACACACTACTATTTTTAATAATGAAAAAGGTATTGCTGAAATTCAAATAAGGACAAAAGATATGCATGCAGAAGCTGCCTATGGTATCGCTGCTCACTTTGCATACAAAGAAAACAAATACAAAGCTAAAAATGAAAAAATAAAGTGGGTAGAAGATTTAAAAGATCTTACTGTTATACCTGAAGACAAATCCAACAAACTACTAGATCACTTGAAGATGGATTTCTTTAGTGACAGGATTTTCATATTTACTCCAAAAGGAGAAGTGATAGACTTACCAGAAAATTCAAGCCCCATAGACTTTGCTTATGCTATTCACTCAGATATTGGAGATCATTTATCTAGCACTAAAATAAATGGAAAAATGTCTCAAATAAACACCATTCTCAAAAACGGAGACATTGTAGAAATCATAGACAAAAAAGATGCACATCCCTCTAGTAAGTGGCTAGATTATGCCAAGACTTCTCTGGCTAGAAAGCACATTAGAGTCTATTTAGAAAAAAATAGTCTACTGGCAAAATTAAAATCTTTTGGAAAAAGCTAGATACTAAAATTAGAAATATCATAAAGCTTTGAATCATCACTTTCTTTTGCTTCTTCTTTTTTTATTTCTTGATTTTCTGTATTCCCCACACCCTCGATATTTGTTGAAACTACAGAGATATTTGTCTCCCCCATTGAAATATTAGGGACAGCTTCTTCAACAACATTTTGTTCTTGTTGATTTTCAATATTTTCAGAAATATATTTTTCAAGCATATCTGTCGGTTTCTTTTCCCCTACTGAATTTTTCATCATTTCTAAAATAGATCTAAGATCATCCATAGAAAAGAAATCTATCTTTAGTTGCCCCCCGTCATCTTTACGATCTATATGCACTCTCGTTCCAAGCTTTTCTTGAAATTCTTCTTCTATCTCAGATAATTCTGGATCAGGCATAAATTCTTTTTTACGAACTCTATCTGTAGCAATTTTTCGAGCAATCCTTTCTGCTTCTCTGACAGTGATCCTCCTGTATAAAATCTCTTTAAAAAGAGTAAGTTGTTCTTCAGGATGATCGCTGAGCATAAGTAATGGTCTTGTATGTCCATCAGTTACTTTTCCTTCAGATACTCCTTTTAAAATCTCTTCTGGTAAAGCTAAGATACGCAAAGAATTGGATACAAACTCTCTACTTCGGCCAAGCTTTTTTGCTATCTCGTTGTGAGTAAATTTAAATTCACTAGCTAAACGAAAAAAAGCACGAGCTCTGTCTACTACATTTAAATCTTCTCTCTGTAAATTCTCTAAAATAGCAAGCTCTAGCTTCATCATGGAAGTATCTCCCACACGGATGATAACAGGCACCTGAGACACTCCTGCAAGCTTTGAAGCCCGTAATCTTCTCTCTCCTGCGATAAGCTCATATTCTACCAAAATACCACCATCCACTTTTTGAGTTTCCATTCTTGAAACAGTAAGTGGCTGTAAAACACCATATTGTTTTATGGACTCAGCTAAATCTCTTAGACGGTCTTCGTCAAATTCACGTCTTGGCTGATATGGGTTTGGTTTGATCTTGTCTGTATCGATCCAAAATATTGAGTTCGAATATAAGTTTGACATTGCTCTATTATAGCATAATTTTATTTTTTAAAAATTTTGAAAAATGTTGAAAAGAAGTGTATAAAGATGTATGACTTAGTTGATTTTAAATCTTTTTTCAAGTAATATTACTTTTATGCCGGAGTGGCGGAATTGGTAGACGCGCACGACTCAAAATCGTGTCTCGCAAGGGGTGAGAGTTCGATTCTCTCCTCCGGCACCATAAAAAGAATTCCCTAAAAATACTTGACTATCTGTATAATATTATATATAGCTTTGTTCTCATGCCACAATACCTCCGGAGTCTGGCGACTGATCCACAGTTGCCGGACTCTTTTTATTTCCCCTCTTTTATCCCCACATCTTTTGCTTTTTGTAATCAAACCTTTTTTAACCCCACAAATACTAAGCTGAAATTATACCCATAACAAATTGCAAATTATCTCATATATGATATAATCTCACTCATAGACGAAAGTCTTTTTTAATATATTTTAAATAAAAAATGAACAAAATATCCCAAAAACAAATTGGTTCTTTTATCAAACAACTACGCGAAAGAAAAGATATGACTCAAGGAGATTTTGCTAAAGCATTGGGTTCATCTCAAAGTGCCGTAGCTAGAATGGAAAAAGGTGAACAAAACTTCACTACTGAGATCTTAGAAAAAATAAACAAAATTTTAGAAAAAGATATTGTTTCTGTAGGAAGTTCTATGGATTTTGAAATTAATGGTGGAAAAAAATTACATGGAAGTATTAGTACCGGATATTCAAAAAACGGTTCCGTAGGATTACTTTGTGCTTCCCTTTTAAATAAAGGTGTCACTACTCTACATGGAATAGCTCGTATAGAAGAAGTCTATAGAGTGATTGAAATAATGGAAAGTATTGGAGTAAAAGTAGAATGGATAGAAAAAAATTGTGTTCAGATTACTCCACCAAAAAAATTTAATCTAAAGAAAATAAACAGAGACTCTGCTATCAAGACTCGTTCTATTATTATGTTTATGGGTCCATTGATTCACCACTTCAAATCTTTTTATCTTCCACATGCAGAAGGATGCAAACTTGGCAAACGCACTATCAGTGCTCACAAATATGCACTAGAAGAATTAGGGGTAAATATTAAAACTACAAATACTACTTATGAAATCTCACACAAAAAGCTAGCATCTAGCGATATCGTAATGTACGAATCAGGAGATACTGCTTGTGAAAATATTCTAATGGCGTGCGCCAAAATACCTGGAAAGACTACTATAGAGTGTGCTAGTGGAAATTATATGGTGCAGGAAGTATGTTTTTTCTTAGAAGCTCTCGGGGTAAAAATAGAAGGTGTTGGAAGTGGTACTTTAGTCATCAACGGAATAAAAGATATCAACAAAAAAGTAGAGTATTGGAATAGTGAAGACCCTATAGAGTCTATGATGTTTATCTCTGCTTCTATAGCAACAGATTCTCATTTAATAATCAAAAGATGTCCAATAGATTTTCTTACTTTGGAATTATACAAACTAAAAAAGATGGGATTGGACTACAAAGTATTAAAAAAATATCTTTCCTATAATGGAAAAACAAAGCTTGTGGATTTAGAAATATTACCCAGCAAACTAAAAGCTCCTGAAGATAAAATTCACGCCAACCCTTTTCCAGGAATAAACATAGACAACCTTCCATTTTTTGGACCTATCGCAACCAAAGCAGAAGGTACTACTCTTATACATGATTGGTTTTATGAAAATCGTGCCATCTATTTTACAGAACTAAACCGTCTAGGAGCAAGTGTTACTCTAGCAGATCCACATAGAGTATATATTACAGGTAAAAACGAATTGAAACCTGCACAAGTAGTCTGCCCTCCTGCTCTCCGCCCCTCTATGGTTATTCTAATATGTATGCTTTCAGCTAAAGGCACTTCTATCCTCAGAAATGTATATATGATCAATCGTGGTTATGAAGAAATAGCAGAAAGACTCAACAGTATTGGAGCAGATATCAAAATCATGCGAGAGCTTTAAGAAAATCTTAATTGCAGAATTTCTAAAACTGGCTCACAAAAAATAATCCAAATTTTTCTAAAAATGAAAACAAAACAGAAAGTTATTGTAATTTTAGGACAGACCGCTACGGGTAAAAGTGACCTCGCAGTAGCTATAGCCAAAAAAATAGACGGTGAGGTAATCTCTGCTGATTCTAGACAAGTATACAAAGGGCTGAACATTGGATCAGGGAAGATCACTAAAAAAGAAATGCGTGGAGTCCACCATCATATGCTAGATATTGTAAATCCAAAAAATACTTTCTCCGTCAGTCAATTCAAAGACATGGCTGAGAAAAAAATCATAGACATTTTAAAACGAGGCAAAACCCCTATTCTCTGTGGTGGCACCGGATTTTACATAGATGCCATTACAAAAAATACAATATTCCCAGAAGTGCCTCCAAATAAAAATTTAAGAAAAAAATTAGAAAAAGAAACTACTGAACAACTTTTTAAACAACTTCAAAAACTAGATTCTGCACGTGCAAAAAATATAGATTCAAAAAACAAAGTTCGTTTGATACGCTCAATAGAGATCGCCCTATTTTTAGGTAAAGTGCCCAAAATACCAAAACAAAAAGCAAAGTACAATTTCCAAAAAATCGGATTATATCTTCCTAAAAATCTTCTGGAGGATAAAATAAAAAATCGTCTTTCAAAAAGAATCAAGAAAGGAATGTTAGCAGAAGTAAAAAACTTGCACACAAAAGGAGTCTCTTGGAACAGATTAGAGTCTTTTGGATTAGAATATAAATATATTGCTTTATATTTACAAAAAAAATTAACTAAGCATGAAATGCTTACAAAACTAGAAACTGAAATATACCACTATGCCAAAAGACAATGGACATGGTTTAAAAGAGACCAAGATGTATTATGGTTTGAAGGATACACCAAAACTAACTTTAAAAAGATTTGTGCTAAAATAAAGTAGTAGTATATAAATACTTATTACAAAATATCTTCACAAAATGTCTTTAAGATCAATTATTTCTTTAATAACATTTCCAGGAGTAATGATGCATGAATGGGCGCATAAAAAGTTCTGCAATTGGACAGGAGTATACGTTCAGAAAGTTGCCTATTTTAGATTTGGAGAAACTGCTGGCTATGTAGAGCACAATACCCCTGATACTTATACACAGACTTTTTGGATCGCCACAGGCCCACTTCTTATAAATACTCTATTCACTTACGGATTAGCTATTATTTCTTCTCATTTTGAACCTTTAAGCACTCCACATCTTATCTTTCTTTGGCTCGCCCTATCTATTGGAATGCACGCTTTCCCAAGCAATCATGATATGAGTCATATATCAAGCCACACTTCTATATTGAGATACTTTGCTTTGCCTCTTGTGTGGATTATAAAAACAGCCAATCACCTTAGAATATTTTGGATTGATGCAATATACGCTATTTTAATAATATCTTTAGGTGGAGGATTCAATTGGTTATATCTTTATATTCAAGATTTGGTGTTTTAATAAATCTTCTAGTAATTGATTATTATTTCTATATAAAATAGGCACATATCCAATATTTTCTGCTCCCTCTAGTGATCTTTCAGTATCATCAACGAAAATCATTTCATTATTATTTACCCCCAACTTTTTTGAAATAATGTCAAAAATTTCTGGTTGAGGCTTTTGGTACCCAACTTCTTCTGAAATAATTATCTCATCAAACAAATGGTAAATATCTTGCTCTGACAACTTGTTTCTTAAACTCTTAGAGTAATTACTTACCAATCCAATTTTATAATTATTCTTTTTTAAATCTTTTATTATTTTTACTAGTTCTAAATTAAGACGTTTAGTCTTTTTGCTTTCCTCTAGCATTTTATAAATATTAGAAATTTGTTCATCTGTAGCATTAAATTCCCTAGCAACCAACGCCATAACTTCATTCATTGTATTTTTACCACTATTTGCTAAATGATTTACAGAAAAATATACCCTCTCCCAATCTTTTCTGGTAGTTTTTAGATAAGTGGCTATTTCTTGTATTACATCTCCTTCTTCTTTTTCTATTACTCCACCATAATCAAATACAATTGCTTTTACTTTCATTTTAGATTCCATAGTAAAATTACTTATACGCGCAACACTGAGGATATTTACCGTCTATTTTTATTTCACCAATAATTGAACCTAGATCAGTCTGATTTTCAAAACAAGCAGTATTAACATTCGTTACAGTAGTAGTAAGACCTTTCTTTATATTACATTCTTTGTCAGTTATGGTAGTTGAAATATTTATTGGTTGCCTAGGTGATGTATCTATACATGTTAGCTTTTCACCAGAAGGTGTAGTATAACTCATGTTTCCATTTAAATTAGAAGTTATTTCCGTACTAGAATCTCCGTTTTGTGTATCTGCATTATTTCCTTCTAGATACGAAAGAATTGCTGTTGTTTCTCCAGAACACGTGGTCTGCATACCAGCACTTATTTTAAAACTATCATTTATAGTTTTTAATTGCTCTGTAATCTGAGTATCAGTTATGTTATTTTTTAAGGCACTTTTCCTCCCCTCCTCAGAGATACTTACAAAGGTATTTGCTGACGAATATACAAGACTACATTTATTTAAATCAGAAGATTTTTGAAGTGCATATTTATTCTCTCCAGATATAAGCATACCAGGGAAAAATTGGAAAGGCTTATCGGAATAAGAAACAACAACAGATACAGGCCTACATTCTGGAACTGCAGAAATCAAGCATTGGTAATTGTCGCAAGATAATGGATCTGTAGTGCTTGTGAGCAAGTCTTGTGCTGATTGATCCAAATCAACTGCTTTAGTGTCTTCTTCATTTGTTACTATATTTGATACTTCTTCTACATTATCATTTCCTGTGAAATATTTTAAAATTGATAAACTTGCTATGTTATCTTTGAAATAATAAGCGGATAGTCCGCCCAAAAATAATATAACAATCAGTGTAGTAATAAGAAATTTTGAATTATTATTGTTATTATTATTTACTGGAACCTCAGCAGAAACAGGTGGGTTGTCGGTAGGGATATTTAAAGCATTAAATCCATCTGTTACATCTTCTAATGTCCAACCATTAGAAAGTAAACTACTTGTTATTTTATCTTTTTCAATACCTAATTGTAATTGATTTTTAATAAAGCCCAATAATTGTTCATTAACCATAACAATATAATACCACACTAAATATATTTAGTGTGGTATTATAGGAACAAAAAACCTGAGACATCAAATAAATAAACTATTTATTACCAGCTGAAGATTTCTTTTGTTCTTCATATCTTTTTGCTTCTGCAAGTTCATGTTTTCGCTGTTCTAATGTTTGCTTTGCTTCGGCCACTTTCCCTTCTCTTGACCTGAGTTCTGCTTCCCACCAACTAACATCTTGTTCTAATTGAAACGCGCTTTTATACATATAAATTTATTGATTAATTTAATAAATCGACCTTTTTTAATTTGTGGACCAAATTAATAAAAGAACACTTTTTGATTAAAACAAATCTAAGTGACTTTAGTATTATACCACTGGTTTGAATTTTGTCATATTTTATTAACCTTATCTTTTAATATTTTTACAATACCACTTTTGTTTTGACCTAATAAATATCCATTATATTTTTCCAAAACTGGAACTTCTAGAGGCAACGAAATTTTTGGTTTTGAAAAAGCTACCATTGTTTTATAATACTTTTTACTTATTCTTTCTTTATCAACACATGCATCAATATCTCCAGATAAAATAACTTTCTCTAACTCTAGGCATATGTTAAAAACTTTCTCACTAAATATTTCCATATTTTTAATTAAAACAACCCTATCATATAGATCGGGTAAAATTTTTACAACTTCTAAAAACAAACCCTCGTTCCCGCTTTCAAGTATAATAACTTGGAAATCTTTTGCTTTATTTAATTCTTCTATAGAAGTAACAAAAGTAATTTTTGTATTATTCTCACCAACTTGTTCTAAAAAATTTTCTTTTGCCATGGGGTAAGCAGTTAAGAATAATATTTTTGACCCAGATACAAATAGCTCTGCAACCATAGCAATACTAAAATGTGAGCCCCCTGTTTTTTCAGAATAAGTTACTAAACACGGTAAATCATTTTCTGTGAAATTTAACAAAGAATCATTTAATAAAATTTTATCTTTCATTGATATATTATAGCAATAATTCGGAATTACTTAAAAATATAAAACGTTATTGATATGTATTTAAATAAGCTTTTGCTTCATTTAAAAGTAAAAGATCTCGTGTCACCATAAATTTCATCCTATAAAACTCTGTCATCTTTTCACTATCGAGTGTTTTTATAGCATCATCGAGAGACAACCAGACAAGCTGAAAACCTGCTTTACGTTCACTTTGTGTGAATTCTGGTTCTCCTTTTTTTCCTTCTAGTTTAGCGATAAAACAATGAGAAACTTGGTGTAGGGAATCTTTGTTTCTATATTCTTCAATAATACCTAATTCTTTTACATCTGTAATCTGGCAACCAACTTCTTCCATCATTTCACGATTTAGTGCTTGTTTTATGTCTTCTCCCTCTTCAACACCTCCTCCCGGAAGTTTATGACAATTGTCTTTTAGAGAATAAAGAAGTGCTATGTTGTTGTTTTCGTCAAAAACTATCGCTCTAGAAGCTTCGCGTTCTATATATAAATCAGGATCTGGACTTTCGAAACCTAAATCTATATCTCTAATTGTTTTTAACAATTTCATAATTTTATTATATAGTAATACACAAGAAAGTTCTATTCCTCTTCTAAGCAAGTTAGAATAACTATGACAAAATAAAGTTAAAAAATTTGCGGGCGCAGTGTCTGGGTTTCAGAACTAATAATATTCCATTCACTAGTAAAGACAAGTATAGCAGAATTACGAGAGTATTCTAATAGTTTTAATTGAAAACTAAACTATATGCCTTTCAGGGTCAATATATGTTTGGTTGTTTACTCCAAAATAAGCTTCTTGATCAGATATGATATTTTTTGCAGTAACAAGTCTTTTTTGACCTTGTCGTACTTCACTATTAAAATCTTTATCTATTGTATATAAACTTGGAAATTTTCCATTAGGTAATGTAAAAGGATTCGCTGGATCGTAAATATAAGTTTTATCACCATCCTCTAATAGGATAAAGCTATGCGCCTCTGATTCTAGATTTTCTCCATCCTTATTCCAACACACTTCACCACTGAAATATCGTGATTGGATACTTTCATTCTGCAAATAAACCTGTGCTAATGCTGATATTTCTGCACATTCTGCACTGTTTAATCTAAATACATCACTTATTTTAATATCTTTTTCTTCGTATATTTTTTGACGAGAGTTTGCTCCTTGTGGATTATAAGGAAACTGTTCGTCATAGCTCCTTGAAAAAGCAATGAGTTTTGCAAAAATTTCTGGGTTAATGTTTACCCCTTGTGCAACTAATTGTTTCTCAATTTTAATAAGATTATACCCTTCTGCAAGCTTGCGAGTTTTAACAAAAAAATCTTTTAAGTTTTCAAAATCTGCAATTGCTGTCACGTTTACTTTTGCAGAAAACATACTTTCTCCTCCTACTGGGATAATATCATTTTCTGCTATTTCGCTAATTTCAAAACAATGATCAAAAATCATCTCAATATTTTGGTTTGAAGATGATTCTATTTTGGGCTTATTTACTTTAGATATACCTGATTTAAATTCTCCCATAGTGCTCATTTTAGCATAAAATATTAATACCAGGTATGGGTCGATTATTATGTCAGATTTTTTATGTATGACTGAAAATCATGAAAGCTCTTGAATATTTGATTATCCTTTTGGTTCTTGTAGCGTATTATTGAAACAGCTTCTGGAATATTAATAATCTCTAATTCATTTAAAAATTTTACGAGAAATTCTTTTGAAATATCTTCTAAAATGAAGCCAACAATTGATGGATTCGGATACGCACTTAATACTATTCCTTTACTTCCCTTTTCTAAAAAATATTTAATTTGAAATCTCCATAACTTATCAATCTTTTCAATATCAATAGTTGAATCAAATATAATTTCGAAAAACTTATTTTCGTAATCGAGATCTATTTCTGGGTCAAATGACCAATTGTCTTCGCGATAGGTTGTCATAAAAAAATTATACCATACCGGAAAGCGGAAAGCTTTACTTCACGATGGTAAAACTTGCCAAATTGGAAACTTGCGGAGATCCTCGTATTAGAACCTTTCAGTAATAAGGCCTGTAAGGCTTTGGGGATATCTTTCATATTATCATAACAACGCTCCTCGTGCGAACTAAAAAGTGACAAAAGTGACACTACTTGGACATATAAAGTTACATGAACATGTCACTATTTTAGACACGATTATGCGACGAATTTTTAGTCCTGCATAGACTTAGCAAAACTATTGTTCTCTGACACCATTGGTATATGGAAACATATACAACAGCTAGGATTAATAAGGAAATCTTTGCACCAGTACAAAAGATAAGGTATGTACTGTATGCTCGTAAATCTACCGAATCAGAAGAACGACAAGTTCTTTCAATAGATAGCCAAATAAAAGAAATGCTTGAACTAGCAGAAAGAGAAAACTTAGAAATTGTAGAAATCAGGCGAGAATCTCATTCAGCTAAAGAATCAGGACAACGACCTGTGTATAAGGAAATATTAGAAGACATACGACGAGGTAGATTCAACGGAATACTAACTTGGGCACCAGATAGGCTTTCAAGAAACGCAGGTGACTTAGGGAGTATCGTAGATTTAATGGACCAAAAGTTGTTATTAGAAATTCGTACCTACGGACAACATTTTAAGAACTCTCCAAATGAAAAGTTTCTATTAATGATTCTCTGTTCTCAAGCAAAACTTGAGAATGATAACAAAAGTGTAAATGTTAAACGAGGATTAAGAACAAGAGTAGAGATGGGACTATGGCCTGCTCCTGCACCAACAGGATACCTTAAAGAGAAAAGGATGGATAGGAAATGCGAGACATTAATTGACAGAGATAGAGCACCTACAATCAAGAAAATGTTTGAGAAAGTAGCCTATGAGCATTGGAGTGGAAGAAAGGTATATAACTGGCTTCGATTTGATTTAAACTTCAGGACAGCTTATGGAAAGAAGCATCTTAGCCTAGGTAATATATACAAAATACTAGGAAATCATTTCTACTATGGAATCTTTGAATATCCAAGAAAAAGTGGCAATTGGTATACTGGTAAACATGAGTCACTTATTACCAAAGAACTATATGACCAGGTTCAAGTGCAAATACGAAGCCAAGTCCTTCGTGTAGAAAACAAGGAATTTGCTTTCACTAAAATGATGACTTGTGGATTATGTGGTTCTAGTATTACGGCTGATGAAAAGTTTAAAAAACAGAAAAATGGTAATGTTCACAGATATGTATATTATGGATGTACGAAGTCTCAAAAAGCTGATTGCAAATGTGGCTACACAGAAGAAAAGGATATTCTCAAACAATTTGAAGAGTTAATTGAAAAGATTAATATTAATGAAATTCAAATTAAAGAAAAAATTAAAGCTGATGTTGAAAAATTCACCAATTTACAAAATTTCTTCTTGGGAATTAAAGAAAAACCTAAAATATCAAATATTGATATCCGAGGATATGCTAGATATGTACTAAAAGAAGGGAGTGATATTGAGAAAAGAGAATTGTTGGGGTGCCTGAGGGGAAAGATTGTTTTGAGTGATAAAAAGATATCTATTTTAATTTTATAATAGTTTGGTATCTGTTTATAAATAAGAATTCAAATTATTTTCTTTCTTTTATAGAGGTAATTTTATTTCCATTATGCATACTTGAAATTTTTCCATCAGCACCGTATCTATAATCTACTGTATTTAAACCAATTGCGGGTATATTAGTAATATTTCCACCTTCACTTGGAATTAAAGCACCTAATCCTTTATTTTCAGGCTTCATTGTTCGTTCTTGAAAATTTATAAGTTCATTAAAATCAAATGATTCTTTTAATTTAAAGGCGTCATCTTTTCTTACTCTTAAAAAAATAAAAGGTCCATCAATCTGAGTATTATTTTTTACCAATTGATAAGTTCTTTCGTCAATTTTCTTATACACTCCAATATCTATTGATTGAGCAATTGTTTTTCCAGTTTTTGAGTCTGTTGCACTAAAATCATCGAGCCATCCTGAACCTTTCTTTGAATCATAAAATACTATTACATCAGAAGGATCTCTTTCTTTCTTCTCTCCCTTGTCATCACCCAAATAATCTGGGTTGTCTAAAATATTTTTAGTTCTTTGAACTTGTCCATTTTCTAAAACCTTGTAAACAGAACCTCTTTCAGTCTCGAATGATTCAAATTTTAAAATGTTATTTAATTCTTTTTCTGGAGTTTTATTTTGTATTTCATAAACAGAAGTCAATGTTTGTACTACATATTTTCCGTTTTCTACTTTTATACTCTTTATGTTACTTGTATTTCCACCATTATCAAACTCAATAGGAAAACCAATCCTAACATTATTTTTCAATTTTCCTTGTAGTATATATCCAACTTCTAAATCTGAATTACCACTACTTGATTGTTTTAATAGAGACAATTCTTCACCAGTTTTTAATTCAAGTTTCTGGATAATATTTTCACTCTCAATTTTTTCATTATTTTGTGGGGGTATATCAAAAGCCATATATTTATAATATCAAATTTTTTACTATTTTAATAGTATTATTTTTAGATATTAAATATTTGCAGACAACACATCTCGTGCTAGCTGTCAATGGCGGGCGATGAGAGAATCGAACTCCCGATAACGGTTTTGGAGACCGTAGTTATGCCACTTAACTAATCGCCCATACAACACATTTATTATTCAACACAACATCAGTACATTATTTATCTACCTACAACACAATACGCATTTTTTTCTCCCCAAAAAAACAAAAACAATCCTGGATTTCTGCAAAACCCAATAGGGCTCAAACAGGAATCGAACCTGCTCAGCCGGCATATATTTTCAAGCCGACCATTCTTCCGTTAAACTATAAGCCCGTGCTCCCCAGCTGGTAACTGAGGAGTCCTCAGACAGCTTTTTACTAGTAATCAAGCTTCTGATAGTAAAAAAGAACAACACGACGAACTTTCGCCGTATCGTTAATTATAGCATATTTATATTTTTCAAACAAAAAAATACCCTATAAAGCTTAATTTATAAGGGTATTTTTTATTATTTCTTAACTTCTTTATGCTTTAAACTTTTTTTGCACCATTTGCAAAACTTTTTTAGTTCAAGCTTAGTGGTAACAGTTTTTTTGTTTTTACTTGACCAATAGTTAATCCTCTTGCAAGTACCGCAAGCAAGCTTTATTAGTCTATCTTGTGATTTAGCCATATAGATAAAGAATAATACAATTTTAAAGAAAAAGCAAGAATTTTAAGTTTTACATCATAAAACAGAACTAGCCAATTCTTCTGTATCTTTTTTTATTTTTTCAAAATTATCTTCTGTCAAATTTTCGTCATTCAACCTATCCACAATAGAATTATATTTTTCCCAAAACCCACTAAAAGTATCGTTAATATCCACTTCATTTGTGTCAAATTGGGTAACCTCTCTTTGTTCTTTTGAAACATTTTTATACTTATCTATTTCTATATCAATATATTCTTTTAAATGAAGTAATGGATTTGTCTTTATGTATTTTTTTAATTCCTCAAATGTTTTTTGATTGAACATAGTAAAAGCATAAAGTTGATTAAAAGAATCAGCTAATCTTTTTTTTAAATCCATTAGATAATCAACCTGTACAAATTGACCATCATCTTGTGAGGCATCCCCCAAACCTATACCATCACCAATATTTTTCATAAATATATCTTTAAAATTATTATTAATTGTTAGACCGAAACCTTTAAATCATTAATCTTGTTGAAGTTATCTATAGCTAGAGTTATCAAAATATCCAAAAGTTCAGCTATTGGTAATCCACCATACTCCCAAAGCTTTGGATACATACTAATGTCTGTGAATCCAGGTAAAGTGTTTATTTCATTTACCAAAACTTTTCCATTTTTTTGCAAAAAGAAGTCTACCCTAGCAAGACCGCTACAATCCAAAGTTTCAAATACTTTTATTGCTAAATCTTGTATTTCTTTTGCCTTACTTTCTGAGAGCTTCGCAGGAATTTCCAATCTTGCTCCATTTTGATCTGTGTATTTTGCTTCGTAAGAATAGAAATCTTTTAGTGGGATAATTTCCCCCAAAATAGAAGCGGTAGGGTTTTCATTGCCCAAGACTGCACATTCTATTTCTCTTCCTTTTGTTTCTTCTTCTATTATGATTTTTTTATCATACAAAAAAGACTCTTTGATTGCGCTGATAAATTCTTTTTCATTTTTTACTTTTGAAATACCAACAGAAGAACCCATATTTGCTGGCTTTACAAACATCGGCAAACCCAAACTCTTTTTTATTTCTTTAAAATTCACGTCTTGCCCTTTTTTTATAATTTCAAATTTTCCTACAGGCAATCCCTTGTCTCGTAAAACTCTTTTTGCTATCTCTTTATCCATTCCAAGGGCAGATCCTAAAACAGAAGCACCCACGAAAGGCAACCCCAATATCTTTAGAAATCCCTGCATGCTTCCATCTTCTCCGTAAGGGCCATGCAACACAGGAAATACTACATCTGCTTTAGATACAAAATCAAGAGAAAATTCTCCCTTTTTTGAAATTTTTACAGGCAAAACATTATATTTTTCTTTATCAAAAGATCCTATAATATTTTTAGCAGAATTTAAAGATACTTCATGTTCTGCGGATCTTCCTCCATACAAGACAGCTACTGTAATCTTTGGTATTTTTTTTGTATTTTTTTTCATTTTTTAATAAATAAATTAGGCCGATAAATTATACAGAACTTTACTGAACACCTTTATTATATCATCTCAAAAAAGAATCGCATCTTTCAACGATTTTGATACATTTGTCAGGTTTATACAGCTTTTTTCTGTAATCAATACCATATCTTCAATCCTTACCCCGCCAAAGTTTTTTAAATAAATTCCAGGTTCTATTGTCATCACACATCCCTCTGGTAAAATGTCTCCACTTGCAGGTTTTAAATTTGGCCATTCGTGTATGACCGTACCTACTCCATGACCAAGCCCATGCGGAAACTTTTTTGCCCCAAATTTTTTATTCAAAAAATCTCTAGCTACTTTGTCTAAAACAGAAGCTCGCCTTTCCCCTTTTTTAATTTTTTCTATTACTTTCTCTTCTGCTTCAAGTACTGCTAAATATATTTTTTCTTGTTTTTTGTTTGGTTTACCCCAAAAATATGTCCTTGTCATATCAGAACAATAGCTGTTTATTGTGCATCCAAAATCAAACATCACTGTATCCCCTATTTTTAATTTTGTCTTATTTGGCTCATGATGAATATTTGCAGTATTTTTTCCAAAAGCGACAATTGGAGGAAAAGCCAATACAGGTGCTCCGTATTTGATAAAAGAGTTTTCAATAAACTGAGCGGTAGATATCTCAGTAACCCCCGTTTTTAAATATTTTAAAACATCCTTCAATACTTTTTCACTTATTCTTTGAGCTTTAATAATATTTTTTAATTCTTTTTGAGTCTTCACTGCTCGCACTTCATGAATCAATTTTGTGTTCATATTAACCATTATGCAATATATTTAAGATATTTTCTAGTTTCAATATATTTTTAAAAAAGATATAATGATGTTATGTTTAATATTTTAAACTATAAAATCAAAATATATAAAGATAAAAATGGAATTTACGCAGGATACGTACCCTCTCTAAAAAGTTGTTATACTCAAGCAAAAAATCTAAAGGAGCTAAAATCAAGACTCCAAGAAGTTGTCATGTTGTCTTTAGAAACCAAAAACGAGGTCGGAAGAACCAGTGAGTTCATGGGTAAGAATGTCAAATCCTATGCCAAAACTGGTGCCAATTTCACCTCATAAATTAATAAAAATACTTAAAAAGCTAGGCTTCCGTGAAGAAAGAATAAGAGGTAGTCACCATTTTTTTGTAAATCCAATTTCAAAAAAAACAACAACGATACCCATACACAATAATGAATCTTTAGGCATAGGTATCTTAAAATTAATCTTAAAAGATATTAATTTATCAACAGAAGAGTATGAAAAGCTAAGGAAGACAATCTAGTAATCAATCAGCACGTCTACAATCTTTTCCATATCAGCAAAGCGACCACTAGTAGTAGAACCTAGAATACTAATAGCAAAAATGTTTTCATTTTTAGTCTTTAAAATAACAGCTAAATTTCCACCAGCTAGAGTAGTATTACCTGTCTTAGAAAACAAAAACTCTTTTTGTGGTATTAAAACATTTGTATTTTTAGCAAAATGCTCAAATCCAGAGATAGATTTAAAATTTTTCTCTGCTAAAACACTACTTTCAAAAATATCTGGAGAAACTTTATAAGCATGCACAGACATCAGGTTGACATCTAAGGCGGAAGCGAGAGCTCCAGCTTTCAGCTCTCCATCTTTTTCAAAATCTAATCCTGTAAAATTAAAAAAGGAAGCATTTTTCATTCCAATTCTTTGAGCTTTCTCGTTCATTTTTTCTATCAAATCTTTTTGTTCTTTTTCTTCCCAATACTCTGCCAAAGCATAAATACCGTCATTTGCCGAAACCATAAAAGCATATTCTGCTAAATCTTTTATTTTCCATTTCTCCATTTTGTATAGACCAAAATCACCATTTTGACTTATGGCTAAAGAAGAGAGAGAAGTAACATCTTCTGGATTTATATTAGGTAAGATGGTAATCAGTGTCATTGTCTTAGAAAGTGAAGCGATAGGTATGGGAGAGCCATCGTTTTTTCCATACACAACCTTGTTTTTATTTACATCATATACAGATATTGCTTTTGCTTTTAAGTCTAGCGACTCAATTTCTTTTTTAATATTCCCAAGAAATTCCTTTTCCGCAATTTCTATATTTTTTAATCTAGATTCTTCTTTAAAATTAAAAAATAGAAAACACCCAGCCAAAATAGCTGTAATGACTAAAACAGTGATCAGGCTTCTATTGTGTATCTCCTCCATCAGTTTGGTTGGTGTTTTGATTTAAAATACTTTCTTCTTCTTTCTCTTTTGTCTGTATATTTTCTTCTTGCATTTTTTGAGTAGTATTGTTTAAAACTTTTATTGTCTCCATATAATCTGGTAATTCTTCTACACTTTTTACCCCTAGATAAGACAGTAAGTCAAAAGTAGGTTTATATATAAGTTTTCTACTATCATTTGGATCAATTTCTTTTTGGATCAAACCACGAATAGCCAAAGCTCTTAAGATAAAGCTAGAATTCACTCCTCTTACATAATCAATCTCTGCTCTAGTTGCTCCATTTTTATACAAAATAACAGAAAGAGTCTCCAAAGAAGCTTTTGATAAATCTTTGTTTACTTCTTCTTTTTGTAATTCTTCAAACAAAACAGAGAGTTCAGGGGAAGTTCCAAAAGCAATTTCATCTCCATTTTCTTGTAAAACAACTCCCCTGTTTTCTAAAGATGTTTTTAGTTTTAATAAAGCTTCATCTAAAACAGAAAGATGTACCTTAAAAATGTCGCAAAGCTTTGCTCTGCTCATAGGTTCTCCTTTCCAGAAAAGTACTGCTTCTATTTTTTTATCTAATTCCATATATTTTTATATTAAAATAATAATTACAATTACACAACATCTTCCAAGCTTGTATTTTCTGCTTGTTTTTCTATCACAATATCTTCAAAAGTATTTTCTTGTACCGCATCTAGCAACCCCTGCCTTACTAGCTCAAGCATAGCAAGAAAAGAAACAATAACTGTAACTTTTTCTTCTTTTGTAACTGCTTTACCACTCCATTCTCTAAAACTCATCTTTACTGCTTCTTGGATTCTGTCTGTAAGACTTTCAATCATTTCTTCAAGACTGATAACTTTTTTTACCTCCACTTCTGGCAAAGATTCTTTCTTGGGCATTCGGTTTAGAGTTTCCTGCACCAAAATCATCATATTTTCTTTTGTAATCTTTTCGTCTGGTAAAAATACTACTTGTATTTGTTTTCGTTCAGCTAAAGGAAAAATTAATTTTTCCCCAAAAATAGATTTTAACTTCAAAGAAAGACCTGTATACATCTCGTATAATTTTAACCGATCAGCAAGATTATGAATTTCACTTTCTTCTTCATTGGATAATGATAGGTTAGGCAACAAAGATTTAGATTTAATCAATATTAAAGTAGCCGCTACCACCATAAACCCAGACATCTCTCTGTAGTGAACATCTCTTTTTTGTTCAAGATATTTTAAATAACTATCAGTCACCTCAGCCAAAGACACTTCGTTTATAAAAAGCTTACGTTCTTCTACCAATGAAAGCAATACACTAAAAGGCCCTTCAAAGATAGGAGTTTTCACTTTGTATAGATTGTCCAGTGTATCTGTATCCATTTTTTTAAAATTTACCCTTATATATTAGCATTTTTATGTGAAAAAATATATACTAAATAAATGAACAAAAATAAAACAAAAATACGATTATCCAAAAATATCATACCCCTTAGATACAATATTGAAGTAAAACCAGATTTAGAAAATTTCACTTTTAGTGGTAAAGAGGTTATTTTTGTAAATATTTTAGAAAACACAGATACTATTACTCTTCATACCAAAGATATTCAAATAGATGTAGCAAATGTATCTGTTTCATCAAAAAAAGACGATCAGAAAATATTTGCTAAGAAAATTACTTACAATCAAAAACAAGAAACAGCTACATTCTTTTTTTCAAAAAAAATACCTGCAGGAAAAATTTTCCTTACTTTGATATTCAAAGGAATCCTTAATGATAAAATGCGAGGATTCTATAGAAGCAAATATCACATAGAAGGAGCCACAGAACACATGGCTACTACTCAATTTGAAGCGACAGATGCAAGACGAGCTTTTCCTTGTTTTGATGAACCTGCCCAAAAATCAATTTTTGAAGTTTCTTTGATCGTACCAAAAGGACACACAGCTATCTCCAATACATTACCAGTATCAGTACTAGAGCACGAAGCAGGCTATGAAATAGTCAGATTTTCCCCTACTCCCAAAATGTCTACTTATCTTTTAGCTTTCATTGTAGGAAAATTTGAATTTTTAGAAAAAAAATCAAAAAATGGAGTATTGGTCAGAGTATACACTACTCCCGGTAAGACTTACCAAGCAAAATTTGCTCTTGAATGCACCGTCAAAACTCTAGATTTTTATGAAGAATATTTTGACATACCATATCCATTACCAACTCTTAATATGATAGCTATTCCTGATTTTTCTTCTCTTGCTATGGAAAACTGGGGAGCTATTACTTTTCGAGAAATTGGTCTTTTAGTAGATGAAAAAAATACTTCTATCCAATCAAAAGAAAAAGTTGCTGAGGTTATCGCTCATGAAATCGCTCACCAGTGGTTTGGCAATCTTGTCACAATGGAATGGTGGACACACTTATGGCTCAATGAAGGTTTTGCTTCATATATTCCATATCTTGCTATTCATAAAATATTTCCAAAATGGAATATTTGGGAAAGATTTGTTACAGATACTTCTGGTATTGCGTTACGTTTAGATTCTCTAAAAAATACTCATCCAATAGAGATAGAAGTACATCATCCCGACGAGATTGGAGAAATATTTGACGCAGTCTCATATTCTAAAGGAGCTTCTGTGATTGCTATGCTTGCTGATTATTTAGGTAAAGAACATTTTAGAAATGGTCTCAGATATTATCTAAAAAAGCATAGTTACAAAAATACTGAAACAATTCACCTATGGCAAGCCTTTGAAAAAATATCCAAAAAGCCCGTAGCTAAAGTAATGCAAAATTGGACAAGTAAAGGTGGATACCCTGTAATTGAAGCACGCATTGAAGGAGAAAATATTATTTTAAAACAAGACAGATTTTTCTCCAGCCCTATTTCAAAACAAAAAAACAAAGAGAAAGTTCTCTGGCAAATACCTGTATCTTTTGGAGACAACAAGCAAAAACAAAAATTATCCCTTTCAGACAAGGAGACGAGTTTCAAATATACCAAGGAGTGGGTCAAGATAAATCTAGGGGAAAATGGATTTTTTAGAGTTGTATATTCAAATGAATTATTGCAAAAATTAAAAAACCCTATCATCAAAAAGGAACTTCCCTCTTATGATCGTCTAGGTATCATTCGAGATTTGTTTGCTTCAGCTGAAGCAGGGATAATCCCCACTTCTTTAGTGTTAGATTTTCTTGATGCCTACAAAAATGAAGATAGCTATATAGTATGGGTAGAGATAGGGAGAGGCTTGTCTCAACTCGAACAAATTTTTGCTAAGACTAAAGAAATATCTAAAATAGAAAAGATTACTATAGGTCTTTTCTATCCTTTAATTAAAAAATTAGGTTGGGATCCGAAATCAAAAGAACCCAACACTGATTCTTTATTACGCTCTATGGTATTACATCGTCTAGCTCGTTCTAAAGAGCCCAATACTCTAAAAAAAGCAAAGAGTTTATGGAAAGCTATACTTAAAGGAGAACAAATACATCCAGATATCAGGAGTGCTATATATAGCGCAGTAGCTGTTGAAGGAGATTTGTCAGATTTTAACAAAATGATTGAAATGTATAAAAAAGAAAGTATGCACGAGGAAAAAAATCGCCTTGGTAGCTCTTTGGGAGATTTCAATCAAAAAGATATTTTACAAAAAGTATGCCAATTTGCTCTTTCAGAAGATGTCAGGACGCAAGATTCTCCAAGTATTATTGGAAGTGTTGGAATGAACCCAGTAGGTAGAGACATATGGTGGAATTTCACTCAAAAAAATTGGGATCTTTTGATCAATAGATATGGTGAAGGATCACACCAATTGAGTAGGATTATAAAATCATCATCTGGAAGCGCAGAAGAAAAGCATCTTAGCTCATTAAAAAAGTTTTTTGAAACACATAAAGCTCCTGGAGCAGAAAGAGCTGTGGAACAAGTTTTTGAAAAAATAGAAAGCAATATCGCTTGGAAAAAAAGAGGGTTATAGTTTTTTTTAATAATGTAATATAATTTATGGCATGGAGAATATAGAAGGACAAACTAGAAAACCAGCAGATTCTAAAAAAAGACAAAGAATCACATTGAACGAACAAGACATCAGTGAAATAAAAGCGTTAGCTGGAACTAATTTAGATGAAAGCGATATTATTGCTACACTAGAAAATAATAACCCTTTAAACAGATTGGTTAGAGATGTAAATAACAAAATAACCACCTATTTAGGATGTGTAGATCAGATTGATTCTTCTAAAGAAAGAAAAAAAAAGTGTTTACATTAAATATTTTATTTCTAATCAATATTATATTTTTTTAGAAAAAGAATTAGAAAAAATATTCCAAAAAGCTGAAAAAGAAGGATACCAAGAAATATATATACATAGTATAAACAAGGAAGAAGATGAGCTCCTATAAAAATCTGGATTTTTTGAAGTAGAGCAAACTTTTAAAGATGAATTGAACAAAAAAACTAAATTATATGCTAAGAAATTAGAAACTCTAGGTGAAAAAGTAGATCAATTAATAAAAGAATTAGAAAAAAATGCTAAGGAAGTAATTGAAAAATTAGACAAAAGGAAACTCAGGGAATCATTAAAACATGCTCTCCAAATTAAATTTGATCCTAAAATAAATGAACTCTATGGTGCATTTGATACTCTTTTAACTGCTCAAGACCCTATTTTAGCAGAAAATTATAAAATTTCAGATATTTATAAAAAGGCAAAAAAAATTACTATTGAGAATAGAAAGCAAAACACGATATTAAATTACACAAATGCTTTAGTAAAAAAACTTAATCTAGAAATACATCAAGAAGAAATATTCCAGATATTGAAAAATAATCTATCTAAAGATTTTGATGATCAGTTAAAAAAATTCTTTAAAGAAAAACAGATTAAATATAACGAAGATATAAATTATAATAAAAATTATTTACACTCTTTATACCACAAGGAACCAATAAATCTAGGTATTTTTAAAATAGACGGTAAAAATATGTCTTTTTTTTCTTTGACATCACAAGAACATCTACAAGAAGAATCAAAAAAAATGGGACATTGCATAGGGGAAAGTGAATTCTATTTAAAAAAAATAATGAGTGGGCAAATAATGGCCATTTCTTTAAGAGATGAAGAAGGGCCACATTATACAATAGAATATGATATTAAAACAAAAACTATCATACAATTTAAGGGTGGAAACGACACTCCTGTCAATTCGTTACCAAACAATAGAGCAATAGTCACAGACACACTTAATGCTTTATATAAAATGGGTTTTGATATTAAAAAGATGACTGAAAATTTTAGTTATTCTTTGTATAAAGATATAAAAGAAAATAAATTTTATACTTTAGACGAAGAAAATATCACCAATCTTATTTTGAACGAAAATAAAAAATTTATTAAAGGTATTGTAGATCTGAACCAAAATACTACAGAAGAACAGTTAGAGTATCTTTGTTCTTCTGGATTAGATCTGAATATAGACAACTTACCAAAAGAAAAATATTATTTACTACAAAAAATAGAAGGGAGTATTGTTTATACTAAAATAGACCATCTACTTTTGCCAAATCTTGCTTCTGTGGGAGGTTACATTAATGCAGAAAAAGCTCAAAGTTTTAAAGCACCAAATCTTGCTTCTGTGGGAGGTGACATTAATGCAAGAAATACTCAAAGTTTTGAAGCACCAAATCTTGCTTCTGTGGGAGGTTACCTTTTTGCAGGAAGTACTCAAAGTTTTAAAGCACCAAATCTTGCTTCTGTGGGAGGTGACCTTTTTGCAAGAAAAGCTCAAAGTTTTGAAGCACCAAATCTTGCTTCTGTGGGAGGTGACCTTTTTGCAGAAAAAGCTCAAAGTTTTGAAGCACCAAATCTTGCTTCTGTGGGAGGTAGCCTTTATGCAAGAAATACTCAAAGTTTTGAAGCACCGAATCTTGCTTCTGTGGGAGGTGACCTTTTTGCAGAAAAAGCTCAAAGTTTTAAGGCACCAAATCTTGCTTCTGTGGGAGGTAGCCTTTATGCAGGAAGTACTCAAAGTTTTGAAGCACCAAATCTTGCTTCTGTGGGAGGTAGCCTTTATGCAGGAAGTACTCAAAGTTTTGAAGCACCGAATCTTGCTTCTGTGGGAGGTGACCTTTTTGCAGAAAAAGCTCAAAGTTTTGAAGCACCGAATCTTGCTTCTGTGGGAGGTAGCCTTTATGCAAGAAATACTCAAAGTTTTGAAGCACCGAATCTTGCTTCTGTGGGAGGTAGCCTTTTTGCAGGAAAAGCTCAAAGTTTTGAAGCACCGAATCTTGCTTCTGTGGGAGGTGACCTTTATGCAGGAAAAGCTCAAAGTTTTGAGGCACCAAATCTTACAAAAATAAAAATTTTAATCGTAAATTTATCTATATTAAATAATTTTAATATTCCTGATAATTGTTCTATTGAGCACATTAACAACCAAGGAGAAGAAATTTATTATCCTTCTATCAAAGAAATTAAACAAATAATAGCTCAAAATAATTCAAAAACTAAAAAATAACCTTATATTGTTTTCAGTATTTTTCCACATTTGCCAATACTTGTATCTATGTTATCATTACCTTTAATGTGTAAGACAAGAAGAAGAATGAATACAGAAAAAAGAAAAGCCAAAAATGCTTTTACCTTCGTGGCTTCACATTACGTAATTTATAAATCTAATATCACATTTTCAAAAAAGAACCCCGCATAGTGGGTTCTTTTTTTGTGTAAAAAAAATATGCTTTCAATAGAAGGAAATATCGTAAAAGAAAATAATGTGGAGAGAGGAAGAATTGAGATAGACATAGCTAGTGGTCTCATTTCAAAAATAACAGAAACTACAGGGGTAGCAGATATTATATTGAAAGAAGAGCTTATCTTCCCTGGGTTCATTGATCTGCATGTGCACGCTAGAGAATGCTCTGACCACACTCAAGATTATAAAGAAGATTTTAAAACAGTCAGTGAAGCAAGTATCAATGGTGGAGTAACAGCTATTGCTGAAATGCCAAATAATCCTACTCCCCCAATAGACGAAGAAAGCTATGAAGCAAAAAAGAAATTAACAGAAAAATCTCTTGTTGAAGTTGTACTATACGCTGGTATCGGTCCACACACCTCCAAACTTTCTCGTAAAGTACCCTACAAAGCTTTTATGGGCCCTTCTGTTGGAGATCTATTTTTTCATTCAAATGAAGAGTTGGAAGAAGTGATCAAAAATTACGAAGGAGAAAATATAAGTTTTCATTGTGAGGATCCAATCCTTTTAGAAGAAAATAAAAATGCTGATACTCATGAGACAAAAAGACCCAAAGAAGCAGAAATCAAAGCTGTGGATTTCGCTATCTATTTAATTCAAAAATATAACTTAAAAGGAAAAGTCTGTCATGCTTCTACTTTAGAAAGCATCCAAAAGATTATCAAAGCTCGCGAAGCTGGTGTAAATATTTCAGCAGAAATCACTCCCCACCATTTATTTTTTGATGTATCAATGATAAATGACACAAACAGAAAATGGCTTCAAATAAATCCTCCGATTAGACAAGGAGCAGAAAATCGTTTAGCTTTAATCCAATTACTAAAAGAAGGGAAAATAGATTATCTTGCTACAGACCACGCTCCACATACAATAGAAGAAAAAGAAAAAGGCACTTCTGGTATGCCCCATCTAGACACTTATGGATATTTTGTAGTTTGGCTTATGAAAGAACATAATTTTACCCCTATGGAGATAGCTCGCGTATGTAGCACCAACCCAGCAAATTTTCTAAATGAATTTAGCACATCAAAATATGGAAAAATGGAAGTTGATTTTATGGGATCATTTACAATTATTGATCTTCAAAAAAAATACACTGTAAAAAAAGAAGACTTAAAGACAAAGTGTCTTTGGTCACCTTTTGAAGATATGACTTTTGATGGAGATGTGGTAATGACTATTATTAGAGGTAAAATTTTGAAAGATAAAATTCAAAAAAATGCAAAATAACAAATTTACAAAAGCAAAATTGTATTTAAAAAATGGAGAGACTTTGGAAGCAAAAAATTTTGGCTCTATAAAATCAGTAGCAGGTGAAGTAGTCTTTGCTACAGGAATGACAGGATACCCAGAAGCTTTAACCGACCCATCTTTCAAGGGACAAATCCTTGTCTTTACCTACCCTATTATTGGAAGCTATGGTGTTCCTAAAAAGGAATTTTGGGAATCTGACAAAATACAAGTCTCAGGACTGATAGTCTCTCAATACATTGATACTCCTTCTCACCACGAAAACGCTTCTACCTTAGCTCAGTGGTTTAAAAAAGAAAACATCCCATTATTGGAGATAAAAGACACAAGACTACTTACTCAAAAATTAAGAGACAAGGGAGCTATGCTTGGAAAAATAATATGCAAAAAAGATATTCCATACCAAGATCCAAATAAAGAAAATCTCGTAGCAGAAGTATCCACAAAAAAAATATTTTCCGTAGGCACAGGTAAAAAAAATATAGTTTTGATAGATTGTGGAACCAAAAAAAACATAGCGGAATCAGTAGCAAAAAGAGGAGTAAAAGTTACAGTGGTACCTTGGGACACCGACCCAACTTCCCTCTCTTTTACCCCCGATGCTGTGATTATCTCAAATGGTCCAGGAGATCCGACAAAAGCTACAGCTACTATCAAGAATGTAAAGAAACTTCTCCAGAAACATATCCCGATTCTTGGAATATGTTTGGGTAATCAAATACTCAATCTTGCTTCAGGTGGTAAGACATACAAACTCAAATTTGGACATAGAAGCCAAAATCAACCTGTACTAGAAGTGGGCACAGACAAATGCTATCTGACAACCCAAAATCACGGATTTGCTGTCGGCACAATACCAAAAAATTTCAAAGAATGGTTTCGTAATGCAAATGACGATACTAATGAAGGAATAATCCACCAGTCACTCCCCTTTATGTCTGTTCAATTTCATCCAGAAAGCACTCCAGGACCAACCGACACAGATTGGATTTTTGATTATTTCTTAAAAAGAGCAAATATTTTATGATTACTTATACTCTAGAAACAACAGAAATCACTCTCTTCGTAACCGCACTCTGTTCTGGAAGGGCAAGATTGAAAACTTTGGTAGCGAAGGTTTCTCCGAGAGTGTCTTCTGTTGCTTTTAAAAAATAAAAATATTCAAATGAACACAAATAAAAAATACAAAAAAATAATAGTGCTTGGTTCAGGGGCTTTAAAGATAGGCGAAGCGGGAGAATTTGACTATAGTGGAAGCCAAGCAATCAAAGCTTTAAAAGAAGAAAAAATAAAAGTTGTTCTTGTAAATCCAAATATTGCCACTTTTCAAACTTCTAAAAACTTAGCGGATGAAGTATATTTTTTACCAGTCAATCCATACTTTGTAGAGAAGATAATCAAAAAAGAAAAACCAGATGGCATTATGCTTTCTTTTGGCGGACAGACAGCCTTAAATTGCGGACTTGCTTTAGAAAAAAAAGGAATTCTAAAAAAATACAAGGTAGAAGTGCTTGGGAGTCCTGTGCTTTCCATAGAACTCACTGAAGATAGAGAAAAATTTGCCAGACATTTAGATAAAATAGGTATTCCTGTTCCTCCATCTAAAAGTGCTGTTACTCTAAAAGAAGCAAAAATATCTGCTGAAACGATCGGCTTTCCTGTAATGATTCGTGCAGCTTTTGCTCTAGGGGGTCAAAAATCAGGAGTAGCACATAACCAAAAAGAATTAGAGGAAATTGTTCAAGGAGCTCTAGCAATATCTCCTCAAGTATTGATTGAAAAATATTTACATCACTTTAAAGAAATAGAATATGAAGTAGTCAGAGACAAGCATGGTAATGTTGTTACTGTGTGTAATATGGAAAATCTAGATCCACTTGGTATTCATACAGGAGACTCCATTGTAGTAGCCCCGAGCCAAACATTAAACAATGAAGAATACCATGGTCTTCGTGAAGCTAGTAGAAAAATAGTAGATAGTCTAAAAATAGTTGGTGAGTGCAATGTCCAATATGCTCTCAATCCAAATCCAACAAAAAATCCAGATGGGAGTATTAGACGACTTGAATACTATGTCATTGAAGTAAATGCTCGCTTGTCTCGTTCTAGTGCTCTTGCTTCAAAAGCTACTGGCTACCCTCTTGCTTATGTAGCAGCTAAACTTGCATTAGGTAAAGGCATGGTAGAAATAGAAAACAAAATCACTAAAAAAACAAAAAGCTTTTTTGAACCAGCCCTAGACTATATCGTAGTCAAAATGCCTCGTTGGGATTTAGATAAATTTAAAAATGCAGAAGAAAAAATAGGTAGTGCTATGAAATCCGTCGGTGAAGTGATGTCTATTGGACGAACCTTTGAAGAAGCTTTCCAGAAAGCTATTCGAATGCAGACAGGTCAAAAAGAAAGTGTCACAGATAATGGCTTTAAAAATGAGATGGAAATGAAAAAATTTCTTTCTTTCCCCTCTCCTCGTAGAATTTTTGCGGTAGCTTCTGCTTTACAAAAAGGAATGTCTGCAGAAAAAATCCATTCCATTACAGGAATAGATATGTGGTTCTTGGAAAGAATTGCAAATATTACAAATACCGAAAATAAATTAATAAAAAATAAAAAATTAACAAAAGAAAATCTTTTGCTTTTGAAAGAAAACGGATTTTCAGATAAAAAAATAGGACAAGTTGTAGGTAAAACAGAATTTGAAATCCGTAAAACAAGAAAAAAGCTTGGTATCTTCCCAAGCATCTTTGCCATCGATACTCTAGCAGGAGAATTTCCAGCCCAGACAAATTATCTTTATCTTACTTATCACGGGAATCACAACGATGTAGAATCTATCGGCAAAGAAGGCATTGTAGTGCTTGGTTCTGGTCCATACCATATTGGCTCTTCGGTAGAGTTTGATTGGTCTTGTGTTCATGCTACTTTAGCTCTCAAAAAATACAACAAGAAATCTATTGTAATCAATTGTAATCCTGAGACTGTCTCTACTGATTATGATATGTCTGATAGGTTGTATTTTGAAAATCTTTCTTTTGAGACTGTGGCTGATATTTTTGAATTTGAAAAAGCTGAAGGACTTATCATTTCTGTAGGTGGACAAAGACCCAACAATCTAGCCAAAAAATTATCCAAAGAAAAATTTAAACTTTTTGGTACTGAAGCAGAAAATATTGATAGAGCTGAAGACCGCAATCTATTTTCCGCTCTTCTAGATAAATTAAAAATAGATCAGCCGGAATGGCAAAGTTTTAATAGTATGAAAGAAGCAATGACTTTTGTAGATAAAGTAGGTTTCCCTGTCCTAGTCCGCCCTTCTTATGTATTATCAGGATCTGCGATGCGTGTATGCTATGGAACAAAAGAATTAAAAGATTTTGTGGGTAAAGCATCCGTCCTATCTCCTGAATACCCTGTTACTATTTCTAAATATATTGAAAATGCAAAAGAACTAGAATTTGATGCTGTAGCACAAAATGGAGAATTGGTGGTATATGGTATATCTGAGCATATAGAAAACGCAGGGGTGCATTCAGGAGACGCCACTATCGTATATCCTACTCAGCGAGTCTATGCCTCTACAGAATATCAACTCAGAGAAACTGCAAAAAAAATAGCTTCAGAATTAAAGATTGCTGGACCATTTAATATCCAATTTTTGTTCAAAGACAACAAACCATATGTAATAGAAGTAAATGTTCGAGCAAGTAGAACATTTCCATTTCTTTCAAAAGCAATGAATGTAGATTTCCCTGAAATGGCAATTGACAGCTTTTTTGGTAAAGCCAAAAAACATAAATTTATTTACCCAAAAAGTGTATTAGTAAAGTCATCTCAATTTTCATTCTCTCGCTTACTTGGAGCAGACCCTATTCTTAGAGTAGAAATGTCTTCTACAGGAGAAGTGGCTTGTTTTGGGAAAGATTATGATGAAGCATTGCTAAAATCCATAATGAGTGCCAACTTTTTAGATTTTAACAAAAAAAGTGTTTTACTTTCTCTAGGTGGAGATTTAAATAAAGTAAAATTTTTAGAATCAGCTCAAACACTATTAGATTTAGGATATACAATTTTTGCTACTGATGGTACGGCAGATTTTTTAAAGAAAGAAAACATAGAATGTAAAACAATCAAAAAAGCAAAGGAAACTACTCCAAACACTATTAGCCTCATAGAATCCAAAGAAGTAGCTTTTGTGATAAACTTAAGCCTAGAAGGTAGCCCTAAAAATTTAAATAACACGGATGGTTTTAGAATCAGGCGAGCGACAGTGGACAACCAAATTCCATTATTCACTGATTTACATTTAGCCCGAGCATTTATCAAAGCTCTTGCCAAATATGACATAGATGACTTAGAAATTAAAAGCTATAAAGAATATTTAGATTAAATATTATTAAATTAAAATCAAAAAAAACAAAATGCAACATATTATTTCTTCAAAAGAATTATCCAAAGATAAAATAGAATCCATTCTCAATAGATCTAAAGAAATGGAAGAAGCCTGCAAAAAAGGTACTGTAGAGCCAATATTGAAAGACAAAATAGTGGCTTGTATTTTTTTTGAACCTTCTACTCGCACAAGATTATCTTTTGAAACCGCCTCTCTCAAACTTGGAGCACAGGTAATTTCTGCAGAAAATGCTGAGACAAATTCTTCTGCTTACAAAGGAGAAACTATTGAAGATACTACTAAGATTTTAAGCTCTTATGCCGATATAATCGTAATAAGACATCATACAGCAGGCATGCTTCTTCGTGCCTCTAAAGTATCCAATAAACCTGTTATAAACGCAGGAGACGGGGCAAACGAACACCCTTCTCAAGCATTACTTGATCTATATACCATTCAAAAAGAACATGGTCGTCTAGACAATCTTACTATCGCTTTTGGGGGAGATCTCACTCATAGTCGCACTCTACATTCTCTTGTGCCATTGCTAACTCTTTACCCCAATAATACTTTTTATTTTATTTCCCCAAAAGAATTGGCTCTTCCAAAAGAATACACAGATAGCTTACAAAAAAACGGAGTAAACTTTAAAGAGATGAATACTTTAAAAGATGGACTCAAAGATGCTGATATTTTATATATGACCAGAGTGCAAAAAGAAAGATTTGAAAATGCTGAAGACTATGAAAAAGTAAAAGATTTATTTATTCTAAAAAAAGAACATTTAGCTGAAATGAAAAAAAATGCAATTATTATGCATCCTTTACCTAAGATAAATGAAATAGAACTAGAAGTGGATAGTGACCCTCGTGCTTCATACTTTCGCCAAGCAGAAAATGGTCTTTATGTCAGGATGGCAATGCTTGAATATGTGTTGAAGGGGTAGAAATAAAAACAGCAAAAACATTATCTAAATGCCCCTTCTTTTTGCAAAATAGCTTTTTTATTTTCTGCTCCCCTATTATACCCTCCGATTTTACCATCAGATCTTATCACTCTATGGCAAGGGATTTTAGAATCATAATTTTTATTTAAAATATTGCCGACTGCTCTAAAGGCTTTTGCCTTACCTGCCATCTTTGCTACTTCTTTATATGTAAGCACTTTACCTTTAGGAATTTTTGAGACAACCATCCTCACCTTTTCACCAAATGTCTTTACTTGTGTCTTTTTATTTTTATAGGTATCAATTTTAGTTTGTCTTTTTTTATCTTTCATTTTATATATTATACAAAAAAATAAAGGCCTCTGTAACAGAAGCTTTTAGCCTATCTACTCCTATCTATAAGCATCAATCTTCACAGCCAAGATAAAATCATTCTCGGTAAGCCCTCCCACAGAATGAGTCCAAAGCTCTATCACTACTTTATTGTAATATACATGTATATCAGGATGATGTCCTTCTTCTTCGGCGAGGTCTGCTACTCTTTCTACAAAATTTATTGCTCCGATAAAATCTTTAAAAACAAACTCCTTAGAAATTTTTTTTAAATCTACATCAATACCCCATCCAAAAGCTTCTTCCATATAATCTTCTAAATCCTTTCCAGACAAAGCTTTGATACTTTTATCTTTACAAGGGACACATTTCTTTTTTATTAAATCAGATTTTGACATATTGAAATTATAACACAAAAAAACTTTTTAAAAACAAAGAAATATGTACCATTTATTTGCTTTTTTATTTATATTATATATAATGAAATTACAGTGGCTTCGGCCTCCGAGATTGATCCGCCCAAAAGCGGATCTTTCGTTTTGTACTAAATTAAATTCTTTACTCTTTTCTTTATATTTAGAAATTCATCTAAATTAATTGTATTAATTTTTCTTAATAATCTTTTTGCATCTAAAACCCGTATTTGATCTAACAAAACGTAATGTTTACTTATTCCATCACTTAATTCATGTTGATATTTAGGTAATCTTTGTTTAGTAGTTATTGGTAAACAAATAAATGTTTCAAAACTTAATTTTTTCAAAATAACAACAGGACGTTCAAAACTTTTACCTTTGCCATTTTGTTCTCTGCCTATATTAATCCCAAGAGAAGACCACCATACTTCTCTTTCTAAGAAGAGAAGTATAACATTTTTATTGTCTATTTTTTTCTTTATTGTGTTCCACTCACCAAAATTTTTTTGCATTTTAAAATGCTATAAAATAAAGATAAATTTTAAATAAACTTTATTTAAAAAAATCTTAGCAAAAAAATTCACTATTTCCCCATTTTAATATTTAATTCTTTTAGTTGTTTTTCTGATATATCAGAAGGAGAATCCATCATCAAGTCTTTCCCTTCTCCTGTCTTTGGAAAAGCAATCACTTCTCTGATATTTGGCTCATTTTGAAGCAACATTATAAATCTATCAAAACCCCAAGCAATTCCACCATGAGGAGGACATCCAGATCCGAGTGCTTTGATCATATGACCAAAATTCTTTTCTACTACTTCTTGTTCATAACCCATTATTTCAAATACTTTTTCCAGTGCTTCCGGTTCGTGATTTCTAATACTTCCACCTCCTATCTCGCTTCCATTTAAGACAATGTCATATTGAGTAGTCAAAATATCACCAATGTCTTTTTTATCCATAAGCATAGCCATGTGTTCATCTTGTGGGCGAGAAAAAGGATTGTGTGTAAAAGTCCATTCTCCACTAGTATCTACGTTGTCTGATTTGTCTGTTCTTTCAAAAAATGGAAAATCCACCACCCAACAAAAAGCCAAGAGATTTGGATTGTTTTTATCTTTTCTAATATCTGGTCTATCTGTGCCGTATTTTTCCATTGATTCTTTGTAAGTAATACGAGGAAAAGGAATTTCTTGTATTTCTTTTTCTGAATAAATATTTTTTACTACATTGATCAACAGCTCTTCGTTTAGGTTCATCACATCTTCTCTATCTACAAAACTCATTTCCATGTCTATTTGTGTAAATTCTGGCTGTCTGTCCCCTCTAGTGTCTTCATCTCGCATACATTTTGCAACTTGAAAATACCTCTCAGCCCCCGAAGCCATAAGGAGTTGTTTGTATTGCTGTGGGGACTGTGGTAGAGCATAAAACTTCCCTTGCCAAATCCTAGAAGGCACTACATAGTCTCTTGCTCCCTCAGGAGTGGATTTTGTAAGTATTGGAGTTTCTACTTCAATAAAAGACTTCTTGTCCAAAAAATCACGAATAAATTTTACTACCTTGTGTCTATTGCGAATATTCTTTTGCATTCTATCTCTTCGTAAATCAAGAAAGCGGTATTTCAATCTATTTTCTTCTCCAATTTCATATCCTTCAGACACTACATCAAAGGCAGGAGTTTCTGCTTTGTTTAATACTTCTATCTCCAATACTTCCAGTTCTATATCTCCATTTACTACTCCTTCTTTTATATTCTTTTCAGGTCTTTTATTCACCAACCCTTTTATATTTAAAACCCACTCTGGACGAATATCTTTTGCTTTTTCAATAGCTTGCTCTCTAGAAGGTAGGGCCACACATTGCACATACCCAGTCATATCTCTCATATCAAAAAAGACCATTTTACCCTGATCTCTACGCACATTTACCCAGCCAGCAATATGCACTTCTTGACCAGCATATTGGCTTAAATCTTTTATATATATTCTTTCTTTCATATCAATATATTAGCATAAATCCTCTACTTTTCGCTATGCCACAAAGCTGTGACGGAATTCCCATTATGTAAATTGTCAATTACTTGAGCAATCAGTTTTGAAGTAGAGATAACTTCTAAGTTTTTTAATTTTTTTATTTTTTCTTGATCAAGACAAGAATCCGTCAGCCAAACACCTGAGAATTCAGCATTGTTTAGATTATCTAATGCATCTCCTGATAAGATGGCGTGTGTAGCTGTAAAATATACTTCCTTTGCTCCATTTTCTTTAAGAGCTTTTAAGCAATTTACTGCTGTGCCACAAGTATCAGCAATGTCGTCAGGCATAATACATATATATCCCTTAGGGTCACCAATCACTTCCATTATTTGATTGTGATTAGATTTTTTATAATCTCGTAATTTATTCAAAATGACAATATTACCAGGAATGCCAAGTGCCCCCGCAATCTTTCTAGTAGATGGAGCAGCTCCAAGGTCGGGAGAAACAATCATTACTTTATCTAAATCAAATTTCTTTTTTCTTATCTGTGTTAAAAGTAAATCTGTGGTATCAACATCAACAATTGGAATAGACATAGAGTGGGCATTGTAGCTACTTGGGTTATGAAGCTTCAGCACTACGATCCTATTGGCTCCAGCCATTTGTAACTGCATTGGTACTTTTTGTGATAATACTGGCTCACGATGATTGGTAGATCTATCTTGTCGCGCATAAGGAAGGCAGGGCATTATCACGGTGATCCTTGATGGCTCTCCTTGTTTTAATCCAAAGATTAAAGAAACACATTCATCCAAGTCATAAGCGAGTTCTTCTTTGCTACCATACCTTGGTTGACATATTACATAGACATCTCTATCACGCACAGACTCAGTATGATGTATCAAGAATTCTCCATTTTTAAAAGACTTATACAAAACAGGTGAAATTGGCGTCTTTAAAAGCTTTGATATCTTTTCTGCTAAATTTGTATGCGTGCCGTTAGAAAGTGAATATATTCTTAAAGGATACGGGTTTACATTGATGTGGTTGTTGTTTTTCATGATGAGTAGATTTTAACATAAAAAAGATTAAATTAAAAAAAAGGGCGGGTGCTATAAAGCACCCGCCCACGAATGGAGGCCATTTTGTAAACATGGCAAACTCCTTTCTTGTTTATTAAAAAACCTTCTCTCCTTTCTTCCCTTTCGGGCAGGAGACCAATCTCATTCATTTATTTAAGAGACTGGTATATATATTTAACTATTTAAATATATATACCAAACTCCAACCCTCCCTACAAAACAAAAATCCCCATTCTTTTTGGGGCTTTAGTCTTAATTCTATATATTTTTTATCTTACATTTTGATTGATCTATATATACAATTAAAACTGCCCCTTCTTAATAAAGGGAAAAATAATGTTCTTAATTGTTATATTGAAAGCAACCATATCAATATGGTATCTAATATTTTCCAAAAAGCAACCTAGAATTGTGGAAAACTAAAAAGTATTAATTAATATTATCTTTTATGTATAGATCAGTTATTTTCTGTATTTCTTTTTTTATATCTTTCCAATCTGTTTTTATAATATAAATCGGCTCCACATCATCTTCTGCATCATTAAAATATACAAGACTTTTTAAAATGTACATAAGATTATATCCATAGCTAGCATATTTTTCTTTAAAAAAATTCAATATATCTTGAATAGAATATCTTTTTAAAAGAAAATATAAATCTACAAAGTCTTTCTTGCTTCCTCTGTTTGATATAGCTAGTATTTTCATGGCAGAGATATCGCGTTCGTCAGCTATTTTTAGTCCTTCAAAATCTTTTTTCTCAAACAATAAATTTACAGGTGTTTTAAAAAAACTAATTTTCACACCATCTAGACTTCCATTAAAAGTATCTTCTTTTGTTTCCTCAATTTCAAGCTTACCAAGTAATTTCAAACTTTGAATTAATCTTTCGGTTTCAAATTCTTTATTTGTGAAAAAATCTAAATCAATGGATATCCTATGACCTAATTGCAAAGAAAGTCCTGTCCCACCAGCAAGACAAAAATCAAATACTGTTACTGTATTCTTTAACAAATGAAAAACCTTATTTGTTTTTTCATCTAAAGTTTCAATATACATTTTAATTTAGTTAATATTATAATAATGCTCCCAGAAATTTTTTGAGCGAGACCCTAAAACCCTTGAATTAATTAAAGTATCTTTGACATCATCTTGGGAATATTCTTTGTGCATCCATTGAATTTCTTCTTGATTACCAAAATCAAGAATACGTTCTATAACATACTTCTTATTTTTTTTAAAATCTATTTTTGATATATCTGTATCCCAAAACAAAGTAGCTCTAAGTTCCATATAGTATATATTATAACATATTTTTGATTAAAAATAAAGCAAAATAAGGCCAATAAATCCAACTATTTTACCCCTAAATTGCTTTTTATCTCATTTAGTTTTTTATCAGCCACTTCTTTTGCTTTTTTGCTTCCTTCTTCTAATATTTTTAAAACTTCAGCTTCATTTTTGGCCAATTCTTTTCTTCTTTCTCTCATTGGGGCAATAAACTTTTCCAAATCTTCCACCAGTAATTCTTTTAATTCTTTATACTTCCCTGCTTTACTTTCATACAAAGGCAAGAGTTCAGAAGCTGAGCGGAAAAGTTTGTGTATAGCATACACATTTTCTGGAATACCCGAGCTAGAATCCGTCACAATACTCATCACACATTTTTTTATCTCTTCATATTCAGCAAAAAGTGGAATAGTATTTCCATAACTTTTAGACATCTTTTTTCCATCAGTCCCTAATACTGTATCCATATCTTTTATCATCATCGGCTCTGGTAATTTAAAAGTATCACCAAAAATGTTATTAAACTTCAAAGCTGTATCTCTAGCTATCTCTACGTGTTGCTTTTGGTCTTTTCCTACAGGCACAATATCGGGCTCATAAAGCAATATATCTGCGGACATTAACATTGGGTAATTGAAAGTCCCCACACAGATCTCTTTGTTTTTTGCTTCTGCATCTTTAAAAGCATGCGCTCGCATTAGGTATGGCATTGTAGTAATCGTATCAAAAATCCAAGCAAGCTCAGTGTGTGCTGACACATCTGACTGTTTAAAAATGACAGTCTTTTTTGGATCCAATCCTATTGCCAAATAGTCCAGCAATAAATTGTAGGTATTTTTTTTCATCTCTTTCTTGTCTTGGATAAAATTCAAAGCATGATAATCCGCTATCATTGCATAAAAATGATAATTATCTTGCATTTCTACAAATTGCTTCATTGCTCCAAAATAATTGCCAATATGTGGAACCCCTGTAGGTTTTACCCCTGATAATGCTATTTTCTTAGACATATCAAAATTATATCATAAATCAATATTTTGTATCTACCCCCTATCTTGCAGAAAATATCAAAAATCTTTATCCACATCTTAGTCACAGCTTAAACCACTTTTTGTTTTTATGTCTTTTTGCATATCATGTTAGAATGTTTCTAATGAACAAGATGTACAAAAATTCAAATGATTTAAGAATGCCCCCTCAGAGTATTGCTTCTGAGCAAGCAGTCCTTGGATCAATAATGCTTCGCAAAGATGCGCTACTTGATATTGAAGATGTAGTTAATGCAGATTCTTTCTATGCTCCAAAACACAAAATAATATTCCAATCAATGCTTGATCTTTCTTTAAAAAATGAACCAATTGATCTTTTGTCTGTTGCAAACAAATTAGCTGAACAAAAAAACATAGAGAGTGTCGGGGGAAACCAATACCTTGCGGAGTTGGCTAATAGTGTTCCATCTTCTGCCAACATTAGACACTATGCCGAAATCGTTCAAAAAAAATATATTTTAAGATCTTTAATAGAAGCATCCAACCATATCTCTGAAATTGCTTTTGAGGAAAATGATAGCAACCTAGATGAAGTATTGGACGAAGCAGAGAAAAAAATTTTTGGCATAGTGAACTCTCCTAAAAATCAAAAATATGTCAATCTAAAAGATGCTCTGCCTGAAGCTTTTGAAAGAATAGAAAAACTTAGTGAACACAAGGGAGGTCTTAGAGGAATACCTACTGGATTTAAAGATTTAGACAATACTCTTTCTGGATTACAAAATTCAGATTTAATCATTCTAGCAGCTCGTCCTTCTGTTGGTAAAACTACCCTTGCCCTAGACATGGCTCGTATGTCTGCTATTGGACACAAAAAAGCAGTGGGTATATTTTCTTTGGAAATGTCTGCTCAACAACTCATAGACAGAATGCTCTCTGCTGAATCCAAAGTAGATGCTTGGAAAATTCGCACCGGTAAAGGTCTACATATAGAGCATGATTTTGGTAGAATCCGAGATGCTATGCAAAGACTTTCTGAAGCAAAAATATTCATAGATGATCAAGCAGGTAATTCTATCACCAAAATGAAAGCTGTAGCTAGACGTTGGAAAGCAGAAAAAGGATTAGATTTTATAATAGTGGACTATTTACAACTTATGACTACTTCTAAAAACTACGACTCTATGGTCAATCAAGTCACTGAAATTTCTCGTTCTTTGAAAGCTTTAGCCAAAGAATTAGACGTACCTGTACTTGCTCTTTCTCAGCTAAACAGAGCAGTAGAATCTCGTGGAGGGAAACCTAGACTTTCAGACTTGAGAGATTCGGGCTGTGTCACAGGTGATACTTTGATTCAAAGAGCCGATACAGGAGAAAGAATTCCGATTAAAGAATTGGTGGGACAACAAAATATACCTGTTATCTCTCTAAGTGGAGAATATGAGTTACGACCAATGCTTGCTTCAAAATTTTTCTCTAATGGAAAAAAAGAAATTTTTGAATTAAAAATGCGTAGCGGTAAAACAATCAAAGCATCTGCAAACCATAAATTTTATACAATGGACGGGTGGCAAAGACTTGATGCACTAGACGAAAGTGACAGGATTGCGACCCCTCGTTTTATCCAAGCGACTTCTCCAATATCCAACCTTTGTAAAGAAGAATTAATCTTACTTGCTCATCTGCTTGGAGATGGATGTGTACTACCTAGACAACCAATTCATTACACAAGCGCAGATGAAAAAAACATAAAAGCAGTAGAAGATGCTTCTGAAAAATTATTTGGCATCAAAGCCAGAAGAATTCGTCAAAAAAATTGGTGGCATACATATTTACCTTCTCCTTATCGTCTAACCAAAAACAAACATCACCCCATAACAGATTGGTACACAGAACTAGGAATTCAAGCAGTGCGTTCTTATGAGAAAAAAATTCCTAAAGCAGTCTTCGCTTCAGACAGTATGTCTATCCAGCTTTTCTTGCATCATCTTTGGGCTACTGATGGCAATATTTCTAGAAAAATTTTGGCAGGTAGGAAAACATCTGCTTCTATATACTATGCTACTTCTAGTAAAGAATTAGCAAAGGGTGTACAACATTTACTTTTACGCCTAGGAATTTGGAGCAATATCAGAGAAGTGACACAAGGCAAATATCGTCCCATGTTTAATGTCTATGTGCAAAGTACTCCAATGCAAAAAAAGTTTTTAGATTTAGTAGGATCTTATGGTTCCAGAGGAAAAATTGTTTCCCAATTAAAAAAAGCATTAGAAGCTATTGCTCCTATCCCAAATACAGACACAATTCCAAAAGAAGTTTGGCAACTTTTTGTTGCTCCTGAAAAAGAAAAAGCAAACATGAGCTGGAGAGATGTTTCAGAAAATTTAAATATCTCTTACAATGGTAGTGCTTTAGTCACTAGAGGAGTCTCCAGAGAACGATTAGCTAAAGTTGCTACCGTGTTGCAAAGCAAAAGCCTAGTTCACTTAGCTGAATCAGATATATATTGGGATGAAATCACATCTATCACTCCTCTTGGCAAAGAAGAAGTCTTTGATGCTACTGTTCCAGGAGCCCATAATTTTGTAGCTGAAGATATTATTATTCATAACAGTATAGAACAAGATGCTGATGTGGTGATGTTTATCCACCGTGAAGATAAAGGTAAAGATGAATCTGAAAAGACTAATATCGCAGAAATTCTAATAGAAAAACACCGAAATGGTCCTACAGGAAAAGTAGAATTGTATTTTGATGAAAAAACTACTACTTTCCTAAACTTAGATAAAAGTAGTATCAATGAATTTTCAGCAACACAAATAAGTAATTTAGATGAATTTTAAAATATTTAGAATCAAATATTTATGAACACAGTAGAGAAACTTACCGAGATTTTTAAAATGTTTCCAGGAATAGGAGAAAGACAAGCGAAACGCTTTGTGTATTTTTTGATGTCTCGCAACCAAGGAAGTCTAGAAGAACTTTCAAATCTTCTACTCCAATTAAAAAAAGAAACCCGGCAATGCAATGAGTGTTTTAGATTTTTTTCTTTAAAAAATGAAACTGCTTCTACTTTATGTAATATATGCAAAGATCCAAATATAGATTCAAGTACTCTTTTGATAATAGAACGAGATTCAGACTTAGAAAGCATTCAAAAAAGTGGAATATATAATGGTAAGTACTTTGTACTTGGTGGACTTGTACCCATCGTAGAAAAAAATACCACAAAGGCAATTCGTCTTAATGACTTAAAAAATAAAACAAAAAATGAAAACCTAAAAGAAATTATCCTGGCTTTTTCTTTAAGTCCTCAAGGGGACCATACTGATTTTTATTTAAGAAATGAGTTAAAAAATATAACTGAAGAAAAAAATATAAAGATATCTTCACTTGGTAGAGGTTTGTCCACAGGTACAGAGCTAGAATATTCTGATAATGATACAATTAAACATGCATTACAAAACAGACAATAAAAATGTTTAGAAGATTTCTACAAAATTTTAATACTGACGACATATCTATTGGTTCTAAAATTTTAACAAAAGCAACTGCCATCAGATGGTTTGGCTGGGGTTTTGCTGAAAATTTAATTCCAATTTTTCTTTTTTCTTTTGCTAGTGGATATGCAGAGGCAGGATTATTAAAATCTTCTTACGAACTAGCTTTAATTTTAACTTTACCCATTTTTGGAATGTTTGCTGATAGATTTAAAGCCACTACTCTTATCATTATCGGACTTTCTATGTATATAGTTGTAGGGACTAGCTACTTACTGGCAGGACTTACAGGAATGGCAATTTTTATAGTTATTGCAAGAGTCTTCAATGGTATTGGCTTTGGATTAGATGCAGTAGGTAGAGAAGCATATTTTAGAAGACACAATACATCATCCAAACTCGCAACAGTGTTTGGTTATTTTGATTCTATTACAATTTTTTGGTGGATTTTTGCTTCTTTCCTTGGGATCTTTTTGATAAAACATTTTGAAATTCATTGGCTTTTATCTCTAATAGTTCCTACTGTGTTGATTGCTATTTTAATAGTAAAGAAATGGCAAAAAAAAGAAGAAGCTCTAAATAAAGAAAATGGGGTCACTGCTACAATCATAGAAAATAAATCAAAATACACAGATTTATTTAGAGAATTTGGCTCATGGAATTATCAATTGAAAATAATTTTATTACTAAATCTTATCTTATCTGCAAGCTGGTCCATTATTATATTTTTCTTACCAATAAATATGTATAATTCTGGAGCAAGTTATACTACTATTATTTTATTTGGAATATCAGCTTCCCTGCCTATGCTTTTTGGTATTTTTCTCGGAAAAATTTTTGACAAAAAAGGTCCTCGCATATTTATCTATGGATTATTGATTTATGGATTTTTAATGGTGATGCTGAGTTTTGGAGAATCCTACAATATAATCATTGCCACCGCCTTTCTTATTGGTGTTATCCAAGAATTTGTCTCTGTAGGAAAAGAAGAGATAATCACCCTCTATGCAAAACCAGAACATTATGGAAGAGTTGGGGGGTTTATGCGGAGTATAATGAACCTAGGAGCAATGATAGGACCACTTATCGCTGGTATCCTTATAGATTCTACAGGAAGCATTACTGTCATCTATATGGGGCTTGCTTTTTGTATGTTCGTTCTAGCTTTTAGTTTTGCTGTACATAGTAGAATCACTCATGTACGCAAAATGAAAACTATATAAAATAACCATAAAAAAAATCGGCCATCAGGTCGATTTTTTTTATTTATTTGATAGCTAGAATTTTTACTCTAAAGAACGGCTGTCTGTGACCATTTCTTTTCAAATATCTAGATTTTTGTTTGTATTTCATTACAAGGACTTTTTTAGCTCTGCCAATTTCTTTGATTTCTGCTTCTACTTTTGCTCCATCTATATAGGGTGTGCCGATAGAGGTATTTTTGCCATCATCAACTAAAAGCACCTTATCAAAAGATACCTTGTCACCTGCCTTAAAATCCCCTTTTATTTTCTCGATAGAAACAAGCTGTCCCTCAGAGACCTTGTATTGCTTGCCACCTGTTTTTATTACTGCAAATTCCATAAGTTATATATTAACTTAAACTTTGCAAAAAAGCAAGATTAGCTTTATAATTCAGTTATGCAAGAAAAAAACTATACAAGTAATGCAGAAAAGTATTTCTTTTTTGCCCTTTTATTAGGAACCTTAATTTTTACTTTTTTTATATTTCAGCCATTCTGGATGGTTCTTGTTTTGGGAGCTTGTTTTTCTATTGTTCTAAGACCAATCTATGAAAAATTTAAAAAGCTAAAATTCCCTTCTTGGTTGGCTTCCATGATCACCGTTTTTCTTTTTGCAGTGCTTGTGTGTGGCCCTTTATTTGGTATGGGGATTATTATTTTCAATCAAACACAAGATTTATACAGAACTCTTATTGAAGGCGGTGGTATCCCTACCCTTGCATCCATAAATGATAAAATCCAACATATTTTACCAAACGGAATAGACTTTGACATTCATCAAAAAACAAATGATTTAATATATATGATTTCCAACAATCTAGGCAAAATATTTAGTGCCACTCTCACTACTATTTTTTCATTTGGTTTGACTTTACTTGCAATTTTCTATTTCCTAAAAGATGGCTCAGAATGGAAGAAGTCACTTATTACTCTTAGTCCCTTGGCTGATACAGATGATTTAAAAATCATCAATCGTATGACAATTGCGATCAATGGCATTATCAAAGGATACTTGCTTATAGGAGTTATTCAAGGAATTATTATGGGAATAGGTCTTGCCATTTTTGGAGTACCTAGTCCTGCCCTCTGGGGAGTTGTCGCAGCGATTAGTTCTCTCATTCCTACTGTGGGTACTGCTCTAATTTCTATCCCCGCTGTAATATTTTTGTTCGCGACTGGCAATGCTGGCAGTGCGATTGGTCTGGCTATTTGGTCTGTGGCTATCGTAAGCACTATAGACAATCTATTAAATCCATACATTGTGGGGAGCAAAATAAAAATCCCTCCTTTTTTGATACTATTTTCTGTCCTTGGTGGAATGGCATTATTAGGATGGATGGGTATTTTACTTGGACCCCTTATTGTAAGCTTGCTGTATACTCTTGTATATTTGTATAGAGGAGAATTTCAAAACACTCCTACTACCAACTAATCCAAAGAAATGCCGATCAAATTTTACAACACCCTGACAAGAGAAAAAGAAATTTTTGAACCACTAGATCCAAAAGAAGTTCGTTTTTATTCTTGCGGTCCTACTGTCTACAATTACCCACATATCGGCAATTACCGAGCATATCTTTTTGCTGATACTCTAAAAAGAGTTTTGGAATACAATAATTATAATGTAAAACATATAATGAATATTACCGATATTGATGATAAGACAATCAGAGATTCTCAAAAAAATAATCAGTCACTAAAAGAATTTACAGAATTTTACACTGAGGAATTTTTTAAAGATATCAAACTTTTAAATATTATCCCACCATTTAAATTCACCAAAGCTACTGATTATATAAATGAAATGGTAAAAATTACTGAAACACTTTTGGAAAAAGAAATTGCATATAAAAGCGGTGACGGAAGTATATATTTTAATATAAAAAAATTCAAAGAATATGGCAAACTTTCACATATCGTACTAGAGGACCAAAAAGAAAATGCTTCAGGGAGAATCAAAGCTGATGAATATGATAAAGATAATGCTCAAGATTTTGCTCTTTGGAAAGCTTGGGACGAAAGTGATGGAGAAGTTTTTTGGGAGACTACCATAGGAAAAGGACGCCCAGGGTGGCATATAGAGTGCTCTGCAATGTCTATGGCTAATCTTGGTGAACAACTAGATATTCATACGGGAGGAGTAGACAATATGTTTCCCCATCATGAAAATGAAATTGCTCAATCAGAATGTGCGACAGGTAAATCTTTTTCAAAATACTGGATGCACAATGAATGGCTTTTGGTGGACAACAAAAAAATGGCAAAATCTGCTGGTAATTTTTACACACTAAGAGATTTAATAGATAAAGGGATAGATCCTGTTGCCTATCGTTTTTGGCTCTTAATGGCTCACTACAGAAGCAAAGCCAACTTTGTGTGGGAAGCATTAGAAGGAGCAGAAACAGCCCTAAAAAGGCTTTACAGGCTCTATGAAGAGCTTGGAGCTGATATAGGTCAGGTAGACAAAGAATCCAAAGATAAATTTAATGAATACATATCAGATGACTTGGATACCCCGAAAGCTTTGACCGTCCTATGGGATGTGGTCAAAAATGAAAATATTTCAAAAGCAGACAAAAAAGCTACTCTCTTAGATTTTGATAGAGCATTAGGACTGGGTTTTGAAAATATTAAAAAAGAAGAAATCCCAGAAAATATTCTTGGGTTAGCTAAAGAAAGAGAACAAGCTAGAGAAGAAAAAGACTTCAAAAAATCTGATGAACTAAGAGCATCAATCAAAGAACTTGGTTATGAAATAAAAGATGAAGGAGATAGTTATCGTATTAGTAAAATATAATACTATAGAAAATACCCTTTCTGAATACTGAAAAGTTTTTAGTGAAAATAAATTTTAAATCCCCTCTTCTTGTAATTTTTCTACAAGATCCCGAGTCTTACGATTTAGTTTTTTGGGCATATTGATATTAACTTTTATCAGCAAATCACCTCTTCTACTACCACTCACAGGTACCCCTCTTCCTTTTACTCTAAGTATTTCATTGATGGATACACCGTCAGGTATTTTTACTTTTATTTCTCCATCTAAAGTCTCAATATTTTTATCAGCTCCCAAAAGCGCTTCACTCAATTTTATATCCAAATTCATTACGAGATTTGGTCCTTCTCTTTTGAAAACAGGATGTGGCTTAACGTGAATTTTAATATACAGATCTCCTGTAGTCCCTTTAGCAATAGCTTCTCCCATACCACTCATTCTTATCATTTCTCCATCTCTAATACCTGAGGGAACAGCCACTACCACTTCTTCCTCTTTTCTAATGACCCCATTACCCCTACATTCAGAACATTTTTCTGCATACACTTTTCCAGAACCAAGACAATCTTCACAAGCTTTTGTGGTAGAGATAGTTCCTAGAATAGAACGCTTAGTCTCATGTATTTTGCCCTGTCCATTACATCTCTTACAAGTATCCATTTTGGAATTTGGCTTACCTCCTGCACCATTACACTGCAGACAAAGAGAATTTTTTGTCATCAAGAATCTTCTAGTAACCCCAAAAATTGACTCACTGAAGCTAATCTGCATTTCCGTAGAAATATCTCTCCCTCTTCTAGCCTGAGGTCTTCCACCTCCAAAGAAATCACTGAAAATGTCGTTTAAATTTCCAAAATCAAAATCTGCTCCTGCTCCTCCATTTTGAAATCCGTTTGCAAAACCAGAAAAATCAAAACCACCAAATCCTTGGCCATATCCTTGACCACCACCCATATTTTCAAAACCAGCACCAAATTGGTCGTATTTCTGTCTTTTTGAGTCATCAGAAAGAGTTTGATAAGCTTCATTTACTTCTTTAAATTTTTTTTCGTCTCCTTCTTTTTTATCAGGATGATATTTATGAGCCAGCTTGTAAAAAGCTTTTTTTATCTCATCTTTAGATGCACTTTTATTTACTCCCAATATTTCATAGTAATCTTTAGCCATAATAAAAGATTATACTCACACACACGAAGAGGTCAAGAGGCTATATCATCGGCTCAACCTCTTGTGTAGCACTTACAGATTTAGAATTCCCTTCTATCATTGACTTTTCTTCAGCGCTACGAATAATAGTAGCTTCTTCTTCAGCGATAAGATTTGCAGCACTTTCTTTTGAAATAGTATATTTTCTACGAGAAGCTTCTTCTATTTCTTTTCTATATGAAGGATGAGTTGGCGGTAAAATTCGTAAAGTCTCAGCAGAAAATGGGTCATAAGATTCACCATCTATGGTCATCTTAATATAAAATTCAGTTACTGCTAGATTAATCATATCTTTCACATCAAAGATAGGAGAGAACTCAGGTTTCATTTTTACAGCATCTTCACCACCAATACGAAAAGAAATAATACTTCCACAATTACCCAATACTGCTTGATGCACTTTTGGAATAATTTGACCGACATATTGATGCGCCATTGTAAGATTCAATCCGTATTTGCGAGCCTCTGAAAGAATGTTTTCAAATGTTTGAGTGACCACATTTTGAAACTCATCCACATATATATAAAAATCTTTACGATCTTTTTCAAGCATACTTGCTCTTTCCATACCTGCTTGCTTAATCTTTGTCAAAAAAATAGATCCTAAGAAAGAGGAATTTTCTTCTCCGAGTCTTCCTTTAGAAAGATTGATCAATATAATCTTTTCTTTATTCATAAGCTCACTAATATCCACCTTATTTTCTTTCTGTCCAAAGATATTACGCAACAATGGATCTGAAAGGAATTGCCCAAGTTTATTGACCAAAGGAATAATAGCGTCAGTATCAAACTTTTCAGACCAATCGGCAAATTCAATAGCGAAGAATCTTTTGACCATATCATCTTTGATATATTCAATTACTTTCTGTCTATAATTTCTATCAGTCAACATTGAGATCATTCCACGCATTGTCGCATAAGGGTAATCCAATAAAGCTAGACAAGTAAAACGAAAAACGTGTTCTAGGCGAGGAGTCCAATTGGCACCGAATTGTTTTTGAAAAACTTCAATCAATCCTTGCGTAAGTTGGAACTTAAACATAGGATCTACATTTTGCAAAGGATTAAACGAGATTGGAAAATTAATATCTGTAGGATCAATAATACATACATCTTCAATACGTTCTTTTGGAATAAAATCAAGCATTGCATCTATCACATCTCCATGTGGATCTATAAGACAAAGCCCATGGTTATAAGAGATATCTTGCCTTAAAAATAATTCCATGAGTTTTGTTTTTCCTACTCCAGATTTACCAATAATATACAGATGCCTACGGCGATCTATTCTCTTTATACCAAAAATAAATTTCTTTTCTTCTAAAGAAGCAACGTAATTTGTGCGTCCAATGAAAGACACCTCCTCAGGTTCTACTTTCCCAAAAATAGGAAGTTCTGGTGGTGGTGGTGCGTATTTTATTATCTGTACTCTATTTCCTTTTGGCATATATTAATATTCTAACATTTAAGTGATACATTTATCCTAAAATTTTTCGCAAGACATCTTCAGGTACTTCTTTTGTTTTATTTTTCAGATCTTCTTGTTTCTTTTTACTGTCATATTCTTCGTTTTCGTCTTCTTGTTTCTTTTGATCATCATTTACCTGTTTTTCATCTTCTTCTGTATTTTGATTATCAATTATCTCATCTTTTTTATTTTCTTGTTTAACTTCAGAATCTTCTAGAGGTCTTTCCCTTTCTGGAACTTTTGATATTTCAGGCATTTCTATTTCGCGCACTATTCCAGAAAATACTGGAGTTTGTTCTTTTACATCTTCTTCTTTTTTTATCTCATTGACTTCTTTTGTTACAATTTTTTCAGTTATTTCTTTTGTTTCATCTATATCACTTATTTCCTCAAACTTTCCAATAAAATCTTTAAGCTTATTCATTTCTTCTAATGAAGCAGATTTATCATTTTTAGGTGGTTTATTTTCTGTTTTTGATTTCAATATGTCTAAAGAAGCAGGAGGTTCTACCGGCTCACTTACCACTTCTTTTATTTCTTCTTTAGCTTTTATTTCTTCTGTTTTATTATTTAAAGTCTTATTTAAAATATCTTTTAAAGCACTTGTATCTCTTTCTTTTTCATTTTTATTTTTATTTTTTGAAAAAACATTTTTGATTCCAGAAAATATTTTTGGTCTACCTGAACTTTTGTTATTATTACTTTCCCTCGAATCCTTAGAAGGTTCTTTGCTTTGTTCATTACTCTCTTCTTGTGCAAACTCTATTCCTAGATCCATTAATGGTTTATAAAACTTAGTAGGCTTGTAGTTTGACACAGACTCACCTTTCACTGGCTTCATTTCTCCTGCTTTTATTTTAGTAATACAATCTTTACAATACACAGGTCTTCCTTTTTCTGGTTTAAAAGGAACTTTTGTCGCATTTCCACAAGAAGAACACTCTACATCAAATTTTTCAAAATTATTATTACCAGGATTTCCGTTTTCATCCAGAATAGACATTCCACTCCAATTATTTATTTCTTTTTCTACCTCTTCCTTTGTTTTACAATATAATTCACGAGACATTTTTATCACTTCCGTTTCTATTTCCTGATTACCAGATTTTACCAATTGAGGCATTGTTTTTGCAGAAAATGGACGCGATGTAACTCCGTCAATCATAAGCTTCATATATACTTTATAATTCGGTAAATTAACAATATCCTCTGGAGTAAATTCTGGTTCAAATTCTTTTTCCAAAAAATCAGCATCATCTGCTCCTACTCTAAACACAATCATTGTTCCAATGTTTCCAAAGATAGCATCACGAACAGAAGAGCTTTCTTTGGTAACAAGCTGAGCAGTGTATTGGTGAGCAACTGTAAGATTTAGGCGGTATTTTCTAGCTTCAGAAAGAATACCTGCAAAAGCATCTGTAACGAAATTTTGAAATTCGTCCACGTAAAGATAGAAATCTTTACGTTCATCTTCTGGGATACGTACTCTTTCCATCGCAGCAAGCTGAATTTTAGTAATAATCATACCTCCAAGAAGAGCTGAGTTGTCTTCTCCAATTCTTCCTTTTGAAACGTTTACCAAAAATATTTTTCCTTCATTCATCATATCAAAAATATTGATAGTACTTTTAGACTGACCCACAATATTTCTAATAATAGAAGTAGATAAAAATTGCCCTACTTTGTTTTGAATAGGAGCGATAGCTTCGTTTCTAAATTTATCTTGCCATTCTTCGTATTCATGTATCCAAAAAGCTTTAATGACAGGATCTTTCAAATTGGTGATTATTTTTTGTCTATAATCTTTGTCTACCAACATTCTAGGGATACCAAGAAGAGTAGTTCCAGGAGTATCTAGTAAAGCCAAAATAGCATTATTTAAAATATATTCCATTCTGGCACTCCAAGCATTTGCCCATATTTTTGTAAATATTCCCATCAAACCAGAAGCTACTAAATGCTTATACTTAGGATCTATTAATTCCAGCACATTAAAACCTATATGATATTCTGTATCAGCAGGATTAAAATATATTACATCTTTTAATCTATGAGGTGGTATAGCAGAAAGGACACCTTCCACATTCTCTCCATGAGGATCCACAAGACATACACCATCTCCATTCTGGATGTTTTGAATAATCATATTGAACATTAGAGCAGATTTACCAGTACCAGATTTTCCAAGAATATATACATGCTGACGTCTGTCTCTACGCTTTATACCAAAGAGTTTATTTTGGTCACGAAAACTGGCTAAGCCAAGATATGTAAGGTCTCTATTACGTGGTAAGTCTGATAAATCCATATATATAAATTATACCTTGCACAGAATGTTTTATCAATAAAAAAACTGGCTTTGCGAAGCCAGTTTTTTTATCTTTAATTTTTAGTACCCTCTGTATCTCCCTTGTTTTCCGCTTCATTGAATTCTGCATCTCGCACTTCTGCGGGTTGCTCTTCAGGAGTAGCATTACTTTCAGGATTTGGCTCATTCGTACCAGCTTTAGCCATAGCTTCCCCTATCTTTGACATTTCAGAAGAAAGCTCTTCGGTGGCTTTTTTGATAGCTTCCATGTCATTCCCATCTTTTACTGATTTCAAATTTGAAATCTTTGTTTCTACTTCTTTTTTCAAATCTTCAGGGATACTTGCTTCATTATCTTTCAAAGCCTTTTCAGCTGTGTAGATTATCATCTCTCCTGTATTTTTTACATCTACTATTTCTTTTTTCTTTTTATCTTCTTCAGCGTGGACTTCAGCATCTTGTTGCATTTTTTTAATATCTTCTTCTTTCAATCCAGAGCTAGCTTCTATTTTTATAGACTGTACTTTCCCAGATGCTTTTTCTTTTGCTGTAACATTTAAAATACCATTTGCATCTACATCAAAAGTAACTTCCACTTGAGGAATTCCTCTTGGAGCAGGTGGTACCCCATCTAAGATAAATTTACCGAGAGATTTATTGTCATTTGCCATTGGTCTTTCTCCTTGTACTATATGTATCTCCACTGAAGTTTGGTTGTCCGCAGCAGTAGAGAAAACCTGTGATTTAGAAGCTGGAATGGTAGTGTTTCTCTCAATCAATTTTGTGGCTACTCCACCAAGTGTTTCTATCCCCAAGGAAAGAGGTATCACATCAAGAAGTAGTACATCTCTAACTTCTCCTTTTAAAACTCCAGCTTGAACCGCAGCTCCTAGTGCCACTACTTCGTCTGGGTTAATAGACATGTTTGGAGTTTTTCCAAAAAAGTTTTTTACTGCTTCTGTTATGGCAGGCATTCTTGTCTGACCTCCCACCATGATTATTTCATTAATATCACCCATTTTAAATGGAGAAGCTTCTAATGCTCTCTTTGTAATTTCAATAGATCTGTCTATATATTCACGAGCCAAAGATTCCAAAGTAGCTCTAGTCATTTTCAAAAGTAAATGTTTAGGGCCATCAGCTCCAGAAGTGATGAATGGTATATTTATTTCAGTTTCAGTAGTAGTAGAAAGTTCATGTTTCGCTTTTTCTGCCCCTTCTTTTAATCTTTGATGTGCAAGAGGGTCTTTAGATACATCAATACCTGACTCTTTTTTAAATTCCTCAGCAATCCAAGTAATAATCTTTCTATCAATATCACCACCTCCCATATGACTATCTCCGTCTGTAGATTTTACTTCTATTACATCATCCCCAATTTCTAAAATAGATACATCAAATGTTCCTCCTCCAAAGTCATACACTACGATTTTTTCATTTTTCTTTTTATCAAAACCATAAGCTAATGCTGCAGCGGTAGGCTCGTTGATTATTCTCTTTACATCAAGCCCCGCAATCGCTCCAGCATCTTTTGTGGCCTTTCTTTGAGAATCATTAAAATATGCAGGGACAGTAATCACCGCTTCAGTTACTTTTTCTCCTGTTTTTGCCTCCACATCTGCTTTTATTTTTTGCAAAAGCATTGCAGAAATTTCTTCTGGACGATAAAACTTATCAGTCATTTTTACTTTTACTCCACCATCTTCACCGTTTTCAATTTTAAATGAAGCTGTTTGTTTATCTTTTTGTACTTCTGGATCATCAAAACGATGCCCCATATATCGCTTTACTTCAGCTATTGTATTTTCAGGATTAGTCACAGCTTGTCTTTTAGCCAAAAGCCCAACCAAACGATCCCCGTTTTTTGCCATAGCAATCACAGAAGGAGTAGTTCTATTTCCTTCTACGTTTTCCACAATTTTAGGAGCACCTCCTTCAATAATGGCTACGGCAGAATTTGTTGTCCCCAAATCAATTCCTATTATTTTACTCATAATTTTATTTTAAATTAAACTTATAATATATATAAAAATAAAGGTTTTATTATATTTATACCTTTATTTTGCGACCGCAAAATACTTGTCAAAAGTAGTATATATGATATACTACCCCTATGTCAAGTAAATCAGACTATTCCAAAAAAATATTAGGTATTTTAGGCCAAAAAACAGCCATCTCTTTAGAGAATATCAAAAAAGGAGAAGACTCTAAAGCGAAATATGCTCTGACTAGATCTGTAAAAAATATGATTGAAGGAGGATTGGCTGAAATACACAAATCTACCAACCAAACTTTTTTAAAAATCACCCCAAAAGGTAAAGCAAAATTAAATTGTCTAAAATTAGAAGGTAAGGATGCTTTGGTTTCCAATTCTTGGGATGGTATGTGGAGGATTATTATTTTAGACATGCCAGAAACTAGAAAAAATGAGCGTGATAGTTTAAGATATATATTAAAGAAGGCAAATTTTGTTTGTATTAAAAATACTGTATGGGTATCCCCTTTCCCTTATGAACATTTGTTCTATAATTTAAAGAAGGACTTAGGATTATCCACAGAACTTATCATTATCGTCACAAACAAAGTAGACGATGATACTGCCAAAAATTTTTTGGAATCAATAAAATCATGAAGATACATAGATTTATCGGGGATTACAATTTGAATAAAGATTTCATTACTATTACTGATCTATCTCAAGTAAAGCAAATTAAAAATGTTTTAAAGTTAAATATTAATGAACACATTTTTTTATCGGATGGGATGGGAAAAGAAATTGAAGCAGAAATTCAAAATATTCAAAAAGAACAAATTATGGTAAAAAAAGTAGTGGAAATTATTACAGAAAAAGAAAATAAAAAAGTGAACTTGTATCTTGCTATCTTAAAGAAAGAAAACTTTGAATTAGCCGTCCAAAAAGCAGTAGAATGTGGCGTGTCAGAAATCACACCAATTTTAACAAAAAGAACAATAAAGACAGGTATCAAGAAAGATAGGCTTGAAAAAATAATCAAAGAGGCATGTGAACAATCTGGAAGAAATATTATTCCAAAAATAAATGAAATTACAACTTTTGAAAATGCATTACAAGAAGGACAAAAAAACGATCGTAAGGTGATTTTTCATTTTTCCAAAGAAGAATACTCAAATATCCCTGATATCAAAAGCATCGCTATATTTATAGGGCCAGAAGGTGGTTTTACTGATACTGAAATATCATTTGCAAGAGAACAAAAATATGAAATTTGCTCTTTAGGTGACCATACACTACGAGCTGAGACTGCTTGTATTGTAGGGAGTTATCTTGCTTGCCACTAATACACCTCTTTATTATAACACCCCTCACAATACACTATCTCTGGTCTATCTGGAGCATATGAGGTTTCGAATTCATTTGAGCACTCTTTTGTTCCGTTTGTATGCATATGTGCTTCTTTATCACACATACAAGAGCGGTGCCAGAGTTTCATTGGGTTTCTTTTTGATAGTCTTTCGTAGTGTCTACAATTGGGACAGGTGTTTGGAACAGGAATTTTATTTTTTTTATAAAAAGACAACTCACTCTCTGTAAGTTTAAAAGCTTCAGTACATTTATGTTCACACTTACCTAAGTGTGAACAACCTATAATATTATTTAATATAGTATCATCAACATCTTTAATATTATCTGGTATACCTTGTGAAGGCAAATCTATCCTATAGTTCCTCTCTTCATCATCTTTCCATTTAAAACAAAGATCTAGGGCAATATTTTTATTCAAAGGAAAAAATTCTTGAGCAGTTGATTCATTGTACGAAAAAGGAGACAGATCATATGGAAAGAATTCTCCATATTTATATATTCTATTTTTTTTATCAATATATGGATTAGAATTCATTTCTTCTTTAATCTTTTCAATTAAAATTTGGTATTCCTCTTTTGTGTATTGTTTATTTAAAATACAATATGACTTTTTTTGCAGAGAAATACAACCAAAAAGAAAAGAAGACCCTTTACACATTTCTGAATATTCTACATTGTTTGAGGTATCTACCACATGCACAAACTTTGTATTTGATACTTCTTCAGGGCTCATCGCTTCATATACATATTGACTATTACCCATACCATAACAATCGTATATTTCTTTTGAGGAAAAAACCCATGCAGAGTATCTACTATTCTCTAGATCAAAACCATCAAATACCATTTTCGAATTTTTAGTATTTACTAGATTATCTCCTGTAGAATTTTGACAACTTACTAAGTTTCCGTATTTATGTATAGATTGTTTTTTAATATTATCAAAAAGTTTTTTATACTCATCAATAATCTTTTTTGAACCTAAATCAATTTCCTTTAATCTTTCGAGATAAGCATCTTTTGAAAGATTTTCTCCCATAAACGTATATGAACTATTTCTTTTATTTATAATTCCAAAACAATTAGAGATATTTCTAGAGTTTGAAACAAAATAAGAATCAATCAATGCTTCAGATTTTTCTGAATAAAATGTATTATATGATTTTTCAACATTAAAAGCTTCGTATAAATTCTCTGAATAATGAGAATAAACTACGTCCATACATTTTTTTAAATTAACTGCTCTAGCTACATACATACAATCTTCTGAATCTCTAAACCCGTAAGAAAGATAGCAATTTTTGTTATTGTATGATTGGTTGGTATATGGCGAATTTGTACATTGTACAGTCCAAATACCCAATCTGGGTACTTTTAGTTGTAATTCTCTAAATAATTCGAAAAAAGATTTTAAATTATCATATTCAATTCCAAAATCTATTGGATCCCAATTATCGCTATACCAACAATCTCTACAATATATCGTATAACATGAATCTTTGGGGTACAAAGAAATGAAAGATTTTTTACATAAATCACAATCTCTTTTATACAAAGACCTTTCATTTCTCCACATAAATCTCCTCTGCATCCTACACTCCGGACAAAAAGTAGGTGGTGGTACCTTGATTTTTTGATAGAAAAGAAAGTCTTCTGACTCTATCATAAAGTCATTTTTGCAATTTTGACAGTTTTTAGTTTCTGGTGGCATATATTAAAAGTATATATAATAAAGGGTAATTAGTCTAATACACCTCTTTATTATAACACCCTTCACAGTACACTATCTCTGGTCTATCTGGAGCATATGAGGTTTCGAATTCTTCTGTGCACTTCCCTACATGTCCATGTTTGTCTTTATCACACATACAAGAGCGGTGCCAGAGTTTCATTGGGTTTCTTTTTGATAGTCTTTCATAGTGTCTACAATTGGGACAGAGCCTAGGGAGTGGTAGATTCATACGTTTGTAGAATTGTAATTCTTCAGGAATTATCTTGAAAGCTTCAGTACACTGATGGTTACAATCTTTGTGTTGACACTCAATGACTTTGTTAATAATGAAATCATCTAAATCTTTAATATTATCAGGGATATCTTCTGTTTTAATATCTATTGTATAGTTTCTTTCTTCTTTATCTTTCCATTCATATCCTTGTTCTTTTGCTTGTTCTTTAATTAAAGGAAAGAATTCTTGAGCGATTGTTTCATTGTAGGCAAATGGACTTAATTCACTTGGAAAGAATTCTCCATACTTATATACTCTCCCCTTACTATCTATGTATGGCATATCATTCATGTGTTTTATTATTTTAGGAACTAGATCTTCATATTCTTCTTTGGTGTATTGTTTGTTTAGAATGCAGTATTGTTTGTTACGGAGGCCGATGCAGGCAAAGAGATTAGAACAAGATTTACACATCATGGAGTACGTTAAATTATGACTTACATCGATAGAGAAAGTGAACAAATTTGTATTTGGAGAAAAACCACAACCCACACTTTCGTAAACAAGTTCTCCGTTGGCAACGCCATGTACATCATAAACATCTTTACATCCTTTTAAAACTCGCATACTGTAAGCTACATTTTCTGAAGAAGTTACATCAAAAGATTTTTTAACATTTTTTGAATTCACAATATTATTACCTTTAGAATTTAATGAATTTCTTATTTCAGCATATTTATGAGGTACAGAATTCTTCATGCTATAAAAATCTTTTTTAAGCTTCTCGTTAACTACATATGACCCAAAGTCCATTTTATTTATTAAACTATTATATTCTTTAACACTTAATTGTTTATTGTAAAAAAAGTTACTGGCATTAATTAAATTAGATGACATGAAACATTGGTTGATATTTGAACTTTTAAAAATAAATTTTGAGTGTATGCCTTCTTTAACTTGTTGTAAATAACTACATTCATTATTGTGGTAACTATCTAGTGAATTAGAGCATAATTCTGAGTCTTGCAACCAGTCAGAATCAAAACAATTATGTAATCCAGAAGAGTTTGAACAATATAACGAGTCTTGACTTTCAATAACAGAAAAACACATATAACAATCTTTAACATTACCATTATAATTTCCATATTCACTATTTAACTGTTTACCTTTTGTGTCTGCTGGTATTAACGGCACTTTTTTAAATAATTCATAAAATTGTTCAAAGAACGGATTTGAAAAATTATATTCTTTTGCATAAAATAGAGGATCCCATCTATCTCCCCACCAACAATCATGACAATAAACCTTAAATAAAGTTTCTTGATAATAATTTGTAACAAACTTTTTATTACATAAATCACATCTTTTATGATACAAGTTTCTCTCATTTCTGAAATTCATCCTGCGTACCATCCTACACTCCGGACAAAAAGTAGGTGGTGGTACCTTGATTTTTTGATAGAAAAGAAAGTCTTCTGACTCTATCATAAAGTCATTTTTGCAATTTTGACAGTTTTTAGTTTCTGATGTCATATACAAGTTATATTAAAACAATCCCAGCTAGAAATCAATCAGCAATATATTCTTTCCTTTTGAGTGACCTTTTTTTTGATATTTTAAAGCTTTTTTAAAGTGTTTAATATTAAAATACTTATCCACAACAACCTTTATTGTTCCTTTTCCAATAAGTTTAACGATCTGCCCCAAGTCTTTTGAATCTGAATGAAACAAAAAATGCTTAGCTAAAATATCATATCCTTCCAAATCTTCACTAGTTGGTTTTCCATTTATTGATAAATATTTTCCACCTTTCTTTAATACCTTAAAAAGAGTACTCTTCATTGAAACACTATCAAGAACACAATCAAGATCTTTTATCTTATTAAAACTTGAAGTGTTGGTATAGTCTAAAATCTCATCAGCCCCAATATTATATAAAAACTTATGGTTTTTCTTTGAAGCAGAAGTATACACATACGCCCCTTTCCATTTAGCAAACTGTATTGCAAACAAACCCACTCCTCCAGCCCCAGCAGTTATAAATATCTTTTGTCCTTTTTTTAAATTAAGTTCTTTAAATAGAGATTGCCAAGCTGTCAGACTAGCCAAAGGAATTGATGCTGATTTTAAAAGAGATATATTTAATGGTTTTTTATATATATACATCTCTTTCGTCACTATGTATTCAGCACAAGCCCCCTGTTTCAACCATTCAAGAGATCCAATTACTTTATCTCCTTTTTTATATTTTTTTATTTTTTTACCAACCTTAACAGCAACACCAGAAAAATCACTACCTAAAATATATGGCTTTTTAAATATATTATATTCTATTCCTTTCCAATCTACAGGGTTTAATCCAACAGCTTTTACTTTAATTAAAATTTCATTATTTAAAATATCAGGGATAGGAATTCTTTTTATTCTTATATAGTTTCCTGATATATTTTTATCTACAAAAATAGCTTTCATAATCAATTTTACAAAAAGCTTTTAAACCAAACCAATGTATTCTTAAACAATGAATTTTGTACAACATCTGAGTCATTAAAAAGGTGTGTAGCCTTCGGGATAATTTTGAATTTTTTCTGATTTAAATTAAACTTATAATAATTAAAAGCTTTTTTAACCAATGTTCCATTACCAGCAACAGCAACTAAGATGGGACATTTGAAATTTTTGGCTAAAAAATCCCATTTTAAGTTATTTGTTTCATCAATTAATTTTTTACTAAAAACAGTTGTAAGCCCCCAAGGCATGATATAACCATCTAATTCTTTAATATATTTACCTATCTTTTTATTAAACATAAATTTATAAGACGGGTCCCATAGAGCAACAGCATCAAAATTTTGATCTTTGGAAGAAAAGATAACAGGACCTCCAAAACTATGCCCAACAATAAACACCTTTTGAAAACCAAGTTTACGAAAATATCTAACTGTTTGATCAACATCAAAACCGGAAGTTTTTAAATCACAGTCTATGAATTGACGCGCTTTCGGTCTCCAATCATAAAGATTCAAACGAAAAGTGGCAAATCCATTATCCGCAAAAAAGTTAACAGCATCATGAATTAATTTTTCTTCCATATCTCCTGTAAGACCATGAACTATCACAAATAAAGGCTTAGCAAAATCCCCTTTTAATTTTCCATATAAATATACATCTTTAGCGACTTTAATTTTTACTAATTTTTCCATTTTAAAATATATACTTTTTAATTAATACACCTCTTTATTATAACACCCCTCACAATATACTATCTCTGGTCTATCTGGAGCATATGAGGTTTCGAATTCTTCTGTGCACTTCCCTGCATGCCCATGTTTGTCTTTGTCACACATACAAGAACGGTGCCAGAGTTTCATTGGGTTTAATCTCTCTAATCTTTTTTTATACCTTTCATCTTGATGCAATCTAGGTAAAGGTAAATCCATTCTCTTATAAAATTCAAATTCTGATTGTAAAATGCGATAAGATTTCCCTGAAACAGAACATTGAATAATATGTTCAGTAATATCTTCTTTTGTATCCTTTATATCAATTGGTAATTCCTCAGCTTTAATTGTCGGCATGTATCTTTTTACCTCTACTTCTCCATAATCTATACCAAACTTTGTTAAAAATTCTTTATCTTTTGGCATTAAATCAAATAATACTGATTCAGTATAACTAAAAGGAGAAAATTCTGGAGGGAAAAATTCTCCATATTTATAAATATGTCCAACTTTACCAACATAAGGCATATCATTCATATGCTTTTTAATTTTCTCTATCATTTCAAAATATTTTTCCTTAGAATACTGTTTATTTAAAATACAATATTGCTTATTTTTTAAACCTACACAACCAAAAAGATCAGCCGAGGAACCACAATAATCAGTATATTCTGAGTTTATTAATGCTGGCATACCATAAATAGTAAAAAACAAATTATTACCGAGATCTGAACCCCCTGTAGCATGTTCATAAATTAATTCACCTCTACCTTTATGTGTTACATCCATAGCATCTTTTAATCCTCCTGGACATCTAAAACCATATTTTACATTTTCAACACCGGCACAAGAAAAACAATATTTTGCATTTTTAGAAGAGAAAATATTATCTCCCGTAGAGTTAATAGAATTTAAAATATGACCATATTGTCTTGGCAATTTTAAATTAAATTTATAAAATTCTTTTTGGAAATTAACCAAAGTTTCATAATTACCTAAATTTAAATCTTTCAACTTTTTTTCATATTCCTCTTTAGAATACTGTTCATTTAAAATACAAAATCTTTTGTTTCGTAAATTAACACAACCTATACAATCTTGACAATTTCTACAATTAATTAAAAACCGAGAAGAAACACAGTTACTAGAAAAATCACAAAAAGCACAATCATAATTTTTAGTAGAATCGATACACTCATAAATAATATTACTATCTTGAGCTAAATATGTATCGTAAATATCTTTTGATTTTGATATATTATTTGAATAAAAAATATTTTCAGAATCCCAAATAACAGAATATGAAAGATAAACATTTTTTACATCTTGAATCATATTGGCATACTCAGAATTTATATTCTTGCCGTTTTGCCCTACTGCTGGACGAGGAACATTTTTAAATAATTCATTAAATTGAGTAAAAAAATCTTTATTAAAATCAACGTCTAAAGCATAGGTTTGTGGATCCCATTCATCTTTTTTCCAACAGTCTACACAATATACATTAAAAATAGATTCTGGACTATAAACAGAAATAGTCTTTTTGCTACACAATGCACAATTTCTATGATACAACCTTCTTTCGTTTCTCCAAATCAATCTTCTAAAGAACCTACACTCCGGACAAAAAGTAGGTGGTGGTACTTTGATCTTTTGATAGAAAAGAAAGTCTTCTGACTCTATTATAAAGTCATTTTTGCAGTTTTGGCAGTTTTTAGTTTCTGGTGACATAAATAAAGTATATATAATAAAGGATAATTAATCTAATATTTATCTTCAGGGTACAGATACCTCCTGATCTTAATAGAATAGTCTCCCATATCTCCTATTTTTTCTGAGATATCTGAAATAAAATATTTTTCTCGAGCTTCTTTGATAGGAAGATCTGTGTCCAATAAACCAACTCTCAGAGCAAGGTCATCAGCTGAAGCTGTAAGCCATAAACGCCAAGAAAACATTGATATTCTATTTGAAGTTATCTTATTTATATGTCTTACTATACTTGAAGTACAGTTTGCATAAAAAGTGTTGTACCATGATCTGTCAGTAGAGTTTAGCTCATTCATTCTTTCCAACATATCAACAAGTAACAACCGAGCATTTTTGTTTTCAGTTAATTTCACAGGATACACATATACCTTATCTTTTCTAACATTTGCTCTTAAAAGCATTACATCTCTTTCGTCTGCTGGAATATACATCAATGGATACGTATGCAACATCCCCTTCCAAATACTAAAATTTTGTTCTTTAGTTTTCCGTGCTTCTATGCTAATAGCTAAAAAATCTCCGTTAGTAAACTCAAAAGAAAGAAAAGTATGTGCCGCAAAAGTAGCTTCATTAAAAGGCTCTGATACATACCACACTTTTTTGATCTCTCTTAAATCATAAGTTTTATCATAATAAGCAGGAATCATATCTTTTTCTGTAGGAAAATATCTAAAATTTCTGACATTTTTAATAGTCACAAAATCATCATTAAATTCTGCTTTAGCTAAGATAGCTAAATGCTCTTGCCAATCACCTTCTGTTGGAACTTCTTTGGAAATTTGCCAAAACACAAAAAGACAAAAAATACATATTAAAATATACAAAATTCTAAAAAATAAAGTATTCTTAATAAAATTAAATTTTAAATTCATTATCTTACAAATTAATAGACTTCTTTGGTATAACACCCTTCACAGTACACTATTTCCTTGCTTTCTGGAGCATAAGCTGAATCCATTGTCTCTCCGCATTTTGAACAATTAGCTTTATAAAGTCTTTGGGATAAAGTATTTTGGAAACGAACCAGCCTACGACATTCAGGGCATTTTCTAGGAATTGCAATATTTAATCTTTTTAATAACTCAAACTCACCTTTTACTATTCTAAAACATTTTCCACATTCACATTTTATAACCTCATTTAAAATATCATTAGAATTATTAATATCATTCGGTAGATCAGAATATTTAACAGTAGGAGTATATTCATTTGGAATGGGTTCAAACCATTTTAAGTGATTTTCTTCACATTTTTCTTTCGTCATAGGAAAATATTGATTTGCCATTGTTTCATTATAAGCAAAAATAGAAAATTCTTCTGGGAAAAATTCTCCGTATTTATATACTAAACCCTTTTTACTAATATAAGGATTACTGTTCATATTTTTAATAATTTCTTCTTTCAGTTTTAAAAACTCATCTTTTGTATATTGCTTATTTAAAATACAATATTCTTTTTTCTTTAAATTAACACACCCGAAAGTATTTTTACAAGAAGTAGTGTAATAACAATATTCATTGTTTAATGAATCGGGATAATTCCCAAAAGAAAATTTTATATTAGATGCTCCATGCCCTGCTACTGCCACTTCATACATTCTTTCAACATTACCTCCCCAACAAGTATAATCATAAGAATCTTTTGTACGAGGGACTGAGATCAATTGAACATAACGAGAATCTTCTACGCTAGTTATCATATAAGCATCCTGAGTATTTTTTGATTCATACGCATAATTACCGACTACATTTACATTCAAACTATTGGTATATAGACACCTATTGGGTAATGTAAGCCAAAAAGCTTTCGCTTCTTCAAGATATTTTAAAATGTTTGAGTATAAATTCAAATTTACTTTTTTCATAAATTCAAAATATTCTTCTTTGGAGTATTGTTGGTTAAAAATACAATATGATTTTTTCTTTAAATTCATACATCCAAAACAATTAATACAAGAGGAGCAATTTTTGGAAAATAAAACCTCTACACAGTTATCACATTCTTGAGAAAAAAGAGTTTGGTAACATTTATGCAGGCCCGCAGATTCATAACATAATTCTGATTCTTTAATACGAAAACAATCCGCTGAATCTTTTAAACCATCTACAAAATCAGAATAAAAACAATTTTCGGCATAATCCACAAAAAAGCAAAGATAACAATTTTTTAAATCAGAAGTATAGTTAGTATATTCACTATTAATTAGCTTGGAATAAGTAGAATCCAAAGACATGAAAGGAGTTTTGTTTATTAATTCTTCAACTTGCTCTAAAAAAGGACGAGAAGAATCATAATCCATACTATACTCAGTACCATCCCATTTATCAGCCCACCAGCACTTTGAACAAAAAACTTTTTGTTTCTTGTCTTTGTGAACCATTGAAATAATATTCAAGCCACAGCTATCACAAATTCTTTTATACAAAGAATATATATTCATGAAAGACAGTCTGCGTTTCAACCTACACTCCGGACAAAAAGTAGGTGGTGGTACCTTAATCTTCTCATAGAAAAGAAAATCTTCCGGCTCTATTATGAAGTCTTTTTTACAGTTTTGGCAGTTTTTAGTTTCTGGTGGCATAAATATATATAATTTTTTAATTAATACACCTCTTTATTATAACACCCCTCACAATATACTATCTCTGGTCTATCTGGAGCATATGAGGTTTCGAATTCTTCTGTGCACTTCCCTACATGCCCATGTTTGTCTTTATCACACATACAAGAGCGGTGCCAGAGTTTCATTGGGTTACGTTTAGCAAGTCTTTCTTCATGACGGCAAAAAAAACATAACCTAGGTAACGGTACTTTTAATCTTTTGTATAAATTAAATTCTCCTGAAGTAATTTTAAAAGAACCACGACAATATAAATTATTTTTATCAAAATTTAAACATTGGATTACTTCTTTTAGAATAGAATCATCAACATCAGATAATTTATCTTTTAAATCTTGAGACTTCATTGTGGGGATATAATCAAGTTTATTTAATTCTTTCCATTTATAACCCAATTCTTGTGCCTTTTCTTTTGTTGATGGAAAATAATCCTGTGCCTGAGTTTGATTATATGCAAATGGGCTTAATTCCGATGGAAAGAATTCTCCATACTTATATACTCTGCCTTTACTATCTATATATGGCATATCATTCATATGCTTTATTATTTTTGGGACTAATTCTTCGTATTCTTCTTTAGTGTATTGTTTGTTTAAAATACAATATTTTTTGTTACGGAGACCAATGCAAGCGAATAGATTATTTGAATTATAACAATTGAAAGAATACTGCACTTCAGAAGAGTAATATACCACACTGCAAAAATACAAAGAAACCCCTCCTGCATCAAAAAACTCATAATTATTTTCAGACAAAAATACTCCTGGTCCACCATCATAACAATCTTTTGAATTAAAACCTCCCCAATGAACATATTTTGAATTTTCTAAAATATCCGTACAATCAAAACAATATTGAGAATTTTTTACATCTATTAGATTGTCACCTGAAGAATTTAAAGTATTTACTTTAAAATTAGCCCGATGCAAAGATTGCAAATACAAGCTTAAAAATTTTTCTTTTAATGCTTGGACATTTTTATAACTATCCAAATCAATCTCCGAAATTCTTTTTTTATATTCTTCAGCGCTCAACTGTTCATTCCACATACAATACGACTTACTTCTTAGGTTTGTACAACCCAGACAATCTGTACAATTAACACAATCATATAAGAAATAAGAATCAACACAGTTTTTTGATTGTATTGAGTACAAAAGATGATATGAATCAGAAATTGCTACAGAATCAAAACACAATTCAGAATTATTTATGATATAACAATCAATACAATCTTTAATCTTCCTAACTCTATTTAAATAAAAACTATTTTCTATTCCCCAAGAACCAGAACACATATAGCTATCTTTGGACTCATGTGCAATATTACAATAATCTGAATTAACAGCGCTAGAGTTAGATAATGCCTGAAATGGTACATTGTTTCTAAATTCATTCCATTGTTCAAAAAAAGATTTTGAAAAATCATAATCTACCCCAAAACTCATAGAGTCCCATTCATCCCCCCACCAATATTGATTATCGTAAATTTTAATTTCAGATTCTGGTGGATATAAACTAATTAATTTTTCATTATGCCCAGGAATATTACAATCTTTTTTAAAAAGATTCATTTCATTTCGCCAGCATAAACGTCTGACCATTCTACACTCCGGACAAAAAGTAGGTGGTGGCACCTTAATCTTCTCATAGAAAAGAAAATCTTCCGGCTCTATTATGAAGTCGTTTTTGCAATTTTGACAGTTTTTAGTTTCTTGTAGCATTTTATAAATATTTTTTAACTTATATTTTGTTTATAACAATCTTCACAAGCAATTTTTTGATAATTCCATTTTACATCATAAAAAGCAGTAATTTCTTTTTTACAAAATGTACAGTAGTATAAATATGGATTCAAAACAGAAAAAAGCTTAAACTGATTTTTAATTCTAAGATCAAAATGATATCTCGGTAATGGAATATTATTTTCTTTATAAAATGCAAGCTCATTTCTAGCAACATTAAATCTCCAACCAGTTTCTTTGCATATGAGTGCTTTTGTAATAATATCATCCTCCACATCTTTTATATGGTCTGGTAAATCATCAGTAGATAGTCCTTCAATATGAGCCTCATTTATAGTAAGCCAGTACCCTCCCAAAGATTTTATTTCTTTTTCTTCTGTCTCTTGAAAATAAAAATAAGCAGTTGATAAATTAAACGGACATAAGCTCATGTTATATGGCAGAAATTTGCCATATTCTCCTCTTGCCTTCATATCATTAATAATCTTATTTTTTAAATGATAAAATTCTTCTTCAGAATATTGCTTGTTTAAAATACAATATTTTTGTTTTTTGAGACCGACACATCCAAAACAAGAATCACATTCAACACACAAATCAAGATATTCAGAATTTCTGGAAGAAGACCATATTGAATATTTTAAAGAGTAAGCTTGCACACAACAACTACAATTTCCCAGAAGCTCTGAATGCCAGCATCCATCTGCATCAATATTTGACTTATTTTTAAGACCTCGAGTACAATTAAAACATTCTTCAGAATCAGATACTGTATTGCAATTATGACAATCCTTGGTAGACATAAGATAATTTCCAAAAGAATTTTGCACTTTTAAATTAAAGTTTTCTCTATGTACCACTTCTTTTTGAATTATTTCGTGAAATCTTTTTTTTAATTCTTGAACATTATCATAAGAACCTAAATCATATTCTTTTAGTTTATTTTCATACTCTTCTTTTGAATATTGCACATTTTCTATACAAAATCGTTTATTTCTTAAATTCCAAGACATAAAACAATCTTGACAATTTCTACAATCATATAAAAAATATGAATCTATACAATCTTTTGAATGATATGAATAAAAAACCTTAAAACAATTGGAACAATCAGAAATTTCATAACATTTTTCAGAAGTATAAGAGACAATAGAATCAATACTATTTTTAACCTTAATATTTCTATAAGAATAATATAAATTCTCACATTCTTCCATTGCCCTAGATAAATAACAATTTTTTGAACTCCATACATCATCACACCATTCACAATTAGTATTACTAGAACCCATTTGGTGAGGTCTCGGAATTTTTTCTTGAAGTTCTTTTAGTTGTTCAAAAAAAGAACGAGATGGATTATAATCGCATCCATAATCTTTCGCATCCCATTTATCTCCATACCATTCAGAGATAGAATAAATCGGGTATCTTGCATTTTCAGGCAAAATAGTGATTAATCCATCTCCAGATAAATCAGAAGTTCCTTTTCTAAATTTTCCAAAAACCCAAAAAGACAAATGTTGCTTTAATCTACACTGATGACACGTAGTTGGAATTTCAGTTTGAGTTTTAGCATACAAGTTTAATTCCCCTATTTCTATAGTAAAATTTTTTTGACAATACTGACAAATCTTATTCTCCTTTTGTGCCTTTATATTCATATATATTTACTCTCGCTGGTCGCAAAACTCTTTCACCAAGCTTGTATCCTTTTTGAATTACTTGAGCTATTTTATGATCATATTCTTTTTTATCAGTTTCTACTACTTCTACAGAATGATGGAGATTTGGATCAAATGATTCATTCTCTTTACCTATCTCTCGGACTCCATACTCTTCAAAAACAGCATTCATTTGAGAATATATATATTCTACTCCTTTACGCCAATTTTCATCTACTTTCTCCCATGATTCTTTGTTGGCAAAAGCCATATTAAAACTATCAGCTACTGTCAAAAATCTTCCCAAGATTCTTTCTCGGACAGCTTCAGAAAAATTACTCTTTCTTAGCTCTTCGTCTTTTTTATAATTAGCAAAATCAGCTCTTTCTTTTTGCCAACCTGCTAGATATTCAGATTTTTCTTTTTGAGCATCTTTCAATTGCGCACGGAGTTTTTTGAGTGTTTTTTTTAAATCTTCTTCTCCATCTTCGTTGTATTCAAACTCTACAATATCTTCATCGGAATCCTCGCTGGAGTCTTGTATTTCAGGCATTTTTTCCAATTCCTCTTCTATGTTTGCATTATTTTTTTGTGTTTCATCTTTTTTAGTCATATTTTTATATTAGCATACTTTTAAAAAACAAAAAGCCCCTTGTGAGGGCTTTTTTGATATCTTATCTTTTACTCCATTTTGGTGCTTTTCTAGCTTTTTTCAATCCGAATTTTCTTCGTTCTTTAGAACGAGGATCTCTTTTAAGAAACCCTAAATCTTTCATTTGAGGACGAAATTCTATATCAGAAATACAAATAGCACGAGCAAGACCATGTCTTACAGCTTCAGCTTGAGAATGATGTCCACCTCCAAGTACTTTTGCCTCTACTTTCCATTTTAGATTGGATTTTCCTTCTACTTCAGCTACACCCTTTAGTATTGGATCTTGAACCAATCTGCGAGTTTCTTCTGTTTTAAAATATTCTTTTGCATCCATTCCATTTACGGAAATAGAATTCTTTGAAGCAGAAAAAATTCTCACTCTTGCTGTAGAAGTTTTTCTTCTTCCTACTGCCTCAATGTATTCATCTTTTGATTTTTCTTTTGTCATCTTTTTTATTCTTCAATTGTTAAATTTTTTATCATTGTCTTTTTTAATTTGTTTGCAGGCAACATTTTGGAAATAGCATGGTGAAGTAATTCTTTGTATCCCTTTTTTTCTATTACTTCTGATCCAGACATTATAGTCAATCCTCCTGGATAGCCAGAATATCTCTTGTGCTCCAAAGTGTTTAACTTTTCAGTAGTAATGCTCATTTTGGATGCATTTATTACTTTTACAGGAGATCCAGAAAAAGCATTTCTTTTAAATGTTGACTTATTCTTACCTAGCAAAACAACAGCGACAGAGCTTGCCAATCTACCTAAAGTCTTTGCTGTAGCATCTACGATCTGTGGTTCTATTTTTTTATCTTCTTTCTTTTTCATATAAATTATTTATTTATTCTTGCAAAAGCTCTATCTGAGCCATTTCTGCTCCATCTGATTTTCTAACTCCTAATTTTAATATTCTAGTATATCCGCCATTTCTATCTTTAAATCTTGGTCCAATCTTTGTAAAAAGTTTTTTTGTTTCAGGAGCTCTGTTGAATAAAGAGGACAACACAATTCTTCTAGAAGCCAATGTATCTTTTTTAGCCTTAGTTATTATTTTTTCAATAAAAGGTCTCAATTCTTTTGCTTTTGGTAAAGTTGTCTTAATCTTTTCTCTAATAACCAAGTTTAAAACAAGAGATTTTAAAAGAGCTTCTCTTACGTTTTTCTTTCTGCCAAATTTTCTGTTTGAATTATGATGTCTCATATACTTTTATTCTTTTAAATTAAGTCCGAAAGTACTTAATACTTTTTTAATTTCAGAAATACCTTTTTCTCCAATACCTTCTATTTCAAGTAAATCTTCTCTTTTCTTTCTTGCTAAACCACCTAAAGTACGGATATTAGCAGAAGTAAGAGCATTCAATGTACGAGTAGAGAGGTCTAGGCTGTCTGTGCGAGTTTTTAAAACATCTGTAAAATCATCTCCCCTTTTTTCTTCTACTTTTTCAGCCTTTTTTGGTACTTCTTTAACTTCTTCAAAAACTTCCATCTCTTCCTCTTCTTCTTTAAAATCAACTATACCTTTAAGTTGATTTATCATAATTTTTACAGATTGCAATAATGCTTCTCTTGGTGACATTGTACCATCTGTCTCAATTGCAATTCTCAATCTATTGTAGTTGATTTTATCTCCAACACGCATATTTTCTACTTCATAGGAAACTCTACGTATAGGAGTAAAGATAGCATCTACTGCCATAGTTCCTATATCTACTTTCTCTTTTTGAATTGTTTCTTTTGGAACAAAACCCAATCCCTTTTCTATACTAAGTTCAATATTTAAATTAGTTTTTCCTGTTATCTCAGCAATATGTACATCTGGAGTAAGTATTTCTACTTGTCCACCTGTTGTTATATCAGAAGCAACAACGCTTTTTGGGCCTTTTATAGACAAAGTAACCACTTGTGCTTCATCAGATATAATTTTAAAACGAATTTTCTTTAAATTTAAAAGAATTGTAATTACATCTTCTTTTATACCTTCAATTGTCTCAAATTCATGAGAAATACCCTCTATTTTAACATGAGTCAAACCTGCACCCAAAAGAGAAGATAAGATAATTCTTCTCAAACTATTACCTAGAGTATGACCGTAGCCGGGATAAAGACCGTCTATTTCAAAAACCCCTTTATTGCCCTCCTCTGATACCGCTCGTGGTTGGGAAGGAATAATTATGTTGTATTTATTATCGGACATATTTTTTTATTTTTTTGTCCGCCTTTGGCGGGAAAAATTATTTGTAAAATTATTTTTTAAAATTTATAATCAAAAAAAATTAACGGCTATAAAACTCAAGGACTGCGTTCAGATCAAAAAATGTATCGTTGTTTTTTGGTTTTGCTAAAATACTTCCTTGCATAATATTAATATCAAAAGAAACCCAATCTGGAAATTTATATTCTTTTATTTTTTCAGCCAAACCAAGCCATACATTCTTGCTTTTAGAACCTTCACGAATTTTTATAATATCTCCTACTTTTACTGAATATGATGGAATAGTCACTTTGTGCTCATTTACAATAAAATGACCATGAGACACAAGCTGTCTTGCAAATCTTCTACTAGAAGCTAATCCCATACGATATACTACATTATCAAGACGAGATTCTATATCTTCGTAAAATTTTTCTGATGCACCTGCTCCTTTTACATTTAAAGCCTTATTAACATAGTTGGAAAGTTGTTTTTCGCTTACACCATAAGCAAAACGAATTTTTTGTTTTTCTACAAGCTGTGTTCCGTACTCAGAAAGAGCTTTTGGTCTTTTACTTCCAGGACCGAATGTTTTTGGGGCGAAAGAAAACTTTGGAGTTTGACATTTGTCATATACTCCTGCTCCTAATCTTTTACAAATTTTAAATTTTGGTTTTGAAATCATATTAATTAAAAATTAAACTCTTCTTGGTTTCTTTGGCTTTGGACCATTATGTGGAACAGGTGTCTTGTCTTTGATAGACGATATCTCCATTCCATAAGCCATAATTGCACGAATTGCTGGCTCTCTGCCAGAACCTACTCCTTTTACAACAACATCAATATCTTTAACTCCGATACTTGCCATTTTGCTACCAATCACATCTCCTACTTTTGAAGCTGCGAAAGGTGTTCCTTTTTTAGCTCCTCTAAAACCTAAAGCTCCAGAACTACTTGCAAAAACTGCATTCCCGAGTTTGTCAGCAAAAAGCACTTTTGTATTATTGAATGTTGCTTCAACATTTACAATACCAGAAGTAACTTTTTTCTTAGAAGCTTTTGGGCCACCTTTTTTTACTTCACCTTCTTGTGGCTTTTTTTCAGTATCGTTTTCTTTTGTTGTAATTTTTGTCTTTCCCATATTTTTAATTTTTATGTTTTACTTTCTTTTCTCTTTCCAGATGCCATTGTTCTTCTTACATTTCCCCTAATGGTTCTAGAGTTTGTTTTAGTTCTTTGACCTCTAGCTGGTAATTTTTTTGTATGTCTTGATCCTCTGTAGGATTTTATATCTTTCAGTCTTTTTATGTTTGCAGAAACTTCTCTTTTTAGATTACCTTCTATCTTCATCCCTTCTATAATGCTACGAATTTGGTTTTCTTCTGCTTCTGTAAGCTCTTCAGCTTTTTTACCAAAATCAAGACTCACTTGTTTTAAAATTTTTCTAGCAGTAGAAATACCTACTCCGTACACACAAGTCAGTGCAAATTCAAGTCTTTTTTCGTTTGGTACATTGATTCCTAGTATTCTCATATTATTGTTTTTGTTTATGTTTTGGGGTAGAGCAAATAACACGCAAGTGCTTACCTCGTTTTACTATCTTACAATTTGAACAAATTTTTTTTACTGCAGATTTTATTTTCATAAATTTATACCCTTATCAAAACAAGAGAAAAATAAGGGAAAAAACCCTTATTTTTTCGTAAATTTAATACCTTTAAAACACTAAAAATCATTATACACTATTATAAAAATAATACAAGTATTTTTATAGCCTTTTTAAAATTCTAGCTTTCCCCCCATACTCATCCAACAAAACCTCGACTGTATCACCTATCAAAACCTTAATACGGTGCAATCTCATTTTGCCTGAAAGGTAAGCCAAAATTTCTTTTTCTTCTCCATTTACTTCATTTATTTTTACCCTAAACAAAGTAGAAGGTAGTGCTTCAGTCACTACTCCTCTTGCCATAAGTTTATCTTTTTTGTCGTCTTTCATTTATTAATATTTATATAATAGCATATTTATGGGTAATTTACAATTATATGAATCTTTTTCATATCTTCTGGGAAAGATTTTTTCCAGACTGGTTTGATACTAGATTCAGCAGAAATAACATGAGAGTATTTATTCATAATTTTTTCAAAATCTTTCTTATTTTTACCAGCTATATCTGAAGCAAAAGAAACATCATCAAATTTGTATACCAATAGAGGGTTTCCAGATAAAGCAAAATTTATATCCCGAATACTGTTTATATTTTTAGAAGTTACATTCTCTGCATTTTGTAATGTAAACTTTATATCTTTAATGTTTGATATATATACATTTTGTTCATTTTCATTTGGGGCAATATTTTTTAATATCTCTTTAGCAACAACCTCTTCATTAAAGATAAATCCATACAGAACGGCATCCATAGATATTGTGGTAGCTTCTTCTTCTGTTCCTTCTTTGTAATCCAAGGCATCTTTTGGATCTCCTATAGTAAATTTTTCATTTGTTTTTTCGAAAAATATAGCAGTAGTCCATAAAATAAAACCTGCAGGAATTTGATTTTTAGCTTTTTCCATCAATTTATCCCTTAAAGAACTTTCAAGTTTTTTTAAAGACTCTTCTTTTTTTTCTACAGAAACCTCTCTTGTAATACCCAATTTCCCTCCAGAAATATCCCCTACAGATCTAGCAAAAAACTTTTCATATTTAGGAGAACCTTTAAATCCAAGAATTTTAAAATCAAGAGGAGGACTATTATATTCTTCTCCTGCTTCACTAGCAAAAATATCTACTTGTATTTGACCTGGCACATCTTCTTTTTGCATACCTGGTACTATTACTTTTTCTACTGTTTTATATATTTTTCCATCTATGGTTTCCAGACGAGTATTTATATCTAGGGCCTGTGGTGCCAAACTAAAATTATTGTAAATGATTACAGTTCCTTTGGCTGATTCTTTCACTTCTTTTTCTTCCCCTCCAAGCACTGTTACTTTTTCTTCTCCAGTCAATACCATTAGATCGAAAGAGAAACTTTTTGATGAATTTCCCTTGCTTGCTATAAAATCTTCTGACATTGATAATACTTTTGTTTCTGGATTTACAGTTACTGTTGCTTTTACAAACAACAAAGAAACTGCAAAAAACAGGAAAAGTATCGCAATGAAAGCAATTACCCATATACCGTACTTTGAATCCCCCCCATTAAAATCCCCACTGTATGTATATGCTGAAGATTGAAACTGATACTCATTTTCTCTTCTAGTCTTTTCTATTCTATCCAAACGATCATCCTTTGGTACGGAGTCTTCTTGCTCTATTTTTTTTGAATTTACAAATTGTTTTTTATTAACTGCATCAATAGATTTTTTACCTGAAGCAGTACTTCTTTGTTGATTTTTTGTTTTCACCATATCTTCAAAAATATTTTTGGGCATCTTTTTTTTATTTTATTAAGCAAATCTATTAATAGAAAGATTCTTCAACATTTCCATTGGTAAATGAGAAACTTTAAATTTGTTTTCAGTCCAAGCATATTGGTTTACTCTTTCATTTGACACCATATTTGTAAACAAATTGGACAAGCCACTTTCTGCACTTACAAATACTATATATGGTAAAGCAATATCTTCGGTATGTTCATATAAATTTTTTTCAAAAGAAGAAAGCCATGAATTTTCAAAAATATTAATATCTTGTACCAAATTGGCTATCACATTATTACTAGCATGACCTTCGTTGTATCTATTTATTAAAGAAGTTGCTTCTGTAAAAGAAATATTGTTTGTATTGGATACCTGTCTTATAAAATGGTTGGATCCTACAGGGAAAGAACTAAGAGCATTCATACTGCCGTTTTTTACTAAAAGAATATCAGATATCTCTCCACCTACTGCAAGCAAGATAAAATTTTCTTTTGGAAACATATCTCTAGCTGATGTAAAGGAATGGAAAGCAAACGAAGAGAATTTTATCTCTCTTTCTGGTAATTGTTCTTCCACTGTATCTTTAATTTTTTGAATAAACATCTTTGAACCCAAAGAAATAAATATTTCCATTTTTAATTCTCTAGCCTTTTGATTGTATGGAGTGTCTGTGCTATATCCATTGAGGGTAGTTTTGAGTGTTTTCATTTCTATTGGTAAAACCTCCCCATTTTCTAAATCACCATAAAGTTCATATTTTTCTTTTTTGAAGACTTCTACTTCTTTTTTCAAGATATCACTAGCCATTTTATTACTAAAGATAAAAGGGGTATTTTTTTTAAAAATAATTTTTCTAAATTCGGAAATATACCAAGGAGAAGCAAGAATGCATTGAATCTTAGATGGACTTTCCATTTTTTTTGCTCGCACTTTGTTCAATAAAATACTTAATGATTTTAACGTGTGTCCAGAAAGTATATCCATATCTGGATTTTCAAATATTTTTATAGGTTCTCTAATAGAAAAAATAATCCTTGGGATTTTATTTTCTGTCTTTACTAAAGTTGCCCCGACAGAAGAAGAACCTATATCTAAAAATAGTGATACATCCTTATTCATAATATTATTATAACACAAGAATAAAAAATAAATGCTATAGGGAAAGCTATAAATTTTATCTACTTACAAATTTTTGGCACATTTATTATTGAAGTACTGCTTTTATCCTACGTACCCCTTGAGAAGAAGCTTCTTCTTTTTGTATTTTGAATACTCCGAGATCTTTAGTGTTTTGTACATGAGGACCTCCACAAAATTCTTTAGAGATAGGGTTGCCTTCATTATCTTCTATAAAATAGACTGACACCGTATCCGGGTATTTAGCGCCAAATTCCATTTCAGCTCCAATTTTTTCAGCTTCTTCTTTTAACATCTCTCTTTTTATTACATTAAACCCTGCCTGAATATGCTCATTAACCCAATCTTCTACTTTTTGTTTTTCTTCATCTGTAAGTTTTCTATTAAATGAAAAATCCATTCTTAACCTTTCTTTTGTAATATTGCTACCTTTTTGTTTTATCTCCTCTCCTAAAATGTTTTGCAGTCCAGCTAAAAGTAAATGGTGTGCAGTATGAAGCTTTATTGTAAGTGGATCATGATCTGCCAATCCTCCTTTAAACATTCCAGCAGAAGAAGTCTGAGAAAGCTTGTGGTGCTCATCCATTCTTTTGTTGAATTCTTCTAAATCTATTTTTATTCCTTTTTCTTTTGCGAGTTCCAAAGTAAGCTCCAATGGGAAACCATAAGTAGTAGCCAGTACGAAAGGATCCGTACCTTTTTGAAATTCCGCCATTCCAGTATCTAAAGTTTTTCTAAATCTCTTTTCTTCTTCTTGGAGTAAAGAAATTATAGCTTCATCGTTAAAATGATATACTTCTTTATACATATCCTTAATAGCCTGCAGAAAATCTTTTTTATCAACAAAAGATTGGATGCCGACTTTATCTCCCATAACCATTGCTCTCCTAAAAAGTCTTCGTAACACATATCCTTGTCCTTGATTTGAAAAGACAACACCATCTGTAATCAAAAACATCACTGTTCTCAAATGGTCAGCAATGATTCTCTTATATTTTATTTCTGCTTCACTGTTAAAAGTATCAATTACTTTAAAAATTGGCTCAAAAAGACTAGTGTCATATACAGATTCTTTTTTTTCTACAGTGGCCAACAATCTCTCAAATCCCATACCTGTATCAATCCCAAAAGTTTCTAATTTTTTCAAATTAGCTTCTCCTTTATCTAGTTTCTCTCTTGACCCATCACAAAAATATTGGTTAAAGACGATATTCCAAATTTCTACATCTTGCATAGAAGCATTCTTGCAATATATCTCAGTAGTTGGACCACAGGGACCATCAAGACCTGTGGGGCCCCAAAAAACATCATCCATCCCTTGCTCCCTAACATCTTTTATACCCAAATCCTGCCAAATCTTTTTTGATTCTTCGTCTTTTGGTACAAATTCTGATCCTTCAAAAATAGTCACATATGAAATATTCAGACCAAGCTCTTTGGTAATAAATTCAAAGGCATATTTTATTGCTTCCTCTTTCTCATAACCTCCAAACGAAAAATTACCAAACATTTCAAAAAAAGTAAGGTGTGTAGTATCTCCTACCTCTTCTATATCTCCTGTACGAACACACTTTTGTGAACTCGCAGTGTTTTTACTTCCAAAATCTTTTAGCGCATTTTCAGGTGCGATATAATATGGCTTAAATTGTTGCATACCTGCTGTAGTAAAAAGGACAGACAAATCCCCTTCTGGTATCAAAGAAGAAGATGGCACTATGGTATGTCCATTTCGAGCAAAAAAATCTAAAAAACTTTTTCTAATTTCATTTGAATTCATATCTTGTATTTAAATAAACTTATTGATGTTCCTCTTTTTCTTTTTCTATTTCATTAGACATTTTCCTTATCGGATTTTCCAGTATATTTAAAAATACAAAAATGACCAAGACTAAGATTGTAGCTGTGATAGCAAGAGTAAAGAAACCAAGTCCAGTGGCTACGCCAATACCACCGACTACCCAAAGACCTCCTGCGGTGGTAAGCCCTCGCACTTTAGACCCTTGGAATATAACCATTCCAGCTCCCAAAAACCCAATACCTACCACTATCTGAGATGCCATACGAATTGGATCAAACCCTCCAATAGATGCATACTTTTCCCCTGTCATTTCAGAAATAATCATAAACAAAGCAGCACCCAAGGATACCAAAGCATGCGTTTTCATTCCCGCTTCTTTGTGTACCAAAGTTCTTTCTGCTCCTATAAACATACCCAAAACCAAAGCTACTATTAATTTTAAAAAGATATCACTATTCTCTGCAAAAAATTGTTCCATATATAGAATTATATAAAATATAAATTATTATACAAGCGTACCTCCCCCAATACACACTTTTTTATCATATATGACAAGAGACTGTCCTTTGGCCATTAAGACTGGTTTTTCAAAAAAAACTTCTGCCATATTTTTTTTCTTCAAAGAAATACTACAACCATATCGTTCCCCATGATATCTTATCTCAGCACTGTAATTAAAATTTTCTTTGGGTGCACCATTGATCCAATTTGTGTTTTCAATAATAAAAGATTTTTGATTTAAATTATTCTTTTCTAGTAATAAAGGAGAACTTGAATGAGCAACAACTAAAGTATTCTTTTTAATATCTTTTGCTACAACATAATATGGTTTCTCATTATTTATTTTTGCATCGATCACAAAACCTCTACGCTCTCCCAAAGTATAGAAAACAGCGCCATTGTGATATCCTATCTTTTCTCCATCTTCATTCAAAACTTTTCCCTTTTTTTCTTTAATATAATGTTTCAAAAAGTCCTTTAAATCCACTGCCCCCAAAAAACAAATACCTTGACTATCTTTTTTTTCTGCCACAGGCAACTTTGCTTTTAAAGCTATACGACGAACCTCTTTTTTGTTTAAATGTCCGACTGGAAAAATAATATGCTCGAGCTCTTTTTGTGAAAGAGTCCAAAGAAAGTACGTTTGGTCTTTTGATGGATCATTACCACACAAAAGAGAAAAAGTGCCATCTTTATTTTTTTGAGATACAGCATAATGTCCAGTAGCCACAAAATCAGCACCCATTGCTAAAGATTTTTTTAAAAAAGCTCCAAACTTTACTTCTTTGTTGCACATCACATCAGGATTAGGGGTTCTTCCTTTTTTGTATTCATCTATCATATAGTCTGCTACTTCTTTTTTATATACATCTTCAAGATCAAAAGTTAAAAAAGGGATGTTCAAAAAAGAAGCTACTCGCATAGCGTCTCTCCTTTCTTCTTCTTCGTTGCAAACCAAAAAATCTGGGTGCCATGTTTTGATAAACACTCCCACTACTTCATATCCCTCTTTTTTAAGAAGTAAGGCACTGACTGAAGAGTCTACCCCTCCAGACAGCCCCACAAATACTGTGCCCTTTTTGTTCATATATACAATCTACATTTCAAATAGCTTTCTGTAAAGCATAAAAGTAGCATGTGCATCAGATAGAGCATTATGTGCGTTTTTGTTTTCTATATCAAAATACTCACACAAATTACGCAAAGAAAATTTATCTATATCGTCTTTCCCATGTAATTTGGCAAAAGATAATGAAATAGTATCAATCTTGTGATAATGCATTTTGTTTTCTATCTCTGTTTTTTTAAAAGCTTTTTCAATAAATCCATAATCAAAAGTTATATTATGCGAAACCATAATCACTCCTTCTGTTTTTTTAGAAAAAATATTCATAGCTTTTTTGAGGGTATATGCGGAGACCCAATCTTCTGGATTATATTTGTTTACTTTTAAAGAGATAGGATCTGCATTCTCAATATTTTCTGGCTTTATCTTTAATTCAAACTCATCCATTTTTTCAAAAACAGGAATATTTTTTGACCAATCTTGTTCTACTAAAACAACACCAATAGAAAGAATCTCGTGTTTATCAATATCAAGACCTGTCGTTTCTATATCTACAAAAGCTAATTTATGTTTTTTCATCTTAAATATTTTTCTATATTTGCCTTATGCTCGTCAAAGTTACGAGCATAGTATATCTTGCCACCCTTATCATGTAAATAAAAAAGATATGGAGAATTTTTTGGATAAATAGACGCTTTGATGGATTTTAATCCAGGATTTGCAATTGGTGTTGTGGGTAAACCTTTTTTTTCATAAGTCTCAGGAGCAGCGTCGGCTTGAAGGGGCATACCAATAGAAAGTCTTTTCCATAAAATACCAGAGATTACTTCTCTATCATCGTTTCCACTGGCTTCCTTTTCTATAACAGAAGCCATGTTGATTATACTAGACTCAGTCTTTCCACTTTTTTCTATATCAATCATCAAAGATTGAATCTTCTTTTTATAATTATTATTTAATGCTTTCACTATCCCCTCTGGCTTTTCTTCTCTCATAAAAAAATATGTATCCGGAAACAAATATCCTTCATATTCTACAGCTATGCTTACAAAAGAATCTTTATTAAAATTAGATATTTTTTTGGACAAAAGTTCGGCCATATCCAACACATTAAAACCTTCTGGAAAGGTAACTCTTACAGGTGGCATTCTTTTATCATTCAAAGCAATTCGTCTTGCTATTTCAATCACTGACAATTTTTTATCAAAAGAATAATATCCATTAAGAATTTTGTTTTCTACTTTATACAATATAACAAAAGTTTCAAAAACAGTCCTTGATCGAATGATTTTATTTTCTTTTAAATCCAGAGAAATTCCTCGAAGGCTTCTACCCTCTTCTACTTGGAAAACAGAGTTTATTGGAAAATCAACTGGAGATCCTAAAAGATACAAAATAAAAATTAGACACAAAAAGCCCAAAGAAAAATAAAACTTTATGCCAATAAAAGATTTGATATTCATATAAAAAGATTAAATAGGTAGATTGGGTGGAGGAGATGCCTCTTTTGATTCTATCCTTTCTAGGGTAGGAACACGCAACATGCGACCTGGGAAATGCCATAATGTAGCCAACTCTTCAATACCCATAACATTTATATGGTGATGGAAATAGTTTGGAAAAATCCAAGGAGAAAGAGGCCAAGGGAGAACAATGCTGTGTCGTAAAGGAGGATGATAAAACTCTCTTTCTCTGTATTCTTCAAGCATGCGATGACAAAGCCGTCTTACATCTTTCTCAGAAGCGGAAAACCATGTAGAGATAAATCCTGCCGAAAAAGCATCTGCTTGTGTAGAATTTATACGTAAAAGCTCATTTTGAGTTGGAGCTGCATACTGACGAAAAATCAAACGAAGATTTTTACGGTTATTGGAATTAAAAACATCTTTCTTCGCCACATAACAAGCCCTAATCCCTGTATCAAAAGCGACCTTCAACATTTTATTAGAAGCTGTTTTGACCACATTGTCCAAAAAAGCTGGGGCTCTTAGTTCTTTTGCTGACACACCATCAGGGCCAGGTGGGTGTGTTCTGGTAAATTCTGCTAAAAGTTTTCTCATTTGAAGTTTTCCTTCTTCTACCCATAAATGTGTACCAAACCAAGTCCCCGCTGTCTTATACTTTTTTTTACTAGGTCGTATCACAATCTGCAACCACATTTGCTCTCCTTTTTTCATAGAACCAAAAAGTTCCAACATAGGCACCATTGGATCTACTTTTAATTCTTCTTTTGGATTTTTATCTAATCCAAAGTCAACATAAGTTCTTAATGGAAAGATATCTGGTTGAGAATAACCAAATTCACAACCCCACAAATTCCAATTACTTTTTTCAGAAATTTCATCTACAGCTAAAGTATAATCATCTACTTCCTTTACTTGAGCTTGAGGGTATTGAGAATATATTTGTGTTTCTATGAGACTTCTAATTCTGGTAGGAGTACGAATATAAAAATGAACTTGTCCTTCTATAGACACTATTTCCAAAGAAAACCAAAACCACACTGCTCCTTGAAAATATGTTTCTGAACCACCTTTATCACTCCAATGGTAAAGTGCATTAGTAAAAAAAAGCTCCATTGCTTGTGGAGATCTGTCCACTTCTCTTGGTGGAATAATCTCAAGTAACACAAAATCTATACCTGAGATGAATTTTGCTCTTACATAATGTAACCATATCATGTGAGCATAATATCCAAGCATAATAAAACCAACAACAGGAAAAACAAATAATATTATTTTATATAAATAATAAAAAAGAGTGTTTACTATAGTAGCTTGATCTGAGAGGGCAACCGAAAGAGATGGGAATACTAAAGAAAGTCCCATGTATACAAAAAGCAAAATTAATATAATTTCAAAAGCTTCTATTTTTCTTTCTCCTCCATGTTCTACAGACATAAGTATATTTTAATACAAAAAAAGAATAAGGGAAAGGTGTCTAATTAAAAAACCTTCTTTGTTAGAAGGTTTTTTAATTAGATTACTGTGTACAATCCATCCTTTGTCTTTTTAAAATATTTAGAATTTACAAGATTTACAATGATAGTATTCTTTTTAAAATATCTTTCTTTCATTACTTTATCAATAATATCTTCTTTAGTCATCGCTCCATCTCTCTTTAGTATTTCTTTTATCACCTCTCGAGCAATACCAGTCTTGTATCCCCATTCAGCCAAAGCATATATACCCCTACCTACCAAAACAAAACGTTTATCTTTTATTAATTCATTGTGACAAGTAGCATAGTTTGTTTTCTTTTTGAATGTTTTAGTTATAGCATCGGCAACTTCTCTAAAGTGCATCGGTGAGCCGTGTTTTCTCATTATTAAAAAAGCAAAATCCTTTACCCCTCGGGTGCGAACATTTGGAGAAGAAATCTTTCCCCATTCTCCTAAAGGATTCTTAGAAATATGCTTTGAAAGAGAAAGCCAACGTCTTAAAACTTCCTCATCTTTATATTGTTCAGATACTTCTTTCAGATGATCTAAAAATCTTTTTATTAAATCATTTTCGCTAATCAAATCTTCATCGTCCAACCCTGCATAAAGTTTTTTCAAAGAATCATGGATCTTTTCTGCGATTTTATCATTCACACTCCATCTAGCTTTAAAATGTTTATCATCAGAATGTTTTTTAAAATACTCTCCTAACTCTAAATAAAAATTAATATGATTTTGAGTAGCTTTGTCTTTAGATATGTGGTGCAGTAAGTCATGTTCAGATACAATAGAGCCTAAAGAATATACAAGGTCTTTTAGTTCATCAAAAACCACTTTCATTTCATTAAAAGTACTTGATTTTTTAATTGCATTTAAAGCAGATGCTTCTATTTGTCTAACACGTTCACGAGTTATTCCATAGCCCTTACCAATCTCTTCTAATGTTTTTTTTCTAGAATCACTAGATAATCCATATCGGTGCATTATAACATCCCTCGGTCTATCACCTAAGTGTGCTGTAATTTTTTTTGTAACATTTTTTGGTTTAAAAGATATAGTTGACATTTTTTTATTTTTTTTAAAAAAGCGATTTTTTATTTGGGGAATATTATTATATCATACAAATCGCTTACTAGTTATTTAATTTTTTATTATTTATCTATCTATCTGTTTGAACGTACTCTGTCTATTTCAGTCAAATATTTTTTTCTCAAACGAACGCTTTGGGGAGTAATTTCTAAGTATTCATTTCCGCTCATTACTTCCAAGCCACGTTCAATGCTTAAAGCAAAGACTGGATTTAAAAAGATTGCATCATCAGATCCAGAAGCACGCATGTTTGTGAGTTGTTTTCCTTTAGTAGGGTTCACAGACATTTCTTCTCCTTTTAAAACATTACCGATGACCATTCCTTCGTATATTTCAGTTCCGTGACCTATGTATAATATACCACGTTCTTGCAAATTGGCAAGGGAAAAGGCCACTGCCTTACCAGAAACCATAGAAATCATAGAACCATAATCTCTCTTTTTAATCTCTCCTGCATAATCTTGAAAGCCAATCATTCTAGCAGACAGTATCCCTTCCCCTTTTGTATCTATAATAAACTCACCACGATACCCAAGAAGACCTCTAGTCGGTATCTCAAATGTCATACGCATTACCCCTTCTTTTTCACTCATATCTTTCACAATACCTCTTCTTTTCCCAAGCTTTTCAATAACAGTACCTGAGTATTCAGTTGGTACATCTATGATAGCTTCTTCGTAAGGTTCTTTTTTTATCCCCCCTTCTTCTTTGATAATAACTTCTGGTTGTGAGACTTGCATTTCAAACCCTTCTCTACGCATATTTTCTAGAAGCACCGCTAAGTGTAATTCACCTCTACCATATATTTTAAAAAATGATGGACCAGATTGATTTCCTTGATCTGGAGAAAAATCAACACGCAAACCAACGTTCACTTCAAGTTCTTTTTCTAATCTTTCTTTGAGTTGTCTAGAAGTTACAAACTTTCCCTCTTTCCCTGCGAAAGGAGAATCATTCACTAAAAAATTAAAAGAAAGAGTTGGTTCATCTATAGCAATAGCAGGAAGTGGGGTGACGCTATCATCCACACAAATAGTCTCTCCAATATAAATATCAGGAATACCAGCAATGAGCACAATATCTCCAGATTCTGCTGACATTGTATCTTTCCTAGCTATTCCTTCAAAAGAAAAAAGTTTAGTTATTTTACCTTTACGATTTCCTTTTTCATTTTTTACTAATACTTCTTTGCCTGAGTTAATAACACCAGAATACACACGAGCAATAGCCATTCTACCAAGAAAATTATCATAAGCTAGATTGAAAACCTGAGCGGACATTTTTTCATTTGGGGCATGGGTAGCTGGTTTTACTTTTTCCAAAATTACATCAAGCAAGGGAGATAGGTCTGTGGAAGTATCTTCAATTTTTCTTTTAGCAAGTCCTTCTCTTCCAATAGCATAGACAGTTGTAAAATCAGCTTGTTCGTCAGTAGCTCCTAACTCTAGGAATAGTTCAAAAATTTCATCATGCACTCGTGCTGGGTCTGAAGCTGGCTTGTCTATTTTGTTTATCACAACAATAGGCTTTAGCCCAAGCTCTAAAGACTTCTTTAGTACAAATCTAGTCTGAGGCATTGGACCTTCCACAGCATCCACTAAAAGCAAAACAGAATCAATAGCTCGTAGTACACGCTCTACCTCAGATCCAAAATCAGCGTGTCCAGGAGTATCCACCATGTTTATCTTTGTCCCTTTATACGTAATAGAAGTATTTTTAGAGTAAATAGTAATACCTCTTTCTTTTTCTAAATCATTAGAATCCATAGAAAAAGACTCATCCGAAATGATTCCATTTTGACGCATAAGAGCGTCAGTAAGAGTGGTCTTGCCATGGTCCACGTGAGCGATAATTGCGATGTTTCTTATCTCCATAATTTTAAATATTTGAATTAATTTATTTTAAAAAGTTATACAAAAGTTTAATAAATAGTATCTATTAAACTTCAAACAAAAAAAGCCGACTGGCTTTGAATTCATAATAACACATATTCTGTAAAAAGAGAAATGCTAGCCGAAAATTAAGATGAGTTTACATATAAAAAGCCCGAAGATATCTTCAGGATCTTAATTAGAAATCAAATACCCCCATCCATCAACCCTAGTAAAATATACAAGCGAATCAAGTCGGAAGAGATGAAACAACGCAAAAGCAATTCTATTATTTTTTCACAAATACTAGAAAACAAGATTTTAACTTTGCAATATCGTTTCTATTATGAATAAAACGATGGCCTACATACACTCCTTCAAGAGATATTTTATATAGATTTTGTTTAAAGAAATTCACAATACTTTTAATATCACCTAAAAGTGATTTGCCCTTTGTAACAAATTTATTTTTATTTTGTTCTATTTTCAACACAGGTCGGCAAGGAAGCAATCCTTCAAAAATTATTTTCCCGCTTGGTTTTAAAATTCTTGACACTTCTTCAAATGTTGAAATTTGGTCAATATCATAATCAATAAAATAACTTAAAAAAATTAGATCAAAATAATTTTGTTTCAAATTTAAGTTTTCTAAACGACCAACTAGTGTAGAAATCCCCAATACAGAAATCTTTTTACACGATTGCTCTGATACATCAGTCGCAATAATATCTTTTGGATTACAACCTTGGATAATAAGAAATTTCTCCAATTCTCCACTTCCAGCACCAACATTAAGAATTTTTTTGCCTTTAAGATTTTCAACATTTATTCCAGATATTTTATTAAAACCATCTTTAAAAAGAAGAGCATTTAGAAAAGTATAATTACAATTATTTATTGAATCTTGGCTATATTCAATATTATAAATATTTGAAATTGTTGAATCGGTGACATTATTTGAACGATATAATTCTTGCAATTGTATTTTATCTTTTGGTAACAAAAGAGAGTTTTGATTACTTTCTGAAAAATCTTTATACTCCTTTATGAAAGTTTTTCTAATTATACTATCTGCTGGTAAATACAAAAAATTTGCCCCAATATTATGTGTATATTTTTGTATTGGATAATAATAAAAATTTCCGAAAATATTGTATAAATTCATAAAATGATGATATCACATTTATTGATTTTACCCCACCTCTTTATGCACTTTATATTCAAAAATATTCTTTATTTTTCTCCCTCATCTTTCTTAATTTTTTGTTCTTGATTCATTCTATAAAAGACTGAACTAGATTTATTCATTAACTTATCATAACTCCCTTCCTCAACTACTCGTCCTTCTTCCATTACAGCAATGTTATCAGTATATTTTAAAGTACCTAGACGATGGGCAATTATTAAAAATGTTTTTTCTTCACCATATACTCCTAAAAGTTTTTCCATTATTTTTCCTTCGGTTTCTGAATCAAGAGATGAGGTAGCTTCATCCAATATGATAATAGGTGCATTTTTATAAATAGCACGAGCAATACCCAAACGTTGGCGTTCGCCACCAGAAAGCATATAGCCTTTTTCTCCTATCATAGAATCAAGTCCTTCTGGCAATTTATTAATTACTTCTTTCAACTGAGATATTTCAACAGCTTTTTCCAGGAGGTTGCTGTCTTCGGCTCTCATCATTGTTATGTTATCTCGAAGAGATAGATTAAAAAGCTCTGTTTCCTGTAATACTACAGTAAGGTGGCCCAGGGTGTCATTATGTGCAATAGAATAATAATCTTTTTCACCTATCTTAAAGCCTCCAGATTTAAGGGCATATAATCCTAAAATCACTTTTGCTAAAGTTGATTTACCAGAACCAGACAATCCAGCAATTCCATTTTTTGTATTTCTTTTTAAAGTTAAACTAAAATCTTTAAGTCCCATTTGTCCAGAACCATAATCCATGAAGGCGTTTTTAATTTCAATCTTATCCCAATTTTTAGGGAAGCTTTCATTACCTGTTTTAATAAATTCTGTCTCAGTAAAAATTGGCATCATTTGACTAAGATCTGATCTAATATCAATCAATTCAGAATGCAGACCACTAAAATCTCCCAGTGAATCTCTTAATTTAATGAAGTAAGTAAAAAATACTACAATCGCTCCCAAAGTAAAAGTTCCAGAAATAACCCCCTTGCCTAAAATGTACATAAAAATCATTAGAGATGTTCCATTTACGAATTGAAACAGTTTCCATTTACCGCTCGATAATTTTATTTTCTCGATTCCAATATCTTTAGATTTACTTTCACTGCCGGCAATTCTTGCGCTTATGCTATCTGTGCTACCAAGAGCTTTTATAGCAAGCATGTTATTTGCTCCTTCCATATAAACTCCGCCAGCGCTTTGGTTAAATTTATTAAATTGGTTGCTAAGACTATATATTTTTCTGCTTAAAGTCATTTCTACAAACATAAAAATAACAATATAAATAGAAACTAATGTAGCCAATTTCCAATCTGCAAAAATAAAAATAACAACAGCTACTATTATATGAATAAAAATTTTTAAACCATCTCTTGTTAAAAATCTTCCTCCCGCTCGAAGAGCATCACTACCAGTAAAAACTCGCTGAAGCTTGTTGCCAGTATTTTCTTTATTATGCCATTCCAGAGAAAATTCAGTTAACCGTTCAAAGCCCCAAGCTCTTGCTCGCATTCTCGTTTTTATACCTATGATATCTATGGTCCTTTTGCTATGAATTCTAATAAGTGAAATTATCACATAACTAACACCCAAAAAAACAATATATTGGTAAAATACTTTAAGAGAATCTCCTGTAGAATAAGCCGAGAAAAAATCCACCATTTTTCCAACTATATAAGTAGGTACAAAATTGTATAGTAATACAATAGAAAGCACAAACACCGAAAAAACCCATTTTTTCTTATCTTCTTCCAAAAAATACAAAATAGATTTTGGGACATCTAACCAAGAAAAATTTTTAGGTTCAGTTTTCATTTTCATATTATATCAGTTCCAACGTCTATCACAAAAATAAAAACAATCCTTTAATTAAGGTGGGGAAATTGTGCGCCGGGTAGGATTCGAACCTACGTAGGCAATGCCAGCTGTTTTACAGACAGCCCTCGTTGACCGCTTGAGTACCGACGCATAATCTTAAATCTATCAAGATGTTTACTATTTTTAGGTTTAATATCCTTAAAAAAACGTAAAACATCTTTTCTCTTTGTTATATACACCTTAAAAGAACTAATCTCTGACACATTGTATTCTAATTGAGAAAGCATTTTTTGTAAAGATTTCAAAATATTCATAGAACAATTGGTAAAAGAAATTTGATAACCATATTTTAATTGATAGATTGAGCCATCTGTATCAAAAAACCCTCTCAAAAAACTTTTACAGTAAATATTCTTTGAAAAAATCCAATCCGGAACGCCTACTTGTGACTTTACTTTATTAAAAACTAATCCTTCTTTTTGTAAAAATCTTGAAATAATAACCGAATTAAAATAAACATCTTTATATCCATTTTTCCTAACAAACACTTTTGCTGAAATTCCAAAAAGCTGTTTTATAATATACTGAACATAAACTATATATTTATCTTCTTTATTCCCTAAAGTAACAAAAATCTGCATTGGGGCCAATTTCCCGTCTCCCAACATGATACCAATAAATTCAGCAAAACTTGCATTATGTTTTGGTATTTTAATAGGTATGTTTCTATTTGAAAATCCTTCTTTTTTTAATCTTTGAGTTTTTATATTTAAAATAATTAATCTTTTGTATATAGTTTTCTCACTTAAATTAAGTATAGACCCAATCTCTTTAATAGATTTATTTTTTCTTACATACAAATCTAATAATTCATTTTTAAAATACGAATATTGTTCATTTGTCCATTTCCTAGGCATTTAAATCAAAGTTTAGATTCAAGTACCACTATCCTTTTCTCTAATTTTAGTAAATCTTTTTTATCGGCTTTTGTATCCAAAGAAATTTTTATTTCTTCTATATTTTCTAAAATGGAACCAAGCATTCCCTCGTGGGTATCCAATCTTTTATCGTGCCCTCCAAGTATTCTTGTGTGTTCATCTAGTATTCTTGTGTGTTCGTCTAGTATTCTTGTGTGTTCGTCCAATTTTATATTCACAAGCAAAAAACCTTCTCTGATAGCCTTCAGATTTTCTTCATGCATTTCAGAAAGCATTCCAATGTAACGCTTCATATCACTTTCTGTATACATTTCTTCGTTTTTTTCTTCTTTTTTATTTTTCACAAGAGTATTATAACCCTAAGCTATAAATCTTACCAATAAAAAATACATTAGGACATAAATATATCATTACATCAAAAAACTACACTTTTGATTTAGTTTTTATAGGGCTTTTTGTTTTTCCTCTTTTGGTTTCAATAGAAATTTCTCCATTTTTTACATGTACAAACACTGTATCTCCTACCCGTACATTATTTGAAATGATAAAAGAGGCTATAGGATTTAAAATCTTATTTTGTATCAATCTGTTTAGCGGTCTAGCACCATAGTGTGGGTCATATCCATCTTTTGCAAGCACAGACAAAGCTTCTTCTGATATTTTTAAATCAATATCTTTTGCTTTCAATCTATCTCCTACTACTTTTATCCTCAATCCAACAATTTCTTTGATTGCTTTCTCTGATAGCAAATCAAAAATAATTGTTTCATCTATACGATTCAAAAACTCTGGGCGAAAATGATCTTTCAAAGTATCTGTAATCTTTCCTTTCATATTCTGATAATCTTCTATCGTTTGATTATTTGAAAATCCAATAGATTCCATTTTTTCTACAAACTGAGAACCGATGTTGGAAGTAAGGATAATAATTGTATTTTTAAAATTAACAATTCTTCCTTTTCCATCAGTAAGTCTTCCTTCGTCAATCAACTGAAGTAACATATTGAATACTTCTGGATGTGCTTTTTCTATTTCATCAAAAAGTACCACTGAATAAGGTCTATGGCGAACAGACTCAGTAAGCTGACCAGATTCATCATAACCCACATAACCAGGAGGAGAACCAATTAATTTTGAAATAGAATGCCTTTCCATATATTCAGACATATCAACCCTAATCAAAGCTCTGTCGTCATTAAACATAAATTCTGCCAATGCTTTTGTGAGCTCTGTCTTTCCTACTCCTGTAGGACCGAGGAAAATAAAAGAACCAATTGGACGATTTGGATCTGAAATACCTGCACGTGAACGACGAATCACATCCGCCACTCTTTTAATTGCTTCATCTTGCCCTATCACTCTTTTGTTTAATTCTGACTCCATTTTTTCAAGTTTGACTCTATCCTCTTCAAGCATCTTCATAAGTGGAATACCTGTCCAACGAGCAACAACTTCAGCGATATCTTCAGATGTCACCTCTTCTTTCAAAATACGTCGAGATTTTTGTAATTTTTTTAATCTAATTAGTTTGGTATCAAGATCTTTTTTCAAAGCAGGTATTTTGCCATAGAGAATCTCAGCAGCTTTTGATAAATCAGATCGCATCTCTGCATTTTCTGCTTCAAGACGAAGTGACTCTAAATCTTTTTTAATTGTGCGAACTTCTATTACAATTTCTTTTTCATTTTGCCATTTCAATTCTAACTCTTTAGTTTTTTCTTTAAAATTAGCTATTTCCTTTTCTATTGTTTTAATTCTTTCTTTAATATTTTTTTCTTTGATTCTTTCTTCTGCTGTTAGGGTACCAGTCAAAACAGAAACTTCTTTTTTTAGAGCTTCTTTTTCTACTTCCAAACGCATTATTTTTCTATGTGTGTCCTCAAGAAGTGGTGGCTTGTTTTCTAAAGCCATCTTCAAAGAAGATGATGCTTCATCAATCAAATCCACAGCTTTATCTGGTAAAAATCTATTTGTAATATATCTAGTAGAAAGATTGACCGCCGATACAATAGCATCATCTGTAATACGTACACCATGAAAAAGCTCATACTTTTCTTTTAATCCACGCAGAATAGTAATAGCATCTTCTACTGTAGGCTCATCTATATATACTGGCTGAAATCTTCTCGCTAAAGCAGGATCTTTTTCTATATGCTTTTGGTATTCACGCAAAGTGGTAGCTCCAATTGCTCGTAATTCCCCTCTAGATAGAGCGGGTTTAAGCATGTTTGAAGCGTCCATAGTGCCCTCTGTGCCACCTGTTCCTACAATAGTATGTATTTCATCTATGAAAAGGATTACTTTGCCCTCTGACCTTTCTACTTCTTTCATAATTCCTTTTAATCTTTCTTCAAATTCTCCTCTATACTTTGTACCCGCCACAAGTAACCCAAGATCTAAAGAAACTATTTCTTTATCTTTTAAAGATTCAGAAACATTACTTTTGATTATTCTTTCAGCCAATCCTTCTACCACCGCAGTCTTTCCTGTGCCAGCTTCTCCAATAAGTATTGGATTGTTTTTTGTTCTGCGAGATAATATTTGCATAATACGCATGATTTCATTGTCTCTGCCAATTACAGGATCAAGCTTATCTTCTCTGGCAAGCTTGGTGAGATTGCGAGTGTATTTCAAAAGTAATCTAAATTTTTTTGGCTCAGAAACATCTGTAATGTTTTGGTCACGCAATTCTTCCAAAACCTTCATAACAGCATCTTTTTGAATTTTATATCTAACCAAAATATCTCTAGTTTCACCAGGTACTTCAATCATTGCTATAAATAAATGTTCGGTGGAAACAAAATCATCTTTCATATATTCTGCCAATTTTACTGAATGTTCTATGACTTGTGCTAAATCAGGATTTAGATATATCTGGTATGAAGGTGACAATGTACTATTTGCTTCTGGAAGTTCTATGGACTCAAGCACAGCATCGGTAATCATAATAGTATCTATCTCCATTTTGTCTAAAATAGAATTAACCATACTTTCCTCTTGGAGCAAGAGAGCTGAAAGTAAATGCAAAGCTGACACGTGGTTTTGACCACGCTCTATTGCAAGCTCATGAGCTTTTTTGATTGCATCTCTTGATTTGGCTGTAAATTTATGTAATGGTGGCATAATATGTTTATTTTATGAGTATAACATAAAAATAAAATTTTTAAAACATTTATTTATACCATTTTTTTAGCTTCTTCAAGATTGTTTCAAAACTTTTTAAAATAAAAATAACATCCTTTTTGGTATTACTTTCTCCAAAAGAAAACCTCAAACTTTGTAAATATTCTGGAGATTTATATTTTAGACTTTTTTCTCTAATTGCTTTTATTACATGGGACACCTCTTTATCCCCAGATTTACAAGCACTCTTTTCAGAAATCATAATACCAAGAGTAGAAAGTTCAATGACAAGTAGATCGCTTGGAATATTTTTGATAGTAACGTTTAGATTGTTGGGCAACCGTTTTTCAAAATCCCCATTTATAATATATTCAAAACCATTTTTTAAAACTATTTTTTCTAAACTTTTTGCAAAAAAATCTCTTAAACTCTTTACTCTTTTAAATTCTTTAATGTGCGATTTTTTTATACTTTCCAAAGCTTCAGCAAATTCATAAATCCTTTCCACATTTTCTGTTCCTGCTCTTATTCCAAATTCTTGATCTCCACCACCAAGCAGTGAAGCAAGTTTGACTTCCCTTTTTTTAAACAAAACCCCCACTCCAAGGCCATTCTGAATTTTTGATCCTGATAAAGACAACATATCTACTCCTAAAGCTTCCATCCTTAAATCAAAGTAATGCACAGCTTGTACTGCATCAGTATGCAGTAAGGGATATTCTTCACCAAAAATATTTTTATTATTAGAATGTTTTTTCCAATGCCGTATCTCTTTTGCAATCTCTTTTATTGGTTCCAATACCCCTATCTCGTTATTCGCAAACATTACAGATATCAAAACAGTATTTTTCTTAATTTCTTTTTTTAATAAAGCAGGATTTAAAATACCATTTTCTTCTACGGGGATATAAGTAACCTCAACCAATTTTCTCTCTTTTAGAAGTTTGACTGTTTCTAAAACAGAGGGATGTTCTATGTTTGAAACAATAATATGTGGTAATGTTTTTTTCTGCTTAGACAAGATATGCCATACAACACCTTGAAGGGCTAAGTTGTTGGCTTCAGTTCCCCCACTTGTAAATACAATTTCATCTGTTTTTGCTCCCAAAAAAACAGCTGTTTTTTTTCTAGATTCTTCCAATTTCTTTTTTAGACTGACTCCAAGCTCATGAATAGCACTCGCATTTGGGGCAAAAGAGGAAGCGTAATCCGCATATATTATTCTTTTTTGGTTTTTATTTTTCATAAAAAATTTATATTTTAATCTCATTCATTTAAAAATGGTTTGATTTAATGTCAATAATAGTATATATTAAAAACCAATGGAACTAAATCCTATAACTATCATAACAGCCATCCTTACTTTAATCATATTGCTTGGAGTTTTTTGGATTGTCAAGACAGAGAAGAGACTCCAAAGATTCTTTGCAGGTAAGAAAGGAAAGGATTTGGAAGATACCATAGAAAATCTACAGCTAGATATTTTGAATCTTCAAGAGGAAAAAAACAAAATTCAAGCACAGATTGCTGTTTTACAAAAAAAAGCAAAAGAAAGTATCCGTGGAGTTGAGACTATCCGTTTCAATCCATTCCCAGAACAAGGTGGAAATCAAAGCTTTGCAATTGCAATGATAAACGAAGAAGAAAATGGTGTTATACTTTCTAGCCTTTATGCCAGAGAAAGAATGAGTATATTTGCCAAACCTATCAAAAATGGTATCTCAGAACATTCGCTAACAGAAGAAGAAAAGGAAGCACTTCAAAAGGCTTCTGTTAAGAAGTAGTTATCTAAAGACCTAGTCGCTTTTTAGTATTGTTTAATTTCCAAGAGAAATATATGAATAAAAACAAAAATGAAAATAATATAATAGAAAGATCCCCTGTAGTAGTCATTATGGGACATATTGACCATGGTAAGTCTACCCTACTTGATTACATACGTAATACAAACATTGTAGAGAAAGAAGCTGGAGGTATAACTCAGGCTCTTTCCGCTTATGAAGTATTACATAAGGACGAAGAAGGAATTGATCGAAAAATAACTTTCATAGATACCCCTGGTCATGAATCTTTTTCCAAAATGAGAGAGCGTGGTGCTATGACTGCAGATATAGCTATTTTAATAGTATCTGCAGAAGATGGAGTAAAACCTCAAACACTAGAAGCAAAAAAAACAATTGATGAAAACAATATTCCATATATTGTAGCTATCAATAAAATTGATAAACCAAATGCAAATATAGAAAAAACAAAAATTGAACTAGCTGAAAATGAAATATATCTTGAAAACTTCGGTGGGAAAATTCCAGTAGCAGAAATTTCTGCAAAGACTGGTGATGGTGTGGACAATCTTCTTTCTTTAATAAATATTATGGCAATGATGGAAGATTTTAAAGGAGATAAAAATCAAAATGCGTCTGGGTTCGTTTTGGAAGCAAATTTAGATTCAAAAAGAGGAATAGAAGCAACTCTTGTTATTAAAAACGGGTTACTGACAAAAGGGATGTTTGTAACAGTAAAAGATAGTATGTGTTCTACAAATATAATGGAAAACTTTTTAGGAAAACCAATCAAAGAGATTTCTTTCTCTTCCCCTGTCAGATTGGTTGGCTGGAATAAAATGCCAGAAATCGGAAATGAATTTCAATCTTTTGACAACAAAAAAGAAGCTGAAAAGTATATAAGTGAACAGAAGAAAATTTTTGAAAACAAACCTCATGAAGAAGTACCAGAAAACCCAACAGAAGATAAGAAAATTATTCCAATAGTATTAAAAGCAGACACATGGGGTAGTGTTGAAGCTATTGAAAAAGAAATCAGTAAGATACAAAGCGAAAACGCTGAATTTAAAATTGTACAGAAAGGAATAGGACCAATATGTGAATTTGATGTTAAAACTATTTCTTCCCCAGAAAATATATTGGTAGTATGCTTTAATGTAAAAATAGATAAAAGCGCAGTAGATATTTGTTTACAAAAAAACATTCAAACATATTCTTTTGATATTATCTACAAACTAACAGAGTGGCTTACAGAAGAGATGGAAAACAGAAAGCCAAAAGTAAGGACACTTGAAATCACAGGTAGAGCAAAAATATTAAAAGTATTTAGTAAAATGAAAGACAAACAAATAGCTGGTGGAAAAGTCTTGGAAGGTAGGATTATTATGGCTGGTGAAAATAGAATAATGCGCAGAGAAACAGAGATAGGCAAAGGCAACATCACTAATTTAGAAAAAAATAAAACGAAAACAAAAGAAGTAGAAGAAGGAACAGAATTTGGCATGATGATAGAATCTAAAACTGAAATCGCCCCAGGAGATATAATAGAATCTTTTTACATAACTGAAAAATAATAAAATTATGGACCAAAGAAATCAAAAAATGGCAAATATGATAAAAGAGTGGTCTGCTCAATTTTTAGAGCAAGAAAGCAACCGCACTTCTTTGATCACTGTTACCAATATCAGCTTAACTTCTGACTCCAAAAAAGCTACAATCTATATATCTGTCTTACCCACAGAAAAAGAACACGCAGCATTGGATTTTGTAAAAAGAAAAAGAAAAGAATTAAGAGAATTTATAAAAAATAAAATCAGAACAAAAATTATACCGTTTATTGATATTGAAATAGATCAGGGTGAAAAGAATAGACAGAGAATTGACGAATTGCTTAGGGGCAAGTAGGATATAGGAATGGCCATGTGGTGAAGTAGCTAACACAGCGGTCTGCAAAACCGCGATGCGTGGGTGCAAATCCCACCATGGCCTCAGGTTGTAATTTGAAAAATAAAACATTATAATTGTGTTTGTGCATTATATTATTTAATAATCATATTTTTAAATAATAATTTGCCCGAGTGGCGGAACTGGTATACGCGCACGACTTAAAATCGTGTCTCGCAAGGGATGTGGGTTCGATTCCCACCTCGGGCACCGCGCGAGAGAAAGTGCATTTATGCACTTTCGTGTGGGAATCGAAAGGCTTTTCCTTACGAGCGAAGCGAGTGGAAAAGCACCTGGCTATGTAGTGGCCGATTCCCACCTCGGGCACCGC
>JAIPHX010000005.1 GCA_021734995.1 Minisyncoccota bacterium
TCTGAGAATTCCACTGCTCCTTTATTTTGAGTGTTTCAAGGCCTCCTTCTTGTTCAGTTTTTTTGGGAAACCAATCGGGGGTTTTCATGTTATTATTTTAGCATATTTTTGGTGGTTTTGAAAAAAAGAGGGTTTGAAGTTTATTGGGGTTATTTTTCTATCGTCACGATTCCTTTCGTAATTTTAATTTTCGATTTAAAGCATCCCATCAGCTCACGTTTTTCTCCATTAGTTCCTTCTTTAAGGATATATTTTGCATATGTTTTTAAATCAACGTCTTCATGTTTTGATTTTTCACTAGAAAATCCCAAAACGGTTCTTTGGAATTTATTATGTTGGCCCGGACCCCAAATTTTTGATTCTACTAATTATTTGCTCTCTTAATTCAAGAGCTACTCTATGTTTTTTCATATGCTTGTATGTGTTAATTATTAATATTAATTATACAAGTTTTGTGTCAAAAATTTGGGGTCCGGGCCAAGCCTAAAAAACCCACTACTTATACCTTGGAACAGCTGATCGAAGATTCTTCTGTTTTGCAAGATTTATGGAAGGATGCATATGAAAGATTAGATAATGTAAGTGAAGATAATAAAGTGAGTGAACTAATGAATTTAACAGCAAATGCGGGAGAAAATTATACTCTACTGGAAGAATATCTAAAGAAAAATATTGATTTGAAGCCAGAAGAAAAGTTCTTTATTGAAATATCAATTCAAGTAAAGAAATTCAAAGAAAAGGAGAGAGAGTTGATGAGCAATTCATCGGAAGCTTTTAAAAACGTAGAGTGATATTCCAATAAAGAATTACTTTTATCGAAATAACCATATAAAATTTATCATTTTATGGTTGATTTTCATGTATTTTTTAATTCAAAAAGATAAATAAAACAAATCTTTTTTAGTATAAAACGTTGCAACTCATATTAAGGTAGAGTATTATCAATATATGAGTAATACTATATTAAATATCAAAGTGATTGTGGGTAGTGTTCGAGAAGGTCGTTTTGCAGACAAAGCTTCCGCATGGATTGCTGAAGAACTTAAGAAACAACCAAATGTATCTATTGAAATTCTTGATCTAAAAGATTATGAGATGCCTTTTTTTAATGAAGCAGTAAGTCCTTCATACAAGACTGAGCCCTATAAAAATGAAGCAGTTGCTAGGTTTACCTCAAAAATAGCTGAAGGGGATGCTTTTGTGGTAGTGAGTCCAGAATATAATCATAGTACTACAGGAGTTTTAAAAAATGCTTTTGATTGGGTGTATCAAGAATGGAACAACAAGCCAATCGGATTTGTGAGTTATGGTTCTGTTGGGGGAGCTAGGGCAGTAGAACACCTTCGCTTGATTGCAGTGGAACTTCAAATGGCGCCTATTAGAAATGCAGTTCATATTCCAGGAGAGCAATATTTTCCAGTACTTTTTGGTAAAGCTGATGCAAAAGAAATGTTTACTAATATGCAAAAATCAGCTGATGGTATGATTTCTCAATTACTTTGGTGGACTAAAGCTTTAAAAGTGGCAAGAGGGTAATAATTTTTAATTATGCTATGCTTCCAGTATGCCTCAAAACCTTGCTGTTATAAACAAAAAAGAAGGGGAAACACCCTTAGAAGCGCTTGAACATTTTCGCAAAAAGCAAAAAATATCACTCGATGTCCCTATTACCTATGCAGGCAGACTTGACCCAATGGCAAAAGGATTGCTGATACTTCTACTTGGTCAAAAAACAAAAGAAAAAGAAAAATATTTAAAACTGGAAAAAGAATATCAATTTGAGGTACTTTTTGGTTTCAGTACTGATACTTATGATGTTTTGGGTAAAGTAACAAAAATACAAGAAATAAATTTGACAACAAAGGATTTGAAAGAAAAAATAGAAAAGATTTTAGGTTCTTTTCTAGGGAAATCTATACAAAAATATCCTATCTATTCTTCTCGCACCGTAAAAGGCAAGCCACTTTTTAGCTATGCTCGAAAAGGAGAAAAAGTAGAGATTCCTACTAAAGAAATATTTATTAAAAAAATAAATTTAAAAAAGATACAGAAAATATCAAAAACAGCTTTGCGTAAAAATGTTTGCACCCGAATACATAAAGTAAGCGGAGATTTTAGACAAGCGGAGATACTAGATGTGTGGAGAAAAAGCATAAATCAAAATAAATCAAAATACTATTTGAAAGCTTCTTTTTTTGTTCAAATATCTTCTGGGGGGTATGTTCGCAGTCTTGCCAAAGAGCTTGGAGACAAAATAAATATACCGTCATTAGCATTTTCTATAAAAAGGACAAAAATCGGGAAGTGGTGTAATGTAGATCATGTTGTGTAATATTTTTTAATATTGAAAATATATTTGGTATTGATATAATGAGTGTAATTTACTTTATATAGAACTCTGAAGAAGCTCTTGAAGAAAGGTTGGGATTTATTACCAGCATTTTTTTGTGTTCTATATAAAAACATGAAGGATTTTGATTTTTGGAATAAAAAAAAGAAGATTTTAGAAGAGAAAAGAAATAAAAATCTTGTTTTTAACGAACGAGATATTTGGTGGTGTTCAATAGGTTTAAATATTGGTAGTGAACAAGATGGTAAAAACGAATTGTTTGAACGACCTGTTTTGGTAATTAAAAAATTTAATAAAAAAGTTTGCTGGGTACTACCTATAACAAGGAAAAACAAAGAAGGATACTATTATCATGTATTAGACTACAATTTTGAAAAATCATTTGTAATACTTTCACAGTTACGCTTAATAAGTACAAAAAGATTTACTCGTTTTATTAGAAAGATATCCTCAGATCAATTTGAAATTATTAAGGGAAAATTAGTTTTTATTTTGAAAAATAGAACTTATTAATTTCAAGTAAAACTAAAAATCCCCTTTCGGGGATTGATAGTTTGACCGTGTGGTCATTTGGTACTTTGATAATAAATATCAAAGTTTTCAAAACGGAATTTTCTTAAAAAACTCTTCAATTGACCGAATGATCATTGTATCTTTATACTATCAAACGAAAAATAAAAAAGCAATTCAAAATGTTAGCTTTATTTCTATATCTCTAATGTTTTTTTCTATAAAAAGGACAAAAATCGGGAAGTGGTGTAAAATAGATGTATGAGCGCTAAAAAGATAAAAGAAATACAAGATAATTTTGAAGAGGAATATAAAAAGCTCAATAAGTTTCAAAAAGAAGCTGTAGATACTATAGATGGGCCTGTAATGGTAGTGGCTGGTCCAGGGACAGGTAAAACGCAAGTATTAGCCTTGCGTATTGGTAATATTCTAAAACAGACAGATACTCCTCCTTCAAGTATTCTTTGTCTTACTTTCACAAACTCTGGAGTGCGAGCTATGCAGAAGAGATTGCATAAATATATCGGCGGAGATGCTACCAAAGTATCTGTATCTACTTTTCACAGTTTTGCTATCAACCAACTTATTCAAAAACACTATCATAAGCTTGATTTTGAAAAAGAACCAAAAATTTTATCAGACGATGAAGCTGTTTTTTTGATAGATGAAATATTACATGACGGAGATTGGAAGCATATCAGCCCGCGAGCAAATCCGGAAATGTATTTTGAAGAATTAAAACATTTGATATCTACTTTGAAAAGAGAAGGGATAGCCCCAGATAAATTTAAAGAAATTATTGAAGTAGAAATAGAAAATATTAAAGATGATCCAGACAACATTTCTTCAAGAGGAGAAAGCAAAGGAAAATTAAAAAAAGATTCAGAAAAAAAGATTGAATCTTTAGAGCGCACTCTAGAAGTAGTGTCTTTTTATGAAGTTTATGAAGAAAAGAAAAAAGCTCTTGCTCGACTAGATTATGATGATGTGCTTAGTTATGCAGTTCTATTGGTGAAAAAATATGAAGATGTCCGTGCAGATATTCAAGAAGAATACTTGTATGTCTTAGTAGATGAACATCAAGATTCTAGTGGAGTACAGAATGATTTTCTAAAAGCAGTATGGGGGAGTGAAGAAAAGCCAAATATCTTTGTGGTAGGAGATGACCGTCAGCTTATCTATGGTTTCTCAGGAGCATCTCTTTCGTATTTTGAAGAGTTTGTGCAAATATTTAAAGACACAAAACTCATTACTTTGATAGAAAGTTATCGTTCTGCTCCTGTAATTCTTTCTTTAGCTGAAAATATATTAAAAAGCTCCATTGCTGAAGGCAAACTAAAAAGCACTATTGATATTAAAGGAGAAATACATCTTAGTGGGTATGCATATCCTAGAGATGAGGTATTGGGTGCAGGATTATTTTTTAAACAGAAAATTGATGAAGGAGTAAAACCAGAAGAGTGCGCACTACTTGTGCCTAGGAAGTATCAGGTGCGTAATGCCATCAATTTACTAGAAAATATGGGAATTAAAACTTCTTCTGGTAAAGAAATATCTTTATTTGAATTACCGGAGACAAAAAGTTTTTTGCGTATTTTAGGAATTATTATTGATCCAAATGATTTTATATTATTATCAGAATCCATTCTAGATAAATTTAGCGAAGTACCATATCTGGAAGGACATAAATTTTTAAAAAGTTTAGCAAAGCTTGAAAAGATTACTTTGGAAGATATTAAAAAAGGAGAGATAGAGCACAAGAATTCTTTATTTGGAGAAGGAAATGTCTCTAAATGGGGGATGAAACTTTCGGGGATTGTAGAAGAATTTAGTCATGAAAGTGTGGTCAATATCGTGGCAGGAGTAGGCAAAAGACTCATGATTGATAATGTAAAAGATCATAATGAACTTTTGAGAAATGTAGAAGTGGTACGAACATTTACACATCTTGCAGAGCTTTTCCAAGAGAGAAGCAAAGCTCCGTCTTTGACAGAATTTATCACCTATATCAAAAGACTTGAATCTTATGGCAATCATATCCCACTAGCATCTTTCGGATCAAACAATGGTGTGCAAGTGATGACTTTGCATAAATCAAAAGGTTTGGAGTATCGTTTTGTCTGGGTTGCTCACATGAACGAAGAGGTTATTATGTCTGGTAAGAAAAATGCTTTCACCTTGCCTGAAAAAATAAAAGAACATTTAAAAGAAAGAGATGAGATGGATGCCAAAAGAGAATTGTATGTGGCTGTGACTAGAGCCAAAGAACATTGTACTCTGTCATATTCTGACAATGATTATCGAGGAAGAGAATTGTCTCTTGCAAATATTATAAATGAATTAACTGAAGTGGACTTTGTAAAAAAGAATGTTGAAGATACAGAGAGTGAATTACTTGCCCTTGGTCCAGAAATATATATTCCTGAAAATCAAAAACCTTTGAGGGTGGGACTTGAAGAATTAAAAGAATTTGTGCGCGAAAATTATGCTGATGTAAAAGTAGCAGTTACTTTGCTCAATAACTTTTTTGATTGTCCTTGGAAATGGTATTTTAGAAGTTTTTTAAAGTTACCAGAATTGAAAAGTAAATCTTCAGCATTGGGATCTGCCGTACACTCTACTATTGATTTTATTTTAAAGAATAAAAAAGTATTAAAAGGAGATGAGCTTGAAGCCAAGCTAGAAGAATATATAAAAAAGGACAATATAGATTTATCAAAAAGAGAAATCCAAAAGCTTGTCAATGATGGAAAGGAGATAATGCAAGATTTTTTGAATGGATTTTATAAAAATATTTCTAAAGAATATCTCACAGAGAGACCTCTTTCTTTCCATGATTCTAGGTTTGCACATCTTTTGATGTATGGAAGGATAGACTTATCAGAAGAATTAAATGGATCAGAAAAAAAACAATATATAGTGACTGATTTTAAGACGGGATCAGTAAAGACCAAAGGAGTGATAGAAAAGATAGATGAAGAAGGTAGACTTTCTCCACATATGCGACAGCTCACCATGTATTCATATTTGTTTGAAGGAGCCACTAGTGGAAAGGTGATGTTGTCTAGACTTCTGTATTTAGAAGCTTCTCAGAATGATAAGAATGCTACTTACGAAACCAATATTTCAAATGAACAAATAGACTTGTTGGTCAGAGATATCACCGAATACGACAATTTATTAAAAACAGGTGAATGGGTGCATCGTCCATGCAACTTCACACCATTTGGGAAAGAGAAAGAATGTCAGTATTGCAAAATGGCTAAGATTTATGAATAATGGAAATATGTCTGATATAATAGTAAAGCACATTAAAATAACGTACGAGGAAGGAGATGAAAGAGTTAGATCTTTCGTGAAGTTTTTACAGAGTGACAGGTCTGATAATGTTTTAACAAAATATTATCAGCAAGCGATTTTAGAAAAAGATGGAATTTTAAATGTTTCTGATAAGGCAGGCAATGAATTCACTTTTGTGTGCAATAACGCCCATAGATGCAATTTACAATTAAGAGGAATGTAAAAAAATATGCAAAACAAGAAAACAACAGAACATCCATTTTCAATACTTTCTAGACAGGCCTATGAAGTATTTGCTCAGCTTGGTTTTGAGATTGTGGTAGGTCCAGAGCTTGAGACAGAATGGTATAATTTTGACGCATTAAATGTACCAAAAGATCATCCTGCCCGAGATATGCAAGATACTTTTTGGATTAAAGATTCTGTTGGAAAAGTTTTACGAACACACACTACTTGTACTGCAGGTAGAGCAATAGAGAGGGCGTTAAAAGAAGATAGATTTCCTTCAGCATTTATCTCTGTTGGAAAGGTTTTTAGAAATGAGGCAACTGATGCGACACATGAAATGCAGTTTTTTCAAATAGATGGCATTATGGTTGGTGAAAAAAAAGACGGTATTTCTCTTGCCAACTTAAAAGGTGTATTGTCTCAGTTTTATAAAAAAATGTTAGGAGAAGAAATAGAAGTAGAATTCCGTCCTAGCTTTTTTCCATTTACAGAGCCATCTTTAGAAGTACATACAAAATGGAAAGGCAAATGGCTTGAGATGATGGGGGCAGGAATGTTGCACCCAAAAGTTTTACAAAATCTTGGGCTTGATCCTGAAAAATATCAAGGATTTGCTTTTGGTGGAGGTCTTGATCGTATCGCGATGATTAAATGGGGGGTGCCAGATGTCCGTATTTTTTATCAAGGAGATTTGCGTTTAAATCAATTTTAATTATGAAAATATCATACAATTGGTTGAAGTGGTATATGCCAGAACTTCCTGCTCCAAGTAAATTGGCAGATGTTTTTACATATCATCTTTGTGAGGTAGAAGGGATAGAAGATTTTGGAGAAGGAGACTCTAAAGATACTATTTTTGATATAAATATTTTACCAAATAGGGCACATGATCTGCTTTCACATCAAGGAATCGCACGAGAGCTCGCTTCTTTGTTAAATATTACTTTTGTTAGTCCTGAAGAAAAATATAAAATACCACAGACGAACCCTACTAATTTTAAAATAAATATAGATACTCCAAATTGTAGAAGATACATGGGAAGGATTGTGCGAAACATAAAGATAGGCCCTTCTCCAGATTGGGTGAAACAACACTTAGAATCAATTGGACAAAGATCAATCAACAACATAGTAGATGCGACAAATATTGTAATGTATGATTGTGGTCAGCCAGCACACGCTTTTGATTTGAAAAAAGTTGTGGGAGAAAACATCAAGGTAAGACAGGCAAAAGAAAAAGAAACAATGACTACATTGGATAATAAAAATGTAGTATTTAAAGAAAGTGATATGGTCATTGCTGACGATAAAAATATTTTAGCTATTGCAGGTGTCAAAGGAGGAAAGTTGGCAGAAGTAGACAATACTACCACTGATATTATTTTAGAAATTGCTAATTTTAATCCTACTTCTGTCAGAAAGACAGCCCAATCTCTGGGGATATTTACTGACTCTCGTAAAAGATTTGAGAATGATTTACCTACAGAGCTTGCTCCTTATGCGATGCGAGAACTTTCAGCTTTGATTGCAGAGATGTGCCCAGAAGCTTCTTTTGAAGAGATTGTAGACGTGTATTTGGACAAGCAAAATATAAAGCGGGTATCTTTTTCTGTTCAAAATATTTCTAGGATTTTAGGGGTAGAAATTCAGAAAGAGGAAGTAAAAAATATTTTTGAAAGATATGGATTTGGTCTTGAAGAAGATTCTGATAAGTTTGTTGTCCAAGCTCCATTTTGGAGATTAGATTTAGAAAACGAATCTGATATAGCAGAAGAAGTAGGAAGAATTTTGGGGTATGACAAAGTCCCACCAGTCATCTCTAGTCTAAAATTAAATCCTAAAAAGAGTGATATTTACCAAAAAACATCGTGGGCAAAAAATAAATTAATTTCTGATGGATATAGTGAAGTAATGACTTATGTTTTTAAAAGTAGTGGTGAAGTAGAAGTGCTTGAAAGTGCTTCGGATAAAAAGTTTTTGCGGACAAATTTAACAGATGGACTAAAAGAGAGTATAAAATTGAATGCAGTCAACGCTCCATTTTTAGAATTGGAAAATGTAAAAGTGTTTGAAATAGGAAATATTTTTTTGAAAGACAAAGAAGAGACAAGAGTGGTTTATGGAGATAAAAAAAATGTTATAGAAGTATCCTTGGAGCAATTTTGCAAAGAAATGCAAAGTGATACAAACAAAAATGCTCCTGCTGATGTAGATGCAGATTCTTTAGAAAAACAATCCGCAGGACAAGATGATCTTTTGGTAAAAAAATTCAAAATGTGGTCTGTCTATCCATTTGTGTATAGAGATGTTGCAGTGTGGATACCAGATGATCAAAAAGCAGATGAACTCTATAATATTCTAAAGGAAAACGGTGGAGAATTACTTGTAAAAGATCCATATATGTTTGATTCTTTTAGCAAGGATGGACGTACCTCTTATGCTTATAGATTGATTTTTCAATCATATGAAAAGACTCTTACAGATGAGGAAGTGAATAGTATTATGGATAAAATAACAATTAAAATAAAGGGGAAAAATGGATGGGAGGTAAGGTAGACAATAATTAGTGTGTAGTTTATAATTGTGTTATGAATGAAAATAACAACGAACTAAGTGCAGCAGAAAAAATTCAATTAGCAAAAGAAAAGAAATTGAATAAAAAAACAGAAATTGAATCTCTTTATCAAGACGCTAAAAAAGAACTAGAAAACACACTTAAAGAAATTAAGAGTGTAAAAGATTTACGAGAAAGTTTTAAACAAAAGAGGATTGATTTTACCAAACAACAAAGGGGAATAGTTGATGGTGTAAAAAAGGAAGATTTAGATATGTATAAAGATGAATTAACAGATAAATTTAGGGATACTTTTAAGCTTGAAATAGAACAATGGAAGGGGATGGGTGACGAAGTCGAAAATTTAAATAAAGAATTAAAAGAATTACAAACTTTAGCGAGTGTACAAGAAAAAAAATCTAAAGAATTATTTTACCAGACAGATGATGGTTTAAAAGTTCTAGAAAAAGAAAAAGATGAATTACTGGAGCAGGAAAAGATGAATTCATATATTGATGTTATAGATAAATTGTTTTCTCAAAATGGAGTAGATCAACGTTATGGTAATTTTGGTCCATATAAAAAACATAACTTAGAAAATTTACTAGAAGATTTAATTCTTTGTGGTAACTTTTCTAAAGTTTTACCAGGATATTCATATGATAATTTTACTGGCCTAGATAAATCTATTTCTGAAGAAGAATATCAAAAGATATTTACAGAGTACATATTTACAAAAGTTTTGAAATCCGATTTCAAAAAACCATTTGAAGATAGGGGTTTAGAAAAAGGATTAAAAAATATTATTTCAGAACAAATTAAGTTTATGATTTATCTACATAAAAACAAAGGCAAATTCACAGAGGTTCAAAACAAAACTTCACTTAATGATTTTATAGTAGAAAATGGTGAAAAAATTTCAACATTAAGAAATAAGATAGGAGATGTATTTGGAGAAGTTGTTAATGGATTCAGTAATATTTCCTCTGAAGATTATATAAAAGATTATATAAAAAATATTGATTATAGTTATTTAAAATTAAGTAAAAAAGAAATTAGTAGTATTAATGATGAGATTTGGTCTGATATTAATCATTTATTACCTAAAAAAGTGGATGATATTACTTTTAATATTGATTCTGGTTACTATGCAGATTCAAATTATTTTTCAGGTTTTTACAAAAAAGTAAGAGATATTCTTTTAAGTAAAAGAATGAACTTATTAAATACTGTTTTACCTCGTGTACAAAAACAATTTAATGAGGAAGAAAATAAATTTATTAGCTTAAAGAAAAAGGACTTAGAAGAAACAATTAATTTATTAAGATTTAAAATTAATTATATAAACTATGTTGAAGATCAAATATTATCTTTGTTTAATAACTTTAATTCTAATAGTAGTCAAGGAATAGGAAAAGAAGTTGCTCAATATATAGGATATTTAAACAAAATTCAAAATTTTAAATTAAAACTAAATCAAAACTCTAATTATCCTACAAATTCTGTGAACTTAGAAACTCTAGATAGATATGTCCAACCAATAACCTTAGACGAAAAGGAGATTGTTATGTCTTCTGTTATTAAAGATTTTTATGAAAAAATAGAACGAATAATAAAACAATTGAATGTTGATTTGCAAGAAGATAAATCAAATAATAACTAGCATTTACCTATACATTTTGGTATAATAGGACTATATGGCAAAAGAAAATAGTGCAGACACAAAGAGTGGAAAAGGGCATCATTATGATGCTTCTGACATTTCGGTCCTTGAAGGGTTGGAACCTGTCCGTAAACGTCCTGGAATGTATATTGGGACTACTGGTCCTGAAGGTTTACACCATTTGATTTGGGAAATATTTGACAACTCTCGTGATGAAGCGATGGGAGGTTTTTGTGATACCATTGAAGTAGTTATTCTTCCAGGTAATCGTATTAGAGTAACCGACAATGGTCGTGGTATTCCGATTGATGTTCACAAAAAAACAAAAGTATCTGCTTTAGAAACAGTGATGACTACTTTGCATGCCGGAGGGAAATTTGGAGGTGAAGGATATAAAGTGTCTGGAGGGTTGCATGGAGTGGGTGCATCAGTCGTAAATGCTCTTTCTATATATTGTAGAGCAGAAGTCCATAAAGATGGAGGTATTTATGTACAAGAATATTCAAAAGGGGTCAAAAAATCCGCAGTAAAAAAGATTGGTTCTACTAAACAAAATGGAACGATCATTACTTTTGAGCCAGATATAGAAATTTTTAAAGAAATAAAGTTTGATTGGAATGTGATAGTCAGTCATATTCGTCAGCAAGCATATCTTGTAAAAGGACTACGAGTATCTATTATAGACGCAAGAGAATTTGACCCAACTCTTTTATTTGAATCAAAAAATTCAAAATTAGATCCAGATTCTGTATTCTATTTCAAAGAGCTTGGCTTAGAGCTTCCATCAGTTTCTTTTTATTTTGAAGGAGGACTTACATCTTTGATTAGATATTACAATAAGTTTCAAAAACCTGTTCAACAAAATATTTTTTATGTAGAAAAAGAACAAGACGGAGTGGGGGTGGAGATTGCCTTGCAATATGTAGATGACATTGTAGATCGCATTGTTCCTTTTGCCAACAATATCTACAACCCAGAAGGTGGTACACATGTTACAGGTTTTAAAACTGCTCTTACTAGAACTCTGAATACATATTGCAAAAAGAATGAAATGATCAAAGAATCTGAAGGAGGTTTTACAGGAGAAGATGTATTAGAAGGTCTTACTGTTGTGATATCTGTAAAGCTTCGTGAAATACAATTTGAAGGTCAAACTAAAGCAAAGCTTGGTAGTGTAGAAGCTCAAGGTGCAGTAGCTACTGTCTTTGGTGAGGCTTTTTCGGGTTTTCTAGAGGAAAATCCAGATGAAGCTAAGTCAATCATAGGAAAAGCAGTACTTGCAATGAAAGCTCGTAAAGCGGCAAAAGCTGCAAAGGATTCTGTGCTACGTAAGGGAGCTCTTGAGGGGATGACTCTTCCAGGAAAGTTAGCAGATTGTCAAACAAAAGATGCGAGTGAATCTGAACTCTTTATTGTGGAAGGAGATTCTGCAGGAGGGTGTTTTTCAGGAGACACAAAAGTTGCTTTGGTTGACGGTAGAAATATATCTTTTAAAGAAATTATTGCTGAATATCAAAATAACAAAAAAAATTATTGTTACACAATACTTCATGATGGTAGTATTGGAATACAAGAAATAAAAAATCCAAGAAGAACAAAGACTAACGCAGAAGTTATAAAAATTATCTTGGATAATAATGAAGAAATAGTCTGCACTCCAGACCATTTGTTTATGTTGAGAGACGGTACTTATAAACAAGCAAAAGATATTTTGATTACAGATTCTCTTATGCCCCTTAGAAAAAAGATTTCTGAAATTGGAGGGCGTATCACAATAAAGGGATATGAAATGGTCTATAATAACAATTCTAATAGATGGATCTTTACTCATATGTTGGCAGATGAATTTAATTTGCGTAAAGGTTTTGATACTATTGAAAATGGTGCATATAGGCATCACAAAGATTTTAATAAAACAAATAATAATCCGGACAATATAGTAAGACTCACAAAGGAAGAGCATATTTCTCTGCATTCTTTTTATTATGAAAAAAATTTAAAAAGACCAGATGTATTAGAAAAATTAAGTATTTTAAGAAAGACTCCGGAATATAGACAAAAAATAAGAGAAAAAATGCTCGCTATGAGAGAAGATTTAAGTATTAGAGCTAAAGCACAATGGGAAAATGAAGAATATAAGAAATATATGGTAAATAAATTTTTAGATTTTTATGCTTCCAATAAAGATTATAGAGAAAAAAGTCAAAATATTTTACAAAAAGCACAGAAAGAATATTGGGCTAGTACTGAAAATAAAAAGAAGCAATCAAAAAAAGTGAAAGAGTTTTTTGCAATGAATCCTTTAGCAAAAGTTAATTTGAGTGAAAAAGCTAAAAAACAATGGATGCAAGGTGATTTGTTGGATTGGAGAAGCAAAAAAACACAAGAACAATGGACAGAAGAATTTAGGGAAAAGAGAAGAATTGCTTATAATAAAACTTATTACGAAAACACAATTAGAGTTCTAAAAAGAGTTTATGACCAAACCAAATCTATAGACATACAGTCTTTTGAAGATTTAAGAAAGATAGAAAATAATAAAAATGTACTATCGTTCAATACTTTTTTTAATAGGTTTTTCGATGAAGATTTTAATAGATTGAAAGATGCTGTTGAAAACTATAACCACAAAATAAAGAGTATTGTGCATCTTTCTGGGAAAATTGATGTGTATGATATTGAGGTTCCAGGTACTCACAATTTTGCTCTTGCTTCTGGTGTTTTTGTTCACAATAGTGCAAAGCAAGGTAGAGATAGAAGGACTCAAGCGATTTTGCCTTTGCGCGGAAAAATTTTGAATGTGGAGAGAGCTAGAATAGACAAAATGCTTGCATCCAAGGAAGTAAAAGCTCTCGTTATAGCATTAGGAACTTCTATTGGAGATACTTTTGATATAGAAAAGGCACGATATCACAAAATAATTATCGCTACTGATGCCGACGTGGACGGGTCTCACATTAGGACACTTTTGCTTACTTTGTTTTATAGATATTTCAAACAAATTATTGAGGCAGGGTATATCTATATTGCTCAACCTCCTTTGTTTAAGATAAAGAAAGGTAAAGAAGTTTTTTATGTTTATTCAGATGAAGAGAAAAATAAAATTATTGGTAAAGAAGAAAATCTTGATGATATTCAAAATGAAAATGATAGTTACAATCAAGAAGAAAATACGGAAAACACAGAAGACGCAGAAGAAAATACAGAAGAGGTAAAAAAGAAATCTGCAAAGCCTAGAGTGCAAAGATATAAGGGTCTCGGAGAAATGAATCCAGAGGAGTTGTGGGAGACTACAATGGATCCAGAAAGAAGAGTGATCAAGCAAGTCACTATTGAAGATGCAGAGGAAGCAAATAAAATATTTGATATTTTAATGGGTTCAGATGTTGTCCCACGTAAGTCTTTTATTCAATCCAATGCAAAGCTTGCGGAGATTGACTTGTAAGTTTTAAGATTAGCTATAAAAAAACCTCAGAATGTTCTGAGGTTTTTTAGATGAAATTAAATAGTTTTGTTTCTAATCTCTTCTTGAAGTCTTTGTATAAAAGCATTGTTGTCCATACCTTCTAGTTTTTCTCCATTTCGTGTCTCTATTGTAAGAGTTTCACTTTCCATTTCTTTGTCACCAATTACTATTAAGTAAGGGATTTTTTGCATTTTAGCTTCACGGATTTTCTTTCCAAGAGTTTCTGAGGATTCATCTATTTCTGCACGGATATTATTGTCCAGCATTTCTTGAAGTATTTTTTGAGCATACACAGAGTGTTTGTCTGTGGAGATAGGTAGAATTTTTACTTGTACAGGAGACAGCCAAAGAGGGAAGTTTCCTGCGTAGTGTTCAATCATTACTCCTAAAAATCTTTCAGTTGAACCCAATATTGCTCTATGAATAACTACCGGTCTTTCTTTTTTACTTTCATTTGAAATATATTCAAGTTCAAATTTTTCAGGCAAATTAAAATCAAGTTGGATAGTAGACAGTTGCCACTCTCTACCAATGGCATCTTTAAACATAAAGTCTAATTTTGGTCCATAAAAAGCAGCTTCATTTTCTGCTTCTTCATATTTCCAGCCCGTACTTTTCACTATCTCTCGTAAAGCATTTTCAGCAGTATTCCAGACTTTGTCGTCTCCTAAATATTTAGATTTGTCTTGTGAATCACGAAGAGATATTCTTACATAGAAATCATTTAAGCCAAATGCTTTGTAAACATCCTTGATCATATCTAGAATCACTTCTATTTCTTTTTTGATTTGACTCTCTGCACAGAAAATATGACAATCATCTTGGGTAAGAGCTCTTACTCGAGTTAGGCCTGATAGTTCTCCTGATTTTTCATAACGATAATTAGTAGTAGTACAAGTGTATCTTAAAGGTAAATCTCTGTATGAGTGTGGAAGTGTTTTGTAAAGCATCATAAAATGAGGGCAGTTCATTGGTTTTAGATAATAGTCATTTTCATCTATCTTCATTGGGGAATACATCGCGTCATATTTATCTAGATGACCAGATACTTTGTATAGTTCTCCTTTAGTAATATGAGGAATCCAAATATCTTTATAACCTCTTTTTGTTTGCTCTTCGCTAATAAAATTTTCTACCATCTTTCTTAAAATAGTTCCTTTGGGATAAAAAAGAGGTAGCCCTGGACCAATTTCATCAATAATAGTAAAGAGTCCCATTTCTTTTCCTATCTTTCGATGGTCTCTTTTTAGAGCTTCTTCTTTTTGTATTAAATAAGCATCTAGTTCCTCTTTTGATTCAAAAGCAAGTCCATAAATACGAGTTAGCATTTTGTTCTTCTCATCTCCACGCCAATATGCACCAGCTATCCGGTCTAGCTTGAAGATACCTGCTCGGATTTCTTTGTTTGGATTTTCCAAATGTCCACCTCTACATAAGTCAGTAAAATTTCCAGCGGTATAAAAAGTAATTTTTTCTCCCTTCTCGGCAATTTCTTCTATAAGCTCAATCTTGTATGGATTATTTTTAAAATAGTCTTTTGCTTCATTAACACTTTTTTCTTCATGTGCAAAAGTATTCCAATCTTTTAATAAAGCCAACATTTTTTTCTCAATAGTCTCTAAATCTTTATCTGATATTGGAGATTCAAAATCAAAGTCATAATAAAAGCCATTATCTATGGCTGGCCCAATACTATTTTTTGTATTTGGATAAATTTCTAAAACAGCACTTGCTAAAAGGTGAGCAAGAGTGTGTCTTAGATTGTGTAATTTTTGTTCTTTCTCCATTTTGTTTTTTTTGTTTATTGATAATATAAAACATAAAATCGCCCCAACGAAAACGAATAAAATTCATTTCCATTGGGGCGATGTTAAAGTCGCGGTTCCACCCAAATTTGTTCTCTTTTTGTTTGTACGGGTTAGCCGAATCAATCGGTCTTCTTTTTGTGTAAAAGATTATGGTTGGTAGCCACAACAATCTCCGTATGTCTTTATATAGTATCATTTTTTATAAAGGAAAACAATTAGGATACTACAAGTTGCTTTTTGTCTTATATATGCTAATATAAGCTTGTTATGGTAGTACGAATGCGACATACAAAATCTCATACGAAAAACAGACGATCTCATCATGGACTGAAGAGCGATACTTTGTTTGTTTGCGACAATTGTAAAGCCCCTAAAAAAGGCCACACTGTTTGCGCATCTTGTGGTGTTTATAGAGGTAAGAAAATATTAGACTTAGTAAAAAAGGCTGAAAAAAAACAAAAGAAACAAAAAGCCAAAAAGGCTGAAACAAAATAAACCTTCTTTGGCCTGAATAATATAGATTAGTATAATGGCAAACAGGCACCTTTCTAGATCAATAGTTCTCCAAACTCTCTTTGAATGGGATTTTATGAATGAGAGTGATAATACCGAGGTACAAAACCCTCGTGAAATTCTTGTGCGCAATATTGATGAATTTGCTCCAGATCTTAAAAATGATCCTTTTGTTTTTGCCTTGATTGAAAATATATTAGTGAAGCAAAAAGTGATTGATGAGATAATAGAAAAAGCTGCACCTGAATGGCCAATCCAAAAAATCTCTGTAGTAGATAGAAATATTATTCGTATTGGTCTTACAGAACTTTTGTTTGGTGATGATTTACAGGTGCCACCCAAAGTAGCTATCAATGAATCTATAGAATTAGCAAAAACTTTTGGAGGAGAAAATTCTAGTAAATTTGTAAACGGAGTGCTTGGAGCAGTGTACAAAGAAATGGGAGAACCTCGTAAAGAAGAAAAAAGCAAAAGCAGAGAAAAGGACAATAAAGAAGTAGACATAACTACATTACCAGTAGAAAATTATGGAGGGGCTCTAATTTACACCAAAAATGCTCCTATTGATGAAGAATCAAATTCAAAAGAACAAATAATGTTTGCTTTGGTGCACGATGTGTTTGGTTATTGGACTCTTTCTAAAGGCTCTGTCAAAGCAGACGAAGATGTGCAGGCGGGTACTATTAGAGAGATAAAAGATGAAACTGGTCTTGATATTACTATTAAAGAAAAATTGGGAGAAAATCAATATGTTGCCAACCACCCAGAAAAAGGAAAGATTCTAAAAAAAGTTACTTATTTTTTGGCAGAGAGTGATTATAAAGAGCTTGAATTGCAAACCTCAGGAGGTCTTGATGAAGCTAGATGGTTTAGAATATCAGAAATTGCCAACTTGAGATTTTACAATGATATTGTACCGTTGGTGACATCTGCTTTAGAAATTATTAGTAAAAAATAAAAATATATGGTTAGTTTTACAGAATTTGAAAAAGCAACAGGAATAAATTTTAAAGATAAAGATTTATTAAAACAATCTTTTATTCATCGTTCATACATAAATGAAAACCCTGGTTCCAAATTATCACACAATGAAAGGTTGGAGTTTTTGGGTGATGCTGTACTTGAGTTGGTGGTAACTGATTTTTTGTATAAAAAATATCCTACATATTCTGAAGGGGATTTGACTGCAGTAAGATCTGCCTTGGTAAATGCTGTGATTATTTCAAAAGTAGCCTCAGATTTGGGAATGAATGAATACTTACTTCTTTCAAAAGGAGAATCAAAAGATAAAGGGAAAGCACGCCAATATATTTTGGCAAATACTTATGAGGCTTATGTAGGAGCAGTATATCTTGATCAAGGTTATAAAATTGCTGAGAAGTTTATCACAGAGAATCTTCTTTCATATACAGAAGAAATTATTTCAAAGAAACTTTGGCGTGATGCAAAGAGTTTAGCACAAGAAAAAGCCCAAGAAGAGCTAGGAGTAACTCCATCATATCGGGTATTGCACGAATCTGGCCCAGATCATGATAAGCATTTTACTGTCGGAATATATTTTGGAAATACTTTAGCAGGGGAAGGAAAAGGAAAATCTAAACAAGAAGCAGAACAAAAATCAGCTGAATCAGCATTAAAAGCTAAAAATTGGCTTGAATAATATGCGATTACAAAGTCTAGTTATAAACGGATTTAAATCTTTTGCCAAGAAGACTAGTCTTGTGTTTGAAAGTCCCATTGTATGCGTAGTAGGCCCCAATGGTTCTGGAAAATCCAACGTGTTAGAGGCTATTCGTTTTGTGCTTGGAGAACAATCTATGAAATCTATGCGTGGACGATCTGGAAGTGATATGGTTTTTAAAGGTTCTAAAAATTTATCCAAAGGCTCAAAAGCAGAGGTTTCTATCTATTTTGACAACAAAGACAATGTCTTCAAAATGCCAAACGAAGAGGGGGAAAGTATTTCTCTTGATTTTGATACGGTATCTATTTCCCGCGAAGTATATACCGACGGTATGAACAAGTATGTTTTAAATGATTCTGAAGTTAGACTTAAAGACATAAATGCACTTTTGGCTTCTGTAAATATTGGTTCTTCTGGTCATCATATTATTTCTCAAGGTGAAGCAGACAGAATTTTGAATGCAAATTCGAGAGAGCGAAAAGAAATGATTGAAGATGCTCTTGGTCTCAAAATTTATCAATACAAGATTAAAGATACTGAAAGAAAATTAGAAAAAACAGGTATAAACATGCAAGAAGTATCTATGCTTCGTAGAGAAAATGCTCCGCATCTAAATTTTCTAAAAAAACAAGTAGAAAAAATAGAAAAAGCAACAGAAATGTCAGAAGAGCTTTTTGGTCTGTATTTAGAATATCTAAAAAAAGAAAATATTTTGATTGGGACTGAGTATTCAAAACTTTCAGCAGAAAAAAAAGAAATAGACACTGAGCTGAAAGATTTAGAAGGAAAAATACAAGAAGTAGAAGATATTGCAGAGGGGAATGGAGAGGATATCCAAGCTCTTTCTGTTTTGGAAAATAAAGTGATGGATATTCGTCGCCTAAAGAGTGAAATGGAAAGAAAGCTTGGTAGGGTAGAAGGAATGATGGAAGCTGAGATAGAAAGAAGTAAAAAAATAGATGAAAGAATAGCAGTGGATCCATTAGAAGCACAAAAAGCTTTATTTGACCTAGATAAAATAGTAGAAGAGGCGATTAGTACAGAAAGTATTGAGGATATTAAGATTATTTTGGAGAGAATAAAAAATATTTTAAAAAGTGTTTTACATAAGGAAATTTCTGTTTCGAATGATTACTCCAACCAGATTGCTACCCTAGAAGAAAGTAAAAAAAGTATTTTAGTAGAAATAGATAATCTAACTAAAGAAGAAAATAACCTATCTGCTACTGTTCTAAATATGCGTCAAGAAAATAGAGAAAAAATGGAAGCAATGCGAGAAAAAGAAAAAGAAAAGTTTGGATTAAAGGTGAGACATCAAGAGTTGGTCTCAGCTCTCGGAGTTATTAATCTAAAAGAAGAAAATTTATCTAAAAGAAAAGAAGATTTTGAAAATGAAATTAAAGAAGGAAGGCCTTTGGTAGGGGAAAGGATTCATTCTTTTGAAGACTTTGAAATAAATGTAGAAAATAATCTTTCTAATAATACACAAGAAGAGTTGAAAAGAAGAATTGAGAGAATAAAAATAAAACTTGAAGATGCCGGATTGGCTGGGAGTGGGGATGTAATGAAGGAATACAAAGAAGCTACTGAAAGAGATGTTTTTCTTTTGAGAGAGATGGAAGATTTGGCAAATAGTATTGAATCCTTAAAAAAATTAATGGTGGATTTAAAAGAAAAGATAGATACAGAGTTTAAAGAAGGAGTACGAAAGATTAATAAAGAATTTCAAGAATTATTTGTCAAAATGTTTGGTGGAGGAACCGCTTCTTTGCAAGTAGTAATGCAAAGTAGAAATAAAACCATAGCTGATGTAGAAAATGAAGATAATACAGATGAAGAAGAGATTGTGTTTGAGCAAGGAGTAGATATCAATGTTTCTTTGCCACACAAAAAAGTAAAAGAACTTCATGCTTTGTCGGGGGGCGAAAGATCTCTTACTTCTATTGCACTACTTTTTGCGATGTCTCAAGTAAACCCACCACCATTTTTGGTATTAGATGAGACTGACGCCGCTTTAGATGAATCAAATTCTCGTAAATATGGAGATATGCTTGAGATATTATCTAAGCATTCACAATTGATTGTGATTACTCACAACAGAGAGACAATGTCTCGTGCAGGAGTTCTTTATGGAGTTACTATTGGAGCTGATGGAGCTTCAAAGCTTCTTTCTGTTAGATTTGATGAAGCAGTAGCTATTGCGAAATAGTACATTTTAGGAAATGTTTTTATAAACTATTTTTTTAGATTTAATTACTTTTTTCCTTAGGAATTTCTATTTTTGTAGTCTTTAATATTTTAAATTTTATTTCTTCTTCTTTGCCGAGTATTACTTTATCTGGCTTGAAGGTCTTGTCTAACTTTACTACATTTTTTTGAGTACCAATATCACCGTTACGCCATAGTTTTATTTGAAGCAACATTCCTTGCATTGTATTTTCTGAAAATCCTTGATCAAAAATAAAATTACCCATAGAATAAGCAATAAAACCATCTTTATATTTTTCAGTGTCCTGCATTACATGTGGGTGATGGCCTATTACCAACTTCGCTCCATTGTCTATTGCTTTATGAGCGAGGTATTCTTGCCTAGTATTGTGAATGATTTTATATTCATCCCCAAAATGGAAAGATACTATCAAATGATCCACTTTGGTAGAAGCATTTTTTATTATTTCACCAAATCTAGTGTCTTTCGCTAATAGTATTCCAGCATTTTCATTTACCCCAAGCCAATCTGGTCCTACATCAGAAAAACCCAAGTAACCAATTTTCATACCATATTTTTCTATAATGACAGGTTCTTCTGCTTCTTGTCTATTTGTGCCACCACCTGTGTAATATATCTCATTTTCTTTTAGTCTCTTTAGAGTGTCCACAAAAGCATCTCTTCCCCAGTCTCCAGCATGATTGTTGGCTACGGATAAAACATCAATACCAGAACTTTTAATTGCAGGGATAGTTTCAGGATTCATTCTAAATGAATACAAATTTCTGCGGTCTATTCCTTGGTCTGAGGCTGGTCCTTCTAGGTTGGCAAATGTAATATCAGCTTCTTTTAAAATATTTAGATTTTCAAATAATTCTGCATAGTCTCCATTCATATTTTTGTTTACAGAATTTTTTACTCCTCTATCAAGCATCATATCTCCAGCAAATAAAAGAGTAACAAAATCTGGTTCTTTTATATGAGGAACACCAGCCCTTTCCATGACCCATATAGAGCTTGCATCTTTTTTACCACCATAGTAAATATTATTTTTTAAAAAGTTTAATATTCTCTCTACATCTTTATATCGGTCATTACTTTGTAGTAATGCTATTGCGACATTTCTATTTCCATTTTCTGATAGGGGAATGGAAAACAAAGACACAACAGTCTCTTTCGCTGGATCAGTATAGCCACTTTTTCCTCCCAAATAACCTTCTTTTGTTAAAAATTGATTATTGCTAAACCAACTATGTATTTTATTATTGAAATTTCTTTGAGTAGTTATTTTAAACAAATCAGATGCTTCGTTGTGTAAATATCCTACAAGTTTAAAAAGATCAAAAGCTGTAGATTGATTGTCTTTGGATAGTCCACTTGGATCTTTGAAATATGTGTCAGTTAGCTCTATTTTTTCGGCTACTTGATTCATTTTGCTTAAGAAATTTTCTCTATTGAAATGTTCTGCCAATATTTCTGATGCGTCGTTGCTAGATTCAAGTAATAAAGCATACAATAAATCATTTGTTTTTATTTTCTCCCCAACTCTAAAATTTCCGTTTTTTCCATAAGTATCTAGTGCTCTTTTTGTGGCAGTAGCAACATCTTTTTCGTCTGATAGCTCTTTTGCTACATAAGCTGTCATTACTTTTGATACAGAAGCTATTGGGTGCCTATCTTTTTCATTTTTAGAGATTATTACCTCACCTGTGTCTAAATCTCCCACTAAATATGCTTTAGCCGATACTTTTAATTCATTACTAGGTTCTTTTACAAAATAGTATTTAGGAGTTTCTACTTTTGTGGCTTCTACTACATTGGCTTCTACTGAAATATCTTTCTTATCTAAATTTTTGATGTACTCTATCCCATAAAAAGCTCCTGACATCAGACCTGCTCCAAATAAAAAGGAAAATAATATAAAAAATGTATATTTTAATTTTAATTTCATAAAAAATTTATGCCAACAAATAATCTATTGTTTTTCTTTCTAAATCCACCTTCCTTACTTTTATCTTTATTGTATCACCAAGTCTGTAACTTTTCTTCTTTTTCTCTCCCACTAATTTCATTTTACGTTCATCAAATACATAAAAATCATCATGTAATTCTCGGACACTTATAAGTCCTTCGCATTTTGTTTCTTTTTCTTCTACATATATACCCCATTCTTTAATACCACTTATTATACCTTCAAATTTTTTACCAATTCTTTGAGACATATATTCTACTTGTTTATATTTTATAGAGGCTCTTTCTGCATCGGATGCTCTTTTTTCTTGCTCTGAAGATTTTCTAGAGATTTCTTCATACTCTTTCATTTTTTCTGTTTTTATTTTTTCTCCAGATAAATAAGCTTCCAACATTCTGTGTACAATTATATCAGGATATCTCCTAATAGGAGATGTAAAATGTGTATAATAGTTGAATGCCAAACCATAGTGCCCAATATTTTTTGTTGAATATACTGCTTTTGCCATAGAACGAATAACCGCTTTGTGTACAGCGTCCTTTTCATCTTTACCAGATAATTCTTCTAAAATAGTATTTATCTCTTTACTAGGAATTAATCCATTTTTTAGACTTACTTTGTATCCAATACTTGTCAAAAAAGAAAATAAATCTGCCATCTTTTCTTCGCTTGGTTTGTCGTGTATTCTATATACAAATACACCTTTTTCTCCATTTTTTTTGTTTGTAGAATTTGAGACTTTCTCAGCCACTTTTCTATTTGCTAATAGCATAAACTCTTCTATTAGTCGGTTGGAATCTCCTCGTGTTTTCTTGACTACCTTTAATGGAAAACCATTACTGTCTAGAACAAATTTTACTTCTTCTTGGTCTAGTGATATTGCTCCTTTTTCAAATCTTTCTTTGGTGAGTTTTTTTGCAATTTTATTTAAAAAAGAAAGCTCCGAATGTAAGTAAGCATTTTTGTTTTTTATAGAGACCTCTGCTTCCTCATAGGTAAATCTTTTTTGAGAATGGATGATTGTTTTTCCATACCATTCATTTTTTACATTTCCATTTTGATTCATTACAAAGACAGCACTCATTGTAAGTCTATCTTTGTCAGGCATTAAGGAACATAAGTCATTGGATAGATTTTCTGGTAACATTGGAATTGTTCGATCCACTAAATACACTGAAGTTCCTCTGTTTCTAGCTTCAATATCAAGTTGGCTGTCTTTTTTTACATAGTGTGACACATCTGCAATATGAATACCTATTTCGTATTCATCTTCATTTATTTTTTTGAAAGATATAGCATCATCAAAATCTTTTGCATCGTTTGGGTCTATTGTGAAAGTTAGAGTTCCTCTAAAATCTTTTCTGCCAGCGAAATCGTTTTTTGTGATACCTGTGTTCTTTATTTTTTCAGCTTCTATCTCTGCTTCTTTTGAAAGATTGAAAGCAAAGCCTTTTTCTAAAGAGATTGCGTGCATTTCTGTCTCGTTTGTTCCAGGTTTTCCAATCACTTTATCTATCCTACCTTCCGGTAATTTTTTTGGATCCTTCCAGTAAGTGATCGTCCCAAATACTTTCTCACCATTCTTTGCCCCATTTAAAGATTTTTCAGGAATGAGTATATCAATATACATTTTTGAATCATCAGGGTGAAGATAAAAAAGATCTTTTTCTTTTTCTAATATCCCCACAAAACTATTTTTATATCTATTTAATATTTCAATAACTTCTCCTTTTGGTTTTTCGCCTTTCTTGGGAAAAATAACAAAAGACACAAGATCCCCATTTAGAGCAGTATTTAAATAAATAGACTCTATTTCAACATCATTTCCTGTTTCTGTTTTAATAAAGCCGACACCTTTTGAATTTAGGTTTATTACACCTTCAGATTTGTTTGTAAATAAAGGCTTATCATGTAGCCCTTTTTTGTGCTTGTAAGAAGACTCTTTTTGATGCTTATTTTTTGTATTATTTTTCATGCAATTTAAATATACCATAAAATTTGCCTTTTTATTGATTTATGTTAATATTGTCGTATGTTGAAAATTAGATTGCAAAGAATAGGAAGGAAGAACGACCCAGCCTTTAGAGCTGTTTTGACTGATTCTAAAAACGGCACAAAGAGCGGGAGATTTTTGGAAGTTGTAGGTTCATATAACCCAAAGAAAGGGGAGACTCTTTTCAAGACAGAAAGAATCCAATACTGGATTAGTAAGGGAGCAAAACTTTCAGATACGATGCACAATTTCCTAGTAAGTCAAAAAGTAATTCCAGGTAAAAAAATAAATGTTTTGCCGAAGAAAAGTCCTACTAAGAAAAGAAAAGAAATTAAAACTGCAAAATAAATTGCAGTTTTAATTTTCTAACTTGCACATCTTTATATAAATAATATATAATACACTAACTGCAGTGATATGTAATTTTGGTCGTAACACTGCTTTTATATTAGAAATTAAACCGCTTCACATTATGCAAGAAACCGACAAGGAATTTCTAGAATATGTGGTGAAAGCTCTTGTAGACAATCCGAACGATGTAAAAATCGATCGTAGTGTAGACGAGATGGGTGTACTTATCACTCTTTCTGTTAATCCTGCCGATATGGGTAAGATTATTGGAAGAATGGGTAACACTGCTAAAGCTATCCGCACTCTTCTTAGAATCATTGGTATGAAGAATAATGCTCGCGTTAACTTAAAAATTAATGAACCAGAAGGGAGTTCAAGACCAGTTAGTACTACTTCTGACTCATTAAAAACAGTTGATCAAGCAATGGAAGATTTGAAGGGTATTTAATATCCAGAACGATCAGGCTAAACAAAAACAAAAGACTATGGTATAAATCCATAGTCTTTTGTTTTTTTTTGTGTAATACAGAACAAAAGAGTAGAATATTAAAAAGATGAAATTTCATATAATTACAATTTTTCCGGAAACCTTTGATTCTTATTTAAAAGAATCTATCATTGGGCGGGCGATTACAAAAAAGCTGATATCTGTAAAATTTTACAATCCTAGAGATTTTGTTAAACCTTCCAGCAACAACCTTCGTCCAATAGACGATCGTCCTTATGGAGGTGGTCCTGGAATGGTAATGAGAGCAGATCCGATGATCAAGGCAATAGAAAAAGCGAGTAAGTCTTGCAAAAAGAAACCAAAGATTATAATTTTTAGCCCATCTGGTAAAAACTTTGATACTGAATATGCAAAAAAGATGGGCAAAAAAGATTCACAAGATATTATTTTGATTTGTGGAAGGTATGAAGGGATTGATGCTCGTGTGCAGAAAATTTTTAAAGCAGAAAGTATTTCCGTAGGGGATTATGTTTTAACTGGAGGAGAACTTCCTGCAATGATTTTAATTGATAGTATTTCTAGACAGATCAAAGGAGTGCTTGGCAAATATGAATCTTTAGAAGAAGAGAGAGTATCTTCTAGTGAGGTATATACTAGACCAGAAGTGTTGGAATACAAAGGAAAAAAGCACAGGGTCCCAAAAGTGCTTTTGTCTGGGGATCATAAAAAGATAGATGCTTGGAAAAGTAAAGGGAGGGGTTTATAATATGGGTATTGTAACTAACGTCTTATATTTATATGGTAAATAACAGAGAAAATATTCCAACAGCAAAGTCATTAGGGTATAAAGACTTAAATTCATTTAAAAAACCAAAAGGCAAGAATGGAAAAGAGAAAAAAGAACAAGAATATAGTCTTGCAGATAAGGTAGCTATTGTTGCTAAAATTTTTGTCACACTTTCTGTGTTAAATTTATTACATTTAGCCTATAAAAATGCGACAAAAGAAATTTTTGACTTAAATGGGTATAAATATACTTCTGAACAGATGTTTAATATTGCCAAAACACAACCTAAAAGATTTTTGCAAAATATTGAATTTTTTAAAAATGTTCCTGAGCTGAATTTCATAGAAGAAATAATAGAATCTGCTCGAAAAGAACCTGATTACTTTATGTATAACAATGAATACATTAAAGAAATATTACCAGCAGATAAATGGAATAGTTTGGTAGAAAATTTATTGATTACAAATTCATATAAAGCTGTTGAAAATCCTATATACAAAAGATTGTTGGATGAGATCAAAGAACCAAAATCAAAAGAAATTAAGGTTTTACAAAATATTGATAATCCTAAAATTGCTCTTTTTTTAAAAAAAATAACCAAAGATGGTTGGACTAAAGAAATGGTAGAAAAAATAATAACAGATGACAAACTTTTTTTTAAAGCTTTGGTTCAGGCTAGATCAGATATTGATGTTTTAAGTGAAGAGTATTTGGAAATATATTTAAGAGATCTTTCTTTAAGAAACATATTGACGGTCAATGAATTGCACGATCAAAACGATCAGATAAGGTTTGCTTCCCTCGATGGTATATCGGCAAAAGAATTATATACTCTCCTTGTGTATGGAGAAGAAGAAATATTCACATCTTCTTTTAATGAAATATTTTCTCGCTTATTAGAAAATATGAAAAAGGAAAACATAAATGGCAAAGACTTACTTAAGCAAGTAGGGATGAACAAATTTAGGATTTTCATTAAAGAATGCGCTAGTTTTAATAGGTTAAATGAATATTTAGCAACTCTAAACAAAAAAGATAGTGAAGAATTGATGACTAGTATTGTAAAAGATATTTCTCCAATTGCACAGAATTTAGATCAAGCCATTGCGGTAGCTGATATTTTTAGTGTAGTTACTGATACTAGAATTTTAGGAATATTACAAAAACAAATTAAGTTAGAATATGAAAAAATTAAAGTCTCAGAAGATGCAAGAATAGAAGATGAGGTAGCGTATAGAATCCTAGCTGGTATGTTTGGTAATAAAATAGTGGTTGAGAAAGATTGGTTTGAAGATATGGTAAAAAATTTTGGGGTGGAAGATATTTCTAAAGTAGAATCTAAAGATCTTGTGAATAAAGATAATATTAACATCCAACAATATTATTTTTATAATGATGAAGATGGTATTGCATCTTTTTATAATTTTTTGAATCAATATAAAAATAGAAAGGAGTGGGAAGTGATCTTGGAAAAGGGGTTTGTTTTGATTAAATCAAAAAAAGAAAGCAAAATAAAAATAGAAATATATGCTAACTATCCAAGTTCGGGAGAGGAGGGGTCTAGTGTCATAGAAAAATATTTTCATGAAAATAAAATAGAGCCCTTGATAGCAGTTCATCGGGGGCATAGTTACTATGTGCATAACACATTAAATAGAATAAATGATAAGGTTAAAATTGTGCATTTAGGATCTTGTGGTGGATATAATACAATGGGAGAAATTTTAGAAAGAATACCAGATGCTCAAGTTATCTCTACCAAAGGTACAGGAAAAATGTCTATTAATGATTTTTTGTTAAAAGCCTTAAATGAAGAAATATTGACCGGAGAAAAGATTGTATGGCAAAAATTTTGGGATAAAATCCATTCTAAATTAAAAGACGATTCTCAATTTAAAAATTATATACCACCTCATAAAAATTTAGGATTAATCTTCCTAAAAACATACAATCAAGAGTTAGATAAAGCATATACAAATTATTGGGAGTGATTTGATTTACTTTCTGTATATTGTATAATTAATGCATTATAAGTTAGTCATTTTAATTATATGGGAATAGAAAATATAGAAGGGATGAGAGGGCCAGAGGGAAGTAAGGCTCCTTTGGTGAAAAAAGAAGGACCAACTGATGACCCTATAAATAAAGATTTTAGTTTAAAAGAACTACTTGACCGAAAAAGAGGGATTGAATTAATGTACCATAATTTTATGGGTCCATTTTCTCAATTTAATGAGTTGGTTAAAAAAATTAAAAATAAAGAAGATTTTAAGAATGTTGTAGTAAAAATTAAAGAACACTTAAAAAAGTATTCCACTGAAGTGCTTTTGAATAATCTTGAAAATGAAGAACAAAAAGTACAAGCTAAAGTGGATGAAAAAGATGAAGATTACAAAATAAATCCTGCAAACTACATGTCTTCTTGGATAGCTTCTTTGCAACAATTGATGGCCAAAGGGGTAAATGAATATACAGAGAGAGTATTTGTGCCCTTGCAAAATCAATTATTAAGAGATATGGAAGAGCATTATGGTGAAAGAATTTCTGAGATTGAAAAAAAAGAATCAAAAGATGCATTAAAATTAGAATCATTAGATCGTGTTTTGTCTAGTATTAATTACTTTGCTGTGCCTAAAGGAGCTTTTTTTAGTATGCAAAATGAAACATACAATGAAGATATTTTAGAGATAGTGTATAAAAATGATAGCTTTACAGTAGAAGATAAAACCTTTTCTAAAAAAATAGAAGAGTTGGAGAATTTTAATAAACTTTTAAAAGACAATTTTGATAAAAAGATGCAAAAACTTAAAGAAGAGAAAAAACCTCTTTGGAAAATTTGGCAGTCAAAAGAGTCTTTTGAAAATAGAAAAAAAGAAAAGATAGAGTTACAAAGAGAATCTTTCGAAGAAAACGAGGGGTATACAGCTAAAGTTGATCTTCAAGAAGCAAAAGATATGAAAAAGATAATAGAAAATAAAATTTTGAATACTTTTATTGAAATTAAATCTAAATTTGCTTCACCTGATGATTTTAAAATATTCTTAGGAAGAATAAAAAATTATAAAGATTTTATCGTACAAACCAAGAGCTTTTTAGAAAAATCTATTACAGATATTTCTTTAACAAAAGATGAAAGCGAATTACTAGGCTTGTATAGAGATATTCAAGGTTTTAGTTCCACCCCTAATTCTATGACTACTACTTTTGAGTAAGTTTTAATAAAAAAGTTTGGTAAGTATATTTATTAAAAGTTTTTTAGAAGTTTTGTGATTTTAAATATGTTGATTGTAATTTCAAAAAAAATAACTATCACCTCTCTGTCACATATATTAAATGTATACAAAAGTTTGACAAAACATATTTTATAAGTATACTTATAAATAACGATTGAGTTTTGGATGTCTCCTTTATTATTAATTTAACTTAAATAGGGTTTAAGACCCTTTTTTGTCTTTATTTCTATATATGCAAAAAGAAACACAGCGTCCAAAAAAGTATTTCTCAAGGTATAAAAAACCCCTTGTAAAGTTTCCTAATTTAATAGAATCCCAAGTAGAATCTTTCAAATGGCTTGTGGAAAAAGGTATTGGTGAAGTTTTTAAAGAATTTTCTCCAATCTCCGATTATTCAGGCAAAAAATTTCAATTAGAATTTTTGTCTTTTTCTTTGTCTGAGCCAAAAAATGATGAGACTTATTCCAAGGTGAATAAGCTTTCTTATCAAGGTTTACTTAAAGCAAGAGTAAAATTGATAAATAAGATTCATGGTTCTGAAAAAGAACAAGAGATATTTATGTCTGAATTTCCTCTTATGACTTCTCATGGAACATTCATCATAAATGGAGTAGAAAGGACTATCGTCCCTCAGCTTGCTAGATCTTTTGGTGTATTCTTTACACAATCCGAAAACAAAGGCAAGTCTTTCTTTGGAGCAAAAATTATTCCTGCAAGAGGTGTGTGGATTGAGATAGAGTCTGAAGCAGATGGTGGTGCATATGTAAGAATTGATAAAAAAAGAAAATTCCCAGCTTCAATGCTTTTGAAAGCAGTAGGATATACCGATGAGGCACAGATTTTAAATGTATTCCCTAAGAATCCTATTTGGGAAGAAGGTATAAAAAATTGTTTGCAAAAAGATTCTTCTAAAACATTAGAAGACTCATATATTGAAATATATAAAAGATTAAGAGATGGAGATATGGCTGCCGCTGAGAATGCCAAAGAGTTTATAGATTCTTTGTTTACCCCAGAAAGATACGACCTTTCTCCTGTGGGAAGATATAGATTCAACAAAAGATTTGAAAAAGAAATGACTCCAAAAGATTTGGAGCGTCGCACTCTTTCAAAAGAAGATTTGGCTTTAGTTTTGCTCAATATTTTTACTTTGAATGCTACCCCAAATGCAAAACCAGATGATATAGATCACTTGGGGCAAAGAAGGGTGCGTTTTGTGGGTGAAATGCTTCAACAAAAAGTTCGTACTGGTATGATGCAGATTAAAAGAAATATTCAAGACAGAATGTCTATTATTGATGCAGATACTGCAGTACCTATCAATATCATCAACCAAAGACCACTTCAAGCTCGTGTAAAAGAATTTTTTACTACAAACCAATTGTCTCAATTTATGAACCAAGAAAATATTCTTGCGGAAATGGAGCATATTCGTTTGCTTTCTGCTTTAGGTCCAGGTGGACTTACTCGTGAAAGAGCAGGATTGGAAGTGCGTGACGTGCACCCTTCTCACTATGGTAGAGTTTGTCCTATTCACACTCCTGAAGGTCCAAACATTGGTCTTATCCTCCACTTAGCTACCTATGCAAAAGTAAATGAATTTGGAATAATTGAGACCCCTTATATAAAAGTAAAAAATGGAAAGATTACTGATGAGATTGTGTATTTGAATGCTCTTGAAGAAGAAAAAGTAAATATTGCACATGCTGGAGTAAATTATGACGAAAGTGGAAAATTAACTGACGAATTTGTAGCATCTAGAGTAAAAACTCAACCAAGTATGATTTCTCCTGAGGAAGTAGAATATATAGATGTTGCTCCAAATCAAGCATTTTCTATTGCTACTTCTATGATTCCATTTTTGGAACATGATGATGCCAACAGAGCATTGATGGGATCAAACATGCAGAAACAAGCAGTGCCTTGTATTTCTCCAGAAGCTCCTTTAGTTTCTACGGGAATAGAGGATCTTGCTTCTAGGGATTCTGGTAGGTTGATTTTGTCAGAAGAAGAAGGAACTGTTACTTATGTAGATGCAAGAAAAATAACAGTACAAGGTAAGACTGAAAAAACATATACCCTTGTAAATTATCTTAGAAATAATAATTTCTCTGCTTTCCATCAACGCCCATCAGTAGATGTTGGAGATAAAGTAAAAAAAGGAAGTGTTTTGGCTGATACTACAAGTACCGTAAATGGTCAGATTTCTATTGGACAAAATATTTTTGTTGCATTTCTTTCTTGGTTTGGATCCAATTATGAGGATGCGATTATCCTTTCTGAAAAATTGGTAAAAAAGAGCAAATTTACTTCTGTATATGTAGAAGAATTTATTTGTGTTGTACGTGATACAAAACTTGGGCCAGAAGTCACCACGAGAGATATTCCAAATGTGGGTGAATTAAAATTAAAAGATCTTGATGAAGATGGAGTGGTCAGAGTGGGAGCTGAAGTAAGAGAAAATGATATTTTGGTAGGTAAAATTACACCAAAAGGAGAAACAGAACTTACTCCAGAGGAAAGACTCTTGAGATCTATTTTTGCTGAGAAGGCTAGAGATGTAAAAGATACTTCTTTGAGAATGGAACACGGAAAGAAAGGTAGAATCATCGGAGTAAAAATCTTTTCTAGAGATTTGGGACATACACTAGAAGCAGGTATTATAAAGAAAATAGTAATTGAAGTTGCTCAAGTAAGAAATATTTCTGTTGGAGATAAACTTTCTGGAAGACATGGAAACAAAGGAGTTATTTCTATAATACTTCCAGAAGAAGATATGCCATATATGGCAGACGGTACACCTGTAGATATCATTCTTTCGCCTCTTGGTGTGCCTTCTCGTATGAACTTGGGACAAATTTTGGAAATGCATTTGGGAATGGCTGCAAATTCTTTGGGTTACCAAGCTGTAGTTCCTCCTTTCTTGGGAGTTAAACATGATGAAATTAAAAATGAATTAAAAGAAGCAGGTTTCCCTGAAAATGGAAGAGTGACTTTGTATGATGGACGTACCGGAGATGCTTTTAATCAAGATGTAGCAGTAGGATATATGTATATGCTCAAATTGCACCATATGGTAGAAGATAAAATACATATGCGTTCTATTGGACCTTACTCACTTATTACCCAACAACCACTTGGTGGAAAAGCTCAAGGTGGAGGACAAAGATTTGGAGAAATGGAAGTATGGGCATTGGAGGGTTATGGAGCAGCTTATACTTTGCGTGAAATGCTTACAATAAAATCTGATGATATATCTGGTCGTTCTCAGGCATTTGATTCCATTATCAAAAACGAAGTTATTAGACCTCCATCATCACCAGCATCTTTCAATGTGCTTTTGAATTATTTAAGAGGTTTGGCTTTGGATGTAAATTTAAAAAAATCTAACCCTTCAATTAAAAACGAAGAGAATGATAATAATTAAAAAATATGAAAACACTAAACATAACTGATTTTGATTCAATAATTCTAAAGTTGGCCTCTCCAGAACAAATAAAAGAATGGTCTTATGGAGAAGTGACCAAACCAGAAACTATCAACTATAGAACTGGTAGAAGTGAACGTGGTGGGCTTTTTGATGAAAAGATATTCGGTCCAGAAAAGGATTATGAATGTTATTGTGGAAAATATCGTCGCATAAGATATAAAGATATTATCTGTGAAAAATGTGGAGTTGAAGTTACTCGTTCTATTGTTAGAAGAGAAAGAATGGGACACATAGAGTTGGCTACACCCGTAGCACATATCTGGTTTTTAAGAGGAGTACCTTCTAGAATGAGTATTCTTTTAAATATTTCTGTTTCTGATCTTGAAAAAGTTGTTTATTTTGCTGGTTACATTGTGACCAAAGTACACGAAGAAGAAAAAGAATCAATGATTCAAAATTTAGAGAAAGAATATAAAGCTAAATTAAAAAATACTTCTGATGAAGAAACTAAAGAAAAATTAAAAGAACTTTTCACTACTGCGAAGAAAGAGGTGGGAGAGATTTACGAAGGAAAGGTTTTATCAGAGATTTCTTTCCATCATTTTTCTTTGAAATATGGAACTTGTTTTGAGGCAAATATCGGAGCTGAGGCTATTTATTATATCTTTAAAAATTTGGATTTAAATAAATTAAAAGTTCATACAGAGACTATGCTTGAAAAAGCAAGTTCAGTTGATAAAGAAAAATTACAAAAAAGACTATCTCTCATCAGAGCAATGATTCATGCAAATATTCGTCCAGAATGGATGTTTTTGACTATAATACCTGTAATCCCTCCTGTCTTACGACCAATGGTCGCTCTTGATGGCGGAAGACATGCTACCTCTGATTTGAATGACTTGTATAGAAGAGTAATCAACAGAAATAATCGTCTAAAGAAATTAAAAGAGATAAGCGCTCCTGATGTTATTTTGCGTAATGAAAAAAGAATTATTCAAGAAGCAGTAGATGCACTTATTGATAACTCTATTGCCAAACAAGGAGATAGCGCAATGAGTCAATCTCAAAAAAGACCACTAAAATCTCTTTCTGATAATTTGAAAGCTAAACAAGGATTGTTTAGACAAAATTTGCTAGGAAAGCGTGTGGACTACTCTGGTAGAAGTGTGATTGTGGTTGGTCCAAATCTAAACTTAAATCAATGTGGATTGCCAAAACACATGGCACTAGAACTTTTCCGTCCGTTTATTATTTCTAAAATTTTACAAGCAGAATTAGCTTTCAATATTCGTGGAGCAAACAAACTTATAGAAGAAAGAACTCCAGAAGTTTGGGCAATGCTTGAAGAAGTAATCAAAGGTAAGTATGTATTACTAAACCGTGCTCCAACTCTTCACCGTTTGGGTATTCAAGCATTTAATCCTATATTGATCGAAGGTAATGCTATACAGGTACATCCTTTAGTTTGTGCTGCTTTTAACGCAGACTTCGACGGAGACCAAATGGCTGTGTATGTACCATTGCTTGAAGAAGCTCAAATGGAAGCAAAAGAATTAATGGCCGCAAATAAAAACCTATTGAAGCCACAAGATGGAAATCCTATAGTACACCCATCAAAAGATGTTGTGCTTGGATCTTATTGGATGACAAAATCAGTAGATGGAGAAAAAGGAGAAGGAAAAGATTTTCCAAATCCAAATATTGCTATTACTGCATTTGAATATGGTGTAGTCTCTTTGAGAGCAAAAATAAAAGTGTTAGGTACAAATACAGATAAATACAAACAATTCAATGGTAAGCTATTTGATACATCTGTGGGACGTTTGTTGTTTAATAGTATTTTGCCAAATGACTTTCCTTATGTAAATGATGAAATGAATCAAAAAAGATTGTCTGCTTTGGTAGATGAACTGATAATGCATTATGGAGTAGACAATACACCACCATTACTTGATAAGATAAAACAGTTTGGTTTCAAATATTCTACTTATTCAGGTACCACTTGGGGTATTGATAATATAAAATTACCAAAAGAAAAAGAAGCTATTGTAGCTGAAGGGAGAGAGCAAGAAAGAAAAATAGTAAATGAATGGCAAGACGGTCTTTTGTCTGAAGATGAAAAACACCAAAAGATTATAGAAATTTGGACCCATGCAAAAAAGGAGTTAGAAAAAGTTTTGTCAGATACTCTTGATAAAAATGGATCTACTTTTGATTTGTTTACTTCTGGGGCAAGAGGAACTATGACTTCTTTGATTCAGATGGTGGGAATGAAAGGTTTGATTCAAAATAACCAAGGTAAAACTTTGGAATTTCCAATTATACCTTCATTCCATGAAGGGCTTTCTCCAATTGAATATTTCGTTACTACTCACGGAGCAAGAAAAGGTGCTTCAGATACAGCTCTTAACACAGCAAAAGCTGGATACCTAACAAGAAGACTTGTAGATGTTGCCCAAGATATTGTGATTACAGAAGAGGATTGTGGAACAAAAGAAGGGAAAATTCTACATAAAGAAAATGTCTCTGGAATTGAAATACCATTATCAAAAAATATTAGAGGTAGAGTTTTAGCATCTGATTTGAAAGATAAAGATGGGAATGTAATACATAAAAGAGGATTCCTTATCACAAAAGAAGAAGCTGTAAATATTGAAAAAATGGGAGTTGAAGAAGTTAATGTTCGTTCACCCTTTACTTGTAAAACTGCTCACGGTCTATGCCAGCAATGTTATGGATTAGATTTGGGAAGAAATCATTTGGTAAAGTTGGGAGAAGCAATTGGAATTGTAGCAGCTCAAGCTATTGGAGAACCAGGTACTCAGCTTACATTGAGAACTTTCCATGCTGGAGGAGTGGCAGGAACAGATATCACTACAGGTCTTCCTCGTGTTGAAGAAATTTTTGAACGTAGAATTCCTAAAAACCCTGCTTTAATTTCAGAAGTAGATGGAGAAGTTATTGAAATAAGTGATAAAGGAACAAAAGAAAAATTAATTAAAATATTGGCTGATCAAAACGAAAAAGCAGTTGACGGTAAAAAAGAAGTAGAATACACTGTACCATTTCGTCGTGTTCCTATTGTAAAAAAGGGAGACAAAGTAAAAAAAGGACAATTGATCACAGACGGTTCTGCAGATATCTCTGAAATATTTAAATTGGCTGGTAAAGAAGTAGTAGAAGAATATATTATTCAAGAAATAAACAAAGTGTATGAGTTGCAAAGTGCTTCTATTTCTCGTAAACACACAGAGATTATCGTACGTCAAATGTTTTCTAGAAGAAAAATAAAAGATGCAGGAGAGACTAATTTTTCATCTGGAGATATTGTTGAAAACGTAGCTTTAATTGAAGAAAACGAAAGAGTAGAAAAATCAGGAGGTAAAACAGCAAAAGCGGAGATTATCGTTCTTGGTATAACAGAAGTTTCTCTACGCACAAAGAGTTGGTTGTCTGCTGCTTCTTTCCAAAATACTAATCGTGTGTTGATAGAAAATGCAATCAAAGGAGGGGTAGATAATCTTCGTGGATTAAAAGAAAATGTAATTATCGGAAGATTGATACCAGCTGGTACAGGTTTTAAACAAAAAATTCCTAGTACACAAGAAAGTTCTGACAACTAGTTCTTTTTAAAAGTTTTCTTTTTTAAATTTGCCTTATGAATATTCAAAGCGGGGCAAGTACCCCTGTGCAAAAAATTAAGGAGAGGCTTAGCATTGAAGAAGTTATTTCTTCATATATTAAGCTTGAACAGATTGGAGCAAATCTGAAAGCCAGATGTCCTTTTCATAACGAGAAGTCTCCTTCTTTTTTTGTTTCTCCTGACAGAAATAGCTATTATTGTTTTGGTTGTGGTGCAAAAGGAGATATTTTTACTTTTGTGGAAGAATTTGAAGGTTTGGATTTCAAAGGGGCTCTGAAGCTTTTGGCAGAAAAAGCTGGAGTTTCTCTATCTGAATTTAAAAAAGAGAATGTGGCTGAGATTTCTGAGAAAGAAAAATTGTACTCTATCATGGAGAAAGCAGAAGAATATTTTGTTGCTAATTTGAAAAATGAAAATGAAGCTTTAGAATATTTAAAACAAAGGGGGGTAAGCGAAAAAACTGTTACTGATTTTAGAATTGGTTTTGCAAAATCTGAATGGAGAGGTATTGATGAAAATTTAGGAAAGTTTTTTTCTAAAATAGATTTAGAAAAAGCTGGTCTGATTAAAAAAACTGAAAAAGGATACTACGACAGATTTAGAAGTAGAATAATGTTTCCTATTAAAGATTCTAGCGGTAGAACTATAGCTTTCTCGGGTAGATTGTTTGTAAATGAAAAAGATAAAAATGAAGGAAACAAACTTGCCGAAGGAGCAAAATATATAAATAGTCCAGAAACTCCTATTTTCAAAAAATCATCAGTTTTGTTTGGGATAGATAGAGCCAAGGATTCTATTAGAAAAAATGATTTTTCTATTATTGTGGAAGGTCAGTTTGATTTGATAATGTCTCATCAAGCTGGATTTAGAAATACAGTAGCTACTTCTGGAACAGCTCTTAGCGAAAAAGATCAATCCGAGGATTATAAAGTAAATAGTTTGGGTTTGATTAAACGCTTGTCACAAAATGTAGTTTTTGTTTTTGACCCAGACAAAGCAGGCTTCGCGGCTTCTATGCGTGCTGCCTCTATTGCTCTAGCTTTAGATATGAATGTGAAAGCATCAGATATTGGAGAAGGTATTGACCCAGCAGATTTAATCGCTCAAAAAGGAGTAGATGCATGGAAAGAAGTAATAAGAAACGCCAAGCATATTATAGAATTTCTGTTAGATAAATTTATAAGTAATATTTCGAAAGACCAATTGAAAATGAAATTGGAGGTAGAATCCAAGATTCTTCCATACCTTGTATATATCCAAAATCCAGTTAAAAAATCTCATTTTATTTCAGTTATTTCTCACAAGACCGGCATTCGAGAAGAAGACATAAGAGAAATATTAAAAAGTAAATTTACAGATGAAAAACAATATGAAAATAATGAAGATAAGATTTTAGACAAAAAGACAGATAGTATTTTGTTTAAAAAAGACTATATTTTGCGAAGGTTGTTGGGAATAATTTTATGGCAAAAGAGTTTGGCGCAAAATACACTTCCTTTGGAAGATATTGTGCAAAAACTTCAAGTAATTTTAAATAAAAAAATAGAAGATGTTTTGTTAGATTTTGAAAATGATACTTCAGATTTGATTTTTGAAGCAGAAAACTTTTATAACATAGGTACAGACTTAAATCAGGATGTAAAAGAAATGTTGGCTAATCTAGAAGAAGAAAATTTAAAAATTATGTTATCACAAAAAATGTTGGATTTACAATTTGCTGAAAAAAAGAGTGATAAAGATAAAATAAATATTTTATTAAAAGAGATTGGAGATTTGAATAATCAGGTCCAAAATATTAAAAGCGGTCGTGTGAAATAACATTAGAAAATAATTAAAAATTTATGGCAAAAAAAACATCTAGGAAAGTTTCCAAAAAGAATGTTAAGAAAGTAAAAAAAGTAGTGGCTTTAAAAAAGCCAGTTAAAAAAGTGACAAAAAAAATAAAAAGTAAGACAATAGCCAAAAAAAAGGTAATCAAAAAAACTGCTAAGACGAAAAAAGTAGTATCAAAAAAGGTATCGAATTTAAAGAAAAAAACATCTGCCGAAAAAAAGATTGAAGAGTTGAATCGCTTAGCAGATGAAATCATAGAGAAGGGTAGAAAGAGAGGATTTATTACTTATGATGAAATTTTGAAGTCATTTCCTGATATTGAAAATAATATTCTATTCTTAGATGAATTGTATGAAAGATTCTCCTCAGCTGGAATAGATGTGTTGGAGGGAGGTAATCTTCTTGACTTGGATAATGATGGACTTGAAAAAGGCTTAGGGAAATCAGCAATGCATGACTCTATCCAAATGTATCTAAAAGAAATAGGACAATATTCACTTATCTATGCTAGTGATGAAAAAGACTTAGCTAAAAGAATAGAGCAGGGAGATCCAGAAGCAAAAAATCTTTTAGCTAGAGCAAACTTGCGTCTTGTTGTTTCTATTGCCAAAAAATATGTCGGGAGAAGTGCAAACTTATCTTTACTTGATTTGATTCAAGAAGGTAATTTGGGTTTATTTAAAGCAGTAGAAAAATTTGATTGGACAAAAGGATATAAGTTTTCTACTTATGCTACTTGGTGGATTCGTCAATCCATTACAAGAGCACTAGCAGATCAATCAAGAACTATACGTATACCTGTGCACATGGTGGAGACTATTTCTAAATATAAACAGGTGCACCGTAGGCTTTCTCAGGATCTTGGTAGGGAACCAATGGCAGAAGAGATTGCTACTGAAATGGGTATTCCCGTAGAAAAAATTCATGTAATTGAAAATATTTCTCAAGAAACAATATCTTTGGAACAGCCAGTAGGAGATGATGAGGACAAATCTACTTTAGAAAATTTTATTCCAGATGATAAGATTTTAAGGCCAGATCAAGAGTCTTCTAGAAGAATTTTGTCTGATCAAATAAAAGAAGTATTGGAAGAATTAAATGACAAAGAACGCAAAATATTGGAAATGCGTTATGGATTGAAAGATGGAATTCAGCATACTCTAGAAAAAGTAGGTGAAGAGTTTGGTGTTACTAGAGAGCGTATTAGACAGATAGAAGCAAAAGTACATGAAAAACTTCGTCAAAATGAAAAGATTGCCCGTCTTAAAAATTATTTTGATTAACAATAGCAAGTAATTTAAAAACCTCTGATTTTTTCAATCAGAGGTTTTTAAATGTGTTTATTTTAAGTATTTATCTAAAGTAGCAGTAACCATTTCATAGGGTTGAGCTCCCATTATAACATCTACAAGTTTCCCGTTTTTTATTATAAAACTCACAGGAGTGCCGAGACCTCTATCAAATATTTTTGTCCCAAGAGTATTTCCATCAGTGATGGATTGTTCTATTTTGTTTTTTGGTTCTTCATTTTCCAAACAACTAGTAAACTTTGCTTTATCTAATCCTAGACTTTGAGCGATATCTGGAAGAGTGCTTGTGTCTAATCCATCGTTTGAAGTAGTGTTTTCAAATGTCTTATTGATATACAGCCAAAACATTGTATTCCCACCTTGTAGCCAAGCACACTCTGTGGCTATAGCTTCTATATATGCATTTTGGTGTAATTGAGCAACTGGGTAGTGTCTATATACCCAAGCTATATCTTCTCCTTTTTCAGAAATTATTCTATTCATTGTCTGATGAAAAACTTTACAAAAAGGACACTCAATATCTGAGTACTCTACTACCACTAAGCTTGCATTTTGGTTTCCTAAGATATGGTCTTCATTTGTGACTACAGGAAAATCCACCTCTGAAAGAGAGCTGGCCACATCCTTTTCTGTATTTTGAGGGGGAGGGGTTCCTTTAAGTAGAATTGCTCCTGCTATAATAACAGCTCCGACTATAAGTGCTTGGGCGATAAGCTTTGAATTAAGGGCTGATTCTTTTTTTAATTCTTTTATTTCTTCTTGTTTGGTTTCTGTTTCCATTATTTTTTTAAATTATTATTAACATCTGTATTATAGCATTTGTTGAAAAAATGGTATAATTGATATATAGAATAAATCCTTGTTCAAACTGGTCTTTTGATAAGGATGAATTATAAATTAATAATAAAAATATAAAATTATGTGTTGTAAAAACAGTTCAATGGGTTGGTTACATATGTTAGTAAAAATCCTAGTTGTAGTTGGAGGAATCAACTGGGGATTGGTAGGAGTAAGTATGCTTATGGGTTCTGCTACACAGTGGAATGTGGTAAACATGCTTTTGGGAGGTATGCCAGTATTAGAAGGTGTTGTGTATCTTCTAGTAGGGGTATCTGCTATTATGATGCTTTGTGGATGCAAATGTTCAAAGACTTGTGCTTCAGAATGTTCTGCAAATCCTTCAACTCCAACTCAATCAATGTAAATTATCGGGGTTATATAGGTACTAAAAGAAAGGGGCTAAAAAGCCCTTTTCTTTGTTTTTTAAGGGTTTTGTGGTATAATTAGAGATATTTTATAATGAGCACGATTTCTGAAGTTATATTCTATGTTCTGACCTTCTTGGCAGTATATGTCCAGGTTTTTTTCTTTGTTACTTTTTTTGAAAACAATAAAAAAATTCAGAACAGAAAAGGTTCAACCAAGTTAAAAAAATATAAAGGAGTAACAATCATAGTTCCTGCTTTTAATGAAGAAGCTACTCTCTGTAAGACAGTAAGGTCTATTTTAAATTTAAATTATCAAAAAGATAAGATAAAAATTATTTTAGTAAATGATGGCTCTAAAGATAATACTTTAAAAATGATGAATCGTTTTGCAAAGTATCCAAATATTAGAGTTTTCAACAAAGAGAATGGTGGAAAACATACTGCTTTAAATCTAGGATTGGAAAATTTAGAAACTGAATATGTGGGATGTTTGGACGCAGACTCCATTGCTGACCCTGATTCTTTAAATCGTATTATGAATGTATTTGAGAATGATCCAACCATAATGGCAGTTACTCCATCAATCGTAGTAACAGAGCCTAAAAACCTCTTACAGCACGCGCAGAGAGCTGAATATTTCATGATGGTTTTCATAAAGAAAATGTTTGGTTTTATGGGTGGAATTCATGTGACCCCTGGACCGCTTACTATTTTTAATAGAAAAGTTTTTGATAATCTTGGCCATTACAAAGAAGCTCACAAAACAGAAGATATGGAGATTGCATTTAGAATGCAAAAAAACAACTACCCTATAGAGCAATGCAACGATGCTTATGTTTATACCAATACTCCTCCAACCGTAAAAAAGCTTTTTAAGCAAAGATTACGATGGACTTATGGGGGTATAAATATAATGTTGGATTACAAAGATATGTTGTTTAAAAAGAAATATGGGAATTTTTCTTACTTTACTATCCCTACTAGCGTTATCTCTGTCTTCTCTATTGTCTTTTTTGTGTTAAAAATTATATATGATTTTGGTAAGTTTGTAGCAGATCAGGTTTTACAAATTAAAACAGTTGGTTTTAGTATGAGCTACACTTTGCCCAAAATTGACCTATTTTTTGTGGATACAGGGACATTTCTGTTTCTTTCTATATTGATATATATATTCGTGATTGCTTCTATTATGATTGGGTACAAGATGGTTACAGGAAGATATAGAATAACAAAAGAATTTTTTTATTATTTTATATTTTTTGTTACTATTTCCCCATTTTGGCTTAGTAAAGCACTTTATAACACATTAACATCTAGAGCTCCTGATTGGAGATAAATATATGGAAAATAATAAAATTGATTGGAAAAAATATGTGATTGTTTTTTTTATAACATCCTTGCTTTTTATTTTAGCGTGGTACCTGAGTAATTATTTTAGTGAAAAAAAGTTATCTCAAATAAAAACTATTCAAAATGATATTGCTCTAGACATTTTGTCTTCAGAGACTCAGTTTTCTCTTTTATCTGAACTTTCTTGTAAAAATATCACAGCAGAATCTTCTCTTTCTAAAGAGTTAAATGAAATGGGGCAAAAGCTTGAATGGGGAGAAGATAATATTGATGATAGTAGTGAGCTACTGTATCTTCGCAGATATTATTCTTTGTTACAAATAAAGGACTACCTTCTTTTAAAAAATATTTCTGAGCGTTGCGGGAATAAATATGCTTTCATTTTGTATTTTTATACAGATGTAGATAATTGTACAGAATGTAAAAGGCAGGGGATAGTATTGTCCTCTCTTCGAGAGAAATTTCCTAGTTTAAGAGTATATTCTTTTGATTACAGCACCAATCTTTCAGCTATAAAATCTATGCTTCAAATATACAAAGTAGAAGATACCAAGCTACCCGCATTGGTGCTTGACGATGAGCTTTTGACTGGCTTTCGGTCTATAGAGGAGCTTGAGACTAAGATAGAGAAGTCCTTTGCGTTGAAGGACGAGAGTAAGAGTAAGGAGTAGACCTAATTTGTTTGTATAAAATTGAAGAGTGCTTTGATTACTTTTTAAAGTGTTTGAATTTCGGTATACTATTGACTCACAGGTACTAATTTGGTACCATTTTAATATGGTTAAAAAGTTATCAACAAAGGCATACACATATCATTGGTTCCACAAATTGGAGCTAGTGGTTTTTGCGTAAGTATCTAACTTTAGATAAACACTCAAAAAAACAGGCTCCGAGTAATTCGGAGCCTGTTTTCATTTTATGAAAATAATTTTTGATTACAACCGAACAATTTTTAACCCAGATACAGATAATTTGTATTTTGGTGTCTTGAATTTACTTAAAAAGTTATCCAAGAAATATGAATTATTTTTGGTTAGCAGGAATGAGCCAAATAGGAAATATATGTTAGAAAAATTAAATATAAAAAATTATTTTCAAGAGATATTTTTTTTAGAAAAAAAATCAAAAAAAAACTTTCAACTAATTGCAAAAGGCACAAAAAATGTGGTTGTTGTTGGAGACAGTATTTCCGATGAAATACAAATAGGGAATCAGCTTGGTTTTATAACTGTTCGTTTAAAAAAAGGAAAATTTGCTACACAAATTCCAAAAAATAAAAAAGAGTTTGCAAAATTTGAAATCATGGATATTAGAGAATTAGAAAATATAATTTTAAATCATGAAAAATAATATACAAAAAAATAAATATTGGCACTGGTATCACTCAAATAAAATAATTTTGGGTTGTTGTATGTGCTTCTCGATTTAATCAAGGAACTCATTCAGTAGCCCAAATGGTTTGAGGCTACAAGAAATGGTTCTTTTACAATTAAAAAGGAGTTACAAATGTACAACAAACTGACTAATGTCATTTCTGAATCAGGTATTTGGAGTGGCACAAGAAAGGAATCACACGCATTCCTGCTTTCACCAAGCGTGTATCAAATTACTGAGGTACAACGTCAAGAACTTCAAACTCTTGGGGTTGCAATCTATGACTGCCTGTTGGGTTTGTCCCATATTGCAGTAATCGCATATGACTCAAGTTTGAATTATGGTGGGGCATGGTTACTTGCTCGCCGAGTATTCTCAACAGGGGTACCGAAAGCCTACCAAGAGCTTCAAGGGATAAATATTAGACATATTCCCAAATTGCTTAAAGTAGATTTAATGGTTGACCAAGATGGTAATTTTAAGATTGCCGAAATTGACGGTCATAATAAGCATGGGCTTGGATACTCTACTCTAGGTTTAAGATTTCGTGAAGCGTTGTATCCTGAGGCGAAAGCACTTCCGGGGACTGTCCAAGTTCTTTCTGGGGAGATGAAACGCCTAGGTCATAACGAGATTAAACTTCTCTATGCTGATCAAGAAAGATTCTATGTTCCAGAATTTGAAGTCGCAAGACAGGAATTTACAAAACATGGAATAAATTGCTCTATTATTTCAGAAATGGAAATCGATGATACATTCCTTGGAAGTGGGATGTTCCTCGATTTGCCATTTTTGTATCACAAAAAGGAGTTATATGACACAATCGTTTCTTCTTATAAAAATAGACAGGTGGATTTTATTATTCCACCCAAACCATTTTTGGGAGCAAAGGGAGTTTTGGCGTTAATTCGAAATGATGGGAGGAATGAGCATCTAGAAAGCTTACTCTCTTCTTTCATTAAGAAGTCTTCGCTTGAACTGCTGAGAAAATACATCCCGGAAACTTTTCTTGTTGGGAAACAAGCAGAAACAATTGATTCAATAAAAGAAAGATTGTCTCACAAAAGGTTTGTTCTTAAAGAGTCAATTTCGAGTGGGATGAAAGGTACTGTCTTTTCAGACGAAGAGTGCTTTGATTCTGTACTCACTCGTGCTTGTACAACAAACATGAATTGGATTCTACAAGAGGAGGTGGTTAATCAACCGCAGACTTTCTCTTGGTTTGAAAATGAGGGTATAAATAAACCTAAAATTCAAACAACAGATGATTGGTTCATGAGGGTAACTACTCAGTATATAAATCGTCAACTTGGAGATGTAATAGTAACTGCGTGTCGTGGGAAAGCAGTACATGGTGGGAAAAAATGTCTTCAACTTGGAACGATTGTTCTTTGATTTATACAAGGAGCTAACATAAACGTTAGCTCCTTTTTTTTATAAAGTATTTTTATATTTCCGACAAAAATCGGATTAAGGGAGCCGGCACGAGGATTCGAACCCCGGACCTTCGCTTTACAAAAGCGTTGCTCTACCAACTGAGCTATGCCGGCATATTTATTTCTATACAAAACTTCTAATATTCTAGCACAAAATTTATTTTTTGCGAGCCCATACTATTCCACCAAATTCTTACTCTTCTTTTGTTTTTCTACCTGCTCCTCGGATCTTTTTCTGATAATCTGAAATCATTTTTAAATATTTATTTACTTCTTGAGATTCATTTGTGTCTTTAGAAATATTTCCTTGAGATTTTAACAATTTCTCTTCTATCTTTTTAGCAAGTTCTAAACTTTTCTTTTTTAACAATTTAGAAAAATGAATATAGAAATGTAAAATTGTGAAAAGAGAAAGGTAGATGTATTTGCGGATATTTTGCTTGATAGTTTTTTTAAAATTCTGAATATCATCAGTAAAAGGATTTTCAAAAATTTCCTCTTCTTTTAGGGAAGAATGTTTTCTTAGAAGGAATAGTTTTTGTCCCAACATTCCCATAATCCCCAATAAAGATATTATAAGTGTTGTTAAGGCGATATACATTGTTAGATTGTGGAACGTCTGATCTCTTTGATAGAAGCTTTATTTTTTTCTAAAAGAGATTTGATAGTTTCATCAGCGTTTTTTATAAAAGATTGGTCAAGTAATGTCTTTTCTTTAAAGTAAGTAGACATTTTACCTTGAAGCATTTTTTGTTTGATATCTTCTGGTTTGTCTATATCTGCAACTTCTTTTTCAAAGATTTCTTTCATTTGTTTTTTGACCTCTTCGGTAATATCAGCTTCTGAAATGTATTCTGGACGCATTGCAGCTATGTGCATTGCTATATCTTTAGCTAGATCAGTATTTCCTCCATTTAAAGATACTACTACAGCGGATTTGTTGTTGTGAACATAGTTCCCAATAGTTTCGCCTGTTGTTTCAGAAATTTCGCCTAATTCTATCTTTTCGCCAGTTTTTTGGATAACAGGATCTATCATTGCTTTTGAAGATTCTTTCATTTTCTCAACACCTTCAGAAAGAGCTAAGTCTGCGAGCTTAGAAATTAAATTTGTGAAATCTTCATTTTTTGCTACGAAATCAGTTTCGCAATGTAAAGTAACTAATATTGTTTTATTCCCAGATGTTTTTACTACTACTGCTCCATCTTTTGCATCTCTATCAGCTTTTTTTGATGCTATATCAGAACTATTCTTTTTAAGAATAGCAATAGCTTTTTCCATATCACCATCTGCCTCTTCTAATGCTTTTTTACATTGCATCACAGAGATGCCTGTCTTGTCTCTAAGTTCTTTTACTTGTTCTCCTGTAATCATAATTTTAAATATAAATTATCGATAAAAATCGATAATTAAGGTTATTTATTAAATTTGTTATTTGGCTGAAGGAGAGGAGACACCTCTTTTGTATGCTTCAGACAATTCTTTGGTGAAAAATTTGATTGAAGGCACAGTAGCGTCATTTGCCAATACTGGATATGTTACATCCTTTATGTTTGAATCTGAATTTAGTAGAGCTACTATAGGTAAGCTAAAGCTATTTGCTTCAGTGGTAGCAATGTGTTCTTTTTTTGAATCAATAATGAAAAGTATATCTGGAATCTTTTTTACACCTACTAGACCGCTGTAATATCTAGAAAGTCTTTCCATTTTCTTTGCCATAACTGTCCTTTCTTTTTTTGTATATTTTTCTAAGTTACCTTCAGTAATGTCCTTGCGATAGTCTTCTAACTCAGTAATCCTTTTTTTGATTTCAGGGAAATTAGAGATTGTACCACCGATCCATCTTTCTATAACATAAGGCATTTCTAGAGATTCTGCTGTATTTTTTATCATTTCTCTAGCTTCTGGCTTGGTACCTACAAACAAGATGGTTTTTCCTTCTTGTCCTGCTTTCTCCATAAAATCTATTGCTTTTTGTAATAGAGTAGCTGTCTTCTCAAGATTGATAATATCTCCACTTTGTTTTGTAGTATATATATATGTAGATGTGGAAGGGTGTCTACGAGACTTAGAATACCCATAATGAGCTCCAACTGCGAACATTTCTTCTATTGTTTTTGTTATATCTTTTTGCATATTGTTTTAATTTGATACCGAATTATTCTAGCAGAAAAAGCTTATATACGCAATAGTAGGGGTTTTGATTCTATTTTTGCTTTTGTGGTTTTTAAAAATTGGGAGATATTGGTATAAATTGATACATCTTTGACCAAAGACCTTTTTTCAGTTAATATGAATGATATGAGACAATCTAAACTTTTTACTAAAACAAGGAAAGAAGCTCCTGCTGACGAAATTGCAAAAAACGCTGAGCTTCTTACTCGTGCTGGTTTTATCAACAAGCAAATGGCGGGAGTGTATGCTTTGTTACCACTTGGTTTGAGAGTTATGAAAAAAATAGAAAACATTATAAGGGAAGAAATGAATACTATTGGAAGTCAGGAAATTTCTATGACTACATTACAAGATCCAGAAGTGTGGAAAAAAACAGACAGGTGGAGTGATGAAGCAGTAGATGTGTGGTTTAAAACGAAATTAAAAAATGACACAGAGCTTGGACTTGGTTGTACTCACGAAGAGCCGATTACAAAAATGCTTACAGAACATTTGAGTTCTTACAGAGATTTACCTTTTTCTGTTTATCAGATACAGACAAAATTTCGCAATGAGCCAAGAGCAAAAAGTGGTATATTGCGAGGTAGAGAATTTTTAATGAAAGATATGTATTCTTTTTGTTCAGATGAAGATAGTCATAATGAATTTTATGAAAAATCAAAAATTGCTTATAAAAATGTCTTTCAAAGATTGGGAATAGGGCACCTTACTTATATTACTTTTGCTTCAGGTGGAATGTTTTCAAAATATTCTCATGAATTTCAGACTATTTGTCCTGTGGGAGAAGATACTATTTATCTAGATGAAGAAAAAGGAATAGCGGTAAACAAAGAAGTTTTTGATGATGAGGTTTTAAGTTCTCTTGGTTTAGATAAATCAAAAATGGTAGAGCATAAAGCTATAGAAGTAGGAAATATCTTTACTTTGGGTAAAAAGTATTCTGAGCCATTGGGCTTAACATTTAAAAATGAAAGTAGCGAAGATTTGTCTGTATTTATGGGGTGTTATGGTATTGGTATTGGTCGTCTTATGGGAACCGTAGTAGAAGCTCTTTCAGATGATAAAGGTATCATATGGCCAGAATCCATTGCTCCATTTAAGTTTCATTTACTCGCTTTAGGAGAATCAGAAAATGTAAAAAAAGAAGCCAATTCTCTGTATGATTTGTTACTTAGCAAAGGAGTTGAAGTTTTTTTTGATGACAGAGAAGCGATGTCTGCTGGGGAAAAATTTGCAGATTCAGATTTGATCGGTATTCCTTATAGGATAGTCGTGTCAGAGAGAAGCTTGAAAGAAGGAGGTTTTGAACTTAAAAAACGAACAGAAGAAAAAGGAAAAATTGTATCACAAGAAGAGTTATTAAAAATTATTTAAAATGTTAGAAAAATTTTACAGATATATTTCAAATGATATTGGGATAGACCTAGGGACTTCAAATACTCTAGTCTATTTAAAAGGTCATGGTATCGTAATCAACGAACCTTCTGTAGTGGCGGTAAACATTAAGACCAATCAAATACTTGCAGTGGGGGAAAAAGCAAAAGAAATGCTTGGGCGCACTCCAGGACATATCAAAGCTGTCCGTCCACTTGTGGATGGGGTTATCTCTGATTTTGAAGTTACTGAAGAGATGCTTTCATATTTGATCAATAAAGCAGACAAGATGTATAAAAAATTAGGTAGACCAAGAGTAGTAGTAGGGGTACCTTCTGGTATTACCAATGTAGAGACGAGAGCAGTGTACGATGCTTCTCGTTCCGCCGGAGCTCGTGAAGTATATTTGGTAGAAGAACCAATGGCAGCAGCGATTGGTATTCGTCTTCCTATCAAAGATCCTGTTGGTTCTATGATTATTGATATTGGTGGGGGGACTACTGATATTGCTGTTATTAGCTTGGGTGGAATTGTAAAATCAAAAAACTTAAAAATTGCAGGGGATAGATTGAATAACGATATTATCAGTTTTATGCGAGATGAATTTAAGATCTTAATAGGAGAGACTACAGCAGAATATGTAAAAATGTCTATTGGTTCGGTTGTGCCTGGAAATTATATGGAAACAGAAGTTAGGGGAAGAGATTTGCTTACTGGGTTACCTAGAGAAGTAGCGGTGACTGATTCTGATATTAGAGAAGCTATTTTGCCAGCTGTTAGGGAATTGATTGATGGAGTAAAAGATGTTTTAGAAAATACTCCACCAGAAGTGCTTTCAGATATTATGCGTGATGGTATTACATTGTCTGGAGGAGGAGCATTGCTCGTGGGACTCTCTGAACTTTTGGAAAGAGTATTAAGAATTCCAATCTACGTAGTAGAAGATCCTCTTTCTGCAGTAGCTCGTGGGGCAGGTATCATATTGGATGATTTAGATACTTATAAAGAGGTTTTAATTAGTACTCAAAATGACTTACCACCTAGATAAAAAAAATAAAACAAAAAAAATAAAAATAATTTCTACTGTTTTGATTGGGACCGCATTTTTTGTATATTTTAGAAGCCCAATTTTTAACTTTTTTTCTTCTACCTTTGAATTTATTTTTGTACCAGTAGTGAATACTGTAAATTTTATAGGAGCAAAAGTGTATCATATGGGAACAGGTTTTCGTTTTAAGGACTCTTTGCTTAAAGAAAATACAAATTTAAAAAATACTATTTTTGAGTTTGAATCAAGAATGCAAAATTATGCTGTTTTGGAAAAAGAAAATGAAGAATTGAAAAGTATTTTCAGTAGAAAAAATGAAAAATTAAACTTGATTTTAGCTTCAGTTCTTGCTAAGCCTAGACAATCTATCTATGGCACATTGATTATTGATGTTGGAGAAGATGAGCATATAAAAGAAGGAGCAATGGTTTTTGCTAATGGAAATATCCCAATTGGTAAAATTTCAAATGTTGGACCTAAAATGTCAAAAGTTGTTTTATTTTCAAATAATGGAGAAACTAACGAAGTTGTTGTTTCTGTAAACAAAAGTCCCAAAACAATAGAAATTGAAAGTGAAGAAACAGAAAAAGATATTTCTGCTAGTATTCATTTCAATCTAGTAGGAAGAGGTGGTGGTAATTTTCAAATAGAAGCTCCTAGGGATTTGAAATTTGAAAAAGGACAAATAGCTATTCTTCCAGGGATTTATCCTTTTGCTGTAGCAAAAGTCGAAGCTGTTATTTCTGATCAAAAAGATATTGTTCAAAAAGTTTTATTGGTCTCTCCAATCAATATTCAAGAAATACGATTTGTGCAAGTATCTTCTAGTTTTTGATTTTTAAAATAAGATTGTGTAATCTAAAAAAGTGAGTTTTAAAATAGAAAAAAAAATAAAAAATAGTTTGGGAAGAGCTGGACTTTTAGAGACTGCTCATGGAGTTATTAGAACCCCAGCTTTTTCGCCTGTGGGAACAAAGGCAACTGTAAAATCTTTAACACCAGAGGCAGTGCAGTCTCTTGGATCAAAGGTTGTGCTTGCAAATACTTACCATTTATATCTTCAGCCGGGGTCTGATTTAATAAAAAAAGCAGGCGGACTACATAATTTTATGAATTGGCATGGACCGATTATTACTGATTCGGGAGGTTTCCAAGTATTTTCTCTGGGTGTCGCCTATGGAAAAGATTTATCAAAAGTTGTAAAAATCACCGACCCCTCTCTTATGATTCCAGAGAGATTTGATGATGACAATGCTCCACGTTTAGCAAAAATAGGACAAGATGGGGTTTCTTTTAAATCACATCTTGATGGGTCAGTGCATTATATTACTCCAGAAAAATCAGTTGAGATACAGCATGATCTTGGAGCTGACATAATTTTTGCTTTTGATGAGTGCACTTCTCCTTCTGAAGATTTAAAATACCAAGAAGAGGCGTTGGAACGAACACATAGTTGGGCAAAGAGATCTTTGGAAGAGCATTTAAAAAGAAGAAATACAGAACAAAAATTCCCTTTGTTATTTGGTATTGTTCAAGGAGGGAGAGATGAGAGATTACGTAAAAAATCTGCCGAATTTATCGGTGGTCTTGATTTTGATGGTTTTGGAATTGGAGGATCTTTTGCCAAAGAAGATATGTCTAGCGCTGTAAAATGGGTAAATGAAGTATTGCCAGAAGAAAAACCAAGGCATTTGCTAGGGATAGGAGAGCCAGAAGATATTTTGGAGGGAATAGAAAATGGAGTGGATTTATTTGATTGTGTTGCTCCTACTAGAAATGCTAGAAATGGCACTTTGTATACCAAGAAAGGAAAAATAAATATTACAAATACGGGTTATCGCGAAAAGTTTAGTCCGATAGAAGAAGATTGTCTTTGCTATACTTGTCGGCATTATTCTTCTGCTTATGTGTGCCACTTGTTTAAAAGTAAAGAAATGCTTGCAGGGACTTTGGCAACAATCCATAATCTGTATTTTATTATAAATCTAGTAGCAGGAGCTAGAGAAGCAATCTTGGCAGACAATTTTTTTGAGTTTAAAGAAGGATTTTTGGCTAAATGGGGAAAATAATTATTTGATTTTTGAATTATATTAAATAAACTCTTTTGTATTAAAACCCTTTACATTTCACTTCAAGTTGCTATACTTTTCTTCGTTACTCTAAATTAGAAAAAATAAAAATGCACAAGAACGCGAGGGTTTCCAAGAAACTTTGGAAGCTCGGAATGAAAGAATATAATACTCAATATTTTGACTTCAATAAAGATGGCGATTTGATTGCGAAAGAGGGTAATAATGTATATAACATTCGTTACTTAGCTGAAAAATTTGGTACTTCACTTGAAATTCTTTTTCCGTATATTTTAGAAGAAAGAGTGGAGGATTTGATTGACCTAGCTTCTTCTTTGATCAAAAAACTTAAATATCAAGGGAAATTTTATTATCATTTTCCTATGAAATCCAACCAGACCAAAGAAGTGGTAATGGCAATGGTGGGAGAAGGGGCCAACATTGAGACCGCTTCTTACAATGAACTTTCTTTGGTGCGTAAAATGCTAGAGCAAGAATCTTTTAATCAAAAAATGCGTATTTTGTGTAATGGACCAAAAACTGATAAATATATAAACTTGATTGATGAACTTCAGCACAGAGGACTTAAAGTAATCCCTATTATAGAGGGGCCAAACGAACTTAAAAATTTTCAGTATTCTCGTTATGATGTTGGTATTCGTCTTGATATGCCTGTAAAGACTAATTCTAGTTGGAATAAAAAGATAGACAGGTTTGGCTTTACTAAAGAAGAAATATTAAAAATGCCTCCATTTAAGAATTTAAAAGTTTTGCATTATCGTATGGGGGCAAAGTTTGATAAACCAGCAGATGTTCTAGCTACCACCAAATATGCTTTAAATGTATATTTTGAATTAAAAGCAAAAAACCCTTCTTTGGACAGTATCGACATTGGCGGGGGTATGCCTATTCCATATGAAAGAGACAAAAAATATCAAGCTGATAAAATATTGGAAAGAATTTTTGAACTTTTAAAAAAAGAATCTGAGAAGAGAGGTGTTCCACACCCAAATCTTGTTTGTGAATGGGGTAGATATATAGTAGCACCTGCGCAGGTTACGATTTATAAGGTAATAGATACAAAAAATATTACTCATAAAAATATTCCTGCTAAAAAATGGTACGTAGTGGATGGTAGTTTTATGAATGATTTGATAGATACATGGTCTATTGACCAAAAGTGGGCAGTGGCTCCTGTAAATAATAAATATGATGAAAAAATTACAGATGTATGGTTGTCTGGCTCTAGTTGTGACTCTGATGATATTTATACAGGGGTAGAGAGCTCTGTATCACTACCTGATTATAATTTTAATGAAAATGAACCTTTTTATATTGTATTTTTTGACACAGGAGCATATCAAGACGCTCTAGCTTCTAGTCACTGTCTATTGTCTTCTCCATTAAAGATTGTAGTAGAAAATGGACACATAGTAGTAGCTCGCAAAAGAGCATCTCCTGATGATATGGGAAAAGAGTTTGGGTGGTAGTTTAATTAAAAACTATAAATCTAAAATAGTTTATTGAAAGCTATAAAATATTAAAAGAAATTAGGAAGGATTTTGTCTTCTAAAATGTTTTGGCTTCTAAAACAAAAGATGTATAATATATATGTAATTTTATTTTAATTTATATGCACTATTCAAAAGGTTCAATTGGAAATATTATAGTTTTAATAATGGGTTTTCTAGTCGTAGCAGCTATTTGGGATTCTTTTGAAGGGAAAAATTCGCCAACCAATGAAGATCCATTAAAAAATGAATATTTAGCAGAAAAAAACAAAGAATTTCCTCAGAAAAGTGGGGATAATGTTACAGAAAAAACTACTTTTGTAAATCAAAGAGGGTTTTTTCATTCAGCTAATATTAAGCTTAAAAACAAAGTATTAAATGTTAAAATTGCTGATACTTATGAAAAAAGAGCCCAAGGCCTTTCAGGTGTTTCTAGAATGTCTGAATCCATTGGTATGCTTTTTATATTTGATACACTAGATAAACATGGTTTTTGGATGAAAGATATGAATATTTCGATAGATATTATATGGTTTGATGAGTACTTTAGGATTGTGCATATAAAAGAAAGAGCTTCACCACATTCTTTTCCAGAAGTTTTTTCTCCAAATACAAGTGCAAAGTATGTTTTAGAGACAGTATCTGGTTTTTCTCAAAAAAACAATTTAAAACTTGGAGATAAATTTCAATTTGTACCTTAAAATGTCCTTTAAAGAAAGGATGTTAGACGGTCACTATTTACAGCTTGCTTTAATTGTTTTCTGCTTTGAAAAAAGTGTTTTCCACTAGGCGAAAATATTTTTTTTGGTGTAAAATGTATCTATGAGTAAAAATAAATCAAGAGCAAAGAAGTCAGTGGTCGGAATAAAAAACATTCGTAACAGAGAAGGCAATATTATATCTTTTGACCTTAGTAAAATAGTAGATGCTATTTCTAAAGCATTCAATAATACTAAAGAAGGTACCATCAAAGAGGCACAATCTGTCGCTGATAAGGTTTACAAAGAAGTTTTGCGTCTAATTAAAGACTCTAATGATAAAAATTATGTTCCCACAGTTGAGATGATGCAGGATTTAGTTGAAGCTGAGCTTATGGAGCTTGGTTATCATCTTACAGCTAAAGCTTATATTTTATATAGGTCAAAAAGGGCAGAATTACGTAGAGAGGTTGGGATTGTCCCAGCTGAAGATAAAAAGATTTTTGATACTTCTAGCTCTTATTTTTATAGTTCATACGAAGAATTTATTTTTTATCGTACATATTCTAAATGGCAAGAATCTTTAGGCAGGAGAGAAACTTGGATTGAAACAACAGATCGTTTTATGGCCTATATGAAAGAAAATTTAGGCAATAAATTTTCTACGAAAGATTATGATGAGGTAAGAGAAGCTATTTTAAAACAAGATGTTTGTCCTTCTATGCGTTTACTTTGGTCTGCTGGTCCAGCTTGTGACAAGACTAATGTGTGGGCATACAATTGTTCTTATATTGCACCTACTTGTTGGCAAGATTTTGGTGAGATTATGTATATTTTGATGTGTGGAGCTGGACTTGGTTTTTCTGTAGAGTCAGAGACTGTTCAAAAATTTCCTCAAATAAAAAGACAGACAGGGAAAAAATTAGCTACGCATATTGTTGAAGATAGCAAAGAAGGATGGGCAGATGCTTTTGTGCTGGCTTGTAAAACATGGGCAGATGGTCTTGATATAAGTTTTGATTATTCCAAAGTTAGACCTTCTGGTGCTAGATTACACACCGCGGGAGGACGTGCATCTGGGCCACAGCCACTTATTGATTTAATAAATTTTACCAAAGTAAGAATGCTTGCTAGACAAGGAAAGCGTCTAAGCAATCTAGACTTGCACGACATTATTTGTCAGATTGGTTTGATTGTAGTTGCAGGAGGCGTTAGAAGAAGTGCCTTGATTTCTCTTTCAGATATTGATGATGAATCTATGAGAAAGTCCAAGCAAGGTCAATTTTGGCTAGAAAATGGTCAAAGATCTATGGCAAACAATTCCGCTGTGTACAATCAAAAACCTTCAGCTTCAGAATTTTTAAATGAATGGATTGAGTTAATAAAGTCCGGCACAGGGGAAAGAGGTATTTTTAATAGAGGTGGTTTACTTACTCAATTACCAAAAAGAAGAATAGACAATTGGAAAAAAGCAGGCATTATAGATGAACAAAATACTATCGTTGAACTTCCTGGATCTAATCCTTGTGGAGAGATTACTCTTAGGTCAAAACAATTCTGCAACCTTACTTCCATTGTGGTGCGTCCAAAAGATGATTTAGTTGAGCTAAAAAGAAAAGTTAGACTTTCTACTATTTTAGGTACATATCAGGCTACCTTAACTCACTTTGGTTATCTTTCTAAAGAATGGAAACAAAATTGTGACGAGGAGGCCTTACTAGGAGTATCTATTACAGGATACTATGACAATACTCTTATCAGAAATGATGAAGTATTGAGAGATTTAAAAAATGAATCTATAAAAGTGAACAAAGAATATGCTAAAAAATTTGGTATAAATCAATCTACTTGTGTCACCACAGTGAAGCCACATGGCAATTCTGGTCAGCTTATGTATGTTGGCTCAGGTATGCATCCTTGGTTTGCAAAGTATTTTATTAGAAGAGTTCGTATTGGTGTAAATGATCCATTGTTTACATTAATGAAAGATCAAGGAGTCCCTTTTAAACCAGAAGTTGGGTACTCAACAGCAAACTCTACTGTAGCAGTATTAGAGTTTCCCATCAAAGCACCAGAAGGAGCAGTGACAAAAGATAAAGTTTCAGCTATTGATTTGCTTCAAGAATGGAAGAGATTAAAAGTAAATTATATTGAACACAACCCATCTGTGACTATTTATGTAGGAAATGATGAATGGATTAAAGTTGCCAATTTTGTCTACGAAAACTGGGATATCGTAGGAGGGCTTTCTTTTTTGCCTCGTTCAGAACACGTGTATCAACTTGCTCCTTATGAAGAGATAAGTAAAGAAGAGTATGAAAAAAGAATGAAAGAGATAAAACAAATAGATTTCTCAAAGCTTGTATATTATGAGCAAGAAGACAATACCATTGGTGCTAAAGAATTTGCTTGTGTTTCAGGGGTCTGTTCTATTGATGACGTTATGGCAGAAGAAGCACAAAAAGAAAACGCTCAAAGTTCTTCCTCTGAAGAAGCTTAGATTCTAATCGAAGTATATTTCTATACCAAACAAGATCTGATAGTTACTTTATAATATTGATGTTTAAGTAATAGATATTTCTACTTGTTTTTTGGATACTTTTCACATATACTGTCAAAGACTTATATCAGATGATTGCTCTTGTTTTTTAACAAGAGAGGAAAGTCCGAACACGCAGTCGGCCTAGCCGATTAAACGTAGTGGGTAATACCCATCTTCCAAGGAGTTGGAAAGAGGTGCGAACAGAGACGAGTCTTTAGCTTCGGCTAAAGAGTGAAACGGCAAAATCCTTACGCGCGTGCAAGATCGTGTCCGTTTTTACGGAAGAATCGCTTGACTCTATTGGTAACAATAGAGCTAGATAAATAATCATCGACTCTTTTAAAGAGTTACAGAATTCGGCTTATAGGTATAAGACTCATATATGAAAAATCCCTTCGCAAGAGGGGATTTTTCTATATTAAGCAAATAATGCTCTAAAAACAGTACATATTAAGCTAGTATTTGTAAATACTATATTTACAATAAACCCTTGCTTTATAAGACTTTTTTACTTCCTTTTTCTCTGTTTTGTAAGTAAAAATACTTGACTTTTGTTTTCCTTTATGCTATCATATACCCATACCTTTATTATAGGACTTAAGTCTTATGAATAAAGGTTTTTTAAGTTAGAGCTGAAAAACAGAAACGAAGTTGACGGAGCTCATACCGTCACAATATGAAAAAAAATAATATAATACGTTTCGTTCACTCCTTGGTGCTTTTGCCTATATTAACAGGAGGCATGCCTGCACCGTCTAGTATTGGAGATATGTTATTAGTTAAGAACGAAATTGTATTATCCCAAAAACAAAATATCGAAGCTTTAGGTTTGATTTCTTCTAACCAAGATTCAAATATTAAAGTTAAAACATTAGAAGCACAAGCACAAGCTATAGACGATTACTTCAAATCTTATGATTTACCATTTCACGGTATAGGTAAGTCAATGGTAGAATCTTCTGAAAAATATGGTCTTGATTGGCGTCTATTACCAGCTATTGCAATGCGTGAGTCTACTGGAGGTAAGTTTGCTTGTAAAAAAGCTACCTTTAATGCTTTTGGATGGGGTTCATGTAAAATAAACTTTGACTCCCACGAAGAAGCAGTAGAAACAGTGGCAAAAAATTTAGGTGGTCAAAATCCTAGGACAGCAATGCACTATGCGGGTAAAGACACTAAAGAAATATTGCTTGCTTACAATCCTCCTTCTATTATCCCAAATTACGTACCTCAAGTTATGAAGATTATGGAAAAAATAGGAGAAAAAGATTTTGGAAATATTTAATCTAAATAAAAAACACCTCTTTAAAAGAGGTGTTTTTTATTGATAGTATAGATTTGTGTTGTTTATTTAGTATCTTCTAAATAAATTAAAGTCATTTTGTGTTCTTTTGGTTCAAAGAGGGTTATTTGGAAATTATAGTTTTTTCCAAGTTCTAGTTTTTCTCTTAATTTAGATTCCAATCCAAAAGTAGAATTATGTACCAAACCAGCAACTCCTTCTTTGATGGACACTAGAGCTCCGTGTTTGTTGTATTTAATTACTACTCCCTTGATTATATCTCCCTTTTTAAGTTTTCCTTCAAATTCTTTCCAAGGGTTTTCTTTCAATGCTTTAATAGAAAGAGATATTTTACCTTCTTTTATTTCTATTACTTTAGCTTTGATTTTATCTCCAATTTTAAACATAGTGCGAGGATCTTCTACTAACCCCCAGTCTAATTCTGAGATGTGTACCAATCCTTCTAATCCATTTTCTAATTTTAGAAATACTCCAAAGTCTACAATACCAGCTATTGTACAATCAACATCATCGCCGATATTATATTTTGATAAGATCTCTTTCTTTTCTTCAGTGTTGTTGTCTTTTTCAGAAAAGATAAGTTTGCCTTCTTTTGGTAGAGTAGAGATAATCATAGCTGAAATACTCTCACCAACAAGCTTTTTTAATTCTTTTAAGATTTTATCTTTATCAGAATCTAGAACTCTAGGATAGTGTTCTGCTTTAAGCTGGGAAGCAGGTAAGAAACCTTGTATTCCTTGCCATTCTAAAATCAAACCACCTTTGTTTGCATCTTTCACTTCCAAACTAAAAATAGTCTTACTTTTGATAGCTTTCTCAGCTTCGCTCCAGATAAGGGCTTGTTTTGCTTCTTTCAAAGAAAGCTCTATATAGCCATTCTCATTTTCTGATTCGACAACCTTTGCTTTTATAGAATCTCCAATGCTAATTTTTTTGATAATGTCTTTAGCATTTATAAACTCTCTTCCATATATGATACCTGTGCCAAAAGGGGACAAATCTACATATACAGATGATTTTTTTACTAAAATAACAGGTCCTTCTACCAACTGATCTACCTTTGGCTTTTCAAGACTTTTTTCTGCTATTGTTTTGAGCATCAAATTTTCAGATGCGTTTTCGTCTTTTTTCATTTTTAAATTAAAATACCCGCTTGTGCGCGGGATAAAGGCTTAGGTTCTTTTTAATTTACACCAAAAAGGGTTATCCTAAATCCAGCTTTTAATATATTGAACTTCATTTAATATACTACATTCTCTAGATTTTGCAAGTTACTAGGGTAATGTGCACACACATATGGCGGTTTCTGGATAAAATTTAAGAAGGGGCAGTAGATGTGTAAATTCTCTTAAAGTCTTTATTAAAATAAAATAGAATGATATAATATGATGTAATGATTATTACATATTTCGGAAAGCAGTTTTTTAAGATAAACCAAGGAGAAATGGTATTGGCTTTTAATCCTGTAAGCAAGGATTCAAAATCTGGTATTAGTGCTAAGTTTGGCGCTGATATTGCGTTAGTTACAACAAACCATCCAGATTACAATGGAGTTGATCAGCTTTCTTATGGAGAAAGAATGCCTTTTATTGTGAGTGGTCCAGGAGATTATGAAGTAAAAAGCATTTTTATAAACGGAGGAATGTCTGAGTTTCAGTTGAATGATAAAAAATATATCAATACTGTATATTCTTTGACCATAGATGGTATAAATATTGTATTTTTAGGAGCATTGTCTAATGCCAATTTGTCAAAAGAAGCACGAGGATTGGCAGAATCTCCAGATATTCTTTTTGTACCAATAGGCGGGGAGAGTTTACTTTCTGCAAAAGATGCCGCCAAGTTTTCTGCTTCTCTTGAAGCAAAGCTTGTAATCCCAATGGACTATGACAAAAATTCTTTACAGATTTTTCTTAAAGAGATGGGAGAAGAGAATGCAGAGGTGGTAGACAAAATAACATTAAAAAGAAAAGATTTAGATGGGAGTGAGGGTAAGGTCGTTGTTTTAAAAGCAGTTTAATTTTTTTATAAATATGAAAAAAGTTATTCATCATTTAAGGAATCAACCAGAGGATGTTCGCAGACATGTTTTGCATCTTATCACTTTTTCGTGTGCAGTTATTTTGTTATTGTTTTGGGTGTATAGTTTGGGTACTGATTTAGCTAAACCAGAAACAAAAGAATCTATTAAGGAAGATTTAGCTCCGTTCAAATTATTAAAAGAAAATGTAATTTCAACTACAAAATAATCAGTAATTAAAATAATTCTACAAAAATAGATAAAAGAAATTTTTATGCCAAAAAGTAAAGAAGAAGAAAAACCAATAGAGAGACAAGGTATTATACCTGTGGATGTCGTTGCTGAAATGAAAGAGTCTTATTTGGCTTATGCCATGTCTGTTATTACAGCAAGAGCATTACCAGACGTAAGAGATGGGTTAAAGCCAGTTCATAGAAGAATACTTTTTGCGATGAGTGAAATGGGACTTACTTTCTCTTCTAGATTTAGAAAATCCGCTGCTATTGTCGGAGATGTTCTTGGAAAATACCATCCACATGGAGATGTGGCTGTGTATGATTCTATGGTAGGTATGGCACAAGAATTCTCTTTTCGTTATCCGTTGATTATAGGACAAGGGAACTTTGGTTCTATTGATGGAGATTCTGCTGCTGCTATGAGGTATACCGAAGCGAAAATGGCCAAATTATCTTCTGAGCTTTTAAGGGATTTAGATAAAGAAACAGTAGATTTTCGTCCCAACTATGACCAGACAAGAAAAGAACCTATTGTCTTACCATCTGCTGTACCATCTCTTTTGTTGAATGGAACACTAGGTATTGCTGTTGGTATGGCTACCAACATCCCACCACACAATCTTTATGAAGTTGTCTCAGCGACGAAGCATCTAATTGAAAATGAGAATGCTACCACTGAAGATTTAATGCAATTTGTAAAAGGACCGGATTTTCCTACAGGAGGTATTGCTTATGGATATAAAGACATGCTTCATGCATATTCTAGCGGAAGAGGTGGTGTAGTATGTAGGGGAGAAGCTGAGATTATAGAACAAAAAGGTGGTAATTTTCAGATAATCATCACTTCCTTACCTTTTAGAGTAAACAAAGCAAATCTTATTATGGCTATTGCTGAGTTGGTGCAAGAAAAAAAATTAGACGGCATTAAGGGTTTGAGAGATGAGTCTACCAAAGATATAAGAGTAGTGATTGATTTAAAATCTAGCGCTCATCCAGAAAAGGTTTTGAATTATATATATAGGAATACTCAGCTTGAGTCTAATTTCAATTTCAATTTAGTTGCTTTGGTAGATGGAGTACCTCAGACTTTGTCGCTCAAATCTATCCTTGCACAATTTATATTACACAGACAAGAGGTAGTCAGAAGAAGGACTACTTATGATTTAAGAAAAGCAGAAGAGAGAGAACATATTTTACTTGGATTAAAAAAAGCACTAGATAAGATTGATAGAGTTATTACAATCATTAGAAGCTCAAAAAATGCTTCTGTTGCGAAAGAAAATTTGATTAAAGAATTTAAGTTCTCAGATTTACAAGCAACAGCTATTTTGGAAATGAAGCTTGCCAAGCTTGCTGGCCTAGAAAGAAAAGCAGTACTTGACGAGCTCGAAGAAAAACAAAAATTCATAAAAGAAATGAAAGAGATTTTGGCTAACCCAAAAAGAATGTTGAAAATTATTTCTACTGAGTTAGATGAAATAGCTGAAAGATATAAAGATGAAAGAAGAACAAAGATAATGAAGGGTGGAGTAAAAGAAATCTCAGACGAGGATTTAATTCCAGACAAAGAGACTGTCCTTGTGCTTACAGCAGGGGGATATGTAAAGCGTACTGATCCTTCAGAATATAGGTCACAAAAAAGAGGAGGGGTGGGAGTTGTTGATTTAGAAACAAAAGAAGAAGATTTTGTAACTATGCTTGTGTCTGGATCTACTCATAGTGATTTACTTTTCTTTACAAATATGGGGAAAGTGTATCAAATGAAAATGTATGATATTCCAGAAGGACGCAGAGCCACCAAAGGTAAGTCTATGATGAATTTTATTTCATTAGCAGGTGAAGAAAAAGTCACTTCTATTTTGGCAATGCCAAAAAATCTGGATAAGACTGACTCATCTCTAATGCTTTTCACAAAAGAAGGAACAGTCAAAAAAATGTCTGCAGGAAGTTTTAAAGATGTTCGTCGTAGTGGTATTATTGCTATCAAATTAGACAAAAATGATAGCTTGATAAGTGCATTCCTTACAGACAAAGGAGATGATGTAATGGTGGCGACTAATCTTGGTCAATCAATTCGTTTTAAAGAATCTGACATTCGTCAAATGGGTAGGACTGCAGGAGGAGTACGAGGAATGAAACTTGGGAAAGGAGATGAAGTAATCGCAGTTGACGTTGTAAAAAAAGAAAATAAAGATGGGTTTTTCTTGGTAATGAGTGAAAATGGTCTAGGTAAAAAGACTCCTTTAAAAGAATATAAAGTACAAAAAAGAGGTGGAAGTGGAATCAAGACAGCAAAAGTAACTCCTAAAACAGGAAAACTAATTGTAGGTAAGGTATTGAACGGTGAAGAAGAAAAGTTGATTGCAATGTCTAAGAAAGGGCAAGTGATCCGCACAGATTTAAAGGATATTTCTAGTTTGGGGAGACAAACACAAGGAGTGACAATAATGAGGTTACGAGCAGGGGATTATATTGCTTCTTTGGTGTGTGCTTAAAAATTACAATTATTTTCTGATAAAGGTTTTCCCACTGCTTTTGTTTTCAGGAATTATAAAATTAATGTATAATATAGAAAGGAATAAATTGATTTCTTAAATTATGTTCAACGATCCTGAAAAAAATTTACAAACATTCTCAATAGATGAAAATATGGTCATAGCTGATTTCGGAGCGGGAACAGGTTTTTATACCATTGCTTCAGCTAGAATGGTTCCAAAAGGAAAAGTGTATGCTTTAGAAGTACAAAAAGACTTAATTGAGACTATAAAATTGAAAGCAAGATATGAACATCTTTCCAACATAGAATGTATTTGGTCTAATGTAGAGAAAATTGGAGGGACCAAACTCGCAGATAGTATAATAGACAGAGCTATTGTTTCCAATGTGTTGTTTCAGATAGAAGATAAGAAAAATTTCGTAGAAGAAATTAAAAGAGTATTGAAGCCAGGAGGAAAGCTTTTATTGATAGATCACTGTCCAGACAAATCACATTTAAAAATAGAAATGGTATCAAAAGAAAAAGCCAGAGAGATGTTTGAAGCCAGGGGTTTTGTTTTTGAAAAAAATATTGATGCAGGAACACACAATTATGGTATAATTTTCTCTATAAAGAAGTGAAAAATTTTCAAATCATTCTAATTACTGTTTTCATTGTCCTAGCGGTGGTAGGAGTTTTGGTTTTTTCTGGGATGATTCCTCTTGGTGAAAAAAAGAATGAAGAAGGGTCTGGTGGAACTGTTGTATTGTGGGGAACAGTTAGTTCTAGTAGTTTGTCAAAAGCTATTGAAAATTTCAATCATGACAATAATGTATATGTTTTACAGTATGTTCAAAAAAGAGAGGATTCTTTTGATAAAGACCTGTTGGAAGCTTTGGCTAGTGGAAAAGGACCTGATATATTTATTGTGCCTGAAAACTTAATTTATAAATACAGTAATAAGATTTTACCTATCCCTTATGAAAGTTTTCCTTTAGCATCTTTTCAACAGATTTTTATTTCACCAAGTGAAGTATTTCTTACATCTAAAGGAGCTCTCGCCTTTCCTCTATCTGTAGATCCTTTAATGATGTATTATAATAGAGCATTTTTGAATTCTAGTAATATAATAAACCCGCCATCTACTTGGAAAGAACTTTCGGAGATGGTTCCAGTATTAAATTTTAAAGATGAAAGTGGGAAATTAATTAAGACTACAGTAGCACTTGGGCATTTTTCAAACATAGAAAATGCTAAATATATACTAACAGGAATGTTTATGCAGGTCGGTACCCCTATTGTTGTAGAAAATAATGGAGTATTTTTACCCAATCTAGTGAGCTCACTAAATTCTTCTAATAATGAAAATGTTTTGAATACATATACAAGCTTTGCCGACCCATTTAAAGAAAATTATTCTTGGAACAAATCAATGCCTAATTCCAAAGATGCTTTTACTTCTGGGAGTACGGCATTTTATTTTGGTTTTGCGAGTGAGTTGAAGTCTTTGATTGAACGTAACCCAAATTTGAATTTAATGGTAGCGCCGATGCCACAGATGGATAATTTACAAAATAAAATTACATCTGGAGAGATTAATGGTCTTGCAGTATCTGTTTTTTCCCAAAATAGAGATAGTGCTTTTTTGGTAGCTAATCTTTTGTCTAAGAGTGATTTTGCTAAAGAATTTGCATCCGCCACAGGAACTATCCCGATTAGAAAAGATTTACTTATAAGCGACAAGAGTAATCAGTTTGAAACAGCATTCTATACTTCTGCTCTTTTCACTAGAGGTTGGATAGATCCTTCTCCAAAAGAATCTTATGCAATTTTCAAAGACGTAATAGAAGGTATTTTGTCAAATACTTTAAATCTATCAAGTGTAATAAGAGAGATAGATTCCAAATTAAATTTATTGTTTGATAAAAATATATGAATAAATTAAATAAATTTTTAGGTTTTGTGGTAGTGGGATACATACTTTTTTCCCCTATGTTTTCTATGTTTTTATTTGCACAAAGTCCGCCACCTGCAGATACTGGATTGGTTGTATGTGGTACGAGAGATGATAGTGGTAATATTACCAAAAAATGTGGTTTTGATAGTTTTATTGAAACAATCAATAAAATTATGTTTTTTGCGATATACAATATAATGCTCCCAATTTCAGCTCTTTCTTTTGCATATGCTGGCGGTTTAATTTTATTTTCTGGGGGCGAAACAGCTAAAATACAAAAAGCAAAAGGTATCTTTACAAGTGTTTTGTGGGGTGTTGGTTGGATGATAGGTGCGTGGTTGGCAATATATTCAGTTGTTAATATTTTAGGTTATGAAGGGGACATCTTTAAATTTAATTCATTTTAATGTTATAATATTCTTATGAAATTTAATTTTAATTCTTTGTTTAGTTTTGTATTAGTTGTATTAATGTTTGTAGTATTTCCATTAGTAGGAATAGCTCAAGATAATTGTGACGGGACCAAAGAAATATGTAATCCAATCCAGTCCAATAACATTACAGAGTTAATTAAAAACGTTTTAGAGCAAGCTTTAAGATTGGGTATGCCGTTGCTTGTGGTTGCTATTATCTACTCAGGTTTTCTTTTTGTAGCTGCACAAGGGAATGCTACAAAATTAGAAACCGCTCGAAAATCTTTTATGTATACAATGATCGGTGCCGCTATTTTGCTTGGATCGTGGGCATTAGCACAATTATTAGCTGAAACAATACGGGCTTTATAAATTTAAAATTTAAAAATGCAAAATTTAAAAAAAATATTTTCGTTGGTATTAACAATAGGAATGTTATTTATTCCTATTGTTTCTTTTGCTCAGACTCCTCGTTCATGTAGTGATGGCGGAATGATTGGGTTGATTTGTAAAATAGGGGAATTGCTTAATTATGCAATGCCTGTACTTATAAGTCTTGGAGTTGTCTTGTTCATTTGGGGAGTTGTATTATATGTAATAGGTGGTGGAGATGAAGCCAAAACAAAAGGGCGTGATAGGATTTTATGGGGTCTTGGAGGTCTTACTATAATGTCTGCACTTTGGGGATTGGTAAATATGATGCTTAAGACTTTTGGTCTTAATGGAAATCAAAACAGTATTCCAGATGGGTTGAATAGTTTAATTCCTACAGGCACAATTGAGGCTTGCAGTAGTAATGGAGGAATTACTTTAATTATTTGTAATGTTAGTACAATTTTAAGTAAGTTAATTCCACTATTAATAAGTGTTGGTGTAATAATATTTATCTGGGGAGTTGTATTGTATGTGATAGGTGGTGGAGATGAAGCCAAGACAAAAGGAAGAGATAGAATGCTTTGGGGGCTTGTGGGGTTGGCTGTAATCGCAGGAATGTGGGGACTAGTTGCGATGATTAATACTACTTTTGGGATTACTGATGGTTCTGATGTGGCTAATACATTTATACAAAGCAATAAAGGGTTCGGAGGGCAGACAGCTGGTGGAGGTTGTGAAATAGGGAATGATAAAAAACTGCAAGGTCTTTTAAATTTTGCTACTTGCGTTCTTACGAAATCTATGGTGCCTTTGCTTGTTGCTATGGCTACTGTTGCATTTGTATGGGGAATTATTATGTATGTTATTTCTGGGGGTGATGAAAACAAAAAAGACAAAGGGAGGGAGTATATTATGTGGGGGCTTATTGGTCTGACTGTGATGGTTTCTGTTTGGGGATTGGTAAAAATATTGGGGACTACTTTTGGTATTGATCATGCTATACCTCAAGTACAAAAAAGTTAATAATTAAGAGTTACATGGAATATAATTAGAGTTGAATATGTGAGTAACCATTATTTTGTATCCACAGTTCTTTATAAATAGTATACTTGCACTTATATAATTATGGTATAATAGAATTAACCTATTTTTAGGAAAAAATTATTATTTTAAGGTCGCTTTCACAAATTTATTATTTTGTGAAAATATTATTATTAAACCCTAAAAGGGAAAAATATGAAACAAAAATTAATTTTATTATCAATGTCGTTGTTTAGCTTTAGTTTGCCGATGTTGTCTTTTGCTGCTCAAAATAGTCCTATATGTGATAGGGTAGACAATAATACTCTACAAGCTATTATTTGTAAAGTTGGTGAGTTGTTGAATTTTGTTGTACCAGTTTTGGTTGGGCTTGGAGTTGTTATTTTTGTATGGGGAGTCATTATGTATGTGATGTCAAGTGAAGAAGACGCAAAGACTAAAGGTAGAGACAGAATGATTTTTGGTATTGTTGGTTTGGCTGTGATTGTAGCAATGTGGGGGTTAGTAAGGATATTAATCAATACTTTTGATGTAGGAACTGGAGGAGTAATGAGTACCCCAGCTCTTCCTATTTAGTCTAAAAAATGCCTAGCACCACTTATGAAGGTTTTTTAAATAATTTAATTACGCAAATTATAAATCCAGCTATTGTACTTATGTTTGCTTTAGCTACGGTTATATTTCTTTTTGGAGTATTTAAATTTATTTCAAAAGCAGATCAAGAGGAGGGTAGGACAGATGGGAAAAATAGTATGCTTTGGGGTGTGCTTGGTATGACAATAATGATTGGCGTCTGGTTTTTATTAGGTGTTATTATTGAGACTTTTGGAATAGAAGATATAAAACCTGAGACAAACACTGTTCATTTAAAACCATTTCAATAATTGAATTATTAAAGTTAAAAAACAAAAAGCCCGTTATGGGCTTTTTGTTTTTTAACTGAAGAAAGTTTAAGCGTGTTTTAATGGAATGGAGCGATAATACTTTTCAGCACCGAAGAATTTTCTCCATATAAAGATTATAGCAATAACTAATACTATAAAGATAAACCATTGTAATATTCCTGAAGGTAAAAAACTATTTGATCCAAACACAGCGTTAGATGTCAAACCTTTATAACTTGAGTTGTCTGTGTTTCTACTGTTGTAAAAAGATGATAAGGCATTAGCTGATAGATTGGAGTCGTTTCTGCTTGTGGTAGAATCATAGCTTGTTGAGTTAAAATTACTATTACTATTTTGGCTTGTACTAGTATTAGTGTTGCTTGTATTGTTATTTGAATTTGGATTTATAGAACCAGAAAAGTTTTGATTTGCATTTGTTGCTGGGGTTATATACAAGATAGCACTATTGGATATCCCTCCTCCTGGAGTTCCATTCAATACACTAATGGTATGATTTTTTACATTCTTGATATCTTTTTCTTCTAATTGAATTATCATTCTAGTAGAATTTACATAAGAAGCTGTACGAGGTGCGTTATTGATTCTTACTACAGAAGTTGAAGTGAATCCATTTCCAGTGATAGTCACATTGTACACATCTGCTCCTTTTGGAATGTTGTTTGGAGTAATAAAGGAAATGTAAGGAGTAGGATTAAGAGGTATGTTGTATTCGTCTTCGTAATTATTATCACTCTCAAAAATTGGTGGTTGGTAGAAAGTTACATAACCAGCAGATACATTTTGAGCTTTAAAAAACAAGACTGAAAAGATAATTATCAATCCAAAAGCAAAGTATTTTGCACTTATTTGATTGTTTTTAATTGTTTTAAACATGCATATAGTATAGCACCTTTTAGCAGAAAAGTCAAGGGGGTAGGGGATACAAACAGAAAAAGCATAAAAGACTTATAAATAAAGCTTTTATGTGGTTTTTGTAAGGTGCCGGAGGGGAGACTTGAACTCCCATGAGTCACCTCGCTTGCTCCTAAGGCAAGTGCGTCTACCAATTTCGCCACCCCGGCATGTAATATAGCGCTCATAAGTATTAAATATAGGCGCTGTGCGCCCAGAGGGAATCTCGCTTTACAAGCGCTGGTGCTTTTCCACTCGCTTCGCTCGTAAGGAAAAGCCTTTCGATTCCCCCACGCAAGCAAATAAATTTGCCTGCTTGGGCGCTGTGCGCCCAGAGGGAATCTCGCTTTACAAGCGCTGGTGCTTTTCCACTCGCTTCGCTCGTAAGGAAAAGCCTTTCGATTCCCCCACGCAAGCAAATAAATTTGCCTGCTTGGGCGCTGTGCGCCCAGAGG
>JAIPHX010000010.1 GCA_021734995.1 Minisyncoccota bacterium
TGTAACTATCATAAAAACTTCAGGACCTTCAGGTAGTGCAGCAGCAGCTCCTTCTAGACCAGTGGTTACTCCACTTCCTGTACCTAAAGAAATCAAATCCTGTGATACAGGAGATTTATTTGATGTTAGAACAGGGAAGCCATGTGGTACAAACACACCAAACACAATACTTCCAAATACACCACCAACCCCAACACTTCCAAACACACCAAACAACATCAATACACCAAACACAAACACAAATCCAAGAATCATTCCTTCTACCACTCCCACTCTTTCCTTCAGCAAGAGAAGTAATGATGTAAAACAATTACAACAGATTCTAAACTCTCTAGGATATACTGTATCTATTAGTGGTGCAGGCTCAAAAGGAAATGAAACTACATACTTTGGACCTGCTACCAAAAACGCTCTTATTAAATTTCAAAAAGCTAACAATCTTACTCCTGATGGTATCTTTGGATCGAAGAGTAGGGAGAAGTTGAATGGGGTTATTGTAAACTAGTTAATATTTTCATTTTTTGCTATAATAAAAGCCATGTTTATGGATTTTGTAAAAATATTTGCTCCCACAATACTTGCTTTTTTTGTTGGTCTTGCTATTACTCCTTTTGCTACTCATTTTTTCTACAAACACAAAATGTGGAAAAAATATTGCAGAGATGAAGCTTGTAAGGGTGAAGAATTTAAAAAAATTCATAACAGCTTTGAAGAAATGAAAACTCCTAGAGTGGGAGGTTCTATTATTTGGCTTTCTGTAATCTTAGTTACCTTTATTTTTTATTTTATTTCAGTATTGTTTCCATCTATTTTTACAGAAAAAATAAATTTTCTTAGTCGTAATCAGACCCTTATACCATTCTTCACTTTAATTTTTGGAGCTTTACTTGGATTATGTGATGATCTGATTCAGATTTATGGTAGAGGAAAAATTGCACACGATGATAATTCTTGGCGAAAATGGAAAGCATTATTGATAGCTGTTCTCGCATTCTTTATTGGTCTTTGGTTCTATTCCAAGCTTGGTATGGTGTCTATCAGTATTCCTTTTGGAGGAGAGATATATCTTGGGTTTTTGATGATTCCATTTTTTATTTTAGTAGCTTTGGCCACTTTCTCTGGAGGAGTAATAGATGGCATAGATGGACTTTCTGGAGGAGTTTTTGCTTCTATGTTTTCTGCTTATGCTGTGATTGCTTATTCCAACAATCAAATAGACCTAGCTGCTTTCTCTGGTGTGCTTGCAGGGACTATTCTCGCTTTCTTATGGTTTAATATTCCTCCAGCTCGTTTTTATATGGGAGAGACTGGAATGATGGCTCTTACAATAGTACTTGCCACCTTAGCTTTTCTTACAGATACTGTTTTAATTTTACCGATTATTGCTTTACCACTGGTACTTACTTCTGCTTCAGTTATTATTCAACTGTTATCCAAAAAATTACGCAATGGTAAGAAAGTTTTTCTTCTTGCACCAATTCATCATCATTTTGAAGCCCTTGGTTGGCCATCTTACAAAGTAACAATGCGTTTTTGGGTATTGTCAATTATTTTTGCAATCATTGGAATGATCTTGGCAGTAGTGAGCTAGAAAGAAAGATTGTGTTTTTTGATATTTAATTTTTAAAAAATGAAAGAAAAAAAAGTAGACAAATTTTTATTGATAACATTTTTTTTACTACTCATTGTAGGCTTGTTTATGTTTTTTTCCTCTTCTCTTGGTATTCTCGCTAGAAAAGAATCGGCTTTTTATGCTGTGATTATTAGCCAGCTTGCTCTTGGATTACCTCTTGGTTTACTCGGTTTTTATTTTGCTCTAAAAGTTAATTTTAAATTTTGGAAAAAATATTCTTTTTACATTTTTCTAGGATCTATTTTGCTTACCTTAGCTGTCTTTATTCCGTTTCTAGGAGTAGATCATCAAGGAGCAAGAAGGTGGATTGATATTGGACCTGTTTCTTTTCAGCCCGTTGAATTTTTAAAATTTGGTTTTATTATTTATTTTTCTGCATGGCTTTCTTGGGCAAAGACCAGAGCAAAAGATTTTCGTTTTGGTATTTTACCTTTTTTTATAATGCTTGCGGTTATAGCATTGGTACTTTTCAATCAACCAGACACAAAAAGTTTTATTTTAATTTTTGTGACAGGAGTAGGAATGCTTTTTTTGTCAGAAGTTCCATTTAAATATATATTTATTACAGGATTAGTTGGATTAGTAACACTTGCTTCTTTGGTGATGTATGTACCATATCTACAAAGCAGAGTAAAAACATTTATAGATCCAGCAAATGATCCACGAGGTTCTGGATATCAGATTCAGCAGTCTATGATTGCTATTGGCTCAGGTGGGTTATTTGGTAGAGGATATGGACAGAGTGTGCAAAAATTCAATTATTTACCTGAACCACAAGGAGATTCTATTTTTGCTATAATAGGGGAAGAGCTCGGATTTATCGGGGCATCTGGTGTTGTGCTTCTGTATTTATTATTTGCTATGCGAGGAATGAAAGTTGCCAAGCTCGCCCCTGATTCTTTCGGTAGACTTTTAGCAGGTGGGATTGTTATAATGATAACAGCACAGTCGTTTTTAAATATTGCTTCCATTACAGGAGTTTTTCCATTGACTGGTGTTCCACTTGTATTTATGAGTCATGGAGGTACGTCATTGATGATTTACATGGTAGCGGTCGGAATTGTACTTAATATATCAAAATTTCAAAAAAAGAATATATGAAAATAGTTTTTACAGGGGGTGGCACAGGTGGACATTTTTATCCAATTATTGCTGTCGCTCAAAAAGTCAATCAAATAATAGATGAAGAAAATATAGTAGGAGCTAAGCTTTACTATGTCTCTGATAATCCTTATGACAAAGAGCTTCTTTTTGAGAATGGCTTAATCTTTGAAGAGATCAAAGCAGGGAAGATGCGTACATATTTTTCTTTTAAAAACTTTACAGATATATTTAAAACTTTTTTTGGAACATTAAATGCTATTTATTTGATTTTTTCAATTTATCCAGATGTAGTATTTGGGAAAGGTGGTTATGCTTCTTTCCCTATAGTTTTGGCTGCTAGGATTTTAAATATTCCTGTATTTGTTCATGAGTCAGATTCTTCTGCTGGAAGAGTAAACAAATGGGCAGGTAAATTTGCTCGTAGAGTAGCGATTTCTTTTAAAGAAGTAGCAAGTGAATTCCCTGAAGGAAAAACTGCATGGACTGGTCAACCTGTCAGAAGAGAAATTGAGCAAAAAGCAGACAAACTAGAGGCGATGAAATATTTTAAATTGGAATCTTCCTTGCCAATCATTGTGGTTCTTGGTGGCTCACAAGGAGCAGAGCTTATCAACAATACTGTGCTAGATGCTTTACCTATTTTAGTAGAAAAATATCAAGTGATTCATCAGACAGGAATCCGAAATGTAAAGAATGTAATCAGTAGAGCAAATGTTGTTCTGGGTAATAATTCAAATAGTAGTAGATATATGCCTTATGCTTTTCTAAATGCTCTTGATATGAAAATGGCTGCTGGGGTGGCAGATATTATTATCTCTAGAGCAGGCTCCACTATTTTTGAAATTGCTTCTTGGGGAGTGCCATCTATCTTGGTACCTTTTTCAGAATCCAATGGTGACCATGCAAAAAAGAATGCTTTTACTTATGCACATTCAGGAGCTTCTAGTGTGATAGAAGAACCCAACATGACTGCAAATATTTTAAATTCAGAAATCACTAGAATTTTAAGTGATAAAGAATTGACTAAATCAATGGCAGATAGAGCTAAAGCTTTTTACAAGCCAGATGCGTCTTACAAGATAGCAAGGGAGCTTGTAAATATTGCTTTAGATCATGAGAAGTAGGGAATAAAAAAAGGTCATCTAGCAGTCCCATATGGCATGTTGTCACCTTTTTGATGACAATATTTTTCCCATCTTTCAAAAACAGCTCTAAAATGTTAATATCTATACATGGAAGAAAAAAAGAAAATAATCACTAGATTCGCACCCTCTCCTACAGGGCTTCTTCATTTAGGAACATACAGGACTGCTATTTTCTCATATTTATTTGCTCGTAAAAACAACGGAAGTTTTATTCTCCGAATAGAAGACACAGATAGATCTCGTTCCAAAAAAGAATATGAAGAAAATATTTTAGAAAGTCTAGATTGGCTTGGATTAGATTTTGACCAAAAATATCTGCAATCAGAGAATATAGAGAGTCATAAAAAACATCTAGAGAAAATGATAAAAGAAGGAACTGCCTATATTTCTAAAGAAGAAGCCAAAGGTGGAAGTGGGGAGATAAAAGAAGTGGTTAGATTTAAAAATCCAAATATTGATGTCACTTTTGTAGATATAATAAAAGGGGAGGTGACTATGAACACCACAGATTTGGGGGATTTTGTAATTGCAAAAAATATGAATGAACCCCTTTTCCACCTAGCTGTAGTAGTAGATGATTTTGAAGAGGGTATTACCCATGTAATCAGGGGAGAAGACCATGTTTCCAATACTCCTAGGCAAATACTCATTCAGCGAGCTATCGGCGCTTATACGCCAATATACGCCCATTTACCACTAGTTTTAGGCCCTGATAAGCTTAAGTTGTCCAAGAGAAGGGGGGCAATACCGGTCACAGAATATAGAGCTCTAGGATACCTACCAGAAGCTATTTTGAATGGTGTAAGTTTCATTGGTTGGAACCCAGGCACTCCACAAGAAATATTTAAAAAAGATGAATTGGTCAATGCCTTTGACTTGACAAAAGTACAAAAAAGTCCTGCAATTTTTAATGCTGAAAAACTAGATTGGTTTAATCGTGAACATTTAAAAAATTTACTAAAAGAAGATATAGAAAAAAATATTTTATTAAATTTCCCAGAAAACTTACAAACACATCCAAATGCCTCAAAAATTATCTCACTCATTAGTGAGCGAATTTCTAAATGGTCTGATGTTCAAAAAATGTTTGCTACACATGAATTTGATTTCTTTTTTGATACACCTACGACAGATAGCCAAAAAGTTATTTTTAAAAATACAACAAAAGAAGAAACTCTAGAAAATTTAAAACAAGTTATTGCGAGTCTTTCTGCTTTATCTGAAGATCATTGGAATCTTGAAGAAATTAAAAAAACAATGATGAATGTTGCAGAAAAAGCAAATACCAAAGGAGCAGTGTTGCATCCGATAAGATATCTTTTGTCTGGACTAGAAAAATCCCCAGATCCTTTTATCATAGCTTCAATTTTAGGAAAAAATGAGACATTATCAAGATTACAAAAATTTATTTAAAACACATAGCAAGTTTCAAAAAAATATTTTAAATAAATATATAGTGAGAAATTTACCTGTATTATATGCAATATTTTTATGTTTCTTTTTGTTCACTTTCGCATATTTTCTAAATGAAGCAAATATTTTACAAGCTCAGACTGCACAAGAGATAAATACAAAGATTGAGCAGAAAAATGCTGAAATTGAAAAATTAGAAAGAGACATTCGTAGATATCAAGCTGAGATAGATACCTTAGGCAAAGAAAAAAATTCTTTAAATAATGCTATCAAACAAATAGACCTTTCCCGTCAAAAATTAAATACAGATATCTCTGTCACAGAGAAAAAAATAGAAAGGACTAACTTTACTTTAAAAGAGCTTGGAACAGATATTTTAGATAAAGAAGGATTGATAAAAAACAATATGGCATCTTTGGCTTCTCAGGTACGTAGAACAAATGAAATAGATTTAGAGAATCCAATCAAAATTTTGATTTCAGGGAAAAATTTTACTGAGCTTTGGAATGATGTAGACAATATGGCTTCTGTAAAAGAAGCTTTGATACAGTACACTAGTGACATTCGTGAAGCTAAATTTGTATTAGAAGATACAAGAGAAAAAACAAATAAAGTAAAAAATGAATTAGTAGGATTAAAAACAGAATTGGCCAATCAAAAAAAGGTAGTGGATCAAAATGCTTCTGATAAAAAAAGATTACTCGCACAAACAAAAAATAATGAATCTAATTATCAGAAATTATTAAAAGATCAGATTACTAAAAAAGAATTATTTGAAAAAGAGCTCCGTGATTATGAATCACAGCTCAAATTTATTCTAGATCCAAAAAAGTTACCAAACAGAGGGGTATTGAGTTGGCCACTTGATTATATGTATGTTACCCAAGAATTCGGAGCAAAGACAGGACCACATAGGACTTATGCTAGTGGACATAGTGGGACAGATTTTAGAGCAAGAACTCCTGTACCCACAAAGGCTATGGCAGATGGTGTTGTAAAAGGTGTTGGAGATACTGATATCGCGTGCCCAGGGGCGTCTTTTGGTAGATGGGTATTTATTGAATACAACAACGGATTATCAAGTACTCATGCGCATTTATCTACAATATTGGCCTACGAGGGACAGCAAGTAAAAAGGGGACAGACAATAGCTTATACAGGTGGTACGGGCAGGGTAACAGGGCCACATCTTCATATTTCTTTGTATGTTTCTAGTGGAGTAGAAGTAGCTACTGTGCCATCAAAAGCTTGCCCTGGTAAAATTTTAAAGCAACCAATCGCAGCGATTAATGCATACCTTGACCCTATGTATTATTTACCTGCAATATAGTTTGTGGTAAAATATGTGGAATGATTTTTTTTATTAAAAACCTTTTAAGTTATCAATTTATAAATTCTAAAAATTAACTTTCCTTACGTTATTAGATATGATATTATTTAATATAAATATATGAAAAATAAAAACAACAATTTAAAAAATAAAGAAGGTGGTTTTTTAACCTTACTTATTCTTTTAGTTATTGCAATAATTCTCGCTTATCACTACAATGTTAGCTTCCAAAATATTGTAGAGTGGATCAAAGAAGCTATTGCTGTTATTAAATCTTGGTTTTAATTAAAAATAAAATATATATTTTATCCTAATGAACAAAATATTAAACAAAAAAGGAATTAGTATACTAGGAATACTTCTTTTGATGGGCGTGGCGGTGCTTATATTGAGTTATTTTAAAATTAGTATTAAAGATGTGGTAAATAGTCCAGAGGCTCAAGAAAATATTGACTATGTTTCAGATAGTGGGAAAAGTGTTTGGGATAATTATCTAAAGGAACCCGCTGAATATGTATGGAATGAAGTATTTGTTGGACTTCTTTGGCAATCTTTTATAAACAACATGGAGCGAGTCAGGGATGGCAAACCAACTGAATTTGAAGAAAATGCCCCCAAACTACCACGAGCAAATTATCCTATAGATAAAGATATATCTAATAATAATGCAGATGTTGCTCCAAAAGATTCTAATACAAAAAATTTAGATTCAAGCAGGGGAGACAAAATATAATTTTTTATGCTCAGAAGACCACAGAAAGGATTTTACTATCACTTTAAACACGATCCTACGGGATTAGAAAACAACTTTGCTTATGAAGTGATGGGTACAGCGATACATACTGAAGACAAAGAAGTGTGTGTGGTTTATAGACCGTTATACAAGTCATCTTTTTTTGGTAAAAACAATTTTTTGATTAGACCTTTAGAAAATTTTACAGAAAAAATGAAAGTTGATGGTAAATTTAAAAAAAGATTTTCTTTGATCAAAGATAAAAAGATACTAGCTAGATTAAGAAGATACAAGTAAATTAAATTGGTCACAGCAAGCTCAAGGTGGGTACCCAAGAGATATGCCTTTTTGTGGATGTTTAAGAATTAGATAGATATATTGTGTATTTTTATATATACAGTGTCGCAAAAGATATATTGTGCGACATAGCTATATCATTCTATATACCACAATAAAGGGCTCCCCCGCATTAAAATGATTCATGTCGTATTACTTGAAAGCAATTAGATAGTAATCTTTATATATCTTGTTCCTGGACCTCGACCTGTTCTTTTTATTTTTTTAAGTTCAACAAGTCGAGATAACGCTTGTCTAACAGTTGCCATAATAATACCTGTCCCCTGCACAACTTCAGCAGGACTTGCATCTCCTTTTTTTGAAATAAATTTCCAAACTGCGTATTGCTTTGGAGATAAAGTATCTTCAGCATTTTCTTCTTTTAGATAAACAAGAGCTTCAGTAGCTTGTTCTTTAATTACTAATAGAAAAAAATTGAGCCATGGTGCAATTGTGTCGTGATCTGTTTTAAAAGTTTCTTGTGACTTACGAAGGGCAAGATAATATTCATCTTTTCTGTGCTCTACTATTTGTTCGTGAGATACGTACTGTATAAAAGTATAACCTGTTTTAAGTAAAAGTAGGTTAGTTAGGATACGTGAAAGACGCCCATTTCCATCTTGAAAGGGATGAATTTTTAAAAATTCTACAACAAAATTTGCAACAATAAGAAGAGGGTGAAATCTATTTTCTTCTAGGGCTGTTTGTGTCCATTCAATAAGTTCTGTCATTTCTGTTGGTGTTTTCCATGCAGGGGTTGGCTCAAACATTATTTTTACAACTTGACCATCGGGGCCAAGTACTCCAACCGTATTTTCGCCAGTTTTATATTTCCCTTTATGAAGCTTATCTTTATCTGAATACTTCAAGAGCTCATTATGGAGAGACAAAAGCATTCCTTCACGAAGAGGTAATGATAAGTAACTATCAAAAATATTCTGAAGTGTTTCCAAATAACCCTGAACTTCTTGTGAATCACGATCCGCGAATTTTGAGAATGTAAGTCCTCTCATAATCTTCTCCACTTCTTCATTTGTTAGTTTTGAACCTTCAATACGAGTAGATGCTCCTGCAGATGTAACAAGCACTGATCTTTTGAGACTAGTGATTGCCTGAGGGGTCATTCGAAGACCACCTTTAAACTCCCCTTTAATTGCGTCAATCTCACCAAGAAGAGCTACAATATGAGGCTCGGGGGTTTGAAGTCTGTAATCAAATTTTGTCTTGTTTTTGTCCATATCTATTATAAGTTATATAGCAGATAATAGCACTTTATAGCAGATAAAGCAACTATCTTGCAATGGAAGGTTTAATATTTTACATTTTATTTTAAAACAATGTTTATTTACACGAGCTGGACATCTCATATCCTGCTTTCTTAGCTTCAGCTTCAGTACTGAAATACACCCTATTTTCTATTTTGATACTCTTCCCTGCTGAACATCCTACAGGATAGTATTTCTTACCTTTTTTTGAAGCAAAGTAGCTTTTATTGCTATTGCTCAAACTAACTAGTTTAAGCTCTAAATCTTTGCCTTCTATAGGTCCTAAAGAGGTACCTAGTATCGGTTCAAACACACTCTCAGGGCTAAAGTTCTGCTGACTTAAGCTTATCCCAGGGCTCTTGAAGCTCTATGAGAGCC
>JAIPHX010000006.1 GCA_021734995.1 Minisyncoccota bacterium
TAAAAAATTTAATAAAAAAAGAAACACTCTTAAAGATAGTTTACTCTGTATTCTTGGTTCTTTTCTCCCTCTTTTTTGGAACGAGGGTTTTTGCTGTTGGACCATTTACTCCAGGAGAAACATTAGATCCATCTTGTAGTCCAGGAGATGTAGATTGTATTGTAAATGTGTTACCTACTCTTACTTCTGGATCTTTAGTTTTCTCTGGTGGTGGAACTACTCTTTCACAAGATAATGCAAATTTGTTTTGGAACAACGACACAAAACAACTTAAAGTTTCAGATATCTCTTCTGTAGACTTTTCTTTATCTGATATTCCAGCATGGCAGATCGGAGGAGATGATGGTACGGGTTATTTTAAATATAATGCAATAACTATAGGGAATAATGATGGAACTAACGCTTGGATCGCAGAAGATGGTTCTGCTAGATTTTTAAGTATACAAAATGCAGAAGGAATAAAATTCTTAGAAGCTAGTAATACAAATTTTAGATTTGGTAATGAGATTGATTCTCAAGGATATTATATAAATTATAATACAAACAATGATCAAATGGTGGTTAATGGTAATAAAATAATTATTGGAGATATAGAAAATCGTTCAGAAAGATTAAACTTAGAATTAGATAGTGGATATGGAACTGTTAAATTTTTAAAGGGGTCGGATCCTATTGTCTCACTTTTTGTAATAGATTCATCTGGTAATGTAGGAATAGGAACAGATACTCCTGTGGCAAAATTAAGTGTGATTGGAAATTCATATATTAGTGGCAATATCGGTATTGGTGTCACTTCTCCCTCCGCCCGTCTCCACCTACCAGCCGGCACTGCTACCGCTTCTACTGCACCACTAAAGTTCACAAGTGGAACACTCCTTACTACCCCAGAAGCAGGAGCAGTAGAATTTCTAACAGATGCATTCTATGGCACTATCACAACAGGTGGAGCAAGAAAGACTTTTGCTTTTCTTGAGAGTCCAAGCTTTACTACTCCTACTCTTGGAGTAGCTACTGCTACCTCTCTTGCTAATGGAACATTTACTACTTCATCAGGTGCAATGACCTTTACTCCTGCTTCTGGATCTGGACTAAATATCAATCTTGCTACTACAGGGGACTTCGCTGTAAATACCAATCAGCTTTATGTAGATACTTCTACGGGAAATGTGGGGGTGGGGACAAATGATCCAGAAGCACTTTTCCAAATTCAAGGAACCCATAGATATTTTACAGTTAGTGAAGAGTTTAAAACTGTAAATATTGGAATAGCAGAAACACCTGCACAAGATGGTATAGGTGGTATTCAAGTAGATGTATCAAATGCGTACACTCCAATTATTAAAATTGGAGATAGTTTTGAGGGTAACAATACACTACTCACCGTAGACGATGTAAATCAAAAATTCACATTTGAAGGTGGCAACGTCGGCATAGGCACCACTTCCCCTGCATACAATCTACATGTCTCAGGCACAACCGGAGGAGTTAGACTAGATAGACTTCTGGATACTTACGGTCCATTCTTTGATTTTCAAAAAGGGGTTACCCCGACGAGAAGATGGATGATCCAAGTAGATCCACAAGGAACCGATATAGGAAGAATGGGATTTGTAGCTACTACTTTTGGAGAAGCATTTACTTTACTTCAGTCTGGTAACATCGGTATCGGAGCAACCACCCCCTCCACCAAACTAGAAATAGGCTCTTCTGACTTAGGAGATGGAGTAGCCGGTCCAGTCATTACTCTAGGAAGAAACACTAATGCTACCAATACAGGAGCAGGATCAATCAACTTCTTAGCTAAAGGTGGTACAGCAGGATATGTCTGGCAAGATGCAGCAGGAAATATGAGAATACACACTAGTGCTCCAAGTAATGCTAATGATACAGCAGGGACTGTCATAGGAGCCCAGACTTCTACAAGAGATACCAAGCAAGACATAGAAGACTATACAGATTACAATGATGCATTAGATAAAATACTAAATACTCCATTACATACATTTAGATACATCAAAGAAGTAGAAGGATATGGTACTGACTCTCCTCTAGCTAAAACAAGACTTGGATACATTGCAGATGAAGTAGATCCAATCTTCATGGTAGGTAATGTCATAGATCAAGTATCAGTCAATGGTATATTGATAGCTTCCATTAAAGCTCTAAATCTAAAATTAAACGATATCAATAATCTAGAAAAAGAGAACACTTGGAGAGATGCTATTACTGCGTGGCTAGGGAATGCAATGAATGGTATTGGGGACTTTTTTGCGAATAGGGTGAATACAAAAGAGCTTTGTGTTCAGAAATCGGATGGGCAAAATGTTTGTTTGACAGGGGACCAGCTTGAAAATTTGTTGAATAATATAAATTCTTCCCAAACTATTATTATAAACAACGGAGGATCTTCCAATACCACAGAAGAGAATACGGATGAAAACATTACTGAAAATAATTCTGAAAACATAGACTCCGCAGAAGAAACTGGTACTTCCACAGATACGGAAGATGTTGCAGACGAGACAGATAACACAGAAGAAAATACTGAACAAGCAGAAGAAACAAATACTTTTGTAGAAGATACAGAGACAGAGGTAGAAGAGACCACTACCAACACAGACAATACAAACTCTGAAGATACTTCTGAGCAGACAGAAGAGACTAATATGATAGAAGAAAATATTAATTAATGTTTTTAGAAAATAAACCAATGCAATTATCAACACTATATAGTATAATAAAAATGTTATGAGTTTTAATTTTAAAAAATACTTTTTTCTATTGATATTGTTGTGCTTACCTTTTGTGAATGTTTTTGCCTCAGAAACAAATGGTACAATAGATGCTACTGATAAAAGCGCTTTACTTTGCCACAATAATGACTGCTCTACTTCTAGTAGGATAAATTTTAAGCCGACTAATGGCACACCTGTAGCGGTTACTGATACAGCTTTGACTGGAAATGTATGGTCTGCGAATTATGGTTGGATAAGATTGGATCCGACTAATAGTGGAGTTACAAATACAGAAGAAGGAGTGCTTGGTGGATATGCTTGGGGAGAAAATACAGGTTGGATAAATTTTGCTCCAACAAATGGGGGAGTGACTATTACAGATGAAGGTGAGTTCACTGGCTATGCTTGGTCTCAAAATACAGGTTGGATAAAATTTGATTGTCTTGTAACAAATGCTTGCGTAAAGACTGATTGGCGTCCAGCTAGTGTCCGTGATGGAGAAGAGGGAGGGGGTAGTGGTGGCGGTTCTGGCGGTGGAGGCAGTAGCGGATCCACTACTAGTGGAAGTGTAGGAAATGTGTTTATTCCACCAATTATTCCTGCTTTACCGCCTGTAGTAATAACTACTCCAAGCATTCCTCCTGTGTTGCCACCACAAGTGCCTGTTGTAAGGCCTGCAGAGAAACCAACTGTAAATAATACAAATATAGTCAGTCCAGATAATTCCCAGAGTTCCAATTTTCTTCCAGAAAATATAGAGCCAAAAAGTCTGCCGATTTCTCAAGAAACAATAAAATTAAACGACCCCAGAGCTTCTGTATTTAGAGAAGTATTAGGGGAAAGTAATTCCGTCACTTTGTTTGTTGAAACTTTTGTAAATAAAGTAGACAGACTATTCTTAGCAACAGCAAACTACAACAGAAACTTCTTTGAAAAAGTAGCGATCGCTTCAAATACTATTTGGGATAATATAAGCAACACTTCAAAAAATATTTTCCAAAAAGTGGCACAAGTATCAACCAATACTTTTGAAAAAATAAAAGATGTTGTGGTCAATACGACGCTGATTACTATTCCACAAGTGGTAAATACAATAATTGACAGCACTTCTTCTATTTTTCAAAAACTATTTAATTCACTATCTGGGCTCTTTTCATAAAATAATTTTATGGTAAGATAGAGCTTATGAAAATATTAAAATATTTGGTCGTTTTTTTGTTTGTTAGTTTAGTTTCATTACCAGTTTTTAATTTATTTGCTAGTGGAGATGCAGGGGAAGTAGGAGGTCATACTGCTTTTGCATCCACTTTCTTATGGATTGCGGTTATCCTTATTTTTGCCAAAGTAGCTAGTTTGGTAGAAAAAGTAGGTCAACCAGCAGTGCTTGGAGAGCTTGTAATGGGTGTAGTTCTTGGTAACCTTGGGTTACTTGGAATACACTTTTTAGATCCTATTGGCACTGATAGTATAATTGCTTTTTTGGCAGAGCTTGGAGTGGTCGTATTGTTGTTCCAGATTGGCTTGGAGTCAAACATCACTGAAATGCGTAAGGTGGGAGCAAAAGCTTTCATTGTAGCAGTGATTGGTGTCGTGGTTCCTTTTTTGCTTGGAACATACCTTATCGGTCCATGGCTTCTACCTGATTTTGCATTTATCACTCATCTTTTTGTGGGTGCTACTTTGACGGCTACTTCTGTGGGTATTACAGCTAGAGTATTTAAAGATTTAGGAACACTTAATTCCAAAGAATCTCAGATAGTATTGGGAGCAGCGGTAATAGACGATGTTCTTGGGCTTATTATCTTAGCTGTCGTGTCTGCTATTGCTACAGTCGGAGCAGTAGGGTTTGGTTTGATCGGATGGATTACAGCAAAAGCTGTATTGTTTTTAGTTGGGGCTATTGTGATAGGGCAGTTTGGTGCTCCATATGTAGGAAAAGCATTGTCAAAAATTCACACAGGCCATGGAATGAAATTTACTTTCGCAATATCTTTTGGATTATTGCTTGCATATTTAGCTCATTTGATTGGGCTTGCTCCGATCATAGGAGCTTTTGCTGCGGGTCTTGTGCTTGACGCAGTGCATTTTAAGACTTTCCGCAACCCAAAGATTGCTACTGAAATAGATGAAATTGCAGAAAAATTACCAGAAGAGCCAAAAGGATTATTACAAAAAATTTCTCACGAATTTTCACATAAGCATGTAGAAGATTTGATAGAGCCATTATCGTTTTTCTTAGTACCGATCTTCTTCTTGATGACAGGGTTTAATGTAAAATTAGAATCTTTGTTTTCAGGAGAAGTGCTACTTCTTGCTTTGATTATTACCGTAGTCGCTATTATTGGTAAAGTAGTGGCAGGACTTGGAGCAGGGAAGGTAAACAAGCTTTTGGTAGGATTTGGTATGGTGCCTAGAGGGGAAGTAGGATTGATCTTCGTGATGATTGGAAGATCTCTAGGAGTGGTCTCTGATCAGTTGTTCTCTGCAATTGTCGTAATGGTCATTTTGACTACTTTGTGTACTCCTCCAATTTTGACTTATTTGATTAAAAAAGAGAAAAATAAAAGTTTAGCACAAGCTTAATATTTGTTTTTCCACAAAAAAAGCACCACGAAAGTGGTGTTTTTTTTGTTTGAAATTTTAAGATATATATGATAATATATGACAATGGATCCAGATTCAAAAGCTAAACTCGATGAACTTATTCGCTTAGTAGAAGACAACAACAAAGCAATACGAGAAGTAAGGAGATATATAAGAGTAGGGCATTTTTTGAGGGTAGTGTATTGGATTTTTATCCTAGGTACTGCATTTAGTGCATATTATTTTGCTCAACCTTACTTGGGTCAAGTAAAAAACACTTTTGAAGATACAAAGAGTGATATAGATGGTATAAGTTCTTTTTTGGAAGGTTTTAAGAAATAGTAATGCCGAGATAGCTCAGTTGGTAGAGCGCTCCCCTGAAGAGGGATAGGTCCCCAGTTCAATTCTGGGTCTCGGCACATAAATGATTAATAAAACTAATTTTGTTAATTTATGAATAAGAAAGGTTTTACTCTGATAGAATTGCTAGTTGTTGTTGCAATTATTGGTGTATTGTCTAGTGTTGTTATTGGATCAGTCAATAAATCAAGAGTAAAAGCAAGAGATACACAACGTTGGAATGATATTGTCCAAATACAAAATGCACTAGAACTTTATTATTCTGATTTTGGACATTACCCAAAAAGATTTTGGGCACAGACTACAGGTGTTTCAGGTGGATGTCTTGACGGAAATTCACAATGGTGTGATTTACAAAATGATTTAACTCCGTATGGATTAAAAAAAATTAGTGACCCGCAAGGTGTTGGTAATTATGATCAATATTATTACAGATCAACTGTTGGAGATAACTATCAAACATATGGTTTTATGCTTCGTTTTGAAGATTCGGCAAATATTGCAAAACAAGCTACAGACGGAGGATATAGTGCCTCTTATTACGAAGTAGGGCAAAGGCCAAGGTTATTGTATGACAAAATATCCTAAGATCCCTCCTGCTGTTTCTAGTTGGTGGGGTAGTTCAGATAGTTTTGTTTGTCTCAATGATGGCAATTAATAAATTAGTTTTTAAATTCATTAAAAAATGTACAGATATGTTGTTTTTTCTGTTGCTTTTAATTATTTAAAAAAGTAGTATAATTTGTGTATTATAATTTAATTTATATTTTATATGACAATTGATAAAAATGGTATGGAAAATTTTAAGATACCCAATCAAGTTGCATAAGATGCTCTTACAGAAAGATTTGATCCTAAAACAAATCTTCCTGAGTCTAGATTAATAGAGCTAGAAGCAGATCTAGAACAAAGAAAAGAACAAGAATCTGGAAAACCTAATGATAATGGGCATTACTTACAAGAATTAGCAGAAAGAGAAGCAAAAATAAAAGAGATTAGGGAGAGAATAGAAGAAAGTTATAAAAAAGGTACTAATTAATTTTTTTTGACATTTTTTTATCTTGTGTTATATTCATATTATGATATTAAAAATTAAAAACATAAATAATGTTCGTCGCACAATCTCAAAATTTGAGGTTGTCTTCGAGTGTTTCTAATTTTTTACTATAATAATTAAACTTTCCAAAACAGCCTCAAAAGAGGTTGTTTTTTTCTGTGTGATATTTAATAGTTAAAAATAAAAATAAAATGAAAAAATTAAAATTAGTTATAGTTGGGGCAGGTCCTAAAGCTCTTAATATTCTAGCTAAGGCCCAAGCTTTAAAAAATAATGGTTGGGATGTTCCAGAAATTATTGTATTAGAAAAAAATGAAATTGGAGCAAATTGGTCTGGTAATTATGGTTATACTGATGGAAAAGGAGTCTTGGGTATTTCTCCTCTCAAAGTTTTTAATTACCCATCTAAATCTATTTTTGGAGAAGCAGTTATTTCTGATATGGATAAATATTCTTTTATAAAATATCTTACTCATACTGAAGGTCTTGAAAAGTGGGTTGATGGAGGAATGGGGTGGATCTTACATAAAGAATTTTCTGATTATCTAAAGTGGATAGGAGGATTTTTCCCTAAGAATATTTGTTTTGGAGAGGTAGTAAAAGTAAATACAAAAAACAAGCAATGGATTGTGACTTATAAAAATAAAAATAACACAAAAGAGATTGTGTGTGATGGTCTGGTATTTACTGGTCCAGGAGAAATATCAAATCCTTTTCCTATCAAGCCTGATGGTATAAGAGTGTTTGACGCAAAGAATTGGTGGAAAGATAAAAAAGATATTAATTTCTATGGAAAATTAGCTTTAATAGGAGGTGGAATTTCAGCAGGATCAATATTTGAATCTATCAGTAAAGATATGCTCACTTTAGACTGGTATTCGAGGAGAGGATTGTTTACAAGAAGTGAAAATTTTGCTAACAATCAAAGATTCTCTGTCCCTGATTTGTGGCAACAGGTTCCTTTTTCTGTTAGGAAATCGTTTATATCTGCGACAGATAGAGGTTCTTTGGATTCAACAACACACAATTATATGGTAGCCAGTAGTCATTCTTTCAAGGAAATAATTTGCGAGATAAATAAGGTAGAGATAATTGATAAAAAAATTAAAATCTCTTTTAAAGATGGTTTAAATTATAAAGAAAGGATTTATGACCAAATAATTTTGTGTACTGGTTTTGATAATATGGGTTTTTTAAATCTTTTTGCTGAAAACATAAAAAAAGAACTAAAAGAAAATATTGAAGAAAAAATTGAACCTGATTTATCCGTGCTTGGATTAATTCCAAAATTATATTTACCAATGCTTTCTTATTTAAACGTTGGTATAGGATGTGCAACATTAGGTAGCCCATCAATTATGTCAGATAGAGTATTGTCTTCTTTGGTTTCCAAGAAATCTAATTGTGAGAAAAATAAAAATGTAAAAGTATTCAAAGGAAGTTTGAAAGGAGATTATTTGATAGCACAAAAAACTTTTTCCGCTGGAGAAATTTTAGTAAATGGGTATGCAACAAAAATCAGTACGCAAAGGACTACCACTTCTGTGCAAATAGGTATTGATTTACACATGGAACCTTCTTTCTTTTTTGTAAAAGCAAATCATAGTTGTAATCCAAATTGTGGTATAAAATTAAATAATTCTGGTGGTTATTCTTTAGTAGCAATGAAGGAAATAAAAAAAGGAGAAGAAATTACTTGGGATTATGCAATGTCAGAATGGGAGTCTATCGCGCTTGAAAATACGAATTGCAAGTGTGGTAGTTCTATTTGTAGAGGTGCTGTTGGTGGATATAAAGATTTATCACTAAAAATAAAACAAAAATACATTGGTTTCACTGCTCCATATCTAAAATATTTGGAATAAAAAAAGAGGGGAGTGAACCCTCTTTTTTGGAAACCCTATTATATGTGTTTTATAGAGATTTAATCTTTACAGTGGACTTCTTGTCTCTATCTATTTTCTTTAGTTTGATAGTAAGCAAACCATGTTTTTCGGTAGCTTCTGCTTCTTCAGGTTCTACTTCTTGAGGAAGGGAAATGGTACGAGAAAAGCTACCCCAATATAGCTCTCTAGTAAAATAGTTGTCATCATCTATAGCTTTACTTTCTTCTCTTTTTCCTTTAATACTGATCAAATCTCTACCAATAGACAGCTCTAAATCTTCTGGGCGTACTCCTGCTACCATTGTCTGTATTACAATATCAGTATTGGTCTGGTATACATCTACAGCGAGCTCAGCGTCTTCGCTTTCTTCTTCAATCCACTCTACGCCGTTCTTCTTATCTTCTTTGGTAAGTTTTACTTCTTCTTCTTCATAATCTTCTTCCATACTACCAATACCCGCTAACTTTTCAAAAAAACTTCTTTTTTTATTTTGCATTTTATTTTTTGTTGAAAACATAATTAATAATATTAAAAATAATTTTTATTTCATTCTTCTTAATTTTTCAAAAATGAGCATTAACACTACAGCTGATACCCACAAGAATCCGAATGCTTTAAAGATATTTCCTTCTGTATCTTCCATTATAAAAAAATTAAAGACACTATGCAAGATGACAGCAAGCAAAAGTCCAATTACAAAGTGAATTTTTTTTCCAAAAGGGGTAGAATGCATTGCTAATCCTACAGATAATCCAAAAGCTCCACTAGATACTGTATGTAGTAAAGTAGAACCCAAAAATCTTAAATGGCCTGTAAGAAGACTTACTGTCGCTTGTTCTAGTTGTAATGGCTTTATCAAAAACATTGCGTTTTCAAGTGCAGCAAATCCAACAGCTGCGGTGATAAAGTATATGGGCCAATCTACATGTTCATCTATCAGAGCAGTTTTTCTGAGGACAACAATCACTGCAAGATATTTTACAATTTCTTCCACTGTCGCCCATAACACCACTTGCCATTCATAAGAGGCGATATTTAGCTGGATGAATTGTTGAATAGGTAAAATACATATTACAGAGAGCATTCCTACCAAAAAAACTCCTGTTAATACCCCTTTGGGTTCTGGCTTATCTCTATCTTCTCGAAGCCAAAACAAAAGCCACACAATAGATGGAATGATTCCTCCTAAGAGTGCAAGCAAGAGTATTTTGGGGTCTCCTGTAAACATATTATATTGGCCATTTTTGAACTAGTAAGAGATCTTCTTCTGCATGCTTCCCATTTTTTGTATTTATTATTGACCACACTTCTTCTGTGATAAAAGGAGTAAAGGGATGTAAAACTTTTAGTAAAGAATGTAATTGTAGATAAAGGAGAGCTTTAGCCGAATCACTATTTTTGTTTTCTTGAATCTTTTTCTTTGAACGCTCTATTAAAATATCAGCAAAAGTGTGCCAAAAGTAATGATATGTTTTTTCAGCTACTAGAGAGAAACGATACTCATCCATTTCTTTAGTGATTGATTGGATGAGTTGTTCTAGCTCTTGCATGCTTGCACTATCTTCTGTGTCCAAATTTTCTTTTAATTTTTGTAAATCAGAAGAGTCTATGTCATTTGTATTTTCTAAAACAAATCTACTAGCATTCCATATTTTGTTGGCAAACTTTGCATAGCCTCTGATGTCGTCTTCATTTAATTTTAAATCATTTCCAGGAGTATTGCCGATAATCATGGCAAGGCGAAGAGCGTCGTTGCCATATTTTCCGATAATATCAAGCGGATCAATTGCTTGGTCACCCAAAGATTTTGACATTTTTTTGCCGTCTTTGGTGCGGACGATACCATGGAAATATACATTTTGAAAAGGAATTTCCTCTAATACATATTGAGAAAAAAGAATCATGCGAGCCACCCAAAAGAAAATAATATCATGAGCGGTCTCTAGCATAGTAGTAGGATGATATGTTCTCATATCTTCGGTATTATCTGGCCAGCCAAGAGTAGAAAAAGTCCAAAGGCCAGAAGAAAACCAAGTATCAAGAGTATCAAGATCTTGTTCCCATTCTTCGTTGGGAGTACTTTCTGGACACACTAGTATTTCTTCGGTATTTTTTTTGTACCATACAGGAATGCGATGTCCATAGATGATCTGCCTACTAATACACCAATCTCTAAGATTTTGTACCCAATTGAAATATACTTTCTCAAATCTATCAGGAATGATATTGATTTTTTTCTGAGCAATGGGTTCAAGCATCAATTCTTTTAGATTTTTGTTTTGTCGATCAGGGATTTTTTTATTTACATCTACAAACCATTGCAATTTTGGTAGTGGCTCAATGATTGCTCCTGTGCGTTCTGCGGTAGATACATTTTGAGTGATTTCTTCTTCTTTTAATAATAGGTTTTGAGAACGAAGCCACTCTACTACAGCTTCTCTCGCTTCTTCTGTTTTTTTACCTAGAATCTTTTCACCTCCTACTGTCATTTTGGCATACTCGTTGATTACTATTTTTGTGGGTAAATCATGTCTTTGTGCCAATTCCCAGTCAATCATACTATGTGCAGGGGTAACTCCTAAAGCTCCTGTTCCAAAATCTTTTTCTACTTCTCTATCTGCAATTATTTTTATATGTATTGGCTCACCACAAAATACAGTGTCGTATTCTTTCCCAACATATTCTTGGTATCGTTCATCTTCAGGGTGTACCGCTACTGCAGTATCACCAAACTTTGTTTCAGGTCTGGTAGTAGAAATGGGGATAGGGAAGTCCGCAGAATATTTGAAAGTATATAGTTTGGCTTTTCTTTCTTCATATACTATCTCATCATCTGAAATGACGGTCTGTCCTTTTGGATCCCAGTTGATAATACGATGCCCGCGATATATTAGACCATCATCATACATTTTTTTGAAGACAGTATTTACGGCTTTGTTTCTTTGTGCGTCTAGAGTAAAAGCTTCACGAGACCAGTCTAGAGAAGCTCCCATTTTTTTTGATTGATTGACGATAGTGTCATGTGATTCTAGTGCATAGTCTTCTATTTTTTTTAAAAATTCCTCTCTGCTCAAATCACTTTTTTTGATTCCTTTTTTAGAAAGTTCTTTTTCTACTTTTATCTGGGTAGCAATAGCTGCATGATCAGTCCCAGGAAGCCACAGAGTTCTTTTACCTTGCATCCTTGCATAGCGAGTCATGATATCTTGAGTGATAAGCATTAGAGCATGTCCTGTGTGTAATGTCCCTGTCACATTTGGAGGAGGTAAGACCATAGAAAAGACAGGAGCGTCTTTTGAGGTAACTCCTTTTTCTATACACACATCAGGATTAAAAAAACCGCTCTCGTCCCATTTTTTTAATATTTGCGGTTCAGTTGAAGATGCGTCATATGGCTTTTTGATTTTTTCTTCCATTAGTAAAATATACCATAATATATGGCATATTTACAACGAGAAGTTATTGATATTAAAAGAGTGAATGGGGGAGAGGTGGATTAGAGACAAAGATTTCCTGTCGCTTTTATTTCTTTCATTGCTGTCGCCTTGTCTGGATTTTTTGCATACTGCAAATATCCCGCTACTCCTATCATTAGAGCATTGTCTCCAGTCAGTTTTTTTTCTGGTAAAAGTATCTTATCTTTTCCAAAAACTTTTTTTAAGACTTTTTGGATATGCTTGTTGGCAGAGACACCTCCTGCGATAATTATATTTTTTGTATGATAGATCTCATCTGCTTTTTTTAATTTATATACTAGGGTATCAGTCACTGCGTTTTCAAATTCCATTGCTAGTTCTCTCTGTACTGCTATATTTATCTTTGGAATCTTTTTAAGGGAGTAAAGCACTGCAGTTTTTAATCCAGCAAAAGAAAAATCTAAGTTTGGTGACTTTAGCATTGGACGAGGAAGATTGAAATTGTATTTTGTTTTTATGTCTTTCCTACCTTCTTCGGCGAGTTTGGAAATTTTTGGGCCTCCAGGATATTCTAGACCAAGCATTCTAGCTACCTTGTCAAAAGCTTCTCCCACAGCATCATCTAGTGTTTTGCCAATTATTTCATATTCACCAAAGTTTTTAATTAAAACTATCTCTGTGTGTCCACCTGATACGAGCAAAGTGAGCATTGGAAACTTTTTTTCTGAAAGATCTACTTTAAAAGTTCCTTTGCTTTTAGCAAAGACAGAAACAATATGTCCTTCCATATGATTTACAGGCACAATCGGAATGTTCCACTTTTCAGATAATTCTTTAGCAAAAGTGATACCTGTCCAAAGGCAAGGTTCTAATCCAGGACCATAAGTGACAGTGATAAGATCAATATGATTTTTTTGTGTTAATTTTTCTTCTGGAATCTTTGCTTTTTTTAGAGCTTCTTTTAGTAAGAGAGGAAGATTTTTGATGTGTTCTTTTTTTGCCATAGCAGGGAAGACTCCACCATATGCTTTGTGAATACTTTGTGAATTTAAAGTATGAGCCAAAATCTTAAAAGAAGCGTTTTTTAGACCTCCTTTTGCTTCTAGTATTGTAATGCTTGTATCATCGCAAGATGTCTCTATCGCTAGGATTTTCATAGTAGTAGTGGATTTGTGTTGCCAAATGTCTCTATGTATTTTTCTCTTCCAAAATATTTTTTGGCGTCATCAATAGTTTTAGGATAGTTATTATATGCTGGTAGATCTTCTGGTAAGTTTTTGTTTTCTATAAAAGATATTATTTTTGCAATTTCCTCTACAAGTGTTGATCCACCTATTGTATTTCCAATCTTATCTAAAATTAATTTCCTTTTTTTTATTATTTCTGTATTGGATTCCATAAAAAATGGAGCGATGATTTGTAATATTATTTCATTTTCTGCTGTGTTGTTACCTTTTTTAAAGTTTTCAGCTATATTTTTGTCTTGCTGACCGATTCTGATTATGTTGGATATGTTTAATGGAATAGTATCTTCAGATAAATTTATTATTCCTTTTAGGTCAATGTTAGTATTTGTGTATTTTTTTAGATTATTTATAACACTATGTTCTATACCGTTAGCTGTGCCTTTTGTGAATATGAACATATCAACATCTGAATCAGAGTTGGCTAGTCCTTTGGTATGAGATCCTAAAAAGGTGGCTCCAATAATATTTGGATATTTTTCTTTTAATTCATCTATGCCTGCACAAACTTTTTTGAGAATAGCAATGGATTCGGGCTTCATTGGCCAGCGCTCTTCCCTATGTTGTTCTTGTTGAGTACCTTGTTGGGTACGTTGACTAACCCCGTCAATTTTATTTGTCATAATATTTATATTGGATTACTTTAATAAATTATATTATAATCTACCACATGTATATAATTTACGCACTATTAGGAGCTCTCATGGCCAGTCTAGGTACCATCTTTGCTAAGATGGGTTTGAAAGGAGTGGATGCCAATCTTTTGACAGCGATAAGGGGAATAGTAATGGCTTTGGTAGTATCTATCGCAGCCTTATCTTTTGGTAAATTATCTCTTACTGCTTTGAATTCTCTTTCAGGCAAACAATGGCTCTTTGTAGTATTGTCTGGTCTTGGTGGTGCATTGTCTTGGATTTTCTTTTATCAAGCATTAGCAGGAGGTCCTACGGTCACAGTCACGGTTCTCGATAAATTATCAGTGGTACTCACTGCCATACTTGCAACTTTGATTTTGGCAGAAAAAATGACTCTACAATCAGGGATCGGTTTATTTTTTGTGTTTTTTGGAACATTGCTCGTGGCTATTCCTCTAGAAAAAATGAAAGAGTGGTTTGGGTTTTAATATTTAGTAAATATTAAAATAAAACCCGCCTCTTTGTTGAGACGGGTTAATGGTGATTGCATATTACTGTCGCTATTGAGGCGAACATTAGTGCAACCATTAAAAAAATCCCCACTTTTATAATAATTTTTACTATCCCTACAGACAATTTAAAAATTATATAAAAATGGAATTTTGTTTCTTCATCCAAGGCTTTCACCTCCTTTCTTTTTATACAAAAACATTATTTGTGTTTTATGTCAAATTTAAGAAAAATTATTTTGAAAAAGAAATGAAAAATGTCATAATGTTCCTATGAAAATATTTGGCACATTAGATCAAAAGTTTATTTATTTCTTGCGTAATTACGCAGACGAGATTTCACGAGGAGCACTCTTTATTCTTTTCTTTTGGTTTGGTGTTTTGAAAGTTTTAGAGTTGAGCCCTGCTGGACCTTTGGTTGTCAAACTTTTAGATGTTACTTTTCTTGGTTTTTTGCCACCAGATATTTTTGTGATATGGTTTGGAGTTTTTGAAGTGATTGTTGGCTTTATGATTCTTTTTCCAAAGTTAGAAAGGATTACTTTTGCTTTGCTTCTTTTCCATTTATCTACCACTGTGATGCCTTTGTTTATGATTCCTGAAGAAGTATGGGATGGAATTCTTGTGCCAAATCTTACAGGGCAATACATAATCAAAAATGTAGCATTGCTTTCTTTGGGGCTTGTGTTGTTTGCTCGCTTGAGGCCAATGTTGCAGACAAATTCAATGGTAGGGGAGGAAGAAGAGATGTATAAAAATAGGGAGTATTGATTTTAAGCAAAAAGTATAAGATTCCCTGTATGATTTTTACCCATTATTTTTTTGCTTTTTTTGTAAAAAATGATATATTAATGGTGCGGTTGTTGAAAATATAATATATATGGCCCTATCGTCTAACGGTTAGGACATCGCCTTTTCAAGGCGGTAATCAGAGTTCGATTCTCTGTAGGGTCACCATCAACAGCTATCACAAATAGCTTACAAAAAACCTCCTTTCGGAGTTTTTTTGTTATAATTAATATATGTCTAATATCTCAGAAATTAAACCAAGTAAAAAAGAGAGAATCGCCCTTGAACTATTTTATAATAGATTTTACGATCTTTACGACGAGCTATCTAAAAAAGAATTTTTTAAAGAGAAACCTGAATATCGATTCTATAAAATAAGAGAAATTTTTTCAATATACAAAGAACTCGTAGGGTACGAGCCAATTCAACATTATATTAAATACGTTAAGAGTGGTGGCAGGCCACCACTTGAAGGATTAGTTATTGATGATTTATTTAGTTTTGTTAGAAACCTACTTTTGCATTTCCCAATTTTTGATGACTGGGATAGTGTTTATATAAACAAGGATTTAGCTACTTGGAATAAAGCAGCAACGATTCATAAGTTTTTACAAAAAAGTAGTCAAATAAAAATTGACGACGAAGGAATCATAAAATATAGGATATGGGAAAAAGATAAGAAATTAATGACATATATCCAATTTCATTTACCAGAAGAATATAGCAATAATAATATCTTTCTTAAAGATATTATTTCAGAAAAAGAAGGAGTTAAACTTAGCATCTCTTTCATGAGGCAGGTTCTAGATACTCAGGTCTATTCCGATAAAAAAGAAGATATTACAATAATGTCCCAAGTTTGTCTACCAAAACAGTAAAAATATGAATACATCTTTACAAAAGATACGTCTTTATATAAAAACAGTCAGCGCTTTAAAGAAATCAAGGTTTTATTTATCAACTTCTACTGTTGGGGTAAAAAGTGTTAAACGTAAAGACAAGAAGACACAATTAAAAACTTTCGGTTTTGATGAAGATTTTTTACGTTCTGCCTTAATTGATTTTAGAAAAATTATTTTAAATGGAGAACCAACAAACTTTTTTGTAATTTGTAATATAATTGAAAAAGGTAGTTTCTCAGATATTTTAAAAAGAAAAGTGCGAACCATAAGAAAAGAATTCTCTGAAACATTAAATAAGGACGTAACCCTGTATGATCGTCAAACAAACGATAAACCAAAAGACGTTTTAGATAAATGGCTTAATGGAAAATATTTTCATCAAGAAAAAGATAAACGTCAAAGTATTAATAAAATGAGTTTTATAGTGCATGTCCATAAATTAGTATTTGTTGCCACAGTATTGGATTTAAGTAAAATAGCTGTTAAATTATCAGATATTCTTGACTTATATCTAAAAAACAATAAAGCACGAGAAAGGTCGCTGTGATATTATAAAGTTAGTAAACAAGCTTTACGGGGTAATGAACTATCTGGTTCTATCTGTTAAAGGCTCACTTTTAAGAGCGCGCACGAGAAGCATACAAATCTCCTTGTTTTTTGAGTTTTGTGATAAAATCACTATATGGAATTAAAAGATAAAATTATAGTAGTAACTGGTGGAAGTCAGGGTTTTGGTAAAGAACTTGCTAGGTCATTTATAAATAACGGATCTAAGGTTATTATCTCCAGTCATGGAAAAGAAAGTTTAGAATTAACAGCTAATGAATTATCTACCGATAGTTTTATTGCTGATGTTACTTCCTTTGATGATATTAAAAAACTTGGTGAATATGTTGTTCAAAAATACGGAAAAATAGATATTTGGATTAATAATGCAGGTATTCAGATTGCTCCAAGTTTAATTGAAGAAGTAGATATTAAAAAATTACATCATTTATTCGATGTAAACTTTTTTGGATATTTTTATGGATGTCAGGTTGCGCTTACTCAAATGAAAAAACAAAACAGTGGATTAATAATAAATATTAATTCAACTGCTGGACTTGATGGTAAACCAGAAATATCAGCTTACTCTTCTTCTAAGTTTGCGATTAAGGGGTTAACAGAATCAATCAGGAAAGAGGTTAAAGATTTTAATATTCAAGTTTATGGAATATTCCCTGGTGGAATGCAAACAGATATTTATAAAGAAAAATACCCAGAGGATATAAAAGAATATATGGAAATTGATACTGTTGCAGAGAAAGTTATAAATAATTTAAAATCAGATAACCCAGAAATTGATTTTATTATTAAACGACCAGTAAAATAATGTTATGGAGAAATTCGAGATTAAAAACATAGTTAGCTCACATATTAAAATTTCTTGACCAGCAAGATGCATATAACATGATAAGAAAACGGGAAGAGAAAGACAATGATGCAATAATGAGTGTTTGGTGTGAAGCTTCAAATTTGGCACATCCTTTTTTGAGTGCTGATTTTGCAGAGAAAGCAAAAAAAGACATGCGAAATATTTATATTCCTAATACTGAAACTTGGGTTTTTGAAGATAATAATATTGTTATCGGTTTTATTAGTATGCTTGGGAATGAGATAGGAGGACTTTTTGTGTCACCTGATAATCATTTTAAGGGCATTGGAACACAGTTAGTGAATTTTGTTAAAGAATTTAACAGCGAGTTGGAGGTAGAAGTTTTTGAGAAGAATACTATTGGGAGAGCTTTCTACAAGAAATATGGTTTTACTCTAATTAAACAGTTTCATCATACAGAAAGTGGCAATGATGTATTAAGATTGGGTTTAAAGACAGAAAGAGGTGCAACATCGAATGGTCGCGCAAGAAGAGTCGACTTAATATAGTGAAATTATTAGAAAAAGCATTGCAGAGTAGGGTAATATTACTTCCAATGAAGTGTATTTTAAATTGTGTCTAAGTTCAGATACATATCACATTCTTTAGAAAACCAAAGAATGTGATAACTCAACAAATCTGGTATAATAAACTCCATGCCACACATCAATGAAAAAATAGATTTTGCTGTAGAAGTCTTTGTGGTATATAAAAATAAAGTGTTGCTTCGTCTGCATGATAAATATAAGATCTGGCTTAGTGTTGGGGGTCATGTTGATTTAGACGAAGACCCAAATCAAACTGCTCTACGAGAAGTAAAAGAAGAAGTAGGTTTGGATGTTTCTTTATACGATAAAAATCTGATATTTAAATATGAAGAAAAAGGGAATAGGCAACTCATTCCACCAATTGCATTAGGAAGACATAATATTTCAGAGATGCATGAGCATGTAGTTTTTATATATTTTGCTACATCTAATACAGATGAAGTAATTCCAGAAAAAGAAACTGATCAATGGAAATGGGTAGGAATGGAAGAGTTGGATAGTATGGATTTAAGACCTGACATAGCTTTTTATGCCAAAGAGGCATTAATACGCCTTGGCTCTGCTTGATTTATTTCCTTTTGTTTAGAAAACAAAAAGGTTACGATTATTTCACCACAGTTTAGCTATTGAGGAGTTTTAAAATAATATAAATTCACAGCCTCGCAATAAATGCTCATATGATATACTTCAAATATGTATTTTCATGGAGATAGGAATAAAAATAATATTGCAATAACTTTTGATGATGGGCCTTCTGAAGAAACTTTAAATGTGCTAGCAGTTTTAAAAAAATATAATATTAAAGCCACTTTTTTTGTTGTGGGTAAAATGATTAAAAACAGAGAATCTATTATCCAAGCCATAAAAAAAGATGGCCATGAATTTGGTAATCACACTTTTTCACATAAAAGATTGTGGTTTAAGTCAAAGAAATTTATAGAAGAAGATATTCAAAGATGTGATAATGAACTGAAAAAAGTTGGTGTAGTGACTAATCTTGTTCGTTTCCCTGGGTTAAAATATGGACTTAACACTATTAAAATCTGCAAGCTTTTAAATAAAAAGATTATTGCTATAGATTTGATAACTTTGAATCAATTTGCTATGGACTGGTTTAACCCATGGCTAAAAAAAATAGGATTAATTAAAAATGAAATCAAAATTGATGATGTTGTAAAAACAACAATAAAAAATACTAAAAACGGTTCAATTTTAGTTTTTCATGATTATTTGCAAGAAATAGGTCCACATAAAGAGTTGTCTTCTATTTTAGAAATTATTTTACCAGAATTAAAAAAGAAAGGTTTTAATTTTGTAACTGTTTCTGAATTGTTAAATTGAATTGTTTTGAGCTAGGCGTGACAAGTATCCCAAAATTAATACACCTTGGCTCTGCTTGATTTATTTCCTTTTGTTTTTCTAAAAAAAGGCATATAATATATATTATATGAACAAAAAAGTATATATAGCATTGATAATATGCATTATTTTAGCTTTTGCAGGTTTTTATCTTTTTAATAATAAAACACAAAATACTGAGCAAGTAGATAATAATTCAAAAGAAATATCTGCTGATAGTATAAATTCTAATGTTTCTGAAAATAGTAATCCTAGCATTTCTACTGATAGTAATGTGTCTAAGACTTTCACTATTGAAGAAGTAGCTACTTACAACACAGAAGCCAATTGTTATTCCGCTATAAATGGCGTAGTGTATGACCTTACTAAATGGATCAACAAACATCCAGGAGGGGATAGAAATATTCTACGGATTTGTGGGCTAGACGGCTCGGAAACTTTCAATGGTCAACATGGAGAAAGTAAAAAGGTTGGCAACATATTAGCAGGATTTGAGGTCGGAGTGTTGAGTAATTAGATTATAAATAAAATATAAAGATAATGAATGGCATTGAAAATAGTTTTTTACCAAAAGGAGAAGAAATAGAAATAATGGAGCCAGAAGATTTAGCTATACAGCTTAAATTATTAGAAGAGCAAATTAAGGCTTTAGAAGCACAACTAAGTTTTGCAGTTGGACAAAAGTACGATGATGTTTCAAAAGAATTAACAGAATTAATTCTTTTGATTAATGAAGTATCTATACAAAGTACTTTTTCAAATATTTTAAAGATTTTCCAGGACAAATTGGATGCTATAAATAAACAACTAGCAGATGGTGTTCCTGATGTAATAAAAGATAAGCTAGAAAAAGAACGACAAATATTAGAAGAGCACATAAAGCTTTGGAGCCAAAAAAGACCTTCTTAATAACCAATGCAAGCACAAGAATCTTTTTCTCTTTCTAAATTGTTACAAAAGCTAGCTCCTAAAGTAGGAGCTAAGGTTCTTTTGGAGCCAAAATGGAAAATGGCAGGTCAGATTGTATTTAGAAATAACAGGCATTCTTTTTTTAAATATAATGTTTTTGGCTTAAATTTGCATGGTTCAGCAAAAATTGCTCGAGATAAAGATAATGCTGATTATTTTATGCGTAAAATGGGCTACAGAGTTGTCAAAAATTCTAAAGTTTTTTTGTCTGATTCTTGGGCAGATACCATTCAATCAAAAAAAAATAGAATAGATGATGCATATACATATGCTTTAAAAATAGGTTTTCCGGTAGTAGTAAAGCCCAACGACGCCTCTCATGGGGAGGGAATGTTTTTAGCTCACAACAAAAAAGAATTATATTATGGCTTAAGAGAAGTTTTTAAAATTACAAAAGTAGCCATTGTGCAGGAGTATATTTTAGGTAAAGATTATAGAGTTGTTGTCCTAGACAATGAAATGGTCTCAGCTTATGAAAGAATTTCTTTAAATATTGTTGGAGATGGAAAATCCACTGTCTTAAAATTATTAAAAAATAAATTAAAAAAAATACAAAAAGATGGCAGGAGTGTGAATATAGATGAAAAAGATCCAAGAATTTTGATGAATCTAAAAAGTTTGTCTTTGTCTTTTGGTTCTGTGTTAGAAAAGAACCAAAAAGTATTTATTTTAAATAATGCCAATCTTTCTGCAGGTGGAGAATCAGTAGATGTAAGTGATACCATCCATCCATTTTTTAAAGATTTAGCGATAAGACTAACAAAAGATATGGGACTTCGTTTATCTGGAGTAGATTTAATTATTGATGGTGATATCTCAAAAAAGACTGATAAGTATTATATATTAGAAATCAATGCTTCTCCTGGGTTAAATCACTATGCTTCTATGGGTCTAAAGCAAAGAAAGATAGTAGAAGATATGTACTTGAAAATATTACAAAAAATCAGTATTATTAAAGGATGACAGAGAGAACACCATGTAAATTGGGAGAAAAGGAAAAATTAATGCTTAGTTTGGAAAAATTTGCTAAGTATTTTGTTTTTTTTAAAGGGCAGGTCGCTTCTTTAAGTTCTGTGCTAAATAGTTCAGTTTTAGATAAGATAACAAATATTACAAACAATACAGATACTAAAGGTTTTAAAATTGATGGTTTGGTTATTACAATAGAAGAAATTTTAAAAATATACGAAAGCAGATTGGAAGAATTATCAAAGACTCTATATTATTCAGAAGAAGAAAAGAATAAATCAAATAAACTTTCCATAAAATCCGAAAAGGTTTTTTTAGAGAGTAGGATTAAAGAAATAAAAAATTTTTTAGAAAAGAATGTAGGTAAAAAAGATGCAGAAAAACAAGATATTACAGGAGTTAAATAAAAAGTGGCATAAAAAGTGTGAGTGTGATTTAAAGAAAACTGCGACTAAAGCAGTTTTTGGTTATGGTAATCCAAACGCCGATATTGTGTTTATTGGAGAAGCTCCTGGGAAGAATGAAGATAATAAGGGGAAACCTTTTGTCGGAGCTTCAGGTAAGATTTTGACAGAAATGCTTTCTATGATAGGTTTAAAGAGGGAAGATGTGTATATTACCAATATTGTAAAATATCGTCCACTTGAAAATAGAGATCCGACGCCAAAAGAAAAAGAAGACTGTAAAGAATGGCTTTCCGAAGAGTTGAATGTAATCAATCCAAAAATGATAGTTTTGTTGGGTCGGCATTCATTGAATACTTTTTTTTCAGAATACAATATTTCAAAAGTGCGGGGGAGAGTTTTCAAAAAAACTTTTCTCAATCTAAATACAAAATATTTTTACCCTATATATCATCCAAGTGCTACGATTTACAATCGTTCACTATTGATTGATTTAAAAAAAGATTTTAAAAAGATACCAAAAATTTTAGAAAAAATAAAAAAAGAAAAAATGAATATTAAAAAGAAAACTCAAATAGTGATTTTGGCAGGTGGACGTGGAAAAAGAATGAAAAGCCATTTACCTAAAGCAATTGTTCCTCTCAAAGGTAGACCAATGCTTCATCATCTGGTAGATATATCAGCAAAGATTGGGATACCCAAACCTATAATTATTGTTGGCCATAAAGCAGAAAAAGTAAAAAAAGAAATTGGTAAAAATAATAATTTTGTTTTGCAAAAAGAATCGCTTGGCACAGCTCATGCCGTACTTTGCGCTAAACAAAAATGCAAAACCTACGATACTATTGTAGTTCTTTCTAGTGATCAACCCAATGTAAGGCCTGAAAGTATTTTGGAATCAATCGCTCAACACGATAAATTAAAATCAAAAATTACTCTTACTACTACACTTGTACCAAATTTTAAAGATTGGCGTCAATATTTTCTGGTTCACGGTAGAATTTTAAGAAAAGGGAATAATATTGTAGGAATTAAAGAATACAAAGATGCCGATGAAATAGAAAGAAAGATAAAAGAAGTAAATACAGGGTGTTGTTATGTTTTTGATGCGAAGTGGCTTTGGCAAAATTTGAATAAAGTAAAAAACAAAAATGTTCAAAAAGAGTATTATCTTACTGATTTGGTAAAAATAGCTAATGATCAAAAAGAAAAGATTGGTAACTACAAGATAGACAATAGAGAAGCTTTGGGGGCAAATTCTAAAGAAGAACTTGAAGTGTTAGAAAAATTTGTTGTATAATATATACATGTCCAATCCTTTCGATAACGCTATGGCTCAGCTTGAAAAAGCTTTGCAAATAAAAAGTATAAATACCAATTTAGCTCAAAAATTACATTATCCAGATAGAGATATACGTATTCATATACCAATCAGCATGGATGATGGCTCTACGCGCATTTTTGAGGGTTACAGGGTGCAATATGACAACACTCTCGGACCATATAAAGGGGGAATAAGATATCATCAAGATGCTGATATAAACGAAGTAAAAGCTTTAGCTTTTTGGATGACTATCAAGTGCGCTATTGCTGGTATTCCAATGGGTGGAGGAAAGGGTGGAATAAAAGTTAACCCAAAAGATTTGTCCGAAAAAGAAATAGAAAGACTTTCTAGAGGATGGGTGCAGAAGCTTTCTGATGTCATTGGTCCACACAAAGATGTTCCTGCTCCAGATGTAAACACCACTCCTCTTATTATGTCTTATATGGTAGATGAATATGAAAAAATTACAGGAGATACAAGCGGAGCAGTAATTACAGGGAAACCTATAGACAAAGGAGGATCAGAGGGTAGAGGTCCAGCTACAGGTCTTGGTGGTTTTTATGTGTTTGAAACATTACGAGGAAAGATTGGTTTGCCAGAAAAATGCAAAGTGGTGGTACAAGGATTTGGAAATGTTGGTTTTAATGGAGCAAAAATATTTGCACAACACGGTCATTCAATCATCGCTGTTTCTGATTCTAAAGGGGGAGTTTACAATGAAAATGGTTTGGATTTAGAAAAACTTGCTGATCATAAAAAAAATACTGGCAGTCTGGCTGATTTTGAAGGTTCTAAAAATATTTCAAATGAAGAGTTGCTTGCTCTTCCATGTGATGTATTGGCACCTTCTGCTTTTGAAAATGTAATTACAAAAGAGAATGTACATAGCATACAAGCAAAAGTAATTTTAGAACTTGCTAATGGCCCCGTTACTCCAGAAGCTGATGATATTTTATTTTCTAAAAATATTGCGGTAATACCAGATGTGTTGGCAAATTCTGGAGGCGTAACAGTTTCATTTTTTGAATGGGATCAAAATCTAAAAAATGAACATTGGACAGAGAAAGATGTATTTGATAAGCTCCAAGAGTATATGCAAAGTGCTAGTCTAGCAGTATGGCAAAAAAAGGAGGAGTACAATACTTCTCTACGTGTCGGAGCTTTCTTGTTGGCACTAGAAAGAATTGGAGAAAAAATGAAAGTTTTGAAATAAATTAAAAATGCGCGGTTAGCTCAGTTGGTAGAGCGACCCCTTGACGTGGGGTAGGCCAGGGGTTCGAATCCCTTATCGCGCACTATATTAATATCTAACTGTTTCCCTCTAGGTAATAGTATTTTTTATCTAAAAGGGCTTCTACTTTTTTATTGTTTTTTATGATAATATACAGAAATATGGAAAAGCCACAGTTTGAAGCAAAATTTAAAAAAACAAAAAAAACACTTGAATCTTCAGAAGCAAAAATTATTGAATTTTTAAAAGACAAGACCATTAATGAAAAGGATAGAATTCGCTTAACTCGAGTTCTTCAGTTGGTAGAGCGTTATCAACCAACAAGAAGTACCAAAGAATTAAAACTTGATAAATGGTTAAAATATCTTGAAACCATTTATCGTTCTTTGCCAAATATCAAGAAAGATCAAAAAGAAATTGAGAATATTTCTGCTAACTCATATCTTCTTGCTGAAAAAACAATTGCTTCACTTCGTGAACTTAGACACATAGATTTAAATCTTGAAAAAGAGAATGAATTCTCTGAAGATGAAATTTTAAATCAGAAAAGATCTTCTGAAGTTAAGGAAGAAGAGATACTAGATACTTCGCTTACCCTTGAATATGAAAAAAAGAACTGGGGAGTAGAAAGAGTTTGTCTTGATGGAATACAAAATCATTTACCTTCAGATTCAAAAGGAGAACATGTTTGGGTTATGTGTTTAATTAATGGTAAATGGGTTTCTCTTTTAGAAGCAACCCAAAATAAAAATAAAATAGAAGCAGTCAGATTTGCTGATGATGGTGTTGGTTTTGATGTAAAAAATTTGTCTCTTTTGTATTCAACAAAAGCTGAAGAAAAAGATTCTAGGGGACAATTTGGAGAAGGTATGAAAATGATGGCTGCCGCTGCCTTACGTGAGGGATTGAAACCAGAAATGGAATCACAAGATTGGAAAGCAACACCAATATCAAAAGAAGTAAAATTATACGATACTAGAAATGAAAAAAATCAAACCATTCAACAGTTATCATTTAAGGTTGATTATTTGGAGGGAAAACCTATGATCGGATCTCGAACAACTTTCTATAAACCAACAAAAGCTTTTGTTGATGAATTAATGCAAATTGAAAATAAAATATTAGCTTTACATGATAATTACCGTCCTCTTTTTGTTGGGAGTGTTGGTGAAATAGTAGATAGTGAATCCGGTAATTTATTTGTAAAAGGAATCTATGTGAATAGCCAAAATACCTTGCTTTCATATAATTTTGAAGATGTAGAAACAAATAGAGATCGTAATAGTATTGTTTCGAATGGATGGGAAAGAAGAATTCAAAAAATAATTGAAGAAATTCCTAACAAAAGGTTGGCTAAAACAATTATTCAAAAAAGTATTTTAAATACAAGAGCAATTGAAAGTTCTTTTTATGATTTAAACCCTAAACATCCAAGTATATGGACAGAAGGATTTTATGAAGCATTTGGGAAAGACGCAGTTTTAGATACTGGATTTAGAATTCCAGATACTTTTAAAAATAATAATATCAATAAGATTAAGGTGCCTTATGGTATCTCTAATTTACTTTTAAAGGCAGGAATAAAAACCGATCGAGAAGCAACCCCAGATTTTTGGGAAGAGATAATTCCAACTTCCTTAACTCTTGAATATGGAAAAGATATTTGGGGTGAAGAAAGAATTTTACTTGACGCGGTGCAAAACCATTTACCAAATGATTCTGGGGGTTCAAGTATTGGGTTGCGTTTTAAAACAAAAGATGGAGGATGGCATTCGTTCCAAGATTTATTAGATATAAAGAATGAAGACATAGAAGCAATTAAAATTTATGATAATGGGCGTGGATATGATTCACGTTTGCTTGGATTTTTTTATTCCACAAAAGGAGAGCAAGAAAGTACTGGGAAATTTGGGGAAGGTTTAAAAATGCTTTGTGTGGCTTCTATTCGTAAGGGTATTGATATAACCTTACGTTCGCAAAACTGGTCAGCAAAACCAAGAACACTAAGACAAGATATTGATGGAAAACAAATTGACCAACTTGTGTTTGATGTTACGCATACCGCCAAAAAACAAGGAATGGATGATGATAATGGGGTTTATCAAAAAAGCTCAACAACATTTTCAAATCTTACGCCAGAACTATTGGAAGAGTTTAGACAGATTAATAAAAAAGTTCTTGCTATAGAAGAAAAAAAGCCAGTAGAAAGTACTATAAACGGGGATATTCTTTCACTTGATGGTGGAATGGTTTATGTGCGGGAACTTTTGATCCCTGGAGATCATGACTTGCTTTTTACTTATCATTTACCAAAGTTAGAAATAAAAAACAGAGATAGAAGTTTTATTGACCAACAAGAGCTTGTTCCTCAGATTGCGAAAGTATGGTCACAAGTTGAAAGTCCTGAAGTTATTAGAAGTTTTTTATTTAAAGCAAATTTGGAAGCACAAAAAGTTGAAGGGAATGATAAATTAGAATTTGCGATGGATTTTACACCTAAAGACACAGAGGGTTGGAAAAAGATTTTTGAGGAAGTTTTCGGGAAAAACACTGCTATCCGTGATATGCGTTCTGAAGATTATGATGCTATGCAACAAAATATGCACGTTGGATTAGAACTTGTATCTTTCCCGTCCGCTGTTTATAGAGTTTTACAAAGAATAGGGTTGCCGACATATGAATCTCGTATAAGAGAAATGAGTGATGTTGAGGATGTTCCCAACGAAGAACTTACAGTAGAAGAAAAAAAAATGATTGAAATTTTAACAGCAATTGATGAATATTTACCAAACAATAAACCATCTCAGATTAAAATCTACGAACCAAAATATAATGATCAAAAAGTGGCAGAAGGTTTTTCTAATGGAACAGATATCTATTTACGTCGCGGAGTCCTTTCTAATTTTCTACATGCTGCTGATGTTTATGTTCACGAAAAAACTCACCATAACACTAATGGTGCGCAAGACGCGAGTTCAGGTTTTAGAAATTATCTTACCTTAGCTCTTGCTAACATGGCATTAGATCAATTAAAAAAGGTTAGACCAGATTTAATAAATTAGAGTAAAGTAGTATTCAAATGAAAACACCAGATAATAGAAAATCAAACAAAATTGAATCAATACCAGTAGATCTAGTAAAAGACTTAGAAATATTAGATCAAAGGCATAAATTAAAAGATTTGAATAATCTTTATATTGAATTTAAAGAAAAATATTCAAGTGTTTTGGAAAATATTGGTATGATAATAGAAACACCACCACTTGTTTATGCAGATACAAAAAAGCCAATAAAAAAAGACGATCCATTTTTAGAAGAAGAGGTATCTGGTTTTTGTTATCTACATATTGCTAATCCGGAATTATTTAAAGAATATTTAACGTCTTTAAATAAAGAAAACTTAGATAAAGATACTAAGTTTTTCTTGGTTTTCTTTTTAAAAAAAATGTCGGAGCAAGTAATTTATTTGTACAATACATCTAGAATGCGTACAGCAAAAGATGTTGATGATGTTGATAGTAATTTTGTTAACTTTTTAGGAGTTATGGGGAGCATGTCAAAACAGTATGAATTGATTGGTCTAGATAAAGAGATAGAATTAAAAAAATATATTGATATTTTAAAAAAATTAGCATTACATAAGGAAATAGGTTCCTTGTCTGAGTATATTTTATTTTACAAATTACTTGAAGAAAATATTGAAGATTCTTATCTAGTTGGTTGTTTTTATGTTTCTTATATAAAAGATAAAGAAAAATTTTGGGGAGATAATTTTTTTAGCCCACTAGAAGATATCGCTCAATTTGTAAAAGAAAATAAAATAGTAAAAGAATTGTATCAAGAGGTTTTGAATTATGGTTTAAAATGTATTAATATTGTAATGGCAGATAAAAAAAATTTTCATTATAATAAAGAAGAGTGTCAAGATATTAAAATGAAAATTGAAAACTTGTTAAAAATTTTTTAGTTAGGGGGTTTATTATTAAATTAAATTAAAAAATATGGATATTCAACAAATAAAAAGAGAAGTAGAGCATTATAAAAACCAAGTACAAATTGTTACAAGCAAGATTAGTACTTTAAAAAGAAAAGTTGAAGATGTTAAAAGGAAAATATCTACGGAAGAAAATTCTGTTAATTCTGCAAAAAGGGAAATGGATGGTAAAAAAAGAGAATTAGAACAGAAAGAAAGAGAATTAGAAAGTACTAAAAGGGATTTGGAATCAAAACAAAGAGATTCAAGATCCAAAGAAGTTAGTTTGGAAAATGCAAAAAGAGAATTGAGTACAGTAGAAAATGAAATAAAAGCAGAAGAAAATCAATTAAATGGTAGAAAGGGTAGTTTGTCTATGTATGAAAATCAATTAGTGCAAGCAGAAGCAGAAGAAAAAAGAAAAACAGCAAATACTAGTGTCAGAAAATGATTTATATAGTTAAATTGGGTATTTAAATATAATTTTTTACTTCGCATGCAAATGAATATAGATATCTTCTAGTGCTTTGACTCCATCACCTGCCGCGATGTTATTTTGATGATAAAGCACATTGGTGCAATCTCCTGCAGCCCAGATACCCTCTGTCTCTGTCTTGCTTGTCCAAGGATCTATTTTGATTCTACCTATTTGATCAAGTGGAACAATATCTTTTGCAAAGCTAGTAGCGGGGATTTGACCGATCTCTACAAATATTCCTGAAACTTTTAATTCTTTCTCTACATTTTCTTTTTTGTCTTTGTATTTGATACCTTCTACAAATTTTTCTCCAAGCACTTCTAAAATGTCTGCATTTTTTACAACATTCATTTTTGGATTTTTTAATACTTTTTCTACAGTAACTTCATCTGCACGAAAAGTCTCTTCACGGATAAAAAGGGTGACAGATTTGCAGTAAGCAAGGAGCTGGGAAGCACTTTCAAAAGCAGCATTTCCTCCACCAATCACAGCCACATCCATATCAGCAAAAATAGGACCGTCGCAAGAAGCACAGTATGTAAGTCCTTTGTGTTCAAGCTTATCTGCATTTTTGGCAGGGAGTTTGCGTCTTGCGCTACCTGTGGATATTAATATAGTCTTTGTAAGATATTCTTGACCGTCATCAGTAGATACTTTGAAAAGATGCTTCTCATCTTTGTCTTCTTCTTTTTGGATATTTTGTACTCGAGATCCTTCTTTCACTTCCAAAGTGTCACCACTATTGGCTAGAACGTGTTTTTTAAAGTTTTCAGCAAGATCTGCACCAGAAAGGGAAGTTGTCCCAACCCAGTTGTATATTTGCTCTGATACAGTACTTTGACCACCCCACTCAGCAGTGATAAAAAGAGTCCGCATTTTTTTGCGAGCAGCATATACAGATGCAGCAGTACCAGCAGGACCACCACCTAAAATAATTAAATCATATGTCATTTTCATATTATACACTAAAAATTATTTTTTTAAATGATCTAAAAAATAGACTTATTTTACTTTTTAGGATTTAAAATCAAACAGCTCTTTTGATAGAGCTGTTGAGGGAAGAGTTTTTATTTTTTATTTTTTCTTAAAAAAGCAGGGATTGCACTCCAATCGTCACCATCATCTTCAATAACAATTTCTTCAGGTTCTGCTTTCTTTTCAATTACTTTTTCAGTTCTCTCTTGACGCTCTATTCTTTTTGGAAATTCTGGCGCATTTTGATTTGCTAAAATACTATTGTGTATTTCTTTTTTTACAATAGCAGGACTTTCATCTTTGACTAAAGTTTTATCTACAGAAGAAGAGGCAGAGAAAAGAGTCTTACGAGGCATTTCTCCAGCAAAATTTGTAGCGATAACTGTTACTTTTAATTCTCCTTTTTTAGCTTTTTCATCTCTGATTGTTCCAAAGATAACTTTTGCATCTTTGTCTATGGATTCTGTGATAACCTTTGCAGCTTCTTTGATTTCGTGAATTGTGATATCGTCTCCACCTGATATAGCAAATAGTACTCCTTTTGCACCATTGATTGCTACTTCTAATAGGGGGGAATTGATAGCCTGCATTGCTGCGATTTCAGCTCTTTTTTCTCCACCAGCTGTACCAATACCCATAAGAGCACTACCAGCATTGGACATTACAGCCTTGATGTCTGCAAAGTCTACGTTGATAATCCCAGGAGTTGTGATAAGGTCTGAGATACCTTCTACTGCTTGTCTTAGGACATTGTCACACTGATTGAAGGCATCTTTTAGATTTACATTTACATCAGAAAGTTCTAGTAACTTGTCGTTGGGGATGACAATAATAGCGTCCACTTCACTTGCCAATTCTTCAATGCCTTTCTCAGCAATCTTCATTCTCTGAGCACCTTCAAAGAAAAATGGTTTTGTGGTCACAGCGACAGTAAGTATTCCTTGCTCTCTTGCAGCTCTAGCTACGATAGGGGCTGCACCTGTGCCAGTACCACCTCCCATACCACATGCGATAAAAAGCATATCAGCACCCTTGATGACATCTTGAATTTCTGCTTTAGTTTCTTCTGCAGCTTTTCTTCCAACTTCTGGATCCATTCCTGCTCCAAGTCCTTTGGTTAGATTTTTTCCAATATGGATTTTTTTCTCAGCAAGAGAATGATGTAAATCTTGAGTATCAGTATTCATTGCAATGAAAGATACTCCTTTTACTTTAGAGTTGATCATATGGTTCACGGCATTTTTACCAGAACCTCCTACGCCCACCACAACTATGCGGGCAAAACTTTCTATTTCAGGGTTTACTTTTGGCATATTTGATTTATCCGCTTTTTGCTTTATTGAAGCGAATTTATGATTATTACTTGTATAACCTTTATCATAGCAGAAAAAGCAAAAAAGGGAAGTTTTAAGGCATTAGCTGTTTGATACTTGATTTTATTGTATTTTTTATATTTTTCCAAAGTCCTGCATAGGAGTTGTTGGAATAGTCATAATTATCTTTTTCTGCATTTAATAAACCAAGAACACAAAACCAAGAAGGATCTCTGAGCTTTGTTTTGGTGGAGCTATTAAACATTTCTGTGATACCAATACGAGAAGGAAGAGATAATGTATCAGTAGACATTTTTTCTAAATTATTTATTTTTGATCCACCTCCAATAAATACAGCTCCAGCAGGAAGAACTTCGTTTCTGTTTACTTTTCTTAAATGTTTGGTTACTACTGTAAAAAAATCAGAAACTCTCGCTTCTATAATCTCTTCCAATTTTTTTCTTGTTTGGCTGGAGTCCACTCCATTAAAAAGAAAATCTTCTGCTTTTTCTAAAGAGACTTTCATCCCAAGAGCGATGTCATTTATGACACTAGAAGAGCCAATAGGAAATGTTTGCAAAGAAATCATTTTTTCATTTTCAAAAACACTTACAGTAAGAGTGTGTGATCCTATGTTTACTAGTACAGCACCAAGCATTTTGTCTTTTTTGCTTAATACGATATCTGATGCGGAATAGTTTGCAGGTATTATTTCTATAGGTTCAACACCAATCTCAGTCAAAGCATCAAGCAACTTTTCAAAATGTTGACTTGAATAAGTAATAAACAAAGTATCTATTTCAAGCTTAGTACCTTTCATCCCTTCAGGATCGCCAAGGACTTCCTGCCCATCTAGTTTGAACAAAAGGGGAATAGTCTTGATAATTTTCTTGTTATCAGATTTTAGATTGTTTTCTGCGTCTTCAATAGCTTTCTCTATATCTAAAAAAGTAACTTCGCCATCAGCTTTAGATACGATACTGCTTCCAGAACTCTTTTCTCCAAGGAGTGTAAAACCACCAAGAGCAATAGAAGCTTTTTTAATTTTTAACTCAGAACTTTTTTCTGCCATTTCTACGGCCTTACGAATAGATTCTGAAGCAAGAGAAACATTGGTTATGTATCCGTGTTTTATTCCTTCGGTATCACTTTCACCCACACCAATAATCTTAGGATTTTTTTCTCCTTTTAATATTTCTGCCACCAGTACTCTGGTCTTGGCTGAGCCCACTTCTATTCCAATGGAAATATTTCTCATAATATTTTTTTTCCTCTGCTTCCATTCTAGCACTATGTTGCATTCCTTTCAAATGCAACATTCCGTGAATAACTAAAAAAAGCAAAAGCTCAGAGTATGTCTTACCAAATTTTTCAGTTTCTGATTTAATTTTTTTTGGACATAGGACAAGTTCTCCATTATTTTTAGAGAGAGAAAAAGATAAAACATTGGTTGGATTATTTTTCTCTCTATATAGGTAATTTATTTTTTGAGATTCTTTTTCTCCTACAAAAGCAACAGAGAGGGAGTATTCCTTTCCAAGAATATCTTTTTTTAAAAGCTCAAAAGGCAAGCTTGGGAGCCTGCCTTTTGTTTTGTTTATGATATCTATAGTATCTTCTGAGTACATTTAACGAATTTTTCCAAGTTTTCTTAATTTTTCATTTTCTGCTCTTTTCTTTAGATATTTCATTTTGCTTTTCTTTACTTTTAGCTTTGAATCTTTTCTGACTGCATACCTGTTATTTTTTACTTTTGGAATTACACTGGATTCTTGCATTTTGCGAGAAAAACGACGCAAAATACCCGCGTTGTTTTCATTCCCATTTTTTGTAACTTCTATTATTACTTTTGCCATATAGGATATACAATATCATAAAATATATATATAGCAAGAGGGGGGAGTTGTATTCTGCTTCGTGTCTATGTATCAGTATATATATAACATGATGTATAGAATTAGAAACTTTTATATTTCTCCCCAAATATTGTGGACTTTTTCTTAAAAAGAATATAAGATAGGCGTATATGGATAAAACAGGAAATTATATTACAGCTGAGAAAAAAGAAGCTTTAGAAATAGAGCTTAAAGATCTCAAAGGTGCAAAAAGAAAAGAAATTCTTGATGCTTTAGAATACGCAAAATCTTTAGGAGACTTATCTGAAAATGCAGAATATCATCAAGCTAGAGAAGACCAAGGAAAGCTTGAAGCTAAGATTGCACACATTGAATCAGTATTACAATCCGCTATTGTGGTTTCCGGTGGAGGTGGAGATATTGTACAGATTGGTTCAAAAATAGTAGTTAAAAAAACAGGCGACAAAGAAGATAAAAATTACATGATCGTCGGTTCAGAAGAAGCAGATATGTCACTAGGAAAGATATCAAACCAATCTCCTCTCGGTACAGCTTTTTTTGGTAAGAAAAAAGGTGATACTGTAAAAGTAACTACTCCAGGAGGTGAAGTTTCATACAAAATAGTAGAAGTAGCTTAGTTTGTTAACTTGTGTATTTTAAAATGTCATCTATAGAAGAAATCAAAGATATTAGATTGAAGAAATTGGAACTTTTAAAAGAAAAGGGTATTAATCCTTTTCCAGCTGAATCTTTTAGAGAGCTTTCTTTAAAAGAAGTAATTGATTCTTTTGAAAGTCTTCAATCAAGTAGTACACAAAAATGGATTGCTGGAAGAATAATGTCTATCAGAGGACAAGGAGCTATTTTGTTTGTTACTCTTTTTGATGGCACTGCTTCTTTTCAAGGATTGTTGAAAAAAGATGTATTAGGAGAAGAGACTTTTTCTCTTTTTAACGATACAGTAGATATTGGAGACTTTGTAGAAATTAAAGGAACTTTTTTTGTTACAAACAGAGGAGAAAAAACAGCAGAGGCACAAGAATGGAGAATGCTGACAAAAACCCTGCTTCCACTTCCAGAAAAATGGCATGGTCTTAAAGATATTGAAGAAAGATTTCGTAAAAGATATTTAGATATTTTAGTAGATGGAGAGGTGAGAGATTTACTTGATAAAAAAATGAAATTCTGGGAGGTGACTAGAAATTTTATGAAAGAAAAAGGTTTTGTGGAAGTGGAAACTCCTACTTTGGAAGTGACCACAGGTGGAGCAGAGGCCACTCCTTTTAAGACATACAATGAAGATTTTAAACTTCCAGTATATTTACGAATTTCAGTAGGGGAACTTTGGCAAAAAAGATTGATGTCTGCTGGTTTTTCAAAAATTTTTGAAATTGGAAAAGTATATAGAAATGAAGGATCAGACCAAAATCATTTACAAGAATTTACCAATATGGAATTTTACTGGGCTTATGCAAACTACAAAGACGGTATGGTATTGTCCGAAGAACTTTACCGCACTATTGCTCTCCAAGTATTTGGCAAGACTGATTTTGAAACTCGCGGACATAAGTTTGACCTTGGAAAAAAATGGGAAGTGATAGATTATAGAGACACCATTAAAAAAGAAACGGGGATAGACGTACTTGATACTACCTATGATGAGATAAAGAAAAAACTGGATGCCCTAGAGGTGGTATATGATGGTAACACTATGGAAAGACTTGTGGATACTCTTTGGAAATATTGTAGAAGAAAGATTTCAGGTCCTGTCTTTCTTACAGGACATCCAAAGCTTGTTTCTCCACTTTCTAAATCAATGCCAAGTAATGAAGAATTGACTGAAAGATTCCAGATAATTATTGGAGGGACAGAGGTAGGAAATGGTTTTTCTGAGTTAAATGATCCTATTGATCAAGCGCAAAGATTTAATGCCCAGCAAGAACTTTTGAAAGCAGGAGACAAAGAAGCAATGATGCCTGATTGGGAATTCGTAGAAATGCTAGAGCATGGAATGCCACCTACTTGTGGTTTTGGTTTTGGTGAGATGCTTTTTGCTTTTATGGCTGATAAACCAATAAGGGAGACTCAGTTTTTCCCACTAATGAGACCCAAGGGGATAGAATAAAAAATAGATTTAAAGACAAAAAAAGACTTCATGAAAATGAAGTTTTTTTTGTTTTATATTCATTCGATATGTTTCAATAGTTATCCACACTTTGTGTTTGGCTATATTTTTCAAAGTGGTTTATAATGTTAACTAGGTGGGAAAAAGTGGGAAATAAATAAAAAACAAAATTATGCTAATCGGAGAATACATTCACACAGTGGACGAAAAAAATAGGATTTCTTTACCGTCCAAATTCAGAAAAGAAATGGGGAAGTCTGTAGTGATCACTCCTGGGTTAGATAAATGTTTGTTTGTTTTCACTTTAAAAGAATGGGGGAAAGTTTCCAAAAGACTTTCAGACTCTGATTCAGATTTATCATTCTTATCTGCTGATAAAAGAACATTCAATAGATTTATGTTCGGTAGAGCAGTAGAGGTAGATGTGGATTCAATCGGGAGAGTTTTAATTCCAGATTTTTTAAAAGAAAGAGCAGGACTTGAAGCAAAAGCAGCTGTAGTGGGAGTAGAAGACAGAGTAGAAATATGGAATGAAAAGGCATGGCTTGTGTACAGACAAAAAGCAGAAAAAGAAGCTGATGCTTTAGCAGAAAAATTGGCAAATGAAAAAAGAATGTAATGAAAAAAACGATAAAAAAGGATGAGCAGAAAGAAACAGAGGGTAATGTGCAGGGCAGTGTGTTGGGCGGGGTGCATAAGACAGTTCTTTTAAAAGAAACAATAGACGGTCTAAATCTTTCAGGAAATGAAATTGTGCTTGATGCTACTTTTGGAGGTGGTGGACACGCAAAAGAAGCATTAAATAGATTTCCAAAGATAAAATGTATAGCTTTAGACCAAGACATAGATGCATGGCGTAGATTTGAAAATAAAAGCTTAGATATATCTTTTCATAATCTAAATTTTAGATATTTAGATGAAGCTTTAAAGAAAGAAGAAGTTCGCCAAGTAGATGGAGTGATATTTGATTTTGGACTTAGTTCAGATCAATTTGAAACTTCTGGTAGAGGATTTTCTTTTATGAAAAATGAACCACTTTTCATGACAATGAAAGAAAATCCTTCCTCGGAAGATTTAACCGCTGAGGATGTAGTCAATGATTGGAGTGAAGAAAGCCTTACCAAGATAATCTTTGGTTATGGTGAAGAAAAATTTGCTCGAAGAATTGCTAGGGGGATTGTACAAGCAAGAGAAAAAGGAAGATTAAAAAATACCTTTGATCTTGTCCAAGCAATAGAGGAATCAGTGCCTGCTATATACAAGAAAGGAAGATTACATTTTGCTACCCGTACATTTCAAGCAATCAGAATAGCAGTCAATGATGAACTTGGAGCTATTAGTGAGGCATTACCAAAAGCCTTTGATGCTTTAAAAAGAGAAGGCAGAATGTCAGTTATAAGTTTTCATAGTTTGGAAGATAGAATTGTAAAAAGATTTTTTAAGAAAATGGCAGAGGATGGTCTTGCAAAGATAATTACAAAAAAGCCATTATCTGCAAGTGAAATAGAATTAAAAGAAAATCCAAGAGCAAGAAGTGCAAAATTAAGAATAATTGAAAAAATATAAATGAAAAAAACCAGCTTAAAAATAAAAAGAGAATTCGCTACAGCTACCGCTATTACCAACGGCGATTTGCAAGGCAGAATTTTAAAATCTCTTCTAGCTGGTATATGTATTTTAGTTGTCTGCTATGTATTTTTTGTTAGTAAGGTAGTTTTTAATATAGCTGAAAGAAAATCTTTAGAGGCTGAAGCTAGGATGTTGGCAAATGAAGTAAGCGAGCTTGAATTGGTATATTTACAAGAATCAGAAAAAATAGATTTAACATATTCACTATCAATGAATTTCAAAGAAGCTTTTCCTGAATACGTAACTCGAAAACCTCTTGGTAGTATAGCTCTTTTGAAAAATGAAATTTAAAAATCTTTTTCCAAGAGAAAGAATAATTATTTTTGTTATTTTAATTGCTTCGGCAGTACTCCTGTCCAAGCTTTTTTTGTTGCAGATAGTGCATTCTGAGTCTTATATAGAAAAAGCAGATAGGCAATACCTTACCCCTTCTACAAATATTTTTGAACGAGGAACTATTTATTTTTCTAGAAAAGATGGAGAATTAGTCTCGGCTGCGATTCAAAATACTGGATACAAGCTAGCAGTAAATCCAAATATTGTCTCAGTCAATAGTGCTGAGGTATATAAAAAATTATCTTCTATTATATTATTAGACGAAAAATCTTTTTTAGAAAAAGCAAATAAAAAAAATGATCCATATGAAGAGATTGCCAATCGCTTGAACAAAAAAGAAGCAGACGCTATTTCAGAATTGAAGATTTCAGGAGTGCATTTATCTAGAGAAAAATGGAGATTTTATCCAGCAAATGAATTGTCTGCTCAAACTCTTGGTCTTGTAGGATACAAAGGAGATGAGCTTGGGGGTAGATATGGGCTTGAAAGAGAATATGAAGATGTTTTGACCAGAAAAGAAGATAATACATACAACAATTTTTTTGCAGAAGTTTTTTCAGGTCTTAGTGAAACCCTTTTTTCAGATGAGAAAAAAAATGGAGATATTGTCACTACTATAGAGCCTATAGTACAAGGTTTAATAGAAAAAACTTTATCAGAAGTAAAAGAAAAATACAGAGTTGATTCTATCGGTGGAATAATAATGGATCCTAAGACTGGAGCAATCTATGCAATGGCGACACTTCCTTCTTTTGATCCAAATAATTTTTCTAAAACTGGTTCTAATGATGTGTATGGTAACCCTTTAGTTGAAAATGTCCTTGAGTTTGGCTCAGTTATAAAGCCTTTAGTAGTAGCAGCTGGTCTTGATACCGGAGTGATTAAAGCAGATACAAAATATGATGATAAAGGATCTGTATGGGTGGAAAAAAAAGAAATTTTTAATTTTGATAAAAAAGCTAGAGGGGTAGTCACTATGCAAGAAGTATTAAATCAATCTTTGAATACAGGTATGGTTTTTATTTATAAAAAGTTAGGTAAAAATAATATTCGCGACTATCTTTTATCATATGGAATTAAAGAAAAGACAAATATAGATTTACCAAATGAAACGAGTGGTCTTGTATCCAATCTAAATAGTCCAAGAGATATTGAATATGCGAACGCTTCTTTTGGGCAAGGTATTGCCCTTACCCCCGTAGAGCTAATACGAGCGTTAGCATCGTTATCAAATGATGGAATACTTGTAACACCTCATCTTGTAGACAGGATAAGATATGAAGGTGGTAGGGAAGAAAAGCTTCAATATCCTACAGTTAAGTCCAAAATCAGTCTAGAAACCTCTGAAGAAATAAGTAGAATGCTTGTAGGGGTAATGGATCAGGCCTTGAAAAGTGGAAATGCAAAATTGGATAGATATAGTATTGCAGTAAAAACAGGAACTGCTCAGGTTGCAGATAATAAAAATGGAGGTTATTATAAGGATAGGCATACACATTCGTTTTTTGGTTATTTCCCTGCATATGATCCAAAGTTTATAATATTGTTGTATGCAACAAATCCAAAAGGTTCGCCATATGCTTCTACTACTTGGGCTGATCCATTTATGAGTATGGCAAAATTTTTAATTAATTATTATGATGTCCCACCAGACAGATAAGATATAAATAAAACATGAGATTGATTTTCAAAAAAACATTAGCTTTAGTTTTAAAAGCAGAATCCACCTTAGTACTATCTAAATATAAACCCAAAATAATAGCGATCACTGGATCGGTTGGGAAAACTTCTACCAAAGATGCGATATATGCTACTTTGGTGGGTACATATCACGTGCGTAAAAGTGAAAAGAGTTACAATAGTGAGCTTGGGCTACCTCTCACTATTCTTGGATTACCAAATGGGTGGAATGACCCATTGCTCTGGATTAAAAATATTTTTAAGGGATTGTGGCTTTTTATATGGCCTCATAAATATCCAAAATGGCTTGTGCTTGAAGTAGGAATCGGCAAACCAGGGGATATGAAGAAAACAGCAGGCTGGCTCAAATCTGATGCTGTGGTGATTACTGCTATTACTGAGACACCTCCTCATGTTGAGTTTTTTGAATCACGGAAACATCTCATTGAAGAAAAAGCGGGCTTAATAAAAACTTTAAAAAAAGACGGTATTTTAATATTAAATGCAGACAATAAAGATGTTCTTGATTTAAAAAGTAGAACAAAGAGTAGAGTCTTAACTTTTGGTTTTTCAGAGAAGGCGGATATTAGAGGATCTTCCGAACAGATTTTCTATAATGAAAAAAATATCCCAACAGGTATAATATTTAGAGTAGATGAAAAAGATAGAAGTGTGCCTGTGGTAGTAGAAGGAGTTTTTGGTAAAAATCATATCTATGCTTCTTTGATTGCACTCACTGTATCTTCTGGTCTTAAGTTAAATATGATTGAATCCGCTGGAAAACTTAAAAATTACGAAGTTCCTCCTGGACGCATGCGTTTACTTGAAGGGATTAAAGATTCTTTTATCATAGATGATACTTACAATTCATCTCCATTTGCTTGTGAAAGTGCATTAAATACATTAGAGCAAATAAAATCTTCAGGAAGAAAGATTGCTATCTTGGGAGACATGCTTGAACTTGGGAAACACACAGAAGAGTCTCATAAGCAGATAGGGCAAATAGCTTCTACTTTTGTAGATATGCTAGTAGTAGTAGGCCCAAGAGCAGAACATATCAAAAACGGTGCTTTGGAAAATGGATTTAGTGATGACAAAATATTTTCTTTTGCTAACTCTTATGAGGCAGGAGACTTTATTAAAAATGAATTAAAAGAAGGAGATTTTATATTAGTGAAAGGTTCACAAGGGGTACGAATGGAGAGAATAGTAGGGGAGATTCTCTTAGATCAAGCAAACAAAAGTAAGTTGGTGGTAAGGCAAGATAAAGAATGGTTGGAGAAAAGGTAATATTTTTTAATTTATTTAATATATATATATATATAAATGAAGATGAAAGAAAACATAGAAACTAAAGAAAAGTTAGAAGGGAATTTTGTAAGTGTTGTTTTTGTACGCCACGGAGAAACTACTTATCAAGAGCATGTTACTCCAGATGAAGAAAAAATTATTATTAAAAAGAACGGAACAACCCCAACTGATTTAACAGAAAAAGGTGTTAAGACAATGGGAAATACTGCGAAACAAATAATAAATACATTGATTGATAAAGAAAGAGATGTGATTGTTTTTTGGGGTTCTCCTGCTTGGCGAGCTCAGGGTTCAAAGGATATTATTAAAAAGACGTTTGAAGAATCAAAAGTTCAAATTTTGAAAGACAAAGAAATTGATTATTTAAAATATGCTACTCATCATGATAATGATTCTATGGTGAAATTTTGGGAAGATGTTAGAATGTTAGGTAAATCAACAGATTTGATCTATGCTTACGATGAAGAACTGCAAAAAAAGACAGATAAATTAGAAGTAGCAAGTGAAACACGGAAAAGAGCAGAATCTTTTATAAATTATATTCATCTTGTTATGAAAAAAGTTTCTAAAGGAGATATTAAATTAGAAAAAAACAAAAGACTTGTATTTTTAAGTGTAAGTCATTTTGAAATCTTAAATCCAATTGTCCAGGACATATTTGGTGTAGACCTAGCATATGGTGATAGAGATTTAATTAAAAAGGGAGAAGTTGTGGCACTAGATTTTGTCTATGATGAAAAAACAGATCAAATTAAAATCAATGCTCAATTTCGTGGTATAAAAAAAGAAAATATTGTTTTTGATAGAACCAGTAGGAAATTTATTTTGGAGAAGAAATAGTATCTAAAGATGTTTTAAAACTTCTTTAAATATTTTTTTAGTTTCTTCAGGAGTTAAAGGGATATTTTCTATAGTATCATTTCCTTCAATATCTATTGAATCTGATGGTTTTTTATACACAAAAGATCCTTTTTTTTGAGTATTATATGTTAAAACAATAGTTGACGCAGGATATGTTGAAGCTTCATAATAGTGTATTTCTCCCATATCACAGGAGTAAAGGTTTCCTTTTTCTCTAATATATTCACCTATCTGTATTAATTTACTCTCACTTCCTCCTTTTATTTCTTTACTCTTAGAAGAAAAATCATATTTATATACGTTGTGTACACCTTCAAGATCAGTTTGAATTTCTTTAAATCTTAATTCTCTAAATTCCCCAAATAAAGGAATTGATACAAAAGACCATCTATGGTCGTGAACATCAGAAAGAGAAAATTTATCATTTTTTGGTAAGTTCTCTTTTTCCCAAACATGTAGACGAAGTGTGGCATTGTTAAAATTCTTCAGAATAATTTTAAAAAAATTATTTGGATGACGATAACTTGCCTCGGATACTCTTTCTAAAAGGTCTTTATTATTAATTATATTCTCTAGTTCATTTCTAATCTTCTCGTAATACTTATTTAGAAATGCACCAGCTTGTTCTTTGTTTTCAATTCCTAATATTGGTTTTTCCATATAATTATATTATACAACACTTTTTTTATACATGTCTATCTAACTTTTATGTTTTAAAACTTTGTTCCCAAAATATCCAGAAATAACGATAGAGTAGTTTAATATAAATATCCATATTGGAAATACTAATAGGGAAAAATTTAGTTCTCCTACTGAAAAGGCACTCAATAGCCCGCCGACAGCACACAAAACATAAGCACTCAAAGTTTCAGTATGTGGTTTTTTGTATGTTTTGATTATCGTTGGTAATGCTGCGCATATATCAATTGCTATGGTAATAAGCAACGCAAGTAATGGTTCTTTTGTGAGATACCAAATAATTAACCCAACACCTGCACCCACAATAGCGAAGATGTCTAATTTAGTAGCCCCACCTACTCCATATTTTAGAGATAAAATAAAAATTATTATTATAGCTATACAGTCAACCCCAGTAGCCAAAAGAGACCAAGATGCGCCTTCAGCAAGCTGTGCAAAAAATGCAATCAAAAGTAAAATACTCCAAATAAACCAAGTCATACGTTCTGGCTTAGTTTTTTTAAGTAAAATATCTCTAATATAGGGGATAGTGGAAGCAGTAATAAAAATTGCAGAGCTGTATCCTAAAATTTCTTGCATTAATATATCATATTATAGCGTAAATAGTTTGTCTATATTTTGTATGCAGTATTAGTTTGAGTTTTGATGTTTTCGGTATGGTAAATTAAATAGTAGTGTAATATAATTATTATTCATGACAAGCATTGCTTTAATTTTAACAGTTTTAAGCTCGTTAATTTTTCTGACATTTTTTGTTCTGTACAACAAAAATATTATAAGTGGTTCTGGTAAACCTAACATTGTTAGTTGGGGATTATTTAGTTTGATTACCTTAATCAATGCGATCACTTATATGGCTTTTACCAACGACATACTGAAAGGGGCTTTGGCTTTTACAGACTTCTTTACTTGTATTGTTATAACTTTTTTAATTCTTTCCAAGGGGCAATATTTCAAATTAAATATTTCAGAAAAAATTATAATTGTTTTAGCTATAATTTCTATTTTGGTATGGTGGGTATTGCACTCCGCTGTCTATGCAAATTTATTATTACAACCAGCTTATATTTTAGCTTTCATTCCAACTATTAAAAACGCGTGGATAAATCCTAAAAATGAAAGTTCGCTTGTGTGGTTTATGTGGGCTTTTTCTTTCTTTCTGACAATAGTTGTAATTATTATTCGTTGGGATAATAATTTTGTAGATATTGTAAATTCACTAATAGCTTTTTCTCTACACTTTACAGTTGGGTTGATTGCTTTGCGTAAAGTTTGATTTTGGTCTAATTCTTAGAGGTGAATGAATATATATTAACATATTTTAGTATATTTTTTATCTATAAACCTGTTTAATGTATTGTATTTTGCACGATAATATAAGTATATATTACTTATTGGGTGGTGGGAGAAAAATAATAACAGACTAAAAATTAATATTCTCTAAACCAAGGTACAGCAGTGACATCTCGTTTTGTCGTGTATAGATAAAGAGTAGGCATATCAGGTAAAAAAGCGTGAGCAGTTGCATCAGTAAAACTAAAAAGAATTGAGCCGGCAAAGGTTTTTTTTATAAACAAAGCTTCGGTTTTCCTCATTATGTAGTAAACTTTTGCTCCTAAAACTTTATCACTACCTTGGAAATGTTTTGTGGCCTGTTTCAGTAATTTTTCTTTTAAAACAGAATCACTCAAATCAAACGAATCAACTTGATTTAAAATAGTTTCTGTCGATAACCCCCATTCTTTCCAAAGGTCACTGAGAAGAATTGTCTTTATGCCCACGTTTTCTAGATTTCTCTTAACCAAAGACAGGTATGTTTCAATCTTTTCTTTTTTATATCTATTCATAAGTGCATGCATATCGGAAAGTATGAATGTAAAAGAAACAACCCCTAAAAGATCTTCTTGGAAGCGAAGCATATTTTTTATTAGTTGTTCCTCACTATATTCAAATATTTCTTTCTCAGAAGCACCCCAAAACCCCACAAGATTGGTCTTCTTGTTATTTATTATATTATCCTTAACTATCTTTAACATTCCATGGGAATCATACGGATAATCTCGAGAATATTTTTTTGAGGTCAAGATTTTTAACATCTCTTCTCCTTTTTTTAAGCCGATTTTTTTAATTAAATCTTCCCCAGAGTTATCTTGATTTTTGATATCATTTAAAATTTTGTTAAAATTGTCATCCATGAATATATATTAACATATCTTAGTATATTTTTTATCTATAAACTTGTATTGGATCTCTTGGGTTGCTTTAAGATACATTTATAAAATAAGGCTTAAAAATCTGTGATTCTTCAGCTAATCAAGATTCCTCGTGCCACTCCTAGAAGACCTGATTAAACTATGTTATCATTTAAATATGAAATTGGAAGTAATAAAGGAAGACCCTTTTAATATATTAAGCACTACAAGAGGTGTTCTAGAAAATGCACAGTATGTGTCTATTGATGAAAACAAGATTAATGATGATATTTCAAATAAAATATCAGAGAGATTTAAAAAGGGGATATATGATGAATATGAATTAGGTATTAATCTAACTGATAAATTAGAAGATAATTTACAAATAATTTTTATTGAAAATTCAGTTAATTTTTGTTTTTGGCCAACTAAAGGAGAACCCAAATGGGAAGTTGAATGGCCGATTGGAGGAAAGATTTTTGGGGGATGGTTTGGTCTGGTAAACTGTTTTAAAAGAGCGATGGAAGAAAACATTCCAATTTTAGATCCAAAATATTTAAGCAGTATTACATTAGAAGACGCTCGTAAAATCTTTCGAGGTAAAAATAATATAGATATACCTTTACTTGAAAAACGAGTAGAAAATTTAAGAGAAGTGGGAAATATTTTACAAGAAAAATTTGACGGTAAAATCATTAATTTATTGAAAGAAAGTAATTTTGATGCAATTAAAATAGTAAAAAGTATTTTAGAAAATTTTCCTTGTTATAAAGACGTTTCAATTTTAGATAATAAGAAAGTTGTCTTTTTGAAACGTGCACAAATTTGTGCCAATGATTTTTCTTATGTTTTAAAAAATAGTGAAAATAAAATAACTAGTTTAGATAAATTAACCGCATATGCTGATTACAAATTACCACAATTATTGAGAATGTCTGGAGTAATTAATTATGAGGAATCTTTGGCAAATAAAATTGATACATTAACAGAATTAGCTCATGATAGTAGAGAAGAAATAGAAATTCGTTCTGCAACAATATGGGCTGTGGAATTACTAAGACAACGCATTGGTATTCTTTCCTCTGGAGAAATTGATAATACAATATGGTTGTTAAGTCAGGGAATTCAAAAGGAATCAAAACCATATCATCGTTCGAGAACAATTTTTTATTAAATGTTAGTTCGATTCCTAAAAGGGTGTTGATTTTCACAAACGAAAAAAGCCTTAAAATTAAGGCTTCTCGTGCTAGCACGTGATGGTGACCTTTCCAGGAATCTAACCTTCTCGTGCTAGCTCTAGAAGGGTGCTCTTATTAGGGGTCTTGTAACTTAGCAATATCTGAATTATAATAAAAATATGTTAAGAAAAAGCAATTATATCAATATAGCATGGTGGACAGCTCACATAAGTGGGTAGTCTTTGTTGTATTTATAATTATTTTTAAGTAATACATGACAACCCACATAATTGTGGGCTTTTTTATTTTCTAATTAAACCTATATGAATAAATTTATTTTTAAACAACATTGTACTGAATTCTGGCGTAATTAAGAAACGTTTAGTTTTTACATTACTATTTTAAAAAATAAAAATATAAATTATATGAAAACAGAAATAAAATCATTAAAAAATTTACCAGATGAAAATGGGTATTACGGAAAATTTGGAGGAAGTTTTATTCCTCCTCAATTAGTGGAACCATTAAAAGAAATAGAACGAGAATATTTAAAAGCGAAAAATGATCCAGAATTTCAAAAAGAATATGCTGATTTACTAAAGAATTATGTTGGCCGTCCTTCACCACTTTATTTTGCAAAAAATATAACAGAAAAATTAGGTGGAGCAAAAGTATATTTAAAACGTGAAGATTTAAACCATACTGGCGCCCATAAAATAAATCACTGTCTAGGGGAAGTACTTCTTGCTAAAAGAATGGGGAAGAAAAAGGTTTTAGCTGAAACTGGAGCAGGGCAACATGGAGTTGCTTTGGCTACAGCTGCAGCCTTACTTGGTCTTGAGTGTGAAATTCATATGGGTTCTATTGATATAGAAAAACAACAACCAAATGTTATTCGTATGAAATTACTCGGAGCAAAAGTTGTAGAAGTTAATACAGGGGGTAAATGTCTTAAGGATGCAGTGGATAGTGCTTTTGCAACATTTATAGAAGAATACAAGACTACATTTTTTGCAATTGGTTCTGTAGTGGGACCTCATCCATATCCGATGATAGTGAGAGATTTTCAATCTATTGTAGGGAAAGAAGCCAAAAAACAAATATTGGAACAAGAAAAAAGATTACCAGATTATATAATCGGTTGTGTTGGTGGTGGATCAAATGCGATTGGATTATTTAATGAATTTCTTGATGATGAAGTTAGCCTTATCGGAGTGGAGCCAGCAGGCAGGGGTTCAGGTATTGGTGAACATGCTGCTACTATTACATATGGAACAGAGGGTGTAATACATGGTATGAAGACTATTGTATTGCAAGATGAAAAAGGAGAGCCAAATAGTGTTCACTCTATTGCATCAGGGTTAGATTATCCTGGTGTTGGACCTATTCATGCTTACCTCAAAGCTATTGGAAGAGTCGAATATACTTATGCAAGTGATGATGAAACGATAAAAGCATTTTTGGAATTATCTAAGGTTGAGGGAATTATTCCAGCTCTTGAAAGTGCTCATGCAGTAGCGTATGCGTTGAAACTAGCTTCAACTCTAAGTAAAGATAAAATCATAATAGTTAATCTTTCTGGTCGTGGAGATAAAGATATTGATTATGTAGCTTCATTATTAAAAATATAATAATTCTATCAAATAATAAAATTGAATAAGTTTGATTCTCATAAGGGTGCTAATTTTTACACACACAAAAAGCCTTAAAATAAGGCTTCTCGTGCTAGCACTTGATGGTGACCCTACCGGGAATCGAACCCGGATTACCGCCTTGAGAAGGCGATGTCCTAACCGTTAGACGATAGGGCCAAAATATACCAACATAAAGATATTAGCATTTTTGGAGAAAAATAAAAACGTGTATGCCTAGATAGGCATACACGTTAATACATGTTAATTGAATAAAGTAAAGTTTATAAAAATAAGAAAAGAAAAATTATAAGCATAGACTAAGATTAGACAAGGATACATGCTTTTGATAATATATCAACATATGGAAGGAGAAAGAGATTTACATAAAATATTAAAGACAATGAACCCCAAGCTTAATACTGGAGATTATGTTTTTTGTTCAGTAAAGAATTTAAAATTGATAGATGTGCAAGATACAAAAAATGTAATTATGACTTTTATAGAAAAAGAAGGATTTACTATTATTTTAAAAAAAGAAATTGCTGATAAACTTAATTTAAAGTATTATCTAGTTACTTCTTGGATTACTCTAACAGTCCATTCATCTTTAGAAGCAATAGGTCTTACTTCTACTTTTTCAAAAGCGCTTGCAGAGAAAGAAGTGGGTTGCAATGTTGTGGCTGCTTTTTACCATGATCATATTTTTGTACCTAAAAAAGATGCTAAAAAAGCAATGAATATTTTAAAAGGGCTTACAAAACAATAATAAAAATTTAAGTTTTTTTAGAAAAAAGACAAAAAAATAACCCCCTAAGCATGTCAGCTTGCTTGAGGGGGTGTAAGGAGAGAATGATACCTGACTTATGTTTTATCTACCATTTGTCAATCCTCGCTCCTCGGCTTATCTATCATTATACTAGAAAGCTCTGGGGACACTCCTCCGATCTTTAGCACATCTTTGTCTATTTTTTTGAGTTCTTTGCCTGATAGATTGTATTGATTGACCACCGTAGAGAGAGAGTTGCCAAGCTTCTCATGGTATTCATCATAAGATTTCAAATGCTTTCCTAGATCTCCGACTTTTTTAATGATGTCTTTGGCGGATTCTTCTATTTGTAAAGCTCTTAGTCCTTGCAAGACTGTCTGTAGATATGCCAAAAAAGAAGTAGGGGAGGTGATGATTACTTTGTATTTTCCAGAAGATCTTTCTATCAGACTTTCTTTGTTTTCTTCTGCTCCACCGATTTTGTTTATCAAAAGATCATAGTATATAGCTTCGTGGGGGATAAACATAAAGGCAAAGTCTGTAGTGCCATTTTCTGGCTGAATATATTTTGAAGTTTCTACAATCCTATTTTTTAAATCATTTACAAAGATTACTTCTAGCTTCTTTTTTTCATTTGGGTCTTTTTCTTCTACTATGCGATTGTAATTTTCTAAAGAAAATTTTGAATCTATGGGGATGATTTTATCTTTTACAAAGACCACTGCATCCACAATACTTCCATCAGGAAAAGTGTATTGCATTTGGTAGCTTCCTGTAGGTAAGACGTTTTTTAGAACAGTCTCAAGATAGTATTCTCCAAGGATTCCTCTTTGCTTTGGATTTTTTAAGATGTCTTGCAAGCTTTGAAGCTGGTCAGCAAAAGAAATGACTTGTTTGTTGGTCTCATCTAGGCGAGTCAGTCTTTCTGTAATATTTCGTATAATTTCATTTGATTGAGATGAATGGAATTTTATGTTTTCATTCATCTGCTTTGTGGTTTCTCCTATTTTTGAATCTACAGATCTAGACATCTCATTTAGTTGTTGCAAGATGAGTTGTAGTCCTGTATCTTTTTCTGGGTTTTCTTCTTTTTTATTTTTAAAGATAAAATAACTAACGACACCTCCCACTAGTATTGCTATAAATATAGTTAAGATATTGTTTTCCATTTTTAGATTATAACATTATTTTTTTAAGACAGTCTTTAGGGTGTATATCCAGTCTTCGTCTAGCTGTCCATTCTTTTCTTTTTGAGCCAGAAGCCACTCCAAGTATGCTTGGTCTTTTTGTGCGATTTCTTCCAAAGGCATATCTTTATACTTTCCAAAAGGTAGAGTTTTAAACAAGAAAGGTACAGAAGATATTTCAATCATTTTTTGGATTGCTGTGTTTTCGTCTGTGTTTTCTTCTGTCATTATTTTCTTCTTCAATCTTTCAAAAAGTTTTTCTAGGACCAATACATCTCCCAAAGCATCATGCGCTGTCGCTTCTATTTCTATTCCTAGAGCGTAACGCAAGTATTGTAGATTGTATTTTTGAAGTTTTTGTTCAGGGTCTAGTTTTTTGGCAACTCGTAGAGTGCAGATAAATTGGGAAGGGACAATATTTTCTTTTTTAATCATAAACAAATCAAACATTGCATTATGAGCGACAGGAATTGAATTTTCATTTTCAAATAGATTTTTAATAGTTTCAAAATCCTTGCTTTCTTGAAAAATTGGCTTGTCTTTGATCATATCGTTTGAAATATGATGTACCGCCGATGCTTCTGGAGGGATCGTTTTGGGTGGTTTATACATTTCAGAAAAAGAAGTGTCCTCTGTCTTATACGCGATTTGGCATAGGAAATCTTCCTCTGTGTTTCCTGTGGTCTCGGTATCAAAGAAAATAATTTGTTTACTCATTTGAGTATTTTAACACAAAAATGATATACTGTGTTAAGTTTAATTTTTAATTTAAATTATTTTATGTATAAAAAAGCAATTATTTACTTTTTAACTTTTGTTTTTTTCTTTGTTTCCTTTGGGCAGGTTAATGGGAATCCTTTAGATACATCAAATGATTCTTTTCTTATGACGAATGGTACGATTACTTCTATCGTAGAGGATTCTGAAAATGATATTGCGTATATTGGTGGGGATTTTACTTATGTTGGTACTTACACTGAGGGTCTACTTAATGTGAGTACTGATGGTACTGTTAATAAATCTTTTCCAAAAACAAATGGCATTGTGCGCGTTATCATTTCTGATGGTGATGATGGATGGTATATTGGTGGAGATTTTACTCAAGTAAATGGAATAACCAGAAATAGAATTGCTCACATATTATCTGATTATAGTGTTGATCCAGATTGGAATGCTAATGTGGGTGGTGTTGTATATGATTTATTGATTCACGGTTCCTATCTTTATATAGCAGGTGATTATGGATCTGTTGGGGGAAGTTCTAGGACAGGTATTGCCGCTGTTTCTTTGACTGATGGTTCTCTTAATAGTTCATGGGATAAAAGTGTCGCTGGTTTTATTGGTTCACCTTATGTTGATAGCATGGCTTTAGATGGAGATATTTTATATATAGGTGGTACATTTATGGAAGTAGGAGATACATCTAGAAACAATCTTGCTTCTATTGATTTAACTACTGGGAATGTAACTAGCTGGAATCCAAATGTGGGTCTTTTTTCTATATCTGATTTACTGGTTAATGATTCTATTTTGTACATAGGTGGAGACTTTACTTCAGTTAGTGGTCAAACTCGAAACAGAATTGCCTCATTTGATTTAGGTACGGGTAATTTAACAGATTGGGATCCAAATGCTAATAACGATGTCAGTACTTTAGTAATAAATGGAAGTAGTATATATGTAGGTGGATATTTCACTACTATTGGTGGCCAATCAAGAAACAGAATTGCCTCATTTGATTTAGGTACGGGTAATTTAACTGAATGGGACCCGGACGCAGATGGTATTGTTAGAACTTTAGCAATAAATGGAAGTAGTATATATGTAGGGGGCTCATTTACTACGATTGGTGGTCAGTCAAGAAATTACATTGCAGAACTTAGTTTAAGTACGGGTCTTGCAGATAATTTTGAATTAACTTTAGACGATACTGTTTATAGTATTTATTTAGATAATAACAATATTATTATTGGTGGATTTTTTAATTTCATTAATGGAGGAACAAGAAATAGAATTGCAGCTATTAATATAAGTGACGGGACATTAACAGACTGGAATCCAAATGCTAATAATTCAGTGCATATATTATTATTAAATAATGACACCCTGTATGTAGGTGGAAATTTTACTACAATTGGTGGTCAAACTAGAAACAGAATTGCAAGATTAAGCACAAGTACAGGACTAGCTACAGATTGGAATCCAAATTCTGATAACATCGTTAGAACTTTAGCAATAAATGGAAGTAGTATATACGCAGGAGGAGATTTTACTTCCATTGGTGGTCAAACAAGGAACAGAATTGCAAACTTAAGTACAAGTACAGGACTAGCTACAGATTGGAATCCAAATGCAAATGGAGCAGTGTATTCTTTAGTTGTGGATGGAAGCAGTATCTATGCAGGAGGTTTGTTTACTACTATCAGTGGTCAAACTAGAAACAGAATTGCAGAGTTAAATTTAAGTGATGCCACAGTTACAGCTTGGGATCCAAATGCAAATGGACAAGTGGCGACTTTGGCAATCAATGGAAGTAATATATACGCAGGAGGTGCATTTACTAACATCGGTGGTCAAACTAGAAACAGAATTGCAGGACTTAGTATGGCAGATGGTACAGCTACAGCTTGGAATCCGAATGCAAATGGGACATTGCACTCACTATCAGTTTACGGAGATTACATATATGCAGGTGGAGAGTTTACTACAATCGGTGGTCAAACAAGAAACAGAATTGCAGGATTAAAGTTGAGTGATGGTACAGCTACAGATTGGAATCCGAATTTAAATAGTACTGCAAGAGTAGTATTAGTAGGTGAAGACAATATTTACTTTGGTGGAGACTTTTCTACGGTAGGAGGAGATGTATCGTACCCCTACCTCGCCTCCTTCCCCCTCCAAAAAATCTCCTTCCCATCTTCCATCACCACAGTAAGTGAAAGCACTGCTTCAGTAACCCCTACACTTACATTAACCCAATCAAACACCAGAACCGTTACACTAAACATAGCCCTCTCTGGTACAGCAGTAGAAAACACAGACTACACCATAGCTGATACCACTCTAGAACTAACAACAGGAGTAAATTCAATAGATATCCCAATTACTATCATCAATAACGACATAGACGACACAAATAAAACCATCATCCTCACCTTAGAAGATCCAATCAACACAGATCTTGGAACATATAGTACATATACCATTACCATTACAGATGACGATACAGCAGGCTACACCAAATCAAAATCATCTCTTGAAATCAATAGAGGATATAGAGCAT
>JAIPHX010000001.1 GCA_021734995.1 Minisyncoccota bacterium
TTAAATAAGGTTGAGTTAATGACTAAAGAAGATTTCCGTTTAGAAATTAGCGCTACTGAAAACGTACGCACAAAGTTGACAAATGAAGTAAATGAAATTGGATGGGTTCGTGGAATTTTAAAACCATCAAAGAAAAAATCATTAGAACTTAAAATACAAAAACTAAATACCAGATTAACATTTCTTATCAATAATAGGGTAACATTTCTTAAGGAGAAGCTAGATATTTTAAACGTAACATCCAAAGAAGAAACAACACAACCCGAAAAAGTTGGTAGTAATGAAGACAGCAAAGAAGCTGAAGAAGTGAGCAAAGAGGCACCTGGTGCGGATGTTGAAGAGCCTGCTGAAGTGGAGAAGGTGAGTGAAGAGGCACCTGGTGCGGATGTTGAAGAGCCTGCTGAAGTGGAGAAGGTGAGCAAAGAGGCCCCTGGTGCGGATGTTGAAGAGCCTGCTGAAGTGGAGAAGGTGAGCAAAGAGGCACCTGGTGCGGATGTTGAAGAGCCTGCTGAAGTGGAGAAGGTGAGTGAAGAGGCACCTGGTGCGGATGTTGAAGAGCCTGCTGAAGTGGGTAGCAATGACAACTCAATTTATTTATCTGATGCATTGTTTGAAAAATACAAACCAAGTACTGAAGAAATACAAACAAACATGGGAGCAATAGCACGTGAGGTTCTATTAAAAAAAACAGAAGACAAAATAACAGAAGCCTTAGGAAAAAACAATTTTCCTGATCTTTTAAATAAGGTTGAGTTAATGACTAAAGAAGATTTCCGTTTAGAAATTAACGCTACTGAAAACGTACGCACAAAGTTGACAAATGAACTAAATAAAATTGGATGGGTTCGTGGAATTTTAAAACCATCAAAGAAAAAATCATTAGAACTTAAAATACAAAAACTAAATACCAGATTAACATTTCTTATCAATAATAGGGTAACATTTCTTAATGAGAAGCTAGATATTTTAAACGTAACATCCAAAGAAGAAACAACACAACCCGAAAAAGTTGGTAGTAATGAAGACAGCAAAGAAGCTGAGAAAGTGAGTGGAGAGGCACTTGGTGGGGATATTGAAAACAGAAACAAAAGAAACATTGAACTGAAGAGAAAAGTAATAGAATTAGAAGAATCCGTAACAAAAGGTTCGTCTATTATTCCATCCTTTGTCCCCAACAATATAGACATAAACATAGAAATTAAAGCTACAGAACAAGTAATAAAAAACAAAAATGCGGAGTTAAAAGACGCAAAGACGAAAAAGAAACCAAGAAAAGTAATAAAAAAAATTGAATATCAAATAAGAGAGTTAGTAGCGAGAAATGAAGTTTTTTTAAAAAAATTATCAAATAACTAACAACAAAAATGAAAGAAATCAAAAAACCAGAAGGAGATCTAAAGGAGGCGCAAGGAAATATCGAAGAAGATATTCCTAATCCTTTTTCTTTAGAAATCAAAAGAAAAAAAGAACGAATCAAAAAACTTGAAGCTGAACTAGCCGAACTAAGAGGTGATGCAGTAGGACAAAAAAATACTGAAGAAGGTGATAAAGAAGCGGTTAGCGATGAAGACAACAAAGAAGCTGAAAAAGGTATCAAAGTTGAAAAGGTGGGCGAAGAGGCACTTGGTGCGGATGTTGAAGAGCCTACTGAAGTTGGTAGCGATGAAGACAGCAAAGAAGCTGAGAAAAAGCAAAGAACTGCTACACAGCAACCAGTAACTGGTTTAAAGCCTACAAAATTAACACCTACACAAGGTAAAGAAGAACCAACTAATAATGATGCTAATGCTACTCGCAAGAAAAATGCTACAAAGGAAGCAAAAGTCTTGAGCAAAGAAGATTTAAAAGCAGAAAAAGAAAAAAAGGGGGAGATTTATGCAGACCTCACAGAAAGATTAAAATTTAAATCACTCAAAAATGTTAAAGTGAAAGGGTTGAGCGAAGAAGCACTCCGACTTCAAAGAAGTGTTATTCTTGATATAATGGAGGAAAAAAAGAACGAGGAGTCCCTTGCAAAAGGATCTGCGAAAAGGCAACTAAGTAACGACATTGATTCTTTATTAGAATTAAGTCAACAACATACAGAAGAAATAAATAAAATAGAGGAAGCTAAACCAAAAGAAGAACAAATAGATCCTAAAACAACAGGCACCTCTGAAGCTACTGGAGATATTAATGGGGCTGACGCGAGAGATATTCCCCCTCCTGAAGATGGGGTAAGCAGAGGAGCTACTATAGATGGTTCACCTAAAAAACGTAAGGTGTGGCCAGAAGTAAAAAGATTTACAGCTGAATCAGAAGCACAATACACTAGAGAAGAGTTATTGAACGCCGCGGAAGTTTTATGTCGATACAATAGTGCTGCCTACAAAAATAATGAAGAAGGAAACAAAAAAGCACAAACAGCAGCTCTAGAAATGTTGAAAAAAGGATATTCTGAAGATGAAATAAAATTTGCTGTAAAAGTATCTGACACTAGAAAACAATTAGCAGGTATAGATAAAGAACTGTCCAGAATAGAACAAGAATATAAAGACGCACTGGACAATTCAGACATAACACCATCTGAAGCAACTGCTAAGTTTAGACAACAACTAGAAACTGTAAGGCAAAAGACCTTACATCTACACAATGATTATCATCCTCTTCTTATGGATCTGAAAATTGCAAACATAAGACGCCAGTTTAGAGACATAGAGAAATATAAAGATCACGATGATTATGAAAAAAAAGCGCTTGAAATTGAGCTTACTGCTAGTTCTATGGTTACAACAGAAGTAGTCAAATGGAATGATGCTGATATTTTAAGTCAAAAATATCTAAAAGACGCAGAACTTGCTTCTGAGGGAGTAACAAAAAAGAACATATGGGAAAAAATGGGTAGCTGGTTCTCAAGAACCTCAGAGAAAGCAGGGGGTGCTTTCAAAAAAGTATTCGGTGGATACATGAAAATGGGACTTGCAAAAAGAATGGGTATTCTTGGGGGAGTCGCTGGAGGAATTGCTGCTTTTGTACCAGGAGCAGCTGTCGCTGTAGGATTAGGAACTCTTGGGTATTTTGCAATTAAAGGAATCAGAGCTGTGACTGGATCCATTGTGACCTATTGGACTATAAAAAATCTATACATGCCAATAGCAAAAGGAGCATACAAAGGAGATTCAACAAAAACGGCAAATAAACAGAGACAAGAAGTGGTTAATTCATCAGCAACTCAAGATCTTTTGAAACTTTCTCGTGAAGAAATGAGTCCAGAAGAAGAAGAGGAAACATTGAGAAGAATTGCATCCAAAAATATAGAAATTTCAGAAAGTTTTGTTAAAGAAATCAAAAAGAATGAGAGATTATTCAAAATAAATAGTATTCTTGGATCAATAGTGGTGGGTGCCCTTGTTGGATACGGTGCAAGAAATGCTTTTGATTATTTAGCTGGTCCAGATGGTCTTGGAATTCTTCATCCTCCAACACCAGGTATAGGAGATGTGGAAAATCCAGACGATGGCAATGGGCCTGGTACGGGGACTGTCCCTCCTCCTGGTGGAAATGGTCCTGGTACGGGGACTGTCCCTCCTCCTGGTGGAAATGGGCCTGGTACGGGGACTGTCCCTCCTCCTGGTGGAAATGGGCCTGGTACGGGGACTGTCCCTCCTCCTGGTGGAAATGGGCCTGGTACGGGAACGATACCTGACCTTGAAACAGGGCCAAGTGGACCTTCAAATCAAGAGATATTAGATGCAGCTACAATTGGAGAAGGAGAAGGAATTGAACATGCACTTATAAGACAGCTAACGTTGGATCCTGAAAGATTCGGATTTAAAGGAAATATCAATGATCCTCAGGCTGTTAGAGGTTGGGCAGGGGTACATGCACACCTAATTGCTATTGACCAAAAATATGTAAACATTGATTCCGGAGCAGAAACAAGAGTGTTTGATATGGGACCAGACGGACCAAAAGGAAATCCTGCATATGTATTAACCTTAGATTCAAATGGAAAACCTTCTGTGCAAGAATATTTTGAAGGAAAGGGGACAGGAAATGGTGGGTGGAATAGTGTATATGAATATGATTATAGGAATTCAGTATACAAACCAATCTTGGGCGATGCAGGAGAGGGAGAAACAGTAACAACTCCAACCCAAAATATAGATCTTATAGATGGAAAACAAAATTCAGGGGCTAGTGGAGCAACCGAAGGAACTCAACAAGGGGGTACTTCCAACCTTGATTCCGTTAAAGGAAAAGGATTAGTAAACCCAGAAGGATTATCTGAAGCAATTAATGAAGATTTAATAAACAGAGCTAAAGAAATTGCAAATACGACCATTGATAAAATGTTTCCTGGAGAACAAGGAGAGGCAACATTTAATAATCTAAATGACAATGTCCCTGCCCACACACTACTATCAGAAATTCCAAAAGGAATTAATCCAACATTTGCCAATATTGCTTCTTATGTTGATCAATTACACGAAGTAACCGGATTAGAACCAACACAAAGAGGTTTGCTTGGATTCACCCAAAATGAAACTATCTATGAATACATGTTACGCACAACTATGTATGCACAAGAAAATGGTCTGTTGGATAAAATCCAACCTATTATAAATAAATAATAAAAAATTATGACTAAAAAAGAAGTAGAGGAAATATTAAAAATAAATATCTTTGAAGAACTTGGCATAGAAAATGCTTCAGTGGAACTAAAAAGAGCAATATTAGAAGACTCTGGATATGTTGCAACCCAATCAATATGGATCGCGGTATTAAAAAAACTTTCCACAGATAAACAAGACGAGCTTGCAACCATGTTGGAAGAAAACCCTGACGACATGGAAAGAATAGCTTCTTTTATCAAAAAAGAAGTTCCTGACCATGAAGATGTTGCAAGGGAAGCTGTTGCTAAATATAAACAACTTTTATTAGCGCACTAATATTTATCGTAGATATACCATACAAAAAAACACTCTCTAAGGGGGGTGTTTTTTTAAGACAATAAATCTTACATCAAATATGTTAAGATGATTAAGTAATGCACGACCATTTGCAAAGTTTAAATAACATGCAAAAAAAAGCGGCACTTCATATGAAGGGTCCGCTTTTGGTTATTGCGGGAGCAGGAGCAGGAAAAACAAAAACTATCACTCATAGAATCATCAATCTCATCAAAGAGGGGATCTCTCCTGACAACATTTTGGCAGTTACTTTCACCAACAAAGCAGCGAAAGAAATGCGTGACAGGATCCTTGCTACAATGCAAAACGAAACACAAGGACAAGATTCTGTTCCTTTTATCAGCACATTCCATTCTCTTGGTGTATATATTATAAAAGAAAATGCGAGTCTTTTGGGTCTAACAAAATATTTTAATATTTTAGATGAATCTGATGCTATCTCTATTATCAAAGAAGCAATCAAAGAATCCAACCTAGATCCAAAACAATACGAACCAAGAAAAATTAAAAATATTATCAGTAGAGAGAAGGGGAATTTTACTGATATGCTTGAATATAAAAATAGAGGGGACTATATGTCTCAAATTGCTGGAGAAATATGGGAAAAATATGAAAAAAGGAAATCAAATGAAAACAGTCTAGACTTTGATGACTTACTAATAAAATCAGTGAAGCTTTTAAAAGAAAATGAACCCGTAAGAAAAACATATCAAGACAAATGGCAATATATACACATAGACGAATATCAAGACACAAATGAAGTGCAATACTTAATGTCTTCCTTGCTTTCTGCGGAACACAAAAATATCTGTGTAGTAGCAGACCCAGACCAGCTCATCTATGGCTGGCGTGGTGCAAATCTTCGAAATGTTTTAAATTTTGAAAAAGATTACAAAGGAGCAGAAGTGGTAATGCTTGAAGAAAATTATCGTTCTACTCAAAACATTTTAGAAGCAGCAAATGAGGTAATCAAAAAAAATAAATACCGACCTGATAAAAAATTATTTACCAAAAACAAAGAAGGAGAAAAAATATCTCTATATGAAGCAGTAGACGAAGGGGACGAAGCAGATTTTATTGCTACAAAAATTTTAGAGATAATAGACAATGCTAGCGCACAGAATTCCAACAATAATTCTCAGAAGAATAGTTTGTCAGAAATAGCTATACTGTACCGTGCTAATTTTCAGTCACGAGTATTAGAAGAAGCTATGCTAAGATACAACATCCCATATCAGGTGCTCGGGGTAAAATTCTTTGAACGAAAAGAAATCAAAGATACTTTGGCATATCTGCGAGCATCACTAAGCCCAGAAAGTTTGTCAGATATAAAAAGAATTATAAACTTTCCAAAAAGAGGTATTGGTAAAAGTACCCTAGCTAAAATATTTGCCAAAGACACAGAGAGTCTACCCATAAAAACAAAAATTAAAATAAATAATTTTTATAAACTTTTAGAAGATATTAAAGAAAAAATCCAAACAGAAAAGACATCTGAAGTGATAAAATATGCAGTCAAAAAATCTGGTATTGAAGCAGAATTACAGAATGGCACAGAGGATGACTTAGAAAGATTGGCAAACATTAAAGAGCTTGTGACTCTTGCTTTGAAGTATGATACTCTACCAGAAAGCAAAGGAGTAGAGAAGCTTTTAGAAGATGCATCACTCGCCAGTGATCAAGATAGTATTATGCTTATAGAAGAAAAAAATAGCATAAAAAAAGCAGTGCGCTTAATGACAGTCCATGCATCAAAAGGATTAGAGTTTAATAATGTTTTCATTACAGGTCTTGAAGATGGGCTTTTCCCAAATCGCAGAGATGGAGAAACCAAAAAAGAAGAAGACAGGGAAGAAGAACGCCGACTCTTTTATGTAGCTCTAACAAGAGCCCGACATAAATTATATCTCTCTTTTGCAAATTTTCGCACAATCTTTGGATCCAAAACAATGAACGCTCCGTCTGAATTTATTTATGATATTCCTGGGGATTTAATAGAGACAGAAGGGGAGAAAGTAAAAACCATATATTTATAAAACATTTATGCCGAAAAAAATTACACAAAAAAGTCTACTGAGGCCAAAAAACATGTATCATAAAGCAAAAAAATCATTGGGACAAAACTTTCTAAAATCAGATGGTATTTTAAACAAAATAGTTTTAGCAAGTGAACTAAAAATAGATGGGATGACAGATTCACCTGAACTAAAAAAAGGGGAAGAATATACTGTGCTTGAAATAGGTCCTGGAAAGGGGGCTTTAACCGCAAAGCTATTACAATCAGCCAAAAAAGTGATTGCTATTGAAAAAGATGAGCAATTATTTGCCCTTTTATCAGAAAAATTCTCAAAAGAGATAGAAGAAGCATCTTTAATCATAGAAAATACTGATATTTTAGACCTAGATACTTCAAAAAGCCCATATTTTAAAAGCCCATATAAAATAGTGGCAAACATTCCATACAATATAACAGGGGCAATCTTTAAAAAGTTCCTAACCGCCGAGAATAAGCCAAAAAGCATGACTTTACTTGTTCAATATGAAGTAGCCAAACGAATTATGGCAAGAGATGGCAAAGAAAGCCTGCTCTCTATCTCGGTAAAAGCATACGGCACCCCATCAATGCCCCTAAAAGTCCCAGCTAGGTTTTTTTCACCAGTGCCAAAGGTGGATTCTGCTGTAATACACATAAAAGATATTTCAGGTGAATTTTTTGCAAAATCACAAGGGGAAAATGATACCGAAGAAAACTTTTGGGAAGTAGTACGAGCAGGTTTTGCACACAAACGCAAAAAACTAGCGGGAAATCTTAAAAATCTAAAGGACACAAGCTTAAAAAAAGAAGTTCAAGAAAAACTACTTAGATTAAAGCTTGAAAATGCAAGAGCGGAAGACTTGTCTGTGGAGGACTGGAAAATGCTTGTGGGTTAAAAAATTTGTAGTAATAAAAAAAACTAAGAAGGGTCTATAAGCAAGAGATATAGAAAAATTGTAATAAAAAAATAAGCTGGTATCAAATTAGCATAAAGTTAAATAAAAAATTAATATCAAGCTAAAACAATTCGCTTCCAAAATAAATTTTTGGTATAATATAATTTATGAAGAAAAATATATTTTTACTTTTTTCTATTTTTGCGATTACTTTTATGTTTACCTTTGTGTTAACAAAAACAGTGAGCGCTAAGGATGGCTCTTATGTGGGCTTTTTTGGTGGAAAAATATTGGACACCAAATCATTACAAATAAAACAACTAGAATATGATGGTTTTGATTGTAGTTATGTCGGGACAACTTTTACAATACAACCTGTTGGGAATTACCCTACAGAATACTATGTTCCTAGAGAAGTCAAAACCGCGACACAAACCATTGTAAGAGCATCTCAATGGTCTTTGGGAGCATACACAACCAACACAATAATAGATTGTGAAAAAGAAATAGACGCAGAAAAAGGGGCAGACGCAGAAGATATTGAAATGATGCATGTTGCTGTATCTTTACCAACAATTGTATTGTACGGCACATCCAAACATTAAAATGAAAACATACAAAAAATATTTACCTAGTAAAAATTTTAAAATAATAATGGGTGCAACAATAGGTATACTTTTTTTAGTATTTATTTTTTCAGTAATTTTTCCTATAAATGAAATTTTTATATCTAAAACAAACACTGGGTTGGTTCCTAACATAAGAAATATGGATGATTTACTACAATTAGATTCTGATACAGACGGGGTTGCAGATTGGGAAGAGACATTGTGGGGAACTGACAAAACAAACAAAGAAACTTTTGGAATGCCCGATAGTATTTATATACAAAACAAAAAAAAAGAATTAAATCTTGAAGAAAACGAAGAGAAGACAATAGCTGAGTTGACAGAAACAGATAAATTTGCAAGAAGCTTCTTCACTAGCTTTGTTGCTCTAAAAGACCAGGGGGAAGATTCTTTAATTACTAATTTTGCTAAAAATATGGGGACTAGCATGGTGAGTGCTGAATTACCAACTAAATATTTTGAAGCTGATATTTTAATTAAAGAATTAAATACTCTAGAGAGTAAAAATGCATACTACGAAAAAGCAAAAACACTATTTGAAAAATACAAAGAGGCTGGTATTGGTAAAGAAATAAATATTATAGCCAAAAACATGGTTGAGTCTGAGAAAACCAATAATTTTGAAGACACCAAAGGATACCAAGAACTTTTACCGACTGGTGATGCTTATATTACCTTTGCTAAAGAATTATCAAAAATAGAAACCCCAAAAAGTTTATCAAAAATACATCTAGACATATTAAACGGGGCACACAACACAGGATTATCTGTTTTAAATATGCAAAAAATGATTCTAGACCCCATTGCTGGATTATCAGGGATATCCCAATATCAAAAATATAGTAAAGAATTAATTTCTGGCGTATTAGAACTTGAAAAAATACTTTCAAAAGAAACTGAAGGTGATATAATACAATAAGTAAAATGAACGGAATACATCTCAATAAAAATACTTTTATATCTTTTGCAATAATAACAAGCATTGTATTTTCTCCTGTAATTTTAATTCCTAAAAAAACAAATGCTCAATCTATGGGAGCTTATGCAGCAACCCCTGGAGCAATAGCTACTATATTACCATTGTGTCAAGACTTTATAGGAGATGTGGGGAGTAGCATTAGTGGGTTGTTTTCATCCAAAAAAACTGACGCTATAGCTAATATACAAGCTGCTACAGATCCTAGCGCTGGAAAACTTTCAGTACCTTCCCCAAATGAATTAACGGGAGGGAAGAAAAGTACCAAAGAAGCAGCTAGTACAGGTCTTGCCACAACAAGAAATACAGTATTAAGTCTTGAAAATGCTGTTCCGGTTAATCTTGGACCGGAAACTATTCAAGACATAAAAGACACAAAAAAGGATACCGAGGAAATAAAAAAGAATGTTGAAAAAGACAGTGCTTCTTATCGATGCCTTTCAGGTGTTGCGAAAACACTCATAAGAATTACATACCAAAGAATAACTCTAGCTACTATTGAATGGATAAATTCAGGAATGAATGGCAAACCGGCTTTTATGACAGAACCTGGTGGTTTTTGGAAAGAGATACGCAATAGAGAATTTCTATCTTTTGGGTATGACATAAGTGATCCAGAGAGTTTTCCTTTTGGAAAAAAATGGTTAAGAAAACAAGCTGTTGCTTTAAACAAACAGTTTAAAAACAACGCTAAGTACTCATTAGATGAGCTTACAAAAAGATCCTACCCAGACTTTAAAAGCCAAGAATTTTATGCAGACTTTAGCCATGGTGGTTGGAACGCTTGGTTGAATATGACACAAAATCCTTATAATAATCCTCTGGGTTTTGATATACATGCATCCGAAGAATTAAGTAAATTACTCACAGGAACTGACAAATCAGCGGGGGAGGTGTTACAAGATTCTCTAAATCAATCAGGTGGTTTTTTTGGCGATGAACGTTGTGTGAATCCAAAAGGATTAACAAGGCAAGAAGATTTAAAAGCCAAGAAAGAAGGGACAGGAGACATTTGTACAAAATGGGAATACGTAACTCCAGGCAAACTTATTGCAGAGAAAGCTACAAAAATCGGAGATTATGATCTAGATATGCTGTGGATGAGCGCTGATGATTTCAATAGTGCTATGGGGGCTCTCACAGATTCTCTTCTAGCACATTATTCACAAAAATACATAGACGAAGGGTTTGTTGACTTTACTAAATCTATTGACCCAAATGCTATATATACAGGTGGTTATATTCTAGAACCATCCCAGACAGAGAAAGATTTCAATTTTAGTTATTTAAGTAATTCTTGGTTAAAATCTAATCCAGACTTTAATATAAGAAAAGACCTAACCCAAGCGCTAGTGGATGAGCAGAGGACATATTTAAACAAAATCAAAGAACAAAACAAAGAATTACTTTATGTAAATGGTGGAAATTACAAATTTACCAATGGGGTATCTAATGCTACAGGTTTAATCCCTACAATATATCAACTTGACTATTGTATCCCTGGGCCACATCCTGGATGGGAAAATGATTCAAGAGAAAGTTTGAATGCTGTCTTAGAAACTATTGTACCTCAAACCGCTGCCAACCTTGAAAAGGTTACCGAATATGATATGTATCAGATGGCAAAATCAATGTCTGCGACAATTACTACTTCTATTATTAATTATAAAAATGGAGAACTCTTAGGTAAAACCTTGAGTGCCTTTTCTGGACCTATTGGGATTCTGGCTGGTTTCGGTGTCCAAGCATTAATAGAGTCTATTTGGGGGGATAACAATCCAAGCCCAGCAACAAAGTTATTGGCTTATTATGGTGGTCTCATCCTGGGCATGACTGGAATGTTGCCTGATGTTAAGAATGCCACAGACAGCACGATAGTAAACTATACAACTAAATATGGTGTCTCTCAAGGTATGCATACATTACTTACTAGGTATGGTTTTATTATGAAGTTAACCTATGAAAACCAAAAATCATACACTCCACAACTATGGAATTTAAAATTTGAATCTAACACAAAATTTGAAGAAGTGACCGGATACCATTTTATGCTTGACAAAAACAAAGAAAAAGTTGGTAAGATGGAAAAAACAATTAAAGATTTGGTAGAAATCAAAACATTCATTGACAACTTAAATATTCAACTTGAAAACCAAAGCATGAATCTTGATGAATATGAGACTCAGCTTGTCCCTTACAGAGCAAAGTTTGAAAGAGTTTCAAACGAAATGGTAAACGGAGCAGATATTGCTGTGGTAGATAGTTTGAATAAACAAATAATAGAGGAGAAGGATTATATATATAATTACTTACTTAAGGGTGAGGATGGTTGCGAAAAACTTATGGAATCTCCACAACCTCCATTCCCTTATCCATGGAACGGAACACACAAATACTCAGATGGGTTTGATGTAAGATCTGTGCTTAGGGCTGTTTATCCAATACAACTACCTATCCTTTATGATTATCAATCTTTTGATATAGTAAAACCTGCAGTTGATTATTCATTGCGTGCTACATACCCTGATCCATTAAATAGAAATTTAACCACCAAAGTCCCTTACGCAGATGATGTAAATTATGTAAAAAAAGGATCAAACTATTGCCGTGATACACAACTAATATCAAATGGTTGCCGTTTTAGAGAAAGAGAATTTGGACCAGGATTCTTAAGTTTTGTATACTGGTCTGCAGGATATGTAAAAGATGATAACAAAAGCACTGCAGAAAATAATGATTGGTATGAACATGTGCGTGGCCCTCAAAGATTACACATTCACGATATATTTGGTATAAAAGAGGAACAGGAAACGAGATATTCAAGTGTTGGTCAAAAAAGAAAAAAAACCTCTCATGATACTGGTGGTGTTTTTGAAACTATTATTGGAATTTATTAACTTAAAATGAACACAAAAAAAACATTATTTATATGGACAGTTTTATTGGTAATTTTTTTGTTATTACCTCAAAAAATTGTTGCTCAATATTCCCCAGATTTTTTCAACGTTGAACCAATATCAAATTATTCAAAAGACTACACTATAAAAACAAAGAGTAATTTTAATTTAAAATTTCAAATCCAAAACGGATTTACTGGGCACCCCGAAGAATTAAATTACTTACCGTCATATCCCCCTCGCCCAGAACGTAATTCAAAGATCCTAGGTTATTTAGATATAAACAATATAAACTATGATATTGATTCTGTCTTCCCAGAATCAACACGTAATGTCCTATGGCGTCTGAATGTCCCAATGTCAAAAAGAGGATTTACAGATCCAGCAATGTACCCAGCCCAAAGAAGCGAGTGTACAAGCGGTGAATCCTTTTGCAATAGGTGGAATTTTAATTCAAACTATCACTATTATGTACCTGGATATTACCCACTATACGTAGACCCAATTCATTTAGGTGGTGCTGTCGATCATATGAGTTTTTACCAATACTTAAGTCCTACAACAAGTGTAAGAGACTATAAAATAGACAAAAAGTTTCTTTTCAAAAAAGCGCTAGAAGCAGATCCTGAAAATACTTACATAAAGTTGTCTTCGTGGGGGTCTTCGGCTGGGGAAATTTCCACCTCATATTATGGATATTTCTATTCAAATATTGAACTAACCCTTAAAATAGATAAAAACTGGCAAGCAAAACAATTAAATTATCTCCCAAATACAGAAAATATTTTAGACACAGAAGAAATATTCCCTTTTGTCCAAAACAGTAACGAAAGATCTCTAATTTACTATGGTTCTGATTTTGGAGTTTCATTTCCAATAATGTTTAAAACTAATAAGGTTAAACTCACTGGAATAAAAGAAAATTTGAGCTTCCTTATAGATAGACAAAAAGTTTCAAATTTAAAATCAGGTTTATATAAACTTCATTGGAGAATGCAACCCTGTTTTGCAACAATACCATTATCCTATGGTCCTTTTACAAACACAGAATACCCAGTTTGCAACGAAGAAACAAACTTAATGATAAAAGGAGTTGAAGATATAAATTTTTTTGTGTTAAATTGTGATACTGACCCCAATAGATGCAATGTTGCAGATGCCTGCATAGGCTCACTCTTTTATGATTGGGATACAAATAGTTGTCTTGAGGGTGACTTCGAGAAATTATGCGGAGAAAATCCAAATCACGCAGTATGCCTTAATTTAGGCTATGATGTAGAAAGTAAACTTCAAGTTACTACAAAAGATATGTGCCAAAGAACCTCAAGTTTTGTTGACTTAGAGGCTTCAGATGATACTCCTAGACCCTCTAGGATTCAAGAAAGTTGTGAAAATGCAGATGTTTGGGCCACAATGAGAGGACAAGTGTTTTCTGATACTTTATTCCCAGAATTGCCAGTTACTACATATTTTAGATATTCTTCCCAACACATATATCCACCTCTATATTGTAATGACATATATGGCACAAACATGATTGCTACCAAAGATATCAAAATCCCAGCAGGAACAACTCCAAAAGATTTTTATATTAGAGTCAACAATCTGAAACCAAACACAAAATATTACTACTGCGCCATCGCCTCAAACAAGGCAGGGATTAAATATGGAGAGGTTAAAAGTTTTACTACATTTCCTTTGTATACAACAGTAAAAGCTGAGGGGTCTGAGGTAGTGAACCCAACTTCGGTTTATGTAAAAGGATCCTTTAATACAATGAAAGAGATAAAAACATATTTTGAATACAAAAAGCAAAACAGTAATAGTTTAGTAGGAATGTGGCTTGATTTATTGGATAATATTACAATAAGAAATACAAGGGAAAGTTCTTGGATTAAAGTAGGAGAAAAAACTCAAAAACCAAAAAACTACAACAACGCTCACGGTGAAACAAATTTTAGAATCTCTGACCTAGAACAATCTTCTAAATACATATTTAGATTTGTAGCCGAAGAAACTGAAACAAATAAAAAAGTGGTTAGTAATACTCTTGAGTTTGAAACACCCGCTGGGCCAGTAGTAATTTCTTGTGAGACACAGGGAACATGCCCTCCAGAAACAACAACTCGCCCTCTAGACTTATCAGCAGAAGGAGTCTATCCGAAAATACTAAATATAGATGGTATCATGTCCCTCACTTCAAAAATAAACAATTTAGGAGATGAATATTCAGGTGGAGACCAGAATCCATTTGCAGAAATTGTACAAGACTTTTTATCTCATACATTTCAAATAAATAAAGGGGATGGGATTGTTGATATCAACGCCTCTACAGAAGTTTTAGAGGTGAAGACAGAAGGAATTCAAGGAAGGGGAACAGCCGAAATAAGCATTGAACCTAAAGCAAACGCTGGAGATATTCTCACAGTAAGAGCTTGCGCCAGCTTGGCTGGAGAAAGAGACACTAACCCAAGCAACAACTGTGGATATTGGTCAATAGTTAGAATTATGTGTCCTGTTGAACAATATTTCAATTCTACAACCAACACTTGTGTTGGTCCAAATACTTGTGCTGAAAATGAAATATTCCACTGGCCGACAAAAACATGTGTTGTTAAAGCACAATGTGACCCTGAAAAAGAAGTATATATATCATGGAGCAATACTTGTATCCCGAAATCTATCAATTGCCCAACAGGAAGTACCGACCCTTTCTGTTTACCTGGGCCTGGTTGGGGTGGCGGTAGTGGTGGAGGTGGTGGTGAATGGAGTGGTGGTGGATGGGATGATGATGATTGGCATGGTGGCACATGGACAGGTAGCAACGGAAATCAATGGTGTGGTGGTGTGTGGAGAAATGGAGTATGGACAGGAGGAGGATGGTGCAATCAAAATGCGGGAATTCCTCCAAATGATGCCCTTGTAAGACAAGGTGAGGGGGTTGAACATGTATTTGTAAGGCAAATAATGAATAATCCAACACTGCAACAAAGATATGGATTTAACCCAACAAAAAATATCAACACTTTCGCTTGGGATATGGCACATTTACTTGCAAAAATACTAGGTTATGTTGGCAAGGAAGGGAAAGAAATTAGAGTAAGTATGCCAAACATAGCAGCTTATGAACTTCGCCTCACAGACAATGGTCTAAATGTATATGAATATTACAACAACAAAATCATAAGTATTCAAAAAGTAATCCCTGTATTAAAAAACAAAGCAAGTTACGAATATTATTTCAAAAAATAATAAAAATACTTTATTAAAAACTTAAAAAGTTATATAATGTGTGTGTGACCCTAAGAACTTTTTTGAGTTTTTATAAAAAAAAATGAAATTTATTGTAAAAAAAATAATAGTATCAATTTTGACACTAGCTTTTTTTTTAGTACCTTTTAATGGAAAGTTTTTTTATTCCGCAACAGAAAAAGAATTAACACAAACAGCAATAGCTCAGACAGTTTCTATTTCAGATATAAAAATAGAACAGACAACTGATTCAACTATTTCTTTTTCTATTAAACTCCTCAATGTAGATGCAAATAAAACATTGACTGTATCTATCCACAAAAGTAAGCCAACTCTGGACAAACCATTAACAGAAGAAACTATAAGAACTACCCAAAAAGAGGTGTCCGCCGCTCTTGAACAAAAAGTATCTGTAACATTCCAAAAAAGTGGAACACATCCTATAGACAACTCAACTACATATTATATATCAGCTTTATTCCAAAATACCAAACAAAAATCTTGGGCATATGCATCTTTTGTAGGGGGATCTGTTGGTAGCACGATTTCAGAAGTAGAGACTATTGCTTCAACTGATCCCGGTGAAAATGGTGAAGGTGATTTTGAGGAAATCACAGGAGGTTGTGGTTTTTTTAGTGGTGGAAAGGGATTTGCTGCTTGCTTTGCTTGGATTTTTTATTTAATTTTTGTGGTAGCCTCTAAAATTGCAACGCTATGCGCTATGTTTCTTGATTTTTTTGTTTATTATTCTACAAGCAGTGGAGCTTATTCTAATGGATTTATTTCTAAAGGGTGGGGAACAATACGCGACATTGCCAACATGTTTTTTATAGTAACTTTAATTTTTGTAGGAGTTAAGACTGTTCTAAACCTAAACGTAAGTGACAATAAAAAACTATTGGGTATGGTTGTAGTTATTGCGCTTACCATAAACTTTAGTTTATTTCTTACCAGAGTAGTAGTTGATGCCTCCAATATATTAGCTAGGTCGTTTTACACAAGTATCAAAGCTACAAATGCATCTGGGGATCCCTCTGTAGGTTCAGCAGGGGAAAAAAGGATTTCCGAAGGACTTGTTGCACAATTTAATCCACATAATATTATAAGAACGAGCGCTGATTATGACAAGTCAGGTGCTGGTGGATATATATTTATTGTCTTATTCCTAACAGTTATAATATTATATACAGGATATGTATTTATGTCTGTGGCTGTATTCTTTCTCACAAGAGTAATATCTATATGGATTGCTATGATCTTTTCTCCTATTGCTTTTGTCTCAGTAGCCCTACCTTTTGATATACCAAAAATGAGTTTTGGTCATTGGTGGAATGACTTGATAAAAAATGCAATGATGGCACCAGTTTTTGTATTTTTTTTATACATAATAGTAATGTTAAGTGGAGAACTTAATGCTATCATTTCTTATCAAGAGCCAACTTCAGCAGCTGAGTGGGTTGAGCAACTAATGGCAAAAGTAATTCCATTTTTAATAATTATGGGATTATTACAAAAAGCAAAATCAGTGACTGCAGATTACGCTGGGGAAATAGGAGCAATGGCACAAAAAGCAGTAGGTACTGTAGGCACAGTAGCAGGAGGGTTAGCTCTTGGGGGAGTGGCTGGACTAGCGGCAAAAGGTCTCTCTAGTACTGTGGGCGCAATGAGTTCAAAAATAGCAAACAGTGAAGGATTAAAAGATGCTTCTAAGAAAAAAGGTATCCAAGGGTTTATGAGCAAAAAACTACTTAATGCCTCAGACAAGCTGTCCGGATCTTCTTTTGATATTAGAAAATCTCCTATAAACTCTTTGGTGGCAAAAACTGGTATAGACATGAATAAATCAAGTATGATAGGTCTTGGGACCAATAAAACAGAGGGGGGATATAAGGGATCTATGGAAAGAAAAGACAAAAAACAATCAGAAAAAGAAAAGAGGGAGGAGGAAAGATTAAAAACAAATCTTACAGATACGCAAGTTCAAGCGAAGTATGGTGCTGATGGCATAACAACAGCTGCCGAACTAAACAAACGAAGAATACAAGAATACAGAGATAATATTGGAAAAGGTGGGCTAATGCACTCTTTGGCATATTCAGCATATGAAAAAAAGAGCGAATGGAGGGGTGAGGGACTCAGCCCAACAGAACTTAATTTGAAAGCTGAACAAGCTGTTAAAACTATTAAAATTGGAGTAGGTGTCGCAGTGGGCACAGTGCTGGGGGCTGGTGTAGGTGGGGTTATTGCTGCTGGAGTAGGAGCAGTTAGTGGAGGTGTGGTAGGATTGAAAGCAGGAAAACCATCAGCAGAATATGAAAGGTTGGCTGCAAAAAGAAGGGGGGAAAACAAAAAAGAAGAAGATGCAGATGTAAAAGACAAAGAAACCCTTGTAAAACTAGACGAGAAGAAGGAAAGTATTGAAAGGATTCAAAATGAAATTAATGACAGGCCTAGAAACGCTGGAGAAAACTTGAAAGAATATGTGAAAAGACAATTAGCGGAATTAGAAAGAGAAGTAGATACCGTAAAAGAAACTGAGAAATTTGCAAGAGAACAAAGAATGAAATTAGAAGCTAAATTACCAACACTTACAGGAACAGAACTAACAAATGCTCAAACACAAATTGCAACATATCAAACCCAAGAAAATACTGCAAAAAGAAGAGCTCCTACCCTAATAGAAGACCTAGAGAAATTCAAAATAACAAAAGATGCAGACGATAATTTGACTAATATACACAACCAAAAGTTATCGGTAAATGACAGGATTAAAAATAGATTTACTAAAAAATAAAAAATTATAAATTAACAATATAAACATATGGAAGTTACAATAGAAGAAATACAACAACAATTTGATACTTTACCAGAAGAATTAAAACTGGCCATTATTGATATCAATATTGATGATAAAATAATAGAGATAGGTAATAATCACAATTTAACAGTTGGCCAAATCCAACAGCTCTCTTTGGAGGTGCATGTGCATGCTTATGGTATGTTACCTATGGAAGGGATGCAACAATCCATTCAAGACAGTTTAAAATTAGAACCAGAAAAAACCAAAACAATTGTGGAGGAGATAAATGAAAAGATATTTATTCCAATAAGAAAAAATATGCAAGAAGAGGAAGTTGAGACAGAAGGAGGGGGGGAAGAAAATAAAAATATTAAAAATACTAATCTACAAGAAACAGAAGAAAAATTAAAAAATCCTAATACTGAACAAGAGCAGATCACAAATATTATTAACCAAAAACTGGTAAATGGATTTAAAGCTCAGACTTCTATATCAGAACACAATTTAAACAATATCAAACCTCCTACAAGCACACCAAGCCCAACTCCTGAGACAAAAAATGTAGAAACACAATCAAGCACAGACTTGAAAACAGACCCATACAGAGAATTACCTGAATAAATCTCACAAAAAATTATCAAGGGGATTACATAATAATCTTTCAATGATATAATAATATCAAGATGCAATTTAAGGTACCCCAATTTTTAGATATAGAAGATAAAATATTTGGTCCATTCACCTTCAAACAGTTTGTATACTTAGTGGGAGGTGCTGGGCTATGTTATATTTTATTCAAACTACTTGGATTTTTAATTGGAGCAATACCAATATTAATAGTGGGATCCATTTCTTTGGCCCTAGCTTTCTATCGACCAAATGGAAAACCTTTTATAAACATGCTTGAAGCTGCTTTAAAATATACAATTCAGAGCAAGCTCTATATTTGGCAAAAATACAAAGATGCAAAAAAAGAAACCAGAAAAGACCCTAGAGAAATACAAACAGAAGAAAGGGGAAGCCCTAAGCTAACAACAAACAGACTTAAGGATTTAGCATGGAGTCTGGATGTATTAGATAAAAAAAATTAATATGGCATTAAAAGCAAAAACAACTCAAGAGTTTGTCCCTATAAAAGAAATCCGAGATGGGATTATTGTTTTAAAAGATGGTGGAATGAGAGCAATAGTGCTAGCCAATTCTGTTAATCTGTCTTTAAAATCAGATGAAGAACAGAGAGCTACTATATTCCAATTCCAAGGATTTTTAAACACTTTAGACTTCCCAATCCAAATATCTGTTCAATCAAGAAGACTCAATATCAAGCCATACATAGCTACTTTAGAGAATAGGATGCGAGTTCAAAATGAACCATTATTAAAAATACAGACCAAAGAATATATCGATTTTATAAGGACATTTACAGAGCAAGTAAGTATTATGACAAAAAACTTTTTTATCATTGTCTCTTACTCAGACACTTCTATAATGCCTAAAGGAAATTTTCTTGAAGAGCTTTTTGCAAAAAAAAGCAAAGAAGAGCTCCGAAAAAAAGAGGAGTTAGATTTTGAAGAAAAAAGATCTCAACTTGAAGAAAGAGTAAGTGTAATAAGACAAGGACTATCTCGTTGCGGAATTCAATCAGCTCAACTTGGTACAGAAGAAGCCATAGAAGTATTCTACAAAGTATTCAATCCTGGAGAAACAGAGGGCAAAATAAACACAAGTAATATATAATCATTATATGGGAATATTAGATTCACTTTTTAAAAAAAATAAAGAAAAAGAAGAAGAAACAAACATTTCTATAAAACCAGTATTGCCTGAAGAAATATACGAATCAGCAAGAATGGAATTACAAGATATTATTGCTCCTTCTGCTTTAAAAATAGAGCCAAAGTCCATCAATCTTGGAGACAAAATAGCTCGTACTTTTTTTATTATTTCATATCCAAAGTTTTTATCTGAAGATTGGTTTTCTCCAATTATCAATCTAGACCAAATCTTTGATGTTTCCATTTTTATCCAACCAATGGATACCTCTCTGGCTTTAAGACAATTTCAAAAAAAAGTAGCCGAAGTCCAGAGTCAAATAAACACAAGGGAAGCAAAAGGAGTAGTGAGAGATCCAATGCTTGATACTGCATATAGAGACCTAGAGGAACTAAGAGACAATCTAATCCAAGCCCAAGAAAAACTCTTTGATGTGTCGGTCTACATAACAGTATATGCAGACAACAATTTAGAGTTGTTCAAAATAGAAAGCGAAATCAAATCTATCTTAGAATCAAGACTCATCTATATCAAGCCAGCACTATTCCAACAAGAAGATGGTTTCAAAAGTGTTATTCCTTTAGGAAATGATCTATTGTCTGTTACCCAAAAACTCAACTCCCAGCCACTTTCCAGCATCTTTCCGTTTGTGTCGTTTGACCTTACTTCTGATAAAGGTATTTTGTATGGAGTAAATAGACATAATTCTAGCTTAGTAATTTTTGATAGATTTTCTTTGGAAAATTACAACTCTGTTACTTTTGCAAAATCTGGGTCTGGGAAAAGTTATGCTACAAAGCTAGAAATCCTTCGTTCATTGATGTTTGATACTGATGTTATTGTTATAGACCCAGAAAAAGAATACGAATACTTAGCTGAAGCTGTGGGTGGTAGATATTTCAATATATCTTTGTCTTCTGATCACCATATAAATCCATTTGATTTACCTATCCCAAACGATGATGAGTCCGCAGAAGACGTATTGAGGTCAAACATAATCAATCTTGTAGGATTGTTTAGATTGATGTTGGGTGGTCTAACACCAGAAGAAGATGCTTTGGTGGATAGAGCAATATCAGAAACTTATGCATTAAAAGATATTACTCCTGAATCAAACTTTGAAAATATAGAACCTCCATTATTGTCTGATTTTGAAATGGTATTAGGGGGAATGGAGGGGAGTGAATCTGTAATGCAAAGATTAGTAAAATATACCAAGGGTTCTTGGGCTACTTTTTTAAACAAGCCTTCAAATGTAGATATCAATAAAAAGTTTGTAGTTTTTTCCGTTCGTGATATGGAAAATGAACTAAAGCCTGTAGCAATGTATATTGTTATGCATTACATTTGGACTGCAGTTCGTAAAAATTTGAAAAAGAGATTGTTGGTGGTGGACGAAGCTTGGTGGATGATGAAATCTGAAGATACCGCTTCTTTTTTGTTTTCTTTAGCTAAAAGAGGAAGAAAATACTACCTAGGCCTAGCTACAATAACTCAAGATGTAGGGGATTTTATGAAATCTCCTTATGGAATACCTATTATTACAAACTCTTCTATCCAGTTACTCCTAAAACAATCCCCAACCACAGTAGATACCCTTGTAAAAACATTCAACCTAACTGAATCAGAAAAGTATTTGATGCTTGAATCAGGGGTAGGGGAAGGTATTTTCTTTGCTGGACTTAAACATGTAGCTATAAAAATCATTGCCTCATATACAGAAGACCAGATAATCACCTCTGATCCGTCCCAAATACTTTCTATCCGTAAAGCTAAAGAAGATTTAGAAGAATCTGAAAAAAAATAGGTTTTTTATTTTATAAAAATGTTATAATAAAAAGGTGAATATTTTTAAAAAAATATCAATAATCTTAATTATCTCTTTTTGTTTTTTGGGGGTGCAGACAAACGCTCAAATGAGTGAAGCTGATGTTATTTTAAACATCCTTCCTTCAAATCCTGCTCCAAACCAAAATATCAAAGCTTTTATAACTAGCAGATTTATTGATCTAAATAAATCTTTAATAATCTGGAGTATTGATGGTCAAAATGTTGCTACTGGTATTGGTAAAAAGGAAATATCTTTTAATTCTGGCAACATTGGAAATGTCACAAACATATCAGCTAGTGTTGAAACTATAGGCGGAGCATCTATCCAAAAAACTCTTTCCGTTAGAACACTAGAGATTGATCTTTTGTGGGAGGCTCCAAGTTCTTATGTCCCACCTTTTTATAAAGGGAAAAAACTAGCTGTAAATCAAGCAGAGTTAAAGGTTGTAGCACTCCCTTCATTTGGCTCTGGAAATAGTGCTACCCTTCTTAAAAACCTATCTTATACATGGTCATTGGCTGGTAGTATCCAACCCCAAAATTCTGGTTGGGGTAAAAACTTTATGATTTTTACCCCAAGTTATTTAGATTTTGAAAATGAGATACTTGTAAAAGCTTCTGACATAAACAACACAACGAGAGTTGAAAACACCATACTGGTACCTACATATAATACAAAAATTCTTTTTTATGAAAAAGATCGTAAACTTGGTGTAAAATGGGACAATGCGATAAGTGATAACTTTTTTATAAATCCAGAAGGATCAATATTGATTGTAGAGCCTTATTTTTTTTCAATAAAAGACTCTGATTTGAAAGACCCCAATTTGTTAATAAACTGGTTTATAAATGGAAACACAGCGTCGACATCTGAAAACAAAAATATTCTTTCTGTTAAGCCCGAACAACAAGAAGGTGAGGCTTTAATCAAAGTACATATAGAAAACAGTAAAACATTATTCCAAGAACGTGAAAAAAATTTAAAAGTAGTCTTTTAATAAAAATGCAAAGAAACAAATTAAAAAATATTATAGCGATAACACTTATTTGTTTTTTTGTAAGTCTTTTTGTTCAGATAAATATTATATTTGCTGAGAGTTGGAGTTTTTCAGGGATACCTTCAAAAACAGAATATGGGTTGCTTGGTGAAAATCCTCCAGTTTTAACAATTCTTGCAGAAACAACAAGTGAAGTATCTGGGATTATGAACAATCGACATGGAAGTGCAAATGTTTTCTTTAAGGAAACAAGTGGCGCTTGGACTCAGATAATTGAAAACACTAAAACGTGCAACATGATTCCAAACCCAACAAATCCAAAAATAGGGTCATGCACCATTCAACTACTCCCTGTGTCAAAAAGTGGTCAGTATAAAGTAAATTATACTATAATAAACCTTGGCCTTACGGAAAAATCTTTTGAATACAGAGTTGTCAACAACAGAATGGCCATTCAAATCATAGGCTACCCAGAGTCAAAAGAAATAAAAATACCTCCAGGCTCAGAAGTGACCTTAAAAGCAATATGGAAAAAAAATACTTTCTCAAACTTCCACCCAACAATGACTGAAGGAAATATTGATATTGAAATAACCCCAAAACCTAAAGACCTCCCAGATTTATTTTATGAGTCTTGCAAAATTAAAGTAAAAGAAGATTCCACATGTTCCAAAAATTTCAAAACATCAGAAATTGAAACTTTCACAATACAAGCTCGCAATTCATTTATGCTAGCTCCAGACGATAAAGGAGATATAAGATCTCACAACGTCTATTCTGACCCAATAAAAATAACAACAATGGAAGATGCTGAGCCGGTAAATCTGGTTTTGGGTGATCAAATACTATCTCAAAAAACAACAGACACAGAGTATGTACTCTTGGAGCCTTTAGGGTCTTTTACTACTTTTAATACAGAGGAAAAATGTGCCCTAGCGAGATATTTAAATATAATGTTTAAAATCATTATTGGTATATCTGCCACATTGGCGGTGGTAATGCTTGTATATGGGGGGATAGAATACATAAAGTCTGCATCTATTTCAGAAAAATCTAGTGGTAAGGATATTATAGTGAACGCAATGCTGGGTATGGTAATACTACTTGGGTCAGTGTTATTACTAAAAACAATCAATCCGCAACTTCTAAACATGTGTCCACACATGGAAGATGTAACTATGGTTATTAAGAGTGCTGAAACGGGGCAACAGTTTTTTTTAGCGTCTAAAAAAGATCCTGTATTCAAAAGAACAAAACATTATGACCGAGTAAAAGAATTAGCTAAAGACTACACTATTCCTGAATGTTTGTTACAAGTAGCAGTACAAAGAGAATCTCGTGGAAACCCAGAGGCTATTGGACACGATGAAGATGTACCTTCTGAAGGAATAGGTGCAAGAAATGCTTTTATAAAATCTGGAAAAAAATTTTTGGGTGGTTCTTTTGAATTTACAGGAACTAACGAACAATTAATAATAAAAAAAGAACTTCAAAACGATGACCATACAAGAAAGCCAGGAGAAGATCTATTGGGGGTAGACCCAAGATTTTCTCATGGTTTTGGCTTATTACAAGTAACTTTTTTCCCCAACAACCATAAACATGGACCTAAATACAGAGATGGGATAACATTAAAGAGTGGACGTATTATTAAACCAAAAGATCTTATGGAGGCAGAAATAGCTTTACAGGCCGGAGCAAAAATTATGAAAGATTTTTACAAACAGTGCGGAGGAGATATTTTAAAAACTTTCACAGCATATGGTTCTGGCGGTTGCATTAGTGATAATATTTTTATACTAAAAGAAGCTCCAGATAGATTAAAACTATATAATCAATGCTTAAAACAACTATAAAATGCAAAACAGAAACATTATATTATTTACAATAGGTCTCGCAATATTAGCTTCAATAGTCTTGGGCTATATGTATTTCTCTGGTAGTTTCAAGTCTCCAGAATCCACCCCCACAAATAACAACTTTATCTCCAACCTTTGGCCGTTTAGCAAAGACTCTGGCTCTGATGGAGAGGGAACCAACACTACAGATATCTCTGGATACCAACCAACCCCAAAAACAGAAGATGTGAAATCCAAGCTAACAAAAATATCAAATATGCCTATTGCTGGGTATGGAGTATTCGCCAAAGAAAGATATGGTGAAGAAGAAATAGAGATGGCCACACAAATACGTTATGCAGAAAGAATAAATGGAAATATCTATCAGACCTTTTCTGACAAAATAGATGAGCGAAAATTCTCTTCTACCACTATCCCTTCTTTATATGAATCATATTTTGGTAACAATGGAGATAGTGTAATGATGCGTTATTTATCTTCAGACGGAAAAACAATCCAAACATATCTTGGAACACTTCAATCAGAACTCCTTGGAGCAGATATAGATACGGAAAACAATATTACGGGTGCATATCTTCCTGAAGATGTATCTGAGGTAGCTTTGTCTCCAGACAAAACAAAAATGTTTTACTTGGCACCTGTGGGTGATGGGGTAGTGGGAGTAATAGCAAAAATGTCAGGAGAAGGGAAGGAGCAAGTGTTTGATTCTCCGTTCACAGAATGGCTTGTGGGTTGGCCAAACGACAGAATGATTACTCTTACCACTAAGCCATCATATTTAGTGCAAGGATTTATGTATTACCTTGACCCATTAAACAAAGAATTTGGTAAAATCATAAGTGGTATAAATGGTCTTACTACTCTTTCTAGTCCTGGAGGAAGACTGATATTATATGCAGACAACAATTTAAACTTAAAAATAATAGATAGAATTTCAAAAGAGGTCAAAAGCACTACTGTCCAAACCCTCCCAGAAAAGTGTGTCTGGAACAAAATGAGTGATTATATATACTGTGCTGTTCCTACTGTTTCCTATGGTAGCAATCAACCTGACTCTTGGTACCAGGGAGAAATATCATTCAATGACTCCATTTGGAAAATAGAGTCCGCTACTGGTCTAGCTTACCTTGTTTCCGATATTCTTACAGAGTTTGGTGAATCTATGGATGCAACATTTCTACAATTAGACGAGGCAGAGCAAAGTATTTTTTTCATCAACAAAAAAGATTCCATTTTGTGGAAGCTTGATTTGGAATAGGGGATAATGTTTTTCCCACGCATTATTCTCATTAAAAAAAAGTGCCTATCAAGGCACTTTTTTGTATTGTAAAACATTTTATTTAAAAAAATACATAATTCTATAACAAAAAAAATGGTAACTGGAGAGTTTTGTAATATTAGATTCCTCCTTTGTATTTTATTACAACCCTGCGATCTCTACCAAAACCCTGTGATTCTGTATCTAAATCTTCTTCTTCAGACAAAAATTCATGTATTACTCTGCGTTCAAAAGAAGACATTGGATCCATTTCAATATTTGATTTAAAATATCTAGCTCTTTCAGCCATCATGTGTGCTACTGAGCGAACAGTTTCTATTTTCTTTTTTTGAAAGTCATTTATATCAACAATAACATTTATAAAAGCTCGTTCGTTGTTCTCACCTTCATTTTGTTCTTCTTTGTTTGTGTATTTATTTTCTACAATTCTTCTCACAATATGATTCAAAGCAGAAACACCTTCTCCACCTCTATCTAAAAAGAGGGGATAATCTTTTACATTCAAAGAGAAACCATAGGGTCCAAAAAGATCTTCTTTGGCATGGTCTATTTCTAAAACCTCAAGATTAGCCTTATCTAAAATGTCTTTTATTAAGTTTTTAATCTCGTTTTTATCCATATTGTTGTTTTAAACAGCTTTTTGTAAATCTTTAGTCTTACTCTGCTTCTCTGCATATAACTGCTGACCTATACTAAAGATATTACTCGTAATCCAATATAATGCAACTGCTCCAGAAATACTATATGCAATAAAGGTTATAACCACAGGAAAAACATACTTCATTTGTAGTTGCATACTTTTGGCCAAACTTTCCTGAAAAGACATCTTTTCTGAAAAAGCAGGGCTTTTAATTGTTGCCTTTGGCATAAAATGAGCTTGAAAGTATTGAGAAGCTCCTGCTAAAAGAGCCAAAACTATACTTTTTCCTCCAATGTCTATAAGCCCAAGGAATTGCATATTGATGTTTTCTGGTTGTTTTATAAAAGAATAGAGCAAAGATGAGTCAAAACTTAAACCCTTGAAGAAAACATAATACAGAGCAAAAATGATAGGGATTTGCACCAACACAAGAAGACATCCAGAAAATGGATTTACTTTATTGTCTTTATAGAGTTGCATAGTCATTTTGGCTTGTTCTTCTTTTGACTTACCACTATTTTTTATTTCAGCCAGCTGTGGCTCAAGCTTTTTCATTTCTGCCTGACTAACAATGGACTTGTGTGATAGGGGAGACAATACAAGTTTTACTAAGATTGTAAGAATAATAATAGCAATACCAATATCTGCACCAGGAATAACAGAGACCAAGAAAGCAAGTGAGTTTATTAATGGCTTATATAAAGCAACGTCCCAAATATTATGTAACATTATTCTATTTTATATGAAAACAACGAAAAATCCAAATTTCCTATATGTTTTGTTTTGGATATATGCAAAACATATATCATTAATCTTAAAACACAAAAAGCTGTCTCCTTTCTGGACTTCTGCTTGCATATAGAAAAAGACTAATATATACTACTCTCATGTCTCAAACATACCAACCTAAAAAAAGAAAAAGAGCCCGAGCTCATGGATTTCTTTCAAGATCCAAGACTAGCACTGGTAAAAGAGTGATTTTAAAGAGAATGCGTAAGGGTAGAAAAAAACTCACGGTTTAAATGTTACCAAAAAAACAAAGAGTAGATAAGAAATCTATAGAAGAGGTGTTCTCCAAAGGCAGATTTGTAAATTCTGCCTATTTGTCTTTAAAATACCTTCAAGGCAAAAGCATTGGTGCTTATAAAATATCTTTTGTTGCCCCAAAAGCTGTAGCCAAAAAAGCGGTGGATAGAAATTTACTAAAAAGAAGGGGTTATTATGTATTGAAGAATTTACTAAGCAAGCCTAAAAGCTTACAAAATAAGAGTTTTACCGAAAAAGAGGGTATTTTTTTCCTACCCAATGGCTTTGTTGGTGTTTTTGTTTTTAAAAAAAATAGCCTAAATGTCTTTGGTTGTACAAAAAACAAACAAAAAAACCCTATAAAAAACCTTGAAAATGAGCTTTTGTCAGTTTTGGATAGAATAAGATCATAAAAACCTTTGTTTTGTTGGGTTTTACTTAAAAAATGACTAAAATACTTATCAAAATTATTAAGTTTTACCAAAAATGGATAACTCCGTTCAGAAAACCTTCCTGTGTCTTTGTTCCTAGTTGTTCACAGTATGCCAAAGAGGCAATAAGTAAATACGGGGCTATCAAAGGAGGGTGGCTGGCTGTAAAGAGAATTGTAAGATGTAATCCTTGGCAAAAAAATTTTTTAGATCCAATTCCTTAGTCCAATACTACAAACAAAGGACGAGATTATAGCGAGGGGTTTTGCAAAAAAACAAGCAAGAGGGGGAAGTGGGTTATTAAGGTTATACACAGTTTATTAACATATTTAGTAACTGTTGAAAAATTCTTAATAAAGCCTATGTATAGTATAATTTAAAAATTGTCAGTTATTTATTTTAATCAACAAAATCTACAAGATGGATATAAAACAACTATGGAAAAATTGCTTAGCTGAAATAGAGCTAGAAGTATCAAAAGCTACATTTAATACTTGGTTTAAAGGAACTTCTGGTTTAAAAGAAGATGCTGGGACTGTTTATATAGGTGTCCCAAATGAATTTGTTAGAGATTGGCTAAAAAATAGGTTCCATAAAGTTATTACAAAAAAAATAGCAGACAATTATGAAAATATGAGATCTGTTGAGTATTTAATTGCCAAAATAGACTCTACAAGAAATGAAGATAATACAAGTTCAAAAGAAAACAACACCCAAAAAATAAATAGAGAGTTACCTCTAAAGGATTTGTATGTCAGTCCGGACGACAACTTAAATCCAAAGTATAGGTTTGATAGCTTTATCGTGGGAACATTCAATGAGCTTGCTTATGCTGCATCTCAAGCCATAATAGAGAACCCAGGAACAAAATATAATCCATTTTTTGTATATGGAGATACTGGACTTGGAAAAACACACCTACTTCAAGCAATAGGGAATACAATAAAAGAAAAATACCCAAACAAGAAAGTTTATTATATGACCTTGGAAAAATTTGCAACTGAATTTGTAAATGCAATGCAAAACAACAAAGCAAACTCTTTTAAAGAAAAACACAGGAAGTATGATCTTTTAATAATTGATGACATTCAATTTATTGGTAAAATGGAGAAAATTCAGGAGGAGCTTTTCCACACATTCAACACTTTCTATGAGAACAATAAACAAATTATATTTTCTTCTGACAAACATCCCAATTTCATACCCGAACTAGCAGATAGACTTAAAACAAGATTTTCAGCTGGTATGATTGTGGACATTTCTCAGCCCGATGTGGAGTCCAGAATGGCTATTGTTAAAATGAAACTAAAAGAGTCTGGGGTTGATATTGATAATTCTGTGTTGGAATATATAGCTCATTCTTTTCAGGATAGTATCAGAGAGCTTGAGGGAAGTTTAAATAGTATTGTTTGTCATTATCAAATAAAAAACAAACCTATAACCCTTACTGATGTAAAAAACCTTATAAAAAACAACATCAAACCAAAGAAAAATGTTTCGGTTGATGATGTCGTAAAAATTGTAAGTGAACACTTCAACTTAGACCAAGCTTCTATATATGAAAAAACAAGAAGAAAAGAGATAGTAAAAGCAAGACAGATTGTAATGTATTTATTAAGAGAAGATTTTAATGTTTCTTATCCAACAATAGGACAAAAACTAGGGGGAAAAGACCATACCACAGTAATACACTCTTACGATAAGATAAAAAAAGATTTAAAAATAGATCCACAACTTATTCAAGAAATAGAAAATATAAGAATTATGTTTAAATAGCTGTGTATAAGTTGAGGAAAACATTTGAATAGTTTGTTTATAAGTAGAAAATAATAGTTAATAAAAACTGAATTAAAAAGAATAACTTTAGCCCAATAATTAAAACACAGAAAGTTGTTAGAAATTAAAAAAAGTTATCCACCTAAAGTAAAAAACAAATATTATAAATAACCTTTATTAAATATATAAAAAAACAAGTTATCCACTTATCAACACATGTAATAATAGTAATAAGTATTTATATATAAGATATACACAATATAAACAATTATGAAAATAGAATGTAGCACAGAGAAAATTAAAAATGCAATCTTATTAGCAGAGAAGATAACTGGTAAAAATTTATCATTACCAATATTAAACTCTATACTTTTTACTGCTTCTGAAAAATCTTTAATTTTAAGATCTACAAACCTAAGTATAGGTATAGAAATAGAAATACCCGCAAAGGTTGAAAAAGAAGGCACTGTAGCTATTACAGGGTCTGTTATGGCAGGGGTTTTTTCAAATATATATCAAAACGAGAATTTGTATTTAGAAGAAGAAGAGGGGAATGTTTTTATTAAAACAAAAAAGAACAAAATAAAGGCAAAAGGGCAGTCTTCAGAAGATTTCCCTACAATACCCAAAATAAACGGAGACTCTTTTCTAATAGGCTCACAGAAGCTTGTGGAGGGTATTAAATCTGTGTTCTATAGTTCAGCTGTGTCTGATATAAAACCAGAAATATCTAGTGTTTTTATTTATACAGAAGGGGATAATGTTATCTTTGTTTCCACAGACTCTTTTAGACTTGCAGAAAAGAAAATTAAAATAAAAAACATTCCAGATATAAAGGGGATTATTATTCCATTTAAAAACGTTTTAGAAATAGTAAGGGTTATTGGTGATTATAAAGGAGATGTGAATGTTTGTTTTAATAAAAACCAAATATCCTTTTCTTTTGAAGGTATATATTTAACATCAAGACTTATAGATGGTGTTTTCCCGGATTATAGACAAATAGTACCAAAAGAATCAAAAACAGAATCAATTATCTTAAAACAAGATGTTGTTAGTGCTTTGAAGTTATCAAATATTTTTTCTGATAAATTTAATCAAATAAATTTAAAAGTTTCTCCTGAAGAAAAGGTTTTTGAAATATCTTCTTCAAATAATGATGTAGGAGAAAACAAAACAAACCTAGAAGCTACACTAAAAGGGGAAGAAGTAGTGGTTAGCTTTAACTATAAATATTTTTTAGATTGTCTCCAATCTATCTCTGCTGATAGTATTTGTATTAACTTTAATCAAGAAACAAAACCAATGCTTATCTCTGGTGTTTCAGATAACACATTTATTTACTTAATTATGCCAATGAATAGATAGTGTTTTGTTTTTTTAGAGAAGTAAAAACATAAAACCCTATAATTTTTATAAAAATGATTGATATTAAAGACCTTTTAGCTAAATATAAAAATAAAATGGGGGCTGATTTTCAAAACAAAGAAAAAATTGCTCAGGTTTTGTCTGAAATAGTAGGGGTTTTAATAAACAAAGAAGAAGTTGAAATTAAAAATAAGGTACTTGTTTTAAAAATAAAAACAATCTACAAAAACACAGCTCTTGTAAAAAAAGAAAAGATTTTAAACAAACTCAAAGAAGAGTTTGGTGACGGTGCACCAATAGACATCTTGTAAAGATAATAAAAAAGGTTATGGTTGGATTATAGAAAATCTTGTGTAACTCTCACCTCTATTGTAGACATTGTCGTAAGAAATTATTTTTATTGTATTTACATTAGATAAATTTTCTAACTCTCTTGGTATAAAAGAAAAAACAAAAGGACTTTTGACGCTACCCATAAAGATATCATTTATAAATATTTCCATTTTTTCTAAAGGAAAAGGCCCATAGTTTTCAAACTTTAATTGTATTTTTTGATCTGGGTTGTAGGCATCGTATTCGTTTGGGATAAGTAGGTTTATTTTTGGTTTATTTTCTTCTGTGTGGATGTTGTCATAAGTAATAGGTTTTTCGTTTGCATAGGTTGCAGGATAATTAAAGGAATTTTTTACCCACCAATTTCTTACAGATGTTTCCCAGCTATTAAATTGAGAATCTGATTCTGGGTTTGTTGGCGCAGGTCCTTTGATATCATTTATATCTACCCAATAAAGTATTGAGTGCACATTTGTAAGCACTTTTTCTTGAAGAGTTTCTTGGGGGGTATTTTCTGTTGCTAATTTACCTGAAATTTTATCAATAAAAAAGTTTTCATTTCCTTGCCAGTTGCCACGAAGCACTGGTTTGGTACTTTTTGGATCAAGATTCCAATCGGGTTTTTCAAAATTTTCACTTGGAGTGTCTTTTAAAGCTTCTTTTATAAATTTATTCCAAATAGGTCCAGCCATAGCCACACCACCTTTTTTCATGGAAGTGTTGTCATTGTTTCCTGACCACACACCCACAACAACAGAAGGACTATACCCCACAGTCCAAGCATCCTTGTTGTTGTTGGTGGTACCTGTTTTTGCAGCTACTTCTCTTCCAGGGATAACAAGTTGAGAGTTTGCTCCAAAGGTTGGTGTTCTTGCTTGGTTGTCAGAAAGGATGTTTGAAATACTAAGAGCAGTGTTTCTTGGAATTACCTCTCTTGGTTTTGGGGTAAATTCTTCCAACACTTCTCCGTTAGATTTTTCTATCTTTAAAATACCTGTATATGGATTCCTTACTCCGTTATTAGCAAAAACCCCGTACGCAGAAGTGATATCAAGTAGTGTTACCTCACCACCTCCAATAACCAAAGTAAGCCCATACCTACTTATGTCTGTAAGAGTGTTTATACCCATATCTTCAGCTGTCTTTAAAGAATCACGCATACCTGCTAAATAAAATAATTTTACAGCAGGAATGTTTACAGACTGTGCTAGGGCATTTTTTAAGGTTATAGGACCCCTGTATTTTCCATCGTAGTTTTGAGGGTTATAACAACTGCTACTGCTTCTTCCAGGAAGTGGTTGTCCATATGCATTACAACTTCCAGAAAATTCTGTAAACAAATCAAAAACAACAGTAGAGGGAGTAAAACCTTTGTTGAAAGCAGTAGCATATATAAAGGGTTTAAAAGAAGACCCTGGCTGTCTTTTTGCTGTGGATACATTAAAATTCCCATCTATTTCTTTGTCAAAATAATCCCTAGACCCTACCATTGTAAGTATTTGGCCTGTTTTTGGATCTATTGCGACAAGAGAAGCATTGTTACCGTTCCAGTCTTTTGCATTTTGTAATGCCCCCTCTTTTACAATAGCTTCAGCTTTTTCTTGTAGTTTCCAATCAAGAGTGGTGGTTACTTTTACCCCCTCATCTAAAACCTGCTTACTATATTTATTTTCTAAATATTCTTTTATGAAGAAAACAAAATGAGGAGCCTTTATGTTGTTGGTTTGTTTGGGAACAAAAAGAACTTCCTCTTCTTTTGCCTTTTTATATTCTTCTTCTGTTAGAAAACCAACTTCAAACATTCTTTTTAAGACAAGGTTTTTTCTGTCGTCTAGTTTATCTTTGTTTTTTCCATAAGGAGATAGTGTAGTGGGGGATTGAGGTATTGCAGCTAGATATGCTGACTCAGCAATAGTCAAATCTTGGCTTTTCTTTTCAAAAAATGTTCTGGAAGCTTCTTCTATACCATAAATATTTCCACCATAAGGTGATTCATTTAAATAATATTCTAAAATTTTCTCTTTTGGTAAAGACTTATCTACTTGCATCGCAAGAATCCATTCTTGAATTTTTCTGGTGATTGTTTTTTTATTGTTTAATAAAGAATTTTTTACAAGTTGTTGTGTTATGGTAGAGCCACCCTGTGTACCCCCAGAAGTGTTTGTAAAATTAAATAAAATAGCACGGATAATAGATGTTACACGGATACCTTTGTGGTTGTAAAATTCAGCATCTTCTATTGCCACGGTAGCATTTTTTATATTAGACCCCATTTCTTCAAATGGAATATTTGTGCGTCTTATGTCTTCGTGTACATCATACAAAAGTATGGTTCCTGTCTTGTCATATATTTTGGTTGAGTTTACAACTTTTCTTTCGTCAAAGGCTCTAAAATCAGGAAGTTTAAAATTGGCGAGCCAAATAATACCAAGGCCCGTAGCAATAATTATTAGACCAAAAACAAAAAAAACAAAATTTCTAAAATGTTTTTTGGCTTTAGGTTTCAGTTTGTGTCTTGGGTGGTAATGGTTTGTGTGGACATTCATGATTATTTAATAATAGCATAAAATGCTATAATAAATCACATATGACAAAAGAGGAAAAAAATAAAATTATAGAAGAAATTTTTTCTAGGGGGGTGGTTGATTTTGTTGACCCTGAGGGGGTATTTAGAAAGAAGTTGGAATCCAACCCAGAGAAGATTGTTATAAAGCTTGGGGCAGATCCTACTAGGCCAGATATACACTTGGGACACGCTGTTATTTTAAGAAAATTACGCCAATTTCAAGATCTTGGCTGTAAGGTTGTTTTTATTGTAGGAGATTTTACTGCTCAGATAGGTGATCCTACAGGTAAAAGTAAAGTTAGACCAGATTTGGCATATGAGGAAGTTCGTAAAAATATGCAATCTTACCTAGATCAAATAAAACTAATACTAAGACAAGAGCCAGAAGTTTTTGCTTGGGTAAACAACATGGATTGGTTTATCAGCGTGACCGACCTTGTTTTTGATGAAAAAAAGTTTGTTACTATTAAAGACCAAAAAGGAAATGAAGTTTCTGTGCCATCTAATACTTTTGTTGGAAAAGCTGCAGAGTATGATATTTTACAAAGACAGAAATTTTTTAATAAAAATATTTCCAACATCACTGTTCGAACTCTTTTTTCAACCTTAAAAAGTATTACACATTCTAGGTTGATAGCTAGAGATATGTTTCAAAAAAGAATCAAAGATGGAGAAGAGTTATATATGCACGAGATGCTATATCCAGTAATCCAAGGAATTGATTCTTATATTTTAAACAATATTTTTGGTTCTTGCGATATGGAAGTAGGAGGGACAGACCAGCATTTTAATATGCTTATGGGTAGGGATGTTATGAAAATAAACAAAATAGAACCACAGTCAGTAATGACTTTTGAATTACTAGAAGGGCTTGATGGAAAAGAAAAAATGTCTAAAAGTTTGGACAATTATATTGGTATTTCAGATGAACCAAGTGATATGTATGGAAAAGTAATGTCACTACCCGACTTTTTGATAGAGAAGTATTTCAAACTCTGCACTTTTTCTACAATAGAAGAAATAGAAGAATTAGTGTCAGGGATTCAAAAAGGATCTGTTCATCCAAAAGATGCCAAAATGCAACTAGCTAGACAGATTGTAGAGATTTACCACGGTAGAGCAAAAGCTGAAAAAGCGGAAGAAGATTTTGTAAATGTTTTTCAAAACAAAGCTATCCCTGAAGATTTATTAGAGATCCAGATAAAAGAAAAAGAAACCTTGGCAGATGCTTTGGTTTCTTTTAAAGTGCTTTCTTCTAAAGCAGAGTGGAGGAGATTGGTAGAAGAGGGAGCAATTACAAATCTTACTACAGGAGAAAAGATAGTTGACCCAAAAATTTCCCCTAATGTTGGTGAAAAACTAAAAATTGGAAAAAGAAGATTTGTAAAGATTGTATAAAATTATTTTTCAGATTCTTCACCGAAGCCTTCGCTGAAATCATCATCCTCTTCTTCGTCTTCGTCATCATCGTCTGAAAAAATATCTTCATCAAGATCTTCAAGGTCAGAATCATCTCCTAAAGTAGGATCAAACTCATCATCTTTGTCTTTAAACTCGTCGTCGTACATATTTATGTTAAATAAAAAATATTTTTAAAACACCTCACTCGACCAATGTTATGTTTAGCATTTTATTTGTATCAAAACAAAAAATACTTGGCAATATCCTTTTGTGGATAACTTTTGATTTAAAAACTTTTTTGGTGAGCAAGACCGGTGAGGGCGATAGCAATAGCATCTAGCTCGTCGTCCGATTTTTTGGCATTATCTATTTTTACAAGCATTTTTACCATCTTCATAACTTGTTCTTTGTCTGCTTTGCCATAGCCGGTAACAGCCATTTTTATTTGAGGAGGAGAGGCTTCAAATATTTTTAAATGAGCTTTAGACGCTTCATAGATTACAACACCCCTTGCTTCAGATACCCGCATTGCTGTCTTTTGATTTGTGTTTATAAAAAGTGTCTCTATTGCTAAAGCATCCGGATGATATTCTTTTATAATTAAATTTATTTTTTCTCCTATCAACAAAAGTCTCTCACTAAAAGACAGTTCTTTTTTTGTTTTAAAACATTCAGAAAAAATAACCTCTTCTTTCCCTGTATTTTTTTCTAAAATAGCAATACCTAATCTTTCAAATCCAGGATCTATGCCTAATATTTTCATATATTTATTTTTTTAATAATTTTTATATTATTCTGCATTTGTATATACATCTTGCACATCATCATTTGACTCTATTTCTTCTATTAGATTATCCAAAGCTAGAATATCTTCATCAGACAGTGACGTAGTGGTGTTTGGTATCCATAGCATACCTTGAGGAGTGTTTTCTTTTGTAAAAGCCCAAGAAACTGATCCAATTCCAGCCAAAGAAAAACCATTTTTTGATAAAAGATGTTTTATTTCTTGAGCGGTCCTGTTTCTACTGTCTGTAAGAGTTTCTATTATAATACCAGCCCCACCAGGACCATAAGCTTCATACATTATGTATTCCATTTGGTTTGAAGGCTCACTTCCTTTTTTGACCGCTCTTTCAATTACATCTTTGGGCATATTTACCTTCTTTGCTTTCTCTATGGCCGCTCTTAGACTAGGTGAATCTTTCCCGTCCGACAATCTTGCTTCTACGGAAATGTTTTTAGATAACTTTGAAAATATCTGACTTCTTTTTGCATCAGTTACTGCTTTTTGTCTTTTGATTTGAGCCCATTTGTTGTGTCCTGACATTTTAAAATTATTAAATTTTATTTTTCAATATAATCAATCCCCAAATGTTCATAAGCTTTTTGTGTAGCAATTCTTCCTCTTGGTGTACGTTCTATTAAGCCAAGTTGTAAAAGATATGGCTCTATCACTTCTTCTAGTGTGGCTTCTTCTTCTGATGTTGCCGCTGATATTGTTTTTAAACCCACCGGACCACCATTAAATTTTTGGATTAATGTTTTTAGAAATGTTTTATCTGAAGAATTTAATCCAATATCATCTATGGCAAGCATTTGAAGAGATTCCTTCACTGTATCTTCAGTCAATTCTTTTTTGTGGACTTGTGCAAAATCTCTACATCTTTTTAAAAAATAATTGGCAGTACGAGGTGTAAACCTGCTTCTTTTTGCAATTTCATTTAAAGCACCTTCGTTTAATTTTGTATCTAAAAGCTTGCTAGATCTGCGGACTATTTCCGCAATCTCTTCGTTTGTGTAAAACTCCATTCTAAAAGTTCCACCAGAAAATCTAGAACGAAGAGGGGAGGAGATAAGAGCTACTCTTGTGGTCGCTGCAATAAGTGTAAATGGGGGTAAATCAAGCTGGATAGTGCGAGCAGAAGGTCCTTTTCCGATGATTATATCAAGCACCCCAGATTCCATTGCTGGATATAGGATTTCTTCTACCATTTTGTTTAGTCTGTGTATTTCATCAATAAAAAGAATATCTCCAGGAGAAAGATTGGTGAGGATGGACGCCAAATCACCTACTTTTTCAATAGCAGGGCCAGAGGTTATTTTTATTTGTCTATTGGTTTCTTTAGCTATTAGATGGGCCAGTGTAGTTTTCCCAAGCCCTGGGGGACCATAAAACAATATGTGCTCAGGGATGTGCCCCCTTTCTTTTGCTGCCTCAAGAAGTATTTTAACGTTGTCTTTTATGTGTTTTTGGCCGATATAATCCTCCCAAGTCTGTGGTCTAAGGGCTTGATCCAAAACTACTTCCTCTTTGTTTTCATTGTTATTTTGATTATTCATACTTGACATTATATATATATTATGCTATACTAGCGAAGTTGATTAGTTGTACACTACTTATCAACAGGCTATACACACACTTATTATATTATAGCATTTCTTTGAGCTTGCGTTGTATTATAATAAACAGTGTAATGTTTTTTACAAAAAAGAAAAAGATGTTGTCTTAAGTTTGTTAAGAAGGCACTAATCTCTAAGCAATCAGCCTATGGTTATACAAGTTTTTTGAAGGACGTTTTGGTATCCTTTTGGATTTCTGGAACTATCCTTTGGGGTCTTGTTACTTTTCGGGCTCAGTCTGAAAAGGATTGTTTAGAGATTAGTGTTTTTTTTATTCCTCCAATAAATCAACAACGCTCTTTACTTCGTCTATAGAAGTAACACCATTTAGTATCTTAACAATACCGTCTTGACGCATTGTTAGAATGCCTTGGTTCCTAGCAGTTTTTTTGATTTCTCTTTCACTTGGGTTTTCAGGGATAATTTTTTCAATTTCTTCATTTGTTTTGATTGCCTCAAAGATCCCCATTCTTCCTTTATATCCTGTCATGTTGCATTTATCACACCCCACAGCAGTAAATATTTTAAATGGAGCGTTGGGATCAATATTGTATTTTGATAAATCTTTTCCTTCAGCTTTGATGCTTTCTAATACAACCCCTAATTCTTTTTTTTCTTCTTCTGTAATTTCTTTTTCTTTTTTACATTCTTTGCAGAGCTTACGTACCAATCTTTGAGCAAGGGAAAGAGAAAGAGCGGAGACCATAATCTTTGGATTGACGTCTAGGTCTATCAAGCGGGGGATTACTCCTGCGGCATTGTTGGTGTGCAATGTAGAAAATACCATATGGCCAGTGAGAGCAGACTCTACTGCGATTTTAGCTGTCTCTGCGTCTCTTATTTCACCTACCATCACAATATCAGGGTCTTGTCTTAGAGCACTTCTAAGTCCCTCTAGGAATGTGTATTTAGTACCATCTGTCTGGGTTTGAGTTACTCCAGGTAAGTGGTATTCAATAGGGTCTTCAATGGTTATTATTTTTACTTCTTCTGAATAAATTCTATTCAAAAAAGCATAAAGAGTAGTAGTCTTACCGCTACCAGTAGGTCCTGTGACCAAGATCATTCCATTTGGTTTAGCAATCTCTGTCTCAATAATAGAAAACAAAAATGGCTCTATCCCAATATCTTCTAATTTTACTCTTATAGATCTTGGATCCAGAATACGCATAACAATAGATTCACCATAAGCCCCAGGGATTAGAGATGTTCTGATGCTTATTTCCACATCTTTTTCATTAATACTAAAACGTCCATCTTGAGCTCGATTGGAGATTAATTTCATTCCTGATAGAAGTTTGATACGAGAATTTATAAGATGATATAGAGATGAATCCAATACCATAATATCGTGCAAAACTCCATCCAACCTAAGTCTGATTTTCCCTGCTTCTTTTTCTGCTTCTATGTGTATATCTGAAGCACCGATTGATATAGCTCCAGCAATAACAATCTCAAGTATTCTAGATACTTTGTGTACTTGGTTTTGGTCAGATAACTCTTTTACCAAGACATCAATGTCTTGCATTTTAGAAATTTTCTCGGCTGTTTGAGATAATATTTCTGAAGAAATTTCCAAAGTACCAGCAGTTTCGCTTTCTGCCATTGAGATCTCTGCATATCTTTCCCATACTTTATTTAAACTTGCTTCGGATACCATATAAAAAGAAACAACCAATCCTTTCCTTTCTGCTAACTCTGTGAGTTTACTTATTAAATCTTCTTTTGGAGCACGTACCGCAATAAATAAATTTTTACCAGCAAGTCTGAAAGGAGCAACTTTTAAATCCCTAGCTTCTTTTTCAGTGATCACTCTAAGAGCTTCATTGTCTACTCCTACACTCATTAGGTTAATATACGGAAGTTGATATTTTGCTTCAGCTAAAAGCTGGACAAGCTCTTCCTCTTCTTTTTGTCTTAAATCTTCTAAATCTTTATTTTGTTTTTCTTCATCAAATTGGATATTTGCCATTACCACTAAATTATATCTTAAAATGGTATAATTTGCCTAATGTCTGAAGATGTTAAAAAAATAGTATTGTTTGATGCACATGCAGTTATTCACAGAGCATATCATGCTCTGCCAGATTTTTTGTCTTCTAAAGGGGAGCCCACTGGTGCGTTGTATGGTCTTTCTAATATGATTATAAAGATAATTTCTGACTTGAAACCTGATTATTTGGCTGCCTGTTATGATTTACCGCAAAAAACTTTTAGACACGAGGTGTACAAAGAATACAAAGCAGGGAGAGTAAAAACAGATCCTGCATTGATTGAGCAACTTAAAAGCTCTAGAAAAATTTTCGAAGCATTTAATATTCCGATTTATGATTCTCCAGGGTTTGAAGCAGACGATATTTTGGGAACGATTGTGGAGAAAATATCAAAAGACAACAATACAGGAAAAGAAGAAAAAACAAAAATTAGTAAAAACAAAAAAGAAAAAATACAAGTAATTGTTGCTTCAGGGGATATGGATACAATGCAACTCGTAGATGGAGATGATGTAGAAGTATACACCTTAAAAAAAGGAATTCACGACACTATTTTATATAATGAGCAAAAGGTTTTAGAAAGATTTGGTTTTTTGCCAAAATTTTTGCCTGATTACAAAGGTCTTCGGGGGGATCCTTCTGACAATATTATTGGAATTAAAGGAATAGGAGAAAAGACAGCAACAGAGCTTATTCAGATTTTTGGGCATATAGAAGATGTATATAAAGCAATTGAAGAAAAAGAGGCAGAAAAAAATTTTAAAGAGAAAGGTTTTTCTGAAAGAATTTTTAATCTTTTGAAAAACGGTGAAGAAGAAGCTCTTTTTTCAAAAACATTGGCAACTATCAGGAGGGATGCCCCGATTGATTTTGCTTTACCTCAAAAGACTTTTTGGCAAGCAGTAGAAAAAGAAAAAATTGAAAGTGTTTGTAGGGAATTTGAGTTTCGTAGTTTGGGATCAAGATTAAAAGGTTTTTTGGAACAAGAAAACAAAAAAGAAGATTTTGATAATAAAGGAGATAAAAAAAATACAACCCTTTTAAAAAATAATACAAGTAAAACAGAAGAAAAAATAGAACACTCTCAAATATCCCCAAGAGAATTAAAAGAAACATCTATTGCTTTATGGTTACTGAATTCTGAAATAGCCAACCCAACACTAGAAGATATTTTACTTTTTACAAACACAAAAGATTTTACAGAAGCAAAAAAGATAATTTTTAAAAAATTAAAAGAGGAAGATTTGGAAAGAGTATATAGAGAGATAGAAGAGCCAATAATAGAAGAGGTGGAAAGTATGACCACAAATGGCATTTTGATAGACAAAAAGTTTTTTAAAGATTTAGCGAAAGAATACCACACAGAGCTAGATAAAATTATAAAAGATATTTATAATTTTGCAGGAGAAGAGTTTAATATAAATTCACCCAAACAACTTGGAGAAATTCTTTTTAATAAGCTTCAATTAAAATCCAAAAAGAAAAGTGCTGGGGGGTCTTTGTCTACCAATATATCTGTTTTAGAGGAATTGGAAGATAAACATCCAATTATTAAAAAGATTATGGAACATAGAGAATTATCAAAACTTCTTTCTACCTATATAGATGTAATACCAGAAATGGCAGATGAAGAGGGGAGATTGCATGCTGAATTTATTCAAAACGGAGCTTCCACAGGAAGGTTTTCTTCTAAAGATCCAAATATGCAAAACCTGCCCATAAAGACAGATTTGGGTAAAAAAATACGATATGGTTTTGTGGCACAAAAAGGATACAAGCTAGTCGCTTTTGATTATAGCCAAGTAGAGCTTAGAGTAGCAGCGATGCTTTCAGGAGATAAAAAAATGACGCAAATATTTGCAGAAGGCAAAGACATTCATGCAGGAGTAGCATCTTTTGTTTTTGGGGTTTCTGAAAAAAGTGTTACTTCTGAAATGCGAAGGCAGGCGAAGGTAATAAACTTTGGAATTATCTATGGGATGGGAGTATCAGCTTTAAGAAAAAATCTTGGAGGAGAACGAGCAGATGCTCAAAAGTTTTATGATAATTATTTTGAACAATTTGAAGGCTTGCATAAATATTTAGAAGAAGTAAAAGAATTTGCATCACAACATAAATACACTGTGACTCTTTTTGGAAGAAAGAGAATGTTCCCAAACATAAATTCTCGTATTCCATTTTTAAAAGCAATGGCGGTAAGGACAGCCATCAACGCACCAATTCAAGGGACAGCTACAGCTGATATTATAAAGCTAGCGATAAGATATGTCAGAGAAGATTTAAAAAAAGCAGGACTTTCAGAAAAAGTAAAATTAATTTTACAGATTCACGATGAGCTTGTGTATGAGATTCAAGAAGAGGTAACAAAAGAGGCGCAAATAGTAATAAAAAAAGCAATGGAGAACTTATTGCAAAAATCTTTCCTGCAATACAAGACAGAGATACCTTTAGTTGTAAACTTTGGGGCAGGAGACAACCTTGGGGAATTGAAATAATCTTAACTAAAAGCAGAGCTACTTTTTTTGGGGATAGTGTTATAATATAAAAGTATGGATAAAAATACCAAAAACAAGAGCCCAATACATAAAATTTTGGTTCACTCTTATTTATTTTACTTTATATTCTTTTTGGCTGGTATCTTTTTTGATATGCTTTTCCCTACTAAGATTATTGATTATACCTATGTAAAAGCTATAGGATTTTTACTGATAGGAATGGCTACTTTTTTGGTTGTTTGGGCACAGTCGTCTTCTAGAGAGTTGAATATAGAAAAATTGAGCAAAAATGTATTCTGCAAAGGGCCATATAAATTTTTAAGTAATCCTACACATCTTGGAATTTCTCTTTTACTGTTTGGTTTCGGCTTGATTTCAGGAGCTGTTTATATGCTCATTGCTACTGTTTTGTATTTTATTTTAGCTCACTTTATTTTCATTAAAAAACAAGACACTGTCCTAGAAGCAAAATATGGCAAACATTTTAAAGAATATAAAAAAACTGTTAAATTTTAATTTATGATTTATATATTTACTGGAGATGACTCTACTCCAAAAATTTCAGAATATGAAAAATTCTTGAAAGAAATACCTTCTGACACAGAAGTTTTTTATATAAACAGAAGTGATTTTGACAAAGATCAAATAGAAAGTTTTTACTCTGGAGCAGGATTGTTTTTTAATCAATGCACCATTGTCTTAAAAGATATTTTTGAAAGAGAAGATACTGCATCTTTTGTAATGCAAAACATACAAAAGATGGCTAGTAGCCCAAACCTTTTTGTGTTTTTGGAAAATAAAATAAATAAAGGGAACTTAGACACTTTTAAGGATTTTGGAAAAGGAGTAAAGCTTTTCATCTTTGAAAAAAGTAAAGAAAGAAAAGAAAAGTATGATAATTTTTTACTTGCCAATGCTTTTGCTTCTAGAGATAAGCTTTCCTTGTGGATGCATTTTTTAAAAGCCACTAGTCTTGGGGTGTCTCTAGAAGAGCTTTCAGGAGTACTTTTTTGGAAAGCAAAGGATATGCTTTTAAAAAAGAATTTTGGGAAGTACAAAGAAGAAGAATTGCAAAGTTTTGCCCTACAGATTTCTTATGTATTACAAGCATCTAGAGGAGAGGGGAGAGACGCTGAGGTTGCGTTTGAAAGGTTTTTATTGGAGGCGTTTTAGGATAATAAATTGAAAGACTTATAAAATGGAAAATTTTAATTTTAAACCAAATAAAAAAGTAGAAGATAAGCCGAAAATAGAAATGGTAAAATGGTGGCAAATAAAGGCAAAAGATCTTTTTAAAAAAATATTAAATAATCCTTTTTTAAAAATGGCCTTTTTGTCAACCCTCATTTCTTCTGGTGTTTTTGATACCAAAGCTGGAGATGCTTCTTTACAAGATAATAATAATGATAAACATCAAAACAAAACCGAGGAAAATAATGTAGATAATACTATTAGAGAATATAAAGAATATATTAAAAATCATAAATACTTTTCACAATATCCACATTCTTTCATGTCTTGGACAGCATCTTCTGAAAAACCGACAGATTTTCAAGCTGAAAGGATTATCAATTTACATGATTCTATTTCTAAAGAGACAAAGCTAAAAAAATTCAGTACTTTATCAGAGACTATAATTTTTATTAATCAAAGATTGGATTCTAATTTTTCAAACAAAAAAGCCTTTACCAATTTAAAAGATGTTTTCCCTGAACAGGAGGGTGAAAATACGAGAGCACTTTTTGATTGTGATTCTAGGATCGTGATGATTGCTTCTGTGCTACAAAACATAGGTTTTACTCCTGAAGATTTTGTAATTTATGGAATGGAAGGGCATATGATTATTTATTCTAAAAAAGAACAAAAATATATAGAAGCGACCACAAATAAAATAGTTGATTTGGGGCAGGATGAAAAGGTGCAATTTAATGAAATTTCTAGTTTTAATCAATATATTGCTTATGTTTTGTCGAATAGAATAACCGAAGAGGCCTTAAAGTTTGAAAATAACATTTTTTCCAAAACTAAGATACCAGATTTTGAAAAGCAGTTGGGTGAGTGCATTAAAGAACTAAAAGAAGTTTCTGCTTTAGATAATGATAATATAACAATTAAACTAAATTTAATTCATTTGCTCACCTTAGACCAAAACAATACAAATAATTTAAAAGAAGCAGTTGTTCTGTATAAAGAATTTTTATTGAACTTAATTTCAAAATATTTTGAGGCCAAAGAAGACAACTTATCATTTCAAAATGATTTTTTACAAAATGAAGGTAAGTTTGGAGAAGCATTAAAAGGGTTAATAAAAGAAGCGTTAAAAGAGAGTGATTATATAAGAAAAAAATTTGCTGATTACGCATCTTTCGTTAGACAAGAGATTAATGATTATGAAGAGCAGAGAGTTGTTAATGAATTACTATTGGAAAGTTTACCAGAGACTGAAAAAAATAGTATGCAAGCTAGTTTCTATAGGTTAGATATTATTAACTCTATTTTTAAACAAAAAAAGTTTAGCTCTTATTTATCAAGAGTGGAAAAGTGTATCGAAGAGATAACAAAAACAAAAGATCTTTCTAATGAACCACGAGAGATATCTTATTTTGAAGGCCAAATTTCTTTATTGGAACAACAAAAATTAGTCGCTGAAATTATTACTGGCAAATTGGTTATATCAGAGGATAATATAGCAGAAATTATTACTAAATATAAAGATAGCCCAATTTTAGGCCCCTTGATAAATAAGAAAGAACACTGGGAGTTTTTCTATTCTAATTCAGTGGAATCATTGAGAGAATGGTCAGGTTATGATAACTTAAAAAATTTATTTTTTAAGTATGAAAATTAGTAACTTTAAAATTTAGTTATTGAGTAGATATCCACCTTTTTATTTGAAAGGGAAGCCATTAATTAGTTCTAGTTAATATACATTAACATACATATATGCTATATTAATGTTAATGACTAATAACCTTATTTTAACAACAAAAGAAGTTGCAAAGATTTTAAATATTTCAACGGTTGCAGTTTTTAAAAGGATAAAGAGTGGCAAGCTAAAAGCAGAAAAAATAGGTAGAAACTATTTAATTCCCAGAAGTGAAGTTTTAAAAGGAGAAGAAAAAGATTTTGTAGCTTCTCCAAGTATTTTAAATGATTGGGCTTTGGTATTTAATGATAAATTAGAAAAAAAAGTCTTTTTAAAAAAAGGAGAAACAGTGATTTTGAAATGGTCGAACTTGTTTGAACAAGGTTTCGATATAAACGGGGAGGACATTATCGTTGGTTTTAATGAACCTAAGTTTAAAAAATCAAAAAAAGGAGTAGAAGATGATCTAGATTCTCCATTAAACGCAAGACTTATAACGTATTTTTTACCTGCGGTACAAATAGCAAGAGAGCAAAAGAAAAAACCACGTTTAATTATTGTTACAGGGATAAATGCGGCACTGAGATATAATGCTAAAAATGATTTCCAAAGAAAGGTTTTGTATCGTAATAATATGTTGAAGCTTTCCTTTATTAAGGAAACGATTGAGAATTTTTTTCCAGATGCTTTTTCTTTAGTTGAAACACGGCTAGCTTATGATTTTATGAAGATATCAGAAAAGACACTAGACCAGTTGTGGGAGTTGTTTAAAAATAAATACCCAGAAAGGGTAGAGCCATTAGCCAAAGTATTAGCCAGATTTAGCACATCAGGATCTTCTGTAGATATTAATTCACAAGAATCAACAAAGGAAGCTTTTAGATATGCAGTACTGCATCTTTTTGTGTTAGCAGATGTAAATCTTGATAATGATTTTATACACTCACCAAATGGGTACTGTTCTATTGGAGAACATCAAGAATTAGTTTTTAATATTATTAGAGAAATTGGCTATGAAATGCTGAAAGATATAGGTTCTTTGGTGTTTAATAGAGATGTTTTTTGTTTTCAGAATACAAAAATTATTATAGATGATGAAGGGAAGGCCCCCCCATCATACAACGGGTCTTTCAAAGAAGAAGGTGGTCGTAAAACATTGGACGAAGTTACTTTTGAAAATAATCTACCTTTAAATTATTATGATACAAGAGGCAGATTAAAACCTCACATGGATTATTTGTATAAGATCATTCCAAGGGAAGTTTATGAAAAGTATTGGAATAATTATAAAAATAAGTATTTTGATCTAAAAGCAAAATACAATATGGCTTATGACTTGTAGACGAAACTTTTTCGTGCGAGAAATCGTCTGATTAGTTTTGTGTACTTTTTAAATTAAAAATTTAAAAAGTATTTAAGTCCAGAGCCAAATGTAGGGATAAATATATTAGGATCTTTTTTAAATAATGCTAGTAGTTCTTCTTTAGAAAACCATTTTATTTGCGCTACTTCTGAGTCTTGTTTTATTAATGGATAATTGCTAGCTATTACTATACTAAACCATTGTCCAAAGTATTCATGGCTTGTGGATCTTCGGTCTTTAAATTCAATTTTTGGTTTTATGTTTTTAAGACCAATTTCTTCTAGTGCTTCTTTTATTATATTTTCTTCGTATGTTTCTCCTTCTTCAACAGTACCAGCAACAGCTGGCCCCCATTTGCCTGGATCTCGTTTTTTATCAAAATTTTTTTGAGCAAGTAAAATCTCACCTTTTTCATTGGTAACCCATAAAGCAGAAACTCGACAAATATCTTCTGGTTGTCTTTCGTTGGTATCTATATGTTTTATTATTTCATCTTGTTCATTTACAATTGGAATTCTCATATTTATTTTTATTTTACCAACTAAGATTAATCTTACGATATATACTATAATAAAACTTACACTTTAATACTTTCTCCAACACCTAGGATTTTGCAATTTAAACTTTCTTTATTGAAATTATTTTCAACTTCAGCTAGATTTACAGGGTAAAGAGGGTTATCATAGTGAATAGGGATTACAAGTTTTGCCCCAGTTTCCTTCGCAAAACGACTAGCTTCAAAAGGACCCATAACTAAACCATGATTACATACTGGTATAAAAATAATATCACATTTGTATTCATTGTTGAAACTAATACTATCACTGGTGTGATAAGCTCTATTTTCTCCGTCATCAACAATATAACCAAGGTTTTCTTTTATTTCATTGCCACCTTTCAAATGAGGTAAATATCCATGAACAGCTTTCACTACTTCTATTTTTATATCCTCAAAGTTTAAAATTTGCCCTTCTTTTATAATAATAGGGGAAAGGGTCGGGTGTCCATCAAGCACCTCCTGACTTGTATAAAATTTTGTTTTTGGATTTTTCGTAATCTCTTTAATGGCTTCGTCAAGGCAGTGGTCACCATGTTTGTGGGTTACCAAAAGGATGTCTATATCAACCCACTCTGTTTTTAATAGTTTGTCATCAAACAATAAATTCCCAGGATCTATTAAAATTCTTTTTTCTTTTGTTTGTATTAAAATACAAGATTGTCCAAATTTGGTGATTTTCATAATGTAATTATAGCAGAGATATAGAAAATTTTGATTTTTACTCGGGCTAAAAGAAATTAAAAACACCAAGCAAAAGCTTGGCATTTTTAATTTAGTCCGGTAGTCATAACATTATTATAACTATATTATCAGATAAGCAATATATGGAAGGGTTATATAATAAGTTGATGTTTATTAAGGCGTTGCAAAAAGAAGAATTTGGACTCTCACAGGGTCAGATTTAGCTTATTGATTAATAAACTTCCTGCTGATAACACTTTTCACAATAGACGATTTCTTGTCTTTCGGGCGCATAACTTGTTTCAAATTCATTAATGCATCCTTCTTTCATACATTTACGATGCCAGAGCTTCATAGGATTACGTTGAGCTAGTCTTTCATAGTGTCTGCAGTTGGGGCAAAGTCGAGGGATAGGTAAATTCATCCTTTTATAAAACTGAAGTTCTTCTGGAATGATTTTGAAGGCCTCTGTACAAGAATTATCACAGCTTAATTTTTGATGATTCTCTTTATTATGATGATCACATTCTATTACTTTTCCTATAATACTATCATCTACATCTTTAATATCATCAGGAATATTTTCTGTATTAATATCTATTTGATAATTTCTATTTTCTTTTTCAAACCAAATATATCCTTGTTTTATGGCTTCTTCTTTATTTAAAGGAAAATATTCTTGAGCGATACTATCATTATATGGGAATGCACTAAATTCAAGCGGAAAAAATTCACCATATTTATATATTCTTCCTTTACTATCTACGTAAGGCATATCATTCATATGTTTAATTATTTGGGGAACTAATTCTTCGTATTGTTCTTTTTTATATTGTTTATTTAAAATACAATATTGTTTATTTTTTAAGCCAGAGCAACCAAAAATATGTGAACATCCTATGCAATATAATGAATATTCACAATTTTGTGCTCCTTTATAAGAACGGCAACAGAATTTTATATCATAACAATTAGAACCAATAGACGAACATTCATATGATAATTCAGTATTTGCTCCCCATAATGAACAATCATAGCAATCTTTTGCTTTCGGCGTAAAGAATAATTGAATATATTTACTATCTTCTACTTGATTTACATAATAACTTGAGAAGGTATTTTTAGAATTATTTATATATTCGCCAGAAATGTCTACATTAGAGCGTCCATCATAGAATTTTCTGATACTTTTCTTTATAAAATCTTTCGTATTCTCTTTAATTTCAGATATAGTTTTGTTTGAACCTAAATTAAAGCTAGAGATTAGTTTTTCATATTCCTCTTTTGAATATTGTTTATTATATATGCAGTATTTTTTACTACGTAAATTTGTACATCCAAAACAAAAACTACAACCAACTAAGTCTCTGGAAAACCATATATCCATAGAATTTTCACAATGAGAAGAAAAAAATGATCTATAGCATTTTGTGAGAGCAAAAGATTGATAGCATAATTCTGATGAATCAATTCTTGTCACATCCATAGAATTTTTAACAATGTTAAGTTCTGCTGAATAACTACAATTCTCAGCTGATGTTGTAACAAATACTAAATAACAGTTTTTAAGATCACTTGAACCAGCAGAATAGTCACTATCTATCATGTCCCATCCTGTCTGACTAGGTAAAGGTACAGTATGGAATAATTTCTTAATTTGACTTAAGAATGATTCATTTAGATTGATATCGATACCATAATCTAGGCCATCTAATTTATCACTCCACCATATATCTTGCTCCCAAACTTTTACTTGCGCTTTTGGATGAAAAATTGAAAAAATTATTTTGTTAGTTATGTCACTTTTTCTCTTATATAAAACTCTATGGTCACGAAATGCCATACGTCTTATCATTCTACATTCTGGGCAAAACGTCGGAGCAGGAACCTTGATCTTTTCATAAAACGAAAAATCATCTGGCTCAATAATGAAGTCTTTTTTGCAGTTTTGGCAGTTTCTAGTTTCGGAATTCATATATTTATTTTACCACAATACTTAAAATCTTATTAATCTATAAAAACTCCTACATAAACTGTAGAAACTGGAAGGAATGGAAACATTGTCCGCCCGGTAGGAATCTCGCCTTACAGGCGCAGGTGCTTTTCCGCTCACTTCGTTCGCATGGAAAAGCCTTTCGATTCCTACCCGTAAGCAAATAAATTTGCTTACTCGGGCTAAAAGAAATTAAAAACACCAAGCAGAAGCTTGGCATTTTTAATTTAGTCCGCCCGGTAGGAATCGAACCTACGACCATCTCCTTAAAAGGGAGCTGCTCTACCGACTGAGCTACGGGCGGGTAATTGCACAATATGTCAAATATATAGCAAAATGACTTTAAAATCAAGGCGTAAATATATTTAAAGCAGTTTTAATTTAATTTGCCAAAATTCAAGGGGATGAACTAGCCTTGTTTTTTAAGCCACTCTATCATCTTTTTGTAAGTAGTAGGACCTGTTTCTCCATCAGCAGTCATTCCTTCGGCTTTTTGGAAGTTTATTACATCTGTTTTTGTGCCTGCTCCGTAGTCATTATCTACTCGTTTGCTGGTTTTGTTGTATAGGTTTAAGAATCTTTGAATAGTTCCTACTCTAGTTCCACGAGATTTTTCTTTCATTATGATGTTTTCAGCAGTGAGTTTTTCTAGTTCGTTGATCAGGGTTTGGTTTTTGTATTTTGTTGTGGTGCTTGTTTTTGGAGGGGTTGTAGTAGTAGGTGTTTTATTTTCTACAACAGCAGGGCTTTTTGTCTCTGCTTCAACGGCTGTTTTGATTTCTATATTTTCATTTAAAATCCTCAATTCATTTTTTAATTCAGCAAGCTCTTTTTTAAGGCTTTCGTTTTCATTTTGTAGTTCTTCTTGCTTTTGTTTTTCAGCATGAAGACTACCGGGTTCTAAAGTAAGTAATGCCCAATATCCAGCCACTGCTATTAATCCTAAGAAAATTATAATGTATAAAGAATATTTAATTTTTTCCATAGTTTTATAATTGTAACATATTTTTTATATTTTGGTATAATACATAAATGTTTAAATTTACATTAGATAAGTCGTTGGTCTACTTACTTATATTTACTATGGTTAGTTCATTTTTTGCTTACAATCTTGTAGTAAAAGCTTACGATAGTGTGTTTGACATTGCCTATAACGACAGGTAATCTTTGTTAGATGCCAAAAATATTTAAAATAAAGAGTGAATTTGTGCCTGCGGGGGATCAGCCGAAGGCTATTTCTTCTTTGGTGCAAGGCTTAGAAAAAAAGTTTGAAAAACAAACATTGCTTGGAGCGACAGGGACTGGTAAAACTTTTACTATTGCTAATGTTATTGCTCAGTATCAAAAGCCAACTCTAGTGATTGCTCACAACAAAACCCTTGCAGCTCAGCTTGCACAGGAGTTTCGAGCATTTTTTCCAGATTCTGCAGTGCACTACTTTGTCTCATACTATGATTATTATCAACCAGAAGCATATATGCCTGCTTCTGATACATATATAGAGAAAGATGCTCAGATTAATAAAGAAATAGACAGACTTAGGCATGCTAGCACCCAAGCTCTGCTTACTAGAAGGGATGTTATTATCGTCGCTTCAGTATCTTGTATTTATGGATTGGGTTCTCCTGAAGAATATCAAAAGGTAAATTTAAAATTGGAAACGGGCACCAAAGAAGATAGGACACTATTGATGAAAAAATTGATTGGTATTCACTTTGAACGAACAAATGCAGACCTAACCCCAGGCACTTTTCGTTCTATTGGCTCCAGAGTAGAATTAATGCCTGTTTCTGAAAATTTTATGTTTCAAATAGAGATTGCAGATGGGAAGATCACCAAGATTTTAAAAGTAGATCCCATTTCTTCACAAGTCTTATCAGAAGAAGAAGGTATTTTTGTTTTTCCTGCCAAACACTTTATTACCGAAGAAACAAAAAAGAAAAAAGCAATTGTGGCTATTCAAAAAGAATTAAAAGAACAATTAAAAAAATTTGAAAAAGAAGGAAAACTTTTAGAGGTGGAGAGATTAAAAAGAAGAACAAATTATGACTTAGCAATGATGAAAGAGATTGGATACTGTAATGGTATTGAAAATTATTCAAGACATTTGTCTGATAAAAAAGAAGGAGAGCCACCCGAGACACTGCTCTCATATTTTCCACACACAGCAAAAGGGGAGCCAGACTTTTTGACAATAGTAGATGAGTCGCATGTTACACTACCCCAACTTCAAGGAATGTATGCAGGAGATGCTTCTCGCAAAAGGACATTGGTAGAATATGGTTTTCGTCTTCCTAGTGCTAAAGACAACAGACCATTAAAATATGAAGAATTTACAGAAAGAATTGGTAACATAATCTATGTTAGTGCTACACCAAACACACAAGAAAGAGAACAAAGTGCTCAAATCGTAGAGCAGATTATTCGCCCCACAGGGCTACTAGATCCAAAAATATCTATTCGCCCGGTTTCTGCCAAGTCTGAGTACAAAGGACAAGTGCAAGATTTTATTCTAGAAGCAGAAAAAACTGTTAAAAAAGGATTTAGAGTTATTGCAACTACTTTGACAAAAAAGATGGCAGAAGACTTGTCTGTGTATTTAAAAGAAAGAAAACTAAAAGCAGAGTATTTACACAGTGAGATTAAGACCATTGAAAGAATTCAAATCCTTACTAAATTTAGAAAAGGTGATTTTGATATTATTGTGGGGGTAAATCTTTTGAGAGAAGGATTGGACCTACCAGAAGTCGCCCTTATTGGAATTTTAGATGCTGACAAAGAAGGGTTCTTGAGATCAGAAACTTCTTTGATTCAGACTATTGGTAGAGCAGCGCGTAATTCAGAAGGGCAGGTAATACTTTATGCTGATGTTTTGACTGGTTCTATAGAAAGAGCAATAAATGAAACTACTCGCAGAAGAAATATTCAGATTGCACACAACAAAAAAAATGGTATTACTCCAAAAACTATTATCAAAAATATTAAAGATATTACAGAAGAATTGGAAAGCAATCACCAGAAGACAGTAAATGCGGAGCTTTCTTTGGATGTTGAGATTTTTAAAAAGGCATATAGTAAAGAATTAAACAAAAAAGGAAGAACAGAATCAGAAGACATTAGGAGATTGGCTATGTCTGATGCGGAAAGAGAGACTTTGGTTTATGAAAAAATAATCAAACTGAAAGAAAAAGAAATGAATAAAGCAGTGAAAGAATTGGACTTCGAAACCGCTGCTATTTTAAGAGACGAGATTGGGGTTTTAAGAGAAAAACTAAAATAGTATTTCTGTGTATTTGTGCTATGATACAGGTATATAAATATTGATACCCACCCCTATAGAATAATACGGGGTAAGATTTGCGTTATGACAAACAAAAAACAAGAAAAAGCAATAGAAAGCATTGTGGTAAAAGGGGCTAGAACCCACAATCTTAAGAATATTTCAGTAGAAATGCCACGCAACAAAATGGTAGCAATAACAGGGGTTTCTGGTAGTGGCAAAAGCTCTCTGGCTTTTGATACTATTTTTGCGGAAGGGCAAAGAAGATATGTAGAGTCTCTTTCTTCTTATGCTCGTCAGTTTTTAAATCAAATGCCAAAGCCAGATATAGATGAAATTACAGGGCTTTCTCCTGCTATCTCTATTGACCAAAAATCTCGTTCCAACAATCCTCGTTCTACTGTGGCTACGATTACAGAGATATACGACTATCTTCGGGTAATGTATGCCCGTATTGGTCATCCTCACTGTCCTACTTGTGGGGAAGAAATTAAAAAACTTTCTAACGAAGAAATTTTTAATTTTGTTTTAGAAAAAGCGAGTAGTCTCTTGAAAGAAAACAAAAACAAAAAAAGTGTTATGGGAGTTTCTTGGAATGAAACTGAAATAAATATTTTTTCTCCCGTAGTGCGGGGAAGGAAAGGGGAATACTATCAGCTTCTATACGATCTATTAGGGAAAGGTTTTTCAGAGGTGCGTCTTGATGGAAAAATGAAAAAATTGCGTGAACAAATAATTTTATCTAAACAAAAAAAACACAACATAGATATCTTGGTAGATAGATTTTTGTTGCAAGATTTTAATACAGAAAAAGAAGGAAGTAGAATGCGTTTATCTGAAGCAATAGAAAGAGCTTTGCTTGAATCTGATGGGTTAGTAACTATTGTGATTGGAGACATAGAATTTGTGATGTCTGCAAAGTTTGCTTGTAAAAATGATGGATTTTCTTTTCCTGAAGTAGAGCCAAGACTTTTTTCTTTTAATTCTCCATACGGAGCTTGTCCTGCTTGTAATGGTATCGGTACTAAATATTTTGGGGGAGAAGAGTTGTGTGAGTCTTGTAATGGAGCGAGACTTAGGACTGAAGCACTGAATGTTTTTTTACATTCTGATGTAAATATTCTAAAGGTATCTTCAATGTCTATCGCCGAAGCATCTGAGTTTTTTAAAAAATTAAAATTAACTGAAAAAGAAAAAGAAATTTCTTTACCCGTAGTAAAAGAAATACAAGCAAGACTTCAGTTTATGCTAGATGTTGGACTAGACTACTTACAGCTTTCTCGTAAAGCAAATACTTTGTCTGGAGGAGAAGCCCAGCGTATTAGGCTTGCTTCTCAGCTTGGCTCACGTCTAGTAGGAGCTTTGTACGTATTAGATGAGCCGACTATTGGTCTGCACCAAAGAGATAATGATAGATTGATTAAAACTCTTTTAAATCTTCGGGATTTAGGGAATACTATTTTAGTAGTAGAACATGACGAAGACACTATTTATGCCTCAGACTATATTGTAGATATTGGTCCTAAAGCAGGAGTGCATGGAGGAGAAGTGGTAGTCTCTGGGTATTTAGAAGATCTTTTGACTGCTAAAAAAAATCAAAGTGGCTCTAGGACTTTGGCATATTTGCGAGAAGAAATCCAAATTCCAATTCCAGAGAAGAGAAGAGAGGCAAAGGGGTTTTTGAAAATAGTAGGGGGAAAGGTTTTTAATATAAAAAATTTAAATGCGGAGATACCTCTCGGAGTGATCACATCTATTACAGGTGTATCTGGCAGTGGGAAAAGCTCTTTTATGTATGAGATATTGCATAAAAATTTACAAGGAAGACTAGAAAGAAAATATCGCACTGCTAGAATTTTTAATTGTGCTTCTTTTACAGGGACAGAATATCTTTCTAGAAATGTTTTGATTGATCAGTCGCCCATTGGTCGCACTCCTAGATCAAACTTAGCTACATACACAGGGGCCTTTACCCATATTAGAGATTTGTTTGCTTCTACTGAGGATGCTCGTCTTCGTGGCTGGAAGGCAAATAGATTTTCTTTTAATGTAAAAGGAGGGAGGTGTGAAGCATGTGAAGGGAATGGGGAGATTGCAGTAGAGATGCACTTCTTGCCCACAGTATATGTTACCTGTGATGTGTGTAATGGAAAAAGATTTGACAAAGAGACACTGACTGTAAAATACAAAAAAAAGAATATTTATGAAATTTTGAAAATGACAGTGGAAGAAGGCCTACCTTTCTTTAAAGACATTCCTGAGATACATGATAGATTGAGTACTTTGATGGGGGTGGGGCTTGGGTATTTGGAGCTTGGGCAGACCGCTACCACTCTTTCGGGGGGAGAAGCACAAAGAGTGAAAATATCTTCTGAACTATTTCGTTCACATGCAGAAAAGACTATTTATATGCTTGATGAGCCTACTGTGGGGTTGCATTATGATGATGTGGCAAAGTTGCTTGAAGTTTTGAATAAGCTTGTATCAAAGGGGCATACTGTAGTGTTGATTGAACACAATCTAGATGTTATCAAAAACTCGGATTATGTTTTAGATATTGGCCCTGAAGGAGGTGTTGGGGGAGGAACATTAGTAGCAAAAGGCACACCAGAAGAAGTAGCCAACAATCCAAAAAGTTATACAGGAAAATATTTGAAGAAAGTTTTGAGAAGGTAACAACTTTTTTGGTGGACTTAAAAAACATTTTTTAAAAGATTAAAGCTGTGAAGATAGTATATAAAAATGGAAAAGAAAGATTTAAAAAAATATAAGATCCCAGACAGGTCAGGAGTGTATTTCTTTTTGACAGGTAAGAAAACTTTATATATTGGTAAAGCTACTTCTTTAAAAAGCAGAGTAGCGAGCTATTTTACAGAGGATTTGATTTTTAAAAGAGGACCTTTGGTAAGTGAAATGTTGGCTAAGGCAAATAATATCAAGTGGCAAGAAACAGAAAATGTGCTGGAAGCTTTAGTGCTTGAAGCGCATTTGATTAAGAAAAATCAACCCAAGTATAATACTGAGGGGAAATCTGATAAAAGTTTCAATTATGTATGTATCACAAAAGAAGAAATTCCAAAAGTTCTTTTGGTTCGTGAAAGAAAATTAGCTTTTGAAAAAGATTTGTATAAATATTATTTTGGTCCATTTACCAACGGAGCCCAACTAAAAGAAGGAATGAAGATAGTGCGTAGAATCTTTCCGTATTTTGATGCTGTGTCACAAAAGAAATCAAATTACTCTTTCTATAAACAAATTGCTTTAGCTCCAGACACAGAAAAAGAAAATTGGCAGGAAATGTATCAAAAGAATATTCAAAACATAAAGCTTTTTTTTGAAGGTAAAAAACAAACCATTTTGAAAGATTTAGAAAAAGAAATGAAGAGGTTTGCTAAAGAAAAAAAGTTTGAATTAGCAGGAGAAGTAAAAAGACAAATTTTTGCTTTGAAGCATATAAATGATGTGGCTTTATTAAAAACTGATAATTTATATATAAATAATAATAATGATATATTTAGGATTGAAGCATATGATATTGCTCATATGTCTGGTAAAAATATGGTAGGAGTGATGACTGTGTTGGAAAATGGACAAGCAGTCAAAAGTGAATACAGAAAGTTTATAATACGTACAAAGGTACAAGCAGATGATACAGGAGCCTTGAGTGAAGTGTTGGAAAGAAGAACAGGTCATCCAGAGTGGAGGTTTCCAGATGTGTGGGTGATGGATGGAGGGGTGGCCCAGCTTAATGTGGCAAAAAATATTTTAGGACAAAAAGGAATAAGGGGGGCTATCGTGTCGGTGATCAAAGATGAGCGACATAAACCAAAAAGTATTGGCGGAGATGCAAATATTGCTCGCAAGTATCAAAGAGAAATTTTAATGGCAAATAGTGAAGCTCATCGATATGCAATAAACTTCCACAAAGATTTAAGAAATAAAAACTTTTTAAAAAAATGAAAAATAATAAAACACAAAATGATGAACAAGAAAATATTGTAATCGTTCACAATATACGAAGTGCTGAAAACATTGGCTCTATTTTTCGGACCTCTGATGCTAGGGGAATCAAAAAGATATATCTAGTAGGGGTCACTCCTTTGCCAGTAGATAAGTTTGAAAGAATAAATCCTAAAATAGCAAAGACTTCTTTGGGAGCAGAAAAAAGTGTTTCTTGGGAATGGAAGAGAAACATCTTGCCGTTACTTCATAAATTAAAAAAAGAGGGATATCAACTAATTGCTATTGAACAAGATAAAAATTCTGTAAATTATAAAAAACTCAAATTGAAGAATAAAAATGCTTTTATTCTTGGTACAGAAGTGGAAGGATTGCCCAAAAATGTGCTGTCTGCGTGTGATGTGATTGCTGAGATACCAATGCATGGTAAAAAAGAATCTTTGAATGTAGCTGTCTCTTTTGGGATTGTGGTGTTTGATACTTTGTAATCCCGCAGGGATTTAGGTGTGTTCTTGGTGTAGGATTTTAGTTTTTCAAAAAGTAAATTATTTTTGATGTAGATTACAAAAATGAGCACTTCTCCCATTTATTACTTTTCTGTGGATTATACCAGAACAATTTTTTAGTAAACATTTTTGTCCTGTGCGTCTATATGCCTTGTGGTGCATTTGGAATTTCCCAGGGAGTCCATAGATATTGCGATAATCAGACATAGAATCTCCTCCAAAGTCTATCCCTTTTTTTAATATTTTTTGCATCCATGTGTGAATGTTTTTGATTTCTGTATCAGATAATTTAGAGACTATCTTTTCTGGATGAATGTTTGCGTGAAATAAAATTTCATCAGAATATATATTGCCTACACCTACCAAGACGGATTGATCCATCAAAACTGTTTTTATTTTCCCTGTTGGTCTTTTACTCAGACAGACTTTTAATGTTTTGGAGATAAAAGATTTTTCTAGTGGTTCTGGCCCTAGATTTTTTAAGTGCTTGCTCTGATAAAGCTTTTCTGTTTCTAGTAAAGTTATTTTACCAAATTTTCGCATATCCGAAAAAGCTAAATGTTTTCCATTTGATAAAGAAAATACCACGTGCACAAATCTATTGAAAGGATCACTCAAAGCCCCTTCTTTTTCATAGTTGATGTTTTTGATATTTTGAGATTTGGGTATCCATTTGTTTTCATTTGGAACAAAAACATAAGTACCATACAGGAGATGCCCGGTCATTTTTAAATGTATTAAAATACTTTTTTTATTAGATAAATGAAGCAAAATATTTTTTGCCCTCCTTTCTGCTTGAAGTATTTTAGTGTTTAAGATTTCTTTTTTAAAAAGAGGGAAGTGTCTTGGATTGGCGACGGTGTCTGCTTTTCTTTTGTCTTTTGTTTTTAAATCTGTCCAAACATCAAGGATTTTTAATCCCACTACTTCTACCCGCAATCCTTTTGTGGTTGTTTCTACTTCTGGTAATTCTGGCATGTTACTTACCCCCTAATATTTTTAAAGCTTTTTTAATTTTTAAATTAGTGTTGTCTTCACTTGGGATGTTTTTTAGAGCTTCTCTTGCTTCGTTTTGTCCATAACCCAAAGACTTTAATGCTTCCAGAGTATCTATCTCTTCTTGGAGGTATGCATGGTCAGGGTTGTCATCTTTCATTTTATCTCTCAATTCTAAGACTATTTTTTCAGCTGTTTTTCTTCCAATCCCAGATACTTTAGTGAGATAAGCAGTATCTCCAGTGCTGATTGCTTTGATAAGAGTATCAGAAGAAGCGATGGCTAGTATGCCTAGTGCGCTTTTTGGACCAATACCAGATACATTTAGAAGTAGTTCAAATATTCCCAATTCTTTTCTTTCTGGAAATCCATATAGATCTAAGGCGTCTTCTCTGGCATGAGTGTAAATCCAAAAATGAGATTCTGTATTTTTGTTTAGCAGTGGATTGTTTATAGTGAATATTTTATAGCCCACCCCACCAGTCTCTACAATGACATATTTTTCTGCCTCAAATATTATTTTCCCTCTAATGCTTCCTATCATATAATACATATTATCACATCCTTATATTTTTAGCTTTTCTGTCAGCTTGCGTGGTTTGTTGCAAATTAAATGATTTTCTGATAGATTATATCTATGCCAATAACTAAATCAGCTAAAAAAGCGATTAGAGGATCCCTTCGCAAGAGGGTTTTTAATGATCACAATAAGCGTTCCGTAAAGGAAGCTATTAAGAAGGTTGAAAAGACAGCTAAGACTAGCAAAGAAGAGGCCGTAAAATTTCTTTCTTCAGCTTATGCCGCGATAGATAAAGCAGCAAAAAGAGGAGTAATAAAGAAAAATACAGCTTCTCGCAAGAAGTCCAAATTAGCTAGATCTCTAAAATAAATGTCTCATTTATTAGAATTTTATGGTACAGAATGTCCTCATTGTGTGGACATGCATGAGCTCGTGCAAAAACTAGAAAAAGAGGAAGGAGTCAAGGTGGAAAGATTGGAAGTGTGGCACAACAAAGAAAATGAAAAAAGATTACTTGAGTTAGATAAGGATTTGTGTGGGGGAGTTCCTTTTTTATATAACACTAAAACAGATAAATGGATTTGCGGAGAAGTAGATTATTCAGAGTTGAAAGATTGGGCAAAAGGGGAATAGTAAAAACAAAAAAATCAAACACAAAAAAACGGACTTTTGATCCGTTTTTGTTGTGGCACATATGTTGAAGTTTTAATGATTTGTCGGTGGTGGTGTTCTTCGCTCGTTGTTGTCATAGTACCCACCATTGTTTACATGATTTGTTGGTGGAGGCATTCCATGCCCGTTGTTGTTTTCATAGTACCCACCGTTGTTCATGCGAACGTTCTGACGTTCATTTTCTTTAGACATTGCATACATTCTATTTTCAGCTGACTTTCCATACAACCATCTTACAAGGGCAATCAATAGTAGGATGATAAGGATGAATAGAAGCCATCCGATAAGAGTAGTTGGCCAAAAACCATATCCAAAGATAGAAGCAGCTCCAAGATTTATACTATTTTGTCCTTCTCTTATGATATTTCTAGAATAAGCGAAGACTTCTTCTTGGTTTTCATTATCAACAATAGTATATGAAAGGTTTGCAGTTATCACTATTGTTTTGTTTATTTCAGTAGTTTCTCTTACTCTAATTGTGACTCTGAAAGATCCTTCTTCTTGAGAGAATAGATCTCCAATATTCACAGTAAGGATATTGTCATCAGAATAGTAAGATCCGCGTGTACTTTCTAAGAATTCAAATTCTCCAGGAAGAGCAACACGAACCACCACACTTTTTAGATTTCTAGAAGATACGTTTTTGTAACGTACTACATAATCCAACACTTCACCTTGTCTAACTGATTCTTCATCTCTGGATATATCAAGCCATACCAATGAAGCTCTTGAAGTACCAGAATATGTATTTGAAGAAGAATTACTTACTACAGTGGTATTGCTGTATGTTGTGGTTTGACCTCCACCTGTGTAAGAAACAAAGTTACCAGTTCTAAACACTTTATAGTCTCCTCTGTAAGTCCCTGTAGAAGCAGTGACGACACCTCTGTAATAATATGTAGTATTTGGTGATAAACCACTTACTGAATCATTAAAGGCGATAGATTGCCCACTACCAATAGATTTACTTTGAGTTGTAGAACCTAGAGAATAACTTGTACCATATTCAAAGTATCCATTTAAGTTTTGAATATTTGAATAGTTGAAAGCGATAGCATTTAATCTTGCACTTGTTTGACCAACATTGGAAGCAACAATTGTAGATATTGTAATGAGATTATCACCATTGATGATTCCTCCACATGTTCCATAATAAGTACAATCATATACAGGAGGGGGAACATAACCACCACCACCGCCACTTCCACCAGAAGATCTTGTTCTAAAGCTTAATATGTTTCCATACTTAGTGCCATTTTCAGAGTTTCTTCCTACTGCACGGAAATAGTAAGTAGTGCTGGAATTTAAGTTTGAAATACTTTCGCTAAAATTTCCAGAAACATCACTATCATCTTTCACTGTAGTTTTATTAAGAGAGTCTCTGTTTGTGCCATACTCAAACCAAGTAGTTGTGTCAATTCCAGCTGTATCTACATATCCATTTAAGACTGCAGTAGATCTTTCTATAGAGCTTGCCTCGTAAGTAGTGATATATAAATCACAATCATCATAAGTGGTGCCACATTCTTCTCCATCATTTAAAGTTCTAAAACTTCTTTCATCACCATACACCACTCTTCCATTAGTGTTTTGTGCAGCAGCTCGGAAGTAATATGTAGTGTCAGATTGTAAACCATTTAAAGTATAGCTATAATCAGTTCCGGTAGTAGATCCTATATATGTGCTAGAAGTTTCGTTGTAATAGTTTGAACCAGATTTTTTCCACTCAAACCATCCTTTTGTATCTGTCCCATAATTGGAGTTTACAAAACCTCTTAATGTCCCAGAGTCTGAATCAATATTTGCAGCAGAGTTTGTGGTTACTAAAGGATTTGTGTTTGTCGCTGAAGTAACTGTAATTGTAAGATCTTCTGAGTCTGTAGAACCGTTGTTTCCATAACAAGTGATTCTGAAAAGAGTTGTTGCGCTTATTGTTCCAACATAAGTAGATCCAGAAACAGGTTTTTCTATATTAGATGTCCAGTTTGTCCCACTTCCCAAAGAAGAGATACAGTAGTTTCCATTTTCAGCTGTCCAACTAATAGTAGAATATCCACTTCCATTTGTTAGAACAGAAGGAGAAGCTGTAAACGTTGTAATGTTTACTCCTTGAGGATTGGGGTCATTCATTGCTTCACAATATGTTCCGTTCCAAGTTGTAGCAGAGGCACAAGAAGCACTAGCTTCTTTTCTATCAAGAAGATCTGTTCCATTTCTTAATTCAAATAAATTTACCCCTTCATTGATATTTACTTCCAGCCCTCTAGTATTGGAAATTGTTTGAGCTAATTTTGTTTCTATCCCTTTATATTTTTTGAAAACCCCAGGATTAGAAGCATTGCTTGTACTCCATTTTAGAATTACTTCGCAGGCATTTTGGTCTTTTGGAATGATACAGCTATTTGTATCAATGTTTAATACACCAGAAGCGACTTGAGTGTTATAGTTTGCTTGGATTGTTCTTGAAGCTGTAGCAGTATCTCCATTTACCCCCATACATTTTATACTGTATGTAGTATTTGTAGATAAATGTCCTGTATCAAAAGGATTTGATCCGCTGTTTGTTCCAATGTTTAAGTTTCTCCAAGTAGTAGTTCCTTCTCTTGCTTCACAAGATATTGCATTGGAAGATGTCCATCTTATATATGTAGGAGCTTGAATGCTGTCTGAAGTAAGATTTACAGAGACTAGAGGAGTGCTATTTATTGTACAGACACTTCCGTTCCAGTTTGAATTCCCTGCACAGCTTGCAGTGGCAGTTTTAGATGATAGGGTAGTATTGTTGTGCTTTAATGTAAAGGTAGTATTTGGATAAGAGACTTTAGTGCTTACATAATTACCACTTAAAGAGTTTGAAATATTTCCATATTTATCACTAGTAACACTTATTCCTGAATTTGCATTTTGAGTACTCCAGTTGATAGAGATATTACAGAAGCTAGAGTTTGTAGGAATGATACAGCTTGATTGATTTAGAGTTAGATTACCTGTAACCACTAATGTAGGAGGAGGGGTTGAATTTACTCTTACTGTAACGCTAGCTACTTGAGAAGCACTTCCAGGAGTATTTGTGTCTTCGCATCTAATAGCATATGTGGTATCAGAAGTAAGAGAGCCTGTATTAAAGGTTCCAATGTTTGGTTTGATACCTTGCCAATTACTTGGTCCTTGTACTACCCAACATTTATTTGGATCACCATGTGAGTCCCATCTAATAGTGGTGCTTTCACCAGAATTTATGTTTGTTCTGTCTGCATTTATTGCTACAGTAATGGTGTAGCTTCCAGAAACAGTAACAGATTTTGTTAGAACACTACCATTTGTACCAGTACATTTAATAGTAAAAGTAATAAGTCCTGCAATGTGACCTGTGTCAAAAGATCCACTTGTTGGCTTGTTGCCAGACCAACGACTAATTCCTTCTAATCCTTCGCAAGATTGTGTGTTGGTAGATGCCCAAGTAAGTAGGGAAGGAGCAGTAGTACTACTTCTTGTGAAGTCTAGAGTAGGAGTTGCGTTTTGACATGGAGGAGTTTGGAAAGACTGAAGAGGACTTTCCCATGCTCCACGAGAAGGATTATGAAATTTTGCTTTCCAATAATATGTGGTGTTTGCACTTAACCCCGTAATTTCAGCAATAAAGCTTGTATATGAATTATATGTACTTGGTGTAGTGGCGTGATTCAAGTTTCCTGAACTTGTTCCCCACACAAACCAAGCACTAGTGGGGGTTCCATTAGGAGTTACCCACCCACTTAAAGTAGCCTTGTCACAATACTGCACTACTTGTTGTGCAGAAGTTTTTTCTGCACCACCAAAAATCCCAAAAAGGGATACTAGAACAAAAACTGTAATTAATTTTAATTTCATATTTTTCATATTATTGGTTAATAAAAGCAAAACTTTTTTGCTTTTCAAAGATATCAAATTTTTTAATAGCTTTGAAAAGCAGACAGTTAAAATGGGATATTCCACCAGATTTTAACTGTCTTTTTTAATTTATATTGGGGCTCTGACCCCAATTTGAAAGTCTGGCGACTTCCAAACTGGGCGAGAGGCGTTGAGAGCACCTCCTTCACTCAATCTTCCCCCTTTTTCCTGCGGGCGCAGGATGGAGAGTACAATTGCTGTCCCAACTGCAGCAACTGCAAGACCTCCCCACAATGCCCAGTCAAACTGGGTTTCTTCGGGGGTGGTGGATTTCTCCTCCGGTTTTGGGGCCGGAGAAGTGGTGGGGGGATAATAGTTGTTCACCGTGTTAATGTTCACAACTATTTTTTTCTCAGCTTTTGGCTTGAAGGCCAAAGATTGAGGAGGGGTTGATGGGGAGGGTATGGGGGAGATAGAAGCGAAATTGCGGATATGGTTTCCACAAGAAAGCATCCTTGCGTATTCGTTGCCTTCTTTGTCCCACCTTTTTACTATTTTTTCTCCGGGTGCTAACAATACCCAGAGATACCCTTCAACTGTTTTTGTTTCGGCAAAGATGTACTCTGCCAAAACAACAACTTTCTCTCCCTTTTTTACGGGCTTGTGGCCCGAAAGGAAGAGTGGCCGGTATGGCTCGGCCAAATTCAAGTGGAATGCTTCCTGCGCTTTGCAGGAGTCATCCCACTGGGTTTGCATTTTTGTCTGCCCCTGCAAGGAGAGGGCAAACAAAACCATTAATAAAAAAAACTTCATTTTATCAAACTCCTTGAGGGATTCTCAGTCCCTCTTTATTTAAAAGAAATTATTATCTACCACATAGTATATCATATTCTTCTTAAAAAGTCAAGATACCTATAATATGCACACAAATAGTGTCTTTTATAAAAAAGCTTAAAAATAAAAGGGAAATTAAATATTTTTAGTGCCCCACAGGTTCTATTGTATTAACTTTTAGTGTTTTTAAATATTAAATATAAAGATACAAGTTTTTATTAAAAACCCATTGAGTTCTTTTCGGGTGCTCTCGGCAGGAATCGAACCTGCATCATAACTTCCGCAAAGTTACGTCCTATCCATTGAACGACGAGAGCGTTCTATTCAAACTAACAGTTTTTTGATAAAAAATCCAGCTCTTATCCTCAGCTAAATTTTTTTGGTGAAAATCTTTTTAATTAATATGTAAATAAATGTTATGAGCAGGGGAGGTGCTTGTGTAGATTTTTTAGAATCCAATAAAATCCATAATCTTATCAGAAAAATGTTCTTTCATTTTTTCTTCTACTACATCATGGTTGAGCATGATGTTTCTTATGATGTGTGCATTTTCTTCTTCTATTGGTATTGATAGGATTGGAGCGAAAGCCCTTTTTGTTTTGATAAATAAAGTAGGAAGTATATATCCTTCAGGAAGACTACCATGTAGATCTCTGTCTTCACTGCTTGGATTCTTTTGAACCCAAAATGTTGTAATATCTTCAAATAGGTATATGCGATTGCGAATCTTCACTCCTTTTTTGTTGATCTCGTAGATAACCATGTCTGGTTTTTTGATAGCAAACATCGCCATTAAGACTCCACTTAATATCAAAAACAAAGCAAAAAAATAATTTTCAAAAATAATAGATGTTACCGCTCCTGCTAGGACAACAATACCCAAAGCCCAAAACCAATCAGGACTTCTTTCTTTCTCTTCATATTCTAAAGCGGACCACTGGAGTTTATTATTTTGTTCTTTAACGCTTAGTTCCATTTTTTTTAAATTTCTATTACTATATAATTATAGCATCTTGCAAAAAAAAATGATAAGGGGATAATAAGGGGATAATTCAATATATGGAAAATATTTTAAAAATTAAGAATAAATGGAAAGAAAAGAAGTTTTTGGTGGTGGGATTAGATACAGACCCCCAGAAGATTCCTCCTTTTCTTTTGGAGAGTGGGAAAAGTCCTCTTGAGGCAATGCTTCAGTTTAATAAAAAGATTATTGATGTTTCGGTAAATGATGTATGTGGTTTTAAGATTAATTCTGCTTTTTATGAAAAATACGGGATAGAGGGTTTGGGAGTAATGCAAAAGACTATTGAATATATAAAAGAAAAAGATCCGTCTGTCTTTACAATCGCAGATGCAAAAAGAGGGGACATTGAAAATACTAATGAGGGGTATAAATACTTGTTGTACGGAGATTTTGATTTTGATTCTTTGACTATCCATCCGTATCTCGGATTGGAAGCAAATGAAACTTTTCTAAAAGATAAAAATAAAATGTTTTTTGTTTTGGCTAAAACTTCCAACAAAGATTCGGGGGAATTTCAAGATTTAGATGTTGGGGGGATGCCTCTGTATTTGAAGGTGATAAAAAATATAAAAGAAAAATGGAATAGAAATAGTAATTGTGGTGTGGTGGTGGGGGCTACATATCCAGAACATTTACTGAGAGCAAGAGAAGAAGCAGGTGATGATGTTGTCTTTTTGGTTCCAGGGGTTGGTGCTCAAGGTGGAGATTTGGAAAGTGTGTTAAAAGCTGGTTTGAATTCAAAAAAAGAAGGGTTACTTATAAATATGAGTCGTTCGGTGTTGTATGCTTCAAATGGAGAAGATTTTGCAGATAAAGCAAAAGAAGAAATACAAAAATTTAATCAGCAGGTAGAAAAAATTCTAAAAGAACCTCAAAATTCTTGGCGAGAGATGAAGCGACAGTTTTATAAAAAGAGAACTTTAGAAATATTTAAGCAAACAGAAGCAGTCCTTACGGATGATCATTTTGTTTATCAAAATCAAGAACACGGGAGTGTATATGTGGCTAAGGATAAAATAAATCCAAATCCTATTTTGATAAATGAGGTTGGGAATATGATTGCAGATATGGTAAAAGAGTATGAGATTGATACAGTTGTGGTCCCTGCTGTAGGAGGTGTGGTACTTGGACACGCAGTAGCTAGAAATCTTTCACATATAAAAGGGAAAAATATAAATAGTGTCTTTATAGAAAAAGGAGTAAAAGACGAAGAGGGGAGAGATACTTTTAAAATTACTCGTGGATATGATGTTTTTCTAAAAGATAAAAAAATATTAGTAGTAGAAGATATTGTGAATACTGGTTATAGCGTAAAGAAGGTGATAGGGGGTGTAAAAGAAGCAGGAGCACAAGTGCAAGCGATTGGAATAATCTGGAATAGAGGGAATGTGAAAGCAGAAGAATTAGACAGCACAGCTCCACTTTTTAGTTTAGTAGAAATGCCTTTTGAAAAATATACTAAAGAAACATGCCCTTTGTGTAAGGCAGATATACCTATCAATATGCAGTTTGGGCATGGGAAGAGTTTTAAAAAGTAAGTAGTAGGTATTTAAAAAACTTCAACACTATCAATAATCTTGTTGAAGATATCTTTATCTCCACCGACTAACTGGAAACCAATAGCAGGGAAATCTTTTGATGATTTTAGTTTAAATATGGCAAGGAGTGAATTTTCAGAAAGATAGGGCATCTCTGTCTCGGGTTGTCCATGAACCAAGATGTATTCTTGGTTGTTTCTATTTACTTTTTTCTCTGTTTTGTATCCTCTTTCATTCCATGACTTGATGTCATTTGCATCTGGGTATTTTGTAACATCACTTGCGTTTAATTCACCGCCAAAACTTGCATTTTTGGTAGCACCACCAATGAACATTACAAATCTTGGTGGAGTGGCAGAAGAAAATAGATAACCAGCAATCATTTTTCCGGCATCAAGCATTCCAAACTCATCAGGTATGACAACCAAACAATTTGGCCTTCTTTGATTATCTTCATCATATAAAAATCCTTTTGGGTATTCAAAAGATACACCTATTTTGTCGTTGGTACATTTGGTGAATAGAGATGTGTTGCTGGATGAAGTTGCTTGATTGTTTGTCGTTGTGGAGATATCTACAGACGAAGCAACTCTGGTAGATTGGTTGCTGGTAGAGGTAGAAGGAGAATTGGTGTTTGTTGTTGGGGAATAATTTGAACTATCGTTCAATTCGTTTTTTGAGACAGAACTTTTACCTGCAAAATATGCAACTCCGCCGACTGACAAAAGACCGAACACTATTAATAAAACTAAAACTGGGGCAAAACCTTTGTTGTGGTTCATAAATTTGTTTGTATTATTGGTTAATTTACTTATAATTATATCAACTTAGTTATTTTTAACAAAATCTTTAAAATCATTAATATCTTGGTCAGAACCCAATATGTGGATTTGTTCTGCTTTTTTGGTTATATAAACATTCGATAATAATACATCAAACATATTTTTTTGAATTGCACTGTCATTTTCTGATTTGTTAAAATCATCAAGAAATTCAGCCTGTTTGTTGTTATATTCATAAAACTCAGGGTCAGTTTTATTTTTCAATAGAGGATTTTCATCTTTATCACTATAACCTAAGTCACGAATAATGGGGTCGCGCATATCTAAAACTATAGATAAAACTTTAGGTGAGTACTTTAAATCTTCAGTGCCAAAAAGAATATTAACAATTTTATCTTGTGACACTTCTTTGAATTTTCCACTCAATGTTTTACTATGATTTATAGCATTTAATGGGTTGACTGAATTATGACCTTTTTCACCTTTTAAATAATTTACACCCTGATGATAATTATCAGCGATCGTTACTCCTTCATTGTATAAAAAATCAATTTGTTCTTTTAATATTTCTGCTTCTTTTTTGTGAGTTTCTATTTGTGTATGCCTTTTTTTTCGAGTGAAAATATTTCTTTTTTGTGATAAGTCATTTATGTCTTCTTCTAATTTTTTTAATTTATTTTTTAAGTCGCCTATGTTTTGATAAATTTCCTTTGTTGTTGGGATATCTGTAGTATTAAATATTTCATGTATATATTCTATTTTTTTAGCATATTGATCTATATTTCTTTCTGAAATACCAGTATATTCAGCATTTTCTAAAGAATTGGTAAAATAAAAATAACCACTTTTATCTCCACGATTTGATTTTCCACTGAAATCTTTGGAAAATCCATGTTTTATTAAATCTTCATAAGTTTTAGTGCCATGGTAGACTATGTCTTTTAATTTACTTTCCGGGAAAATAGTATCTATATATTTAGAATATTGTTCTATGGTTCCAATATTCGCAAGTTCAGGGTTTTGTTGGAAAACAAAATCAACCCCTTCTTTTACCACCTCCTTTTTTTTAGTACCATTTTCTTGATTATTGAATATTTTCAAAACTTCAGCTCTTTTTTCATTTACAGATTTTGGTTCAGGTTTTGCTTCTCCATCTATGTTTTCTTGGGGAGAATCTGGGTTTCTAGGTTTTCTGTAAGTTTCTGGCTTTTTGGTTGGGATTGTTTTTGTTTGATTATAATTTGTTGTTGTTCCTTCCATTTTTAAATTATATCTTAAAATATATAATTAAGGTATAGATGTTGTATTCGATGCCTATGATGAATGTGGCTCGGCTTCAGTGTTTGCCCCGAAGCATCTTATATACCAAAAGGTATCCTGTTAATGATACTTTTTTCCTTCAAATGGATTCACAACAGAAAGAGCACTTACTACACCTGTTTTGGGCGAAAAATTGCTATCAATGATGTGCTCTCAAGATTTTTGTTTTTAATAACATATTTATACAAGAGGGGACTAAATACTACAGCAAAGCCGACATTCCCGATTAAGTGGAGCGCAGTAAAAGGGATTTGCCCCGTTAATGCTTCCATAAAAGATTGATGAAAAAATAATGGTCCAACAGAAAGTCCTGTAACAACGTCGTATGCGAGTGTTCCGATAACAGCGAACTTCGCATAATTCCATGAATTATTGTTTTTGTTTTTAAAATATACTGATGCCCACAATCCCAAAAGTCCATAAGCTATTGCTGTTACAAAAGTCCACATTCCAACGTGAGTAGTTAGGGCATCATATAGAACAATGCTAAAGAATGCGAACAAAAATCCTGCCTGCTTTCCATACGCTTTAGAGAATGGCATTTGTGTTGCGAGTACTGGTTCAATGTTTGGGGGACGAAATGGAACAAGCCGAATCAAGAGGCATGCGATAAAACCAATAATGTATTTAAACCAATTTTTTTGTATATTATCCATAGTAAAAATTATTAGAATCACTTGGCTATATTGCAAGTGAGGTGTGTAATAAAACAATTGCATAGTTTTTAAACTACCAATCCCAGTATACAAGAATTCTTTTGTTTTATGCAAATGTGTTGAGGTGTTTTTGTGGAATGGTTGTAAACTACGAACTATGGGTATGGTATTCGGGATTTTAATATAATACTGTAAAGAATGTAATATATTGATATAATATATATAACTTAAACAAAGACTGTTTAAATATAAAAAATAATGGATACATCAAAAACACCAAAATTTGATAATGCTATAGATAAAATATTAGCAAATCTAAAACCTCACAAAAGAATATGTGAGCAATGTGAAGTAGAGTTTGAATTTTTGGATACGGATATTGAATTTTTTAATAAATTTAAGGTTCCACCACCTAGGATGTGTTCAGATTGTCGCAGGCAAAGGAGGTTGGCTTTTGTAAATTACACAACTCTTTTTAAGAGAATTTGTAATACACCAACGCATGATGAAAAGATAATTTCTTCAATTCCAGAAGGAACAGAATTTCCAGTTTATGATTTTGATTCATATTGGCACGGTGACAGAGATTGGAAAGAATATGGAAAAGATTTTGATTTTAATAAATCTTTTATAAAGCAGTTTAAGGAATTATTTATTAAATCGCCTCAACCTGCACTTACTCGCAACCCAGAGAGTATTGATAGTGATTATACTTCATATGGGGTTCAACTAAAAAATTGTTATTATGTTTTTGGCGGAATGAATGCTGAAAATATTATGTACACTGTCTGGCCTATGATGGTTAAAGATTCTGCAGATTTTCTTATTGCAGTAAACACGGATTTATCGTACGAAGGTGTATATCCAGAAAATTGTTATAACTGTAATTTTGTATATTTTTCAAGAGATTGCGTAGATTGTAATTTTACTTTCGATTGCAGGAATTGTAACGACTGCTTTGCTTGTGTAAATTTGAGAAGTAAAAAATATTGCATTTGGAATAAACAATATTCTAAGGAGGATTACTTTAAAGAAATATCAAAAATTGATTTGGGAGATCAAGAAACATTAAAAAAATATAAATTAGATTTTATGAGTTTTGTAAAAAAATTACCAGTGAGAGCTACTCGAAATGAACATTCGGAAAATGTATCAGGTAATTATCTAATAAATACAAACAATTGTTACAGTACAATGTGGGCAATGAATTCTGAAAATTTAAGTTTTACTGATTTTGTATTAAGATTAAAAGATTCATATGATTGTACTGTTTCAGCTGTTGCTGAGAAATTATACAGTACATCAGGTGTCGGGAATAATTGTTTTGATGTAAGGTTTTCTACTTTTGGGAGAGATGTTCGTGAGTGTGAATATATAATGAATTGTAAAAATTGCACAAATTGTTTTGCTTGCATTGGTCTTGTTAATGCTAAGTTTTGTGTTTTTAATAAACAATATGAAGAAAGTGAATATTGGAATTTAGTTGATGAAATAAAAACAAAAATGTTAGAAGATAATGAATATGGAGAATTTTTTCCAATGTCAGTAAGCCCCTTCCCTTATAATGCCTCTCTTGCAAATATTATTTATCCATCATCTAAAGAAAAAATTCTTAAGTTAAATGGTTGGTGGCATGATGAAGAGTCCGATTTTCCAAAAGGAATAGAATTTACAAAAGTTAAAGATATTGAACAAAATATAAAAGATATTTCGGATGTTATTTTAAATAAAGGAATAATAAGCGATAATAATGGTAAACCGTTTAGAATAACAGAAAGAGAACTTGATTTTTATAAACGTAAGCAAATATCAATTCCAAATATTACTCCATACGAACGTATAATAAATCGCTTTTCTTTTGTTAATAACTTTAATCTTTTTAAAGATCAGTGTTTCAAATGTAAAACAGAGATTTTGAGTAGCTACGATACAAAAAATGGATTTAAGCCATACTGTGAAAAATGTTATCAGCAAGAAGTTTATTAAATTTAAATAAAATAAAAAATAGAGCTACTTGCAGGGTCTTTCGTGGTTTTGCCTGCTGGCAAAACATCGCTCCGGCTTTCTTCATCTCACCACCATCCCAACACAAGACGCTTTGCCCCCGAGAGCATAAATGCTCTCAGATGCAAATCGTTGCGGGCCATGTGGATTCAGTCCCAGAGCGGTAAGGCACCATAAGGGTTGCTCAGTAAATTTTCAGAGTCTAAACTGAGGCCTGTGGGACTGTTGCCTTTTTACAAACCAGTAACATGCAAGGGTATTTGTTGTTCTTTCTATCGAGAAAATATTCTGTTTGATCTACAACTGTTAAATTATTTTCCTTAAGTAAAGCATCTATCCACCCTTTCTTGTAATAATGGTAATAATTTTCTGGATCCCCAACACCCACATGATCTTCGTTTCCAGTCTCACCATATTCGTATATGGGCACAACATAATCTCCTTTTAGTTTTTCTGTATCCTCCACAGAAATCATAAAACAAAGTTGGCCATCATTTGAGATCATTGATGACATATCCCGAATAAAAGTGTGCATCCCTTCAGGATTAAAGTATGTTGCAACACCGATAGAAATTATGTTTTTAGGATTAAGATTTCTAAATTTCTTCGGAATACCTTTTTGTAAATCAGAAACAACAAGTTCTTGGTATGTCTCTTTTACCACATTATTCTTTAACATCTGTGGAGATATGTCTGTCCCGAATAGTTTTATATTCTTACCTTCTTTTTGGGTTGCTTCAACCAGAATTTTTGCGGAAAGACCGGTCCCTGTACCTAAATCGAGAACAATATCGCCATCTGAAAGTTCAGCTGTTATAAGAGAAATTTTTTCGGAAAAAACTTTGAGAGAATTATCCTCTTCAAGAGCCCCATTGCTGTATTGTTCTCCTACTTCGTTTGAAGTCCAGTAATTATTCAATTCTTCCAAGCGTTCAGAGGACTTGGTCTGGATAAGTTCAAGTATGCAATTTTTTGATTCACTTCCGAGAATACCTTTCTGGCTTAATCCTTCCAGTATTTGAGGTACTTTTCTTTTTAGTTGCTGAGGCAAATTAAGCTTTAATGTACCTAAAATAAAACGGTATGCGTCCTCACCTTCAGGTGTTTGCAGTAATTCAGTCCTTGCCTCTCGTATTTGTAATTCTTGAGCGGCTAGAGCTGTCTCTGATGTAGGTTTTATTATAGGTGGTTGTTGTGCGGGTTTAAAAGTCATATATCTATTCTAGCTTACTAATCCCGATTTGGGTAATCAGGCATTCGGGTCGGGCTTACTTTGTTGCAACAACAATCATATCTTCGGCATTTTCAGAATACTCACCACCCTCCCATCCAGAATAAGTAACTACTGAAGAAAATCCTACTTTCCTACACATTTCTTCAAATTCTTCCTTTGTGTAAACTCGAACAGAGTAATCTTTTCTTTCTTCTTTACCATTGCTTTGAATAATCCATGCTCCGTTAATTCTTTTTGTTTGAGGATCGTATGAATCAATGATTCTGAGAGTTTTTCCTGTGAGAAGATTACGTTGTTCATCCTCTTTATATTTTCCTGACAGAATTCTCGGTACATTCACATCAGTGTGCATTAAAAATTTTCCGCCAGGTTTTAGTGCATTAAAGAAATTTTTTAGCACTTTTTCATTTTCCTCATCTGTGTCAAAAAAGCCAAATGAGTAGAACATATTGATAACACCATCAAACCTTGAGGAGTATTGCAGGTCGAGCATGCTTTCCTTGCTGAAAGTTATATTGAGCGAATATGCTTTCACAGCATCGATCGCCTTTTGCAAATGAACAGAATTGATATCTGAGCCTACCACTTCAAATCCTTGTCGAGCAAGTTCGATGCTATGTCTGCCGTATCCGCATGGGCAATCAAGAACGCTAGCACCATCTTTTAAGGACAAGAGCTTAACTACTCCAACTACTTCAGTTACAGTTCTTTCTTTTAAACTCTGCTTCTTTTCAATAAGGTATCCTTCTTGTGATGCGTCTCCATCCATATAAAAATTACCGAAGAAACCATATTCTTCTGACCACCATGGATTTTTTGCGTCTTGAGGCATATAGATATTTTAACTTAATTCAAACAATTTAGCAACTCGGGTCATCCGATACTCTATTTTTTGTTGCGGAGGCGGTGAGATTCGGTCACAGATAATTTCTTCGCCGTCGCTCAGAAATTTCTGCGACCCCGCCTCGCGGTTTTGCCTGCTGGCAAAACATCGCTCCGGCTTTCTTCATCTCACCACCATCCCAACACAAGACGCTTTGCCCCCGAGAGCATAAATGCTCTCAGATGTAAATCGTTGCGGAGGCGGTGAGATTCGAACTCACGGTGCCTTTCGACACTCCTGTTTTCAAGACAGGTGCACTAAACCACTATGCGACGCCTCCAATATTATTTTATTGCCATCCAGATTTTTTAAAAACATCTAAGAAGGCTTTTTTTGCTTGTGCTGGTGTTTTCTTAACAACAAGGAAAATATAGACTATCTCTATAATAGCTAAAAAGTTAACCACCATAAATATAGCAAACCATATCTTTTCCTTACGGTTAACTGCCAACCACACAGCATATGCTTTCCATGGCAACATCCAAACAACAGCCAAAAAAGAAATCAATGTTTTATTTTCTATTAAAAAACTTTCCATTCGGCTATCATAGCAAAAAAAGCTCTTTTTCGCTAGTGCTTGCCGATAGCTATCTTGGTATTCATATCTGTGTTAATATCACTATATATGTATAGGTATTTAGGAATAGACTATGGAACAAAAAGAATTGGACTCGCTATTTCTGATGAAGAAGCACAGTTTGCCTTTCCAGAGAAGATTTTGTTGAACAACAACAGCACTATTGATGAAATTGAAAAGATTATAAAACAAAAAAATATTTCTGCTTTTGTAATAGGGGAGTCTTTAAATTTAAAAGGAGAACAAAATGCAGTTTACAATGATATTGTACGATTTGGTGACTTGCTCAAGTCTAGATTTGAGCTTCCTGTCTATCAAGAAAAAGAATTTATGACTTCTGTCTTTGCTAGAAGTTCTACTGATCAAAAAAAAGATTTTAATAAAAGTCAAAAGCATAGTAGAGTAGAGAAGAAAAGATCACCAAAAGCAGATGCTAGTGCTGCTGCTTTGATTTTACAAAGATATTTAGATAGAATGAATACAAAATGATTACCATTGATGATTTTAAAAAAATAGAAATAGTAGTAGGGAAGATATTGTCTGCTGAAAAGATAGAAGATACAGACAAGCTTTTGAAATTGTCTGTAGATTTAGGAGAAGAAAGTCCAAGACAAATAGTCTCTGGTATTGCATTGTATTATCCAGATCCTGCTGTGCTAGTAAATAAAAAATGTATGTTTGTGGCCAATCTTGAGCCAAGAGTTATTAGAGGACACGAGAGTAATGGAATGATTTTTGCTCTCTCTACGGAAGATGGAAAGTTTTCTTTACTTGAACCAAGCGCAGAAATACCACAAGGGACCAAAGCAAAGTAGCAAAACAAAATCATATATCATATAATATAGTTGTATGTTTATAAATTCTATACTACATTTTTGGAGTGAGATGAAATTTCCATTTTCATCTTCTTCGTCAATATCTTTTTCGGATACTCATGTTAGATTTGTGCGATTCAAAAGAAGCTGGAACGAAGTCTCCCTTAAAGATTTTGAAGGATATGAATTAACTCGCGGGATTATAGAAGGAGGGAAGATAAAAGATGATGAACAACTAGTAAAAATATTAAAAAATTTAAAAAAAAGACAAGGGATAAAATCTGTGCGAGTTTCTTTGCCGGAGGACGAAACACATTTGTTTATAATGAATATAGAAAGAAAAAGAATAGGCAGGATGCATTATCGCAATTTGCGAAAATTTGTTCAATTTTCTTTTAAAAAATATACAAATATTCCTAAAGAAGACGTTGTTTTTGAAATAAAGATCCTTAGCAAGAATGAAAAGTTTTTTGAAATACAGGTGGCATTGATGGATAGAAAAGTGCTTGCAAGGTATTTTAATATATTCAAAAAAGCAGGGATTACTGTAAAATCTTTTGAACCAGAGGGGGTTTCTTTAATGCATTCATTAGTTGCTAAAAAAGACAAAAGAGCTTTGATGATAGTGAATGTAGAATATTCCAGAGCTGGAGTTTTTGTCGTATATGGAAATGCAATTCTTTTTACTTCCACAATAGATTTTGGAGACAAAAGTATTTTTGACATGTTTGAAGAAAAGATAGAAAAGAATTCTTTCGTCCTCACTAAAAATATGGTTGTTGCGAATACTGCTTCAGGAGCATTTAGTGGGTTTCATTTGTTAAAAGAAGAAATTTCAAAATACTTTTTGTATTGGCATACAAGGGGAGGTGAAGAAGGAAAAGAAAGACCAGCAATAAAAGAAATTATTCTTTGTGGTGAAGGTGCTAAAATTTCTGGCTTGTCTGAATACCTCGCGGTCAGTTTGAAAACCCCAGTATCTCTTGCAAATGTTTGGGTAAATGTCCTTGACCCTAGCAAAGAAATTCCAAGTCTCACATATACAGAATCTCTTTCTTTTGCCCAGCCGATAGGAGCATCTATTAGAGAATTTAAATAATACCTTGTTTTTCGGCATTTTTATGCTAAATTATTAGAGCAAGTGATATGCGCGGTTAGCTCAGTTGGTAGAGCAACTCTTTTACACAGAGAAGGTCGTAGGTTCAAGTCCTACACCGCGCACCTGTTCTCGAATGCCCCTGTAGTTAAATGGATATAACTACGGACTTCTAAGCCGTTATTCGAGGTTCGATTCCTCGCGGGGGCACAAGGTGAATATAAAAAAACTATACGAAGACGATGATATTCTTGCCATAGAAAAACCCTCTGGTATTTCTATGCATCAAGATGGAAGAAAAAGTGAAGATTTTACCATTGCTGATTGGTTTTCTGAACAATACCCCGCATCAATAAATGTGGGCGAACCTTTTGTTTTCAATGGAGAAGAAATTAAAAGACCAGGGATTGTGCACCGACTAGATAAAGATACATCAGGAGTACTGCTTTTGGTCAAAAGCCAAGAAGCACATCAATTTTTAAAAAAACAATTTCAAAATACTGAAATTAAAAAAACATATATAGCTATTGTCTTTGGGCATATTAAAAAAGATGCAGGGGTAATTGAAGAGCCAATAGGTAGAAGCCCAAGTGATTTTAGAAGACGGCTTGCAGGAAGAGGAGCAAAGGGGGAGTTACGAGAAGCTACAACTGAATACGTTGTGTTAGAGCGAGGAACAAGTAAAGATGGTGAAAAATTTAGCATAATAGAAGCACATCCAAAGACAGGTAGGACACACCAAATCCGAGTGCATATGAAATTTTTAAGTTATCCTGTTCTTTGTGATAAATTATATGCTCCAAAAAACTTTTGTCCTACAAAGATAGGCAGGCTTGCTCTGCATGCCAAATCAATAGAGTTTAAAAATCTAAAAGGAGAGGCAATAAAAGTAGAATCCTCTTTGCCTGAAGAATTTACTAATTTTTAAAAGTGTTTTAAAGAGTTTGCGTTTAAGTTTATCTTAAGTTAAACTTAGATTATGTCTCTTAAAACAAAAGAAAAAATAATTGGGTTTAAAGATTTACGAGAAAACGCTGATAAATATATCAACGCCATTGCAAAAGGTAAGTCTTTTACTGTTGTTCGTAGATCTAAACCCATTTTTAAAATAGTCCCAGTAGATGAATGGGGAGATGAAGGCGAATGGGATTCTTTGGTTGATTTTACTAAGTTGTCCAAAAAAAGTAAGGGAATATTAGCAGAAGAAGTCCTTGAGAGCTTGAAACGCATCAAGGATTATGAAAAAAATAGATAAATTCTTACAGAAGATAGATAAAAAGAACAGAAATATCATAGAGCAAATTGTTCATTTAATAATTGCAGGCAATCTATCAATGCTTGATACTAAAAAATTAAAGGGATCTAATACAATGTATAGGGTTAGGGTAGGGAAAGTTAGAATAATTTTTGGGAAAGAGGGGAATCAAAATATTATATATAGTATTTCACTTAAGAATGACCATACTTACTGATTTTTAAAAGTGTTTTAAAAAAATTGCAAAAATAAAGGGTTTGTGGTAGATTATTGTCTATGACAGTAGCTAAAATAAAATTCAGTCCAGTAGATATAGAAGCTCGCAAAAAGCTTGATTTTCATTCTGGAGATACAATAAAAGTGTGGTCAAAAATTCCTGAAGATAAAGGCAAGTTTCGTTTGCAGGCTTTTGAAGGAACAATCTTGGCTCGTAAGCATGGCACAGAAGCAGGAGCTACTTTTACTGTTCGCAGGGTGGCTTCAGGGGTAGGGGTTGAGAGAATCTTCCCGTTATTTTCTCCGATGATTGATAGAATTGAAATATTAAAAAAATCCAAATCCAGAAAGTCAAAATTATACTATGTTAGAACAAAAGCAGTGAGAGATGTAAGAAGAAAGTTAAGATCTACTACATTCCAAGCTGAAGCAGAAGACTCTACTGAAGAAGTTGATAACACTGAGGTTGCAGAAAAGAAAGAAGAATAAAAATATATAAAATGTTTTATTTAAAAATCCACTTAGTTTGTGGATTTTTTTATTTCCTAAAATAGTGCTAGACTTCTAAAAGGCCCAGATGGCGGAATTGGTATACGCGTACGCTTGAGGTGTGTATGGAGCAATCCTTGGGAGTTCGAGTCTCCCTCTGGGCACATCTATGAATATGAAAAAATTAGATCCAAAGGCAAAAATAATTTTTGTAAAAGTTCAATACTTCTTTCTTTCATTTTTTGCCGTCTTTTTGTTATTAATGAGAATACCTTCTTTTATCAAATATGATTTTTCCACAAATTATACTTTCTTCTCCTTTCTTTTTTCTGTTGGATTTAGTATTTGGTTTGTTTTTTTTGTATCAAAACTTGCGTTCTCTAGATTTAGTTATGGGTTAGGTGAAAAAGGGCTTGTAATAGAGAAGGGAGTATTTTTTCATACCACTAAAGTTATTCCTTATGAAAAGATATCTAATGTGACGATCTTGTCCTCACGATTTTATAGATTATATACAGTCAGAGTTTCAACTATGATGGTTCATCCTGTGCTTGAAAATACAATTTCTATGTTTACCGAGCGTTACTTTGAGAATATTAAAGGGGTTTCTAAAAAAGAAGCAGAAATATTGCAAAATGAATTAAATAAAAAAATACAAACAATATGAAATGTTCAATATTAGGGGTAGGCACATTTGGTAAAGCCATGGCCTCACATCTTCTAAAAAATAATCATGAAGTTTTACTTGATACAGCAAAAGACTCTGATGTTATTTTTTTAATCGTGCCTTCCCATGCTTGTGCTTCCGCTTTGTTAAAAGAAAAAGAAAATATTAATAATCAGCCTATTATAGTATGCTCCAAAGGATTTTCAGAGGAAGGAGAATTACTTTATACGGCTATCAAGAAAGTATTTAAAAATAATTTATATTTTTTATATGGCCCTACTTTAGCAGATGAATTGTTGGATGGAAAATTGTCAGGAATGATTCTTGCTGGAGGGGAAGGGAAAGAACTATTAAAAAAAGAATTAGAATCAGATTATCTTAGAATAGAATTATCAGAGGATGTCGTCGGGGCTCAGATAGGGGCTTCATTAAAAAATGTCTTTACTATATTTGTGGGGATTTCTGAAGGTTTAAATATGGGAGAAAATGCAAAGGCATATTTTTTTACAAAAGGATTAGAAGAAATGCAAAGGATTGGAGTTTCTCTTGGAGCCAAACAGAGCACTTTTGTTGGTTTGAATTGTGCAGGGGATTTGTTGCTTCACTCTAGAAATAGGAAGCTTGGTATTTTGCTTGGAGAAGGGAAGACCTTAGAAGAGGCAATAAAAGAAATGGAATACACCCCACAGGGGATTGATAATCTTAAGGACATTAAAAAGATTCTTCAAAATCAAAAATTGAATCCAATAGAAGCACCGATGGTAGAAGTGCTTCATAAAGTATTGTTTGAAAATTACCCAGTCAAACAAGCAGTCAAAGAGATTTAGCTTCACAATAGAAGAAAATATTTTTAGCGATCTCTATTTGTCTTATTTAGACAAAAATTGTTATAATCAAAACATGATAGAACAAGATTATTTTTTGTCTCGTTTGGGGATGCTTATTTTTGCTATTGTTGGATTTTTTATTGCTAAATATATATATAACACCAAAAAGGAAAATAAGCCTTTGGTGTGTGCTGTGGGGTTTGATTGCAATGGAGTAGTCAATAGTCGCTTCTCAAAGCTTTTTGGTATTCCTGTAGAGTTTTTTGGGATGCTTTATTATGCTTTAATGTCTATCGCTTATTTGGCTCTACTTTTCATTCCAGCGAGTAGTTTGTCTCCACTTATAATACTATTTCTAGCCTTCGCTCCAATGTCCGCTTTTATTTTTTCTCTGTATCTTCTATTTGCACAAGTGTTTGTGCTTAAAAAAGGATGTTCATGGTGTTTTATTTCTTCTTTTGTTTGTATTTGTATTTTCATCCTAACATTATTTGTCTATGATATTTCAGGAGCTTTGCAATCTTTTTTAAATTAATTTTTTAATATGCTATACACAAGAAAAGGAGACAACGGAACGACAAAAACATTTGGATGTGATCAAAGGATCTCTAAGAGCTCTTTGATTGCGGAAGCATTAGGTTCTATGGACGAAATTAATTCTTTTTTAGGAATCTGTAAAGTAAAGTCAAAAGATGAAAAGTTTTTAATGCCTGATGGTAAAGAAATAGATATCATTGTGCATGAGGTTCAAAAAAATCTTTTTATTATTCAAGCGGAGTTGGCGGGGTCTAAGATTTCTATTACCGAAGAGAAGGTCAAAGAGGTAGAGTTTTTAGTGGATTCTATTGAAAAAGGGTTGCCACCAATAAAATCTTTTTTCATATCAGGGGGGACAGAGCTTGCTTCTTTGTTTGATATTGCTCGCACGATTGCAAGAAGAGCAGAAAGAAGAGTGATCGGAGTTTCTGAGGAATCAAAAGTAGTAGTGGGGGATTTTACCAAAGCATATTTAAATAGACTTTCTAGTCTCTTGTATGCACTGGCCAGGTGGTCTAATTTTGAAGCAAAGATAGACGAAGAAAGTCCTGATTATAAATAAAAAAATAAAAATGAAAAATAATAATATAAATACAAAACCATGGGCGATGACAGAAGAAGAAGTTTTTCTTTCTTTGGGGACATCTAAAGAAGGACTTAGTGAAAAAGAAGCAGAGTCTCGTCTTTCAAAGTTTGGTACCAATACTTTTCACAATAAAGAAAAAGTTAATCCTTTTGTCTTGTTTTTGAAACAATTTTTAAGCCCCCTTATTTTTCTTTTAGTATCAGCTTCTGTTATTACCATCTTTTTGAAAGAATGGATGAATACTGCAGGGATTGTTTTCGCTATTTTAATAAATGTTGGCTTGGGTTTTTGGCATGAATATAATGCAGAAAATACACTTGAAAAATTAAAAGGGTATATAAAAGAGAGGGCTAAAGTTGTGCGAGAAGGAAAAGAAAAAGAAATAGATTCAGCTATGATTGTGCCAGGGGATTTGATAAAGATTTCTTACGGCTCTCGAGTACCAGCTGATGCTAGGGTTTTGAGTGTCAATAATTTCCAAACAGACGAAGCTATTCTGACAGGTGAGTCTATTCCTGTATATAAAGAAATTGGTTCTATGAAAGTATCTGCAGAAGTAGCTGAAAGAAAAAATATTGCACATTCTGGTACTTTGGCGGTGCAAGGTTTTGCTACTGCTGTGGTATATGCTACAGGGAATCATACAGAGATAGGAAAGATTGCAGGGATGGTTTCTAAGATTGATAGAGTAGATACTCCACTTAAAAGAGGTATGAATAAGCTCGCTTGGCTTATTTTCTGCATCACGTTGTTGATTGTCGTTGGGATTGTAACTTTAGGGGTAATTCGTGGAGAGTCATTGTTCCCAATGCTAGTCTTGTCTGCTGCTGTCGCAGTGGGAGCTGTCCCAGAATCGCTACCCATTGTTCTTACTGTTATTCTAGCTATTGGAGCTACTCGTATTGCTGAGAAAAAAGGAATTGTTCGTAAACTTACCGCGGCGGAAACTCTTGGCTCTACTACTTTGATTATGACAGATAAGACAGGCACACTTACTTTGGCGGATATGCAATTGACTGCTATCTATTCTAGAGAAGATATTATTCTAGAGAAGAAAAAAGAAATTAAAGATAATTCAGAGCTTTCAGGAGAAGAAAAAAATTTATTGAATCTGTCTTTGTCTAATCTTGACTTGTCTGTAGAAAATCCTGAAGAGATTTCATCAAAATGGTCTTTTAAAGGGAAACCTTTTGAAGTAAATATTGCCAAAACTTGTGTTGCTCATGGAGTATCTTTGGATGAATTGATCAAACCTATTTCTGTCTTAGTGTTGCCTTTTAATTCTACAAATAAATTTTCTATCGCTCTGGAAGATGGTGAATATATAGTAATGGGAGCTCCTGATATTTTATTAAAAAAATCTAATCTTTCAAAAGATGAATATTTAAAAATTGAAAAATGGATTGAAAAGACTAGCGAAGAAGGAAAGAGGTTGATTGGAATTGCTTCTTTCCCTAAAAAAGAAGGGCAAAATAATATAACCGCAGAAGATGTGGAAGGAATAAAGTTTTTAGGAGCTTTTGTGTTTTATGATCCTTTAAGACCAGAAGTTCCTGAAGCAATCAAAAACATAGAGGATCATGGTATAAAAATAGTATTGGTTACAGGAGATTTGAAGGGAACTGCTGTTTCTTTGGCTAGAGAGATTGGGTGGAAAATAGAAGAAGATGAGGTGATTTTGGGGGCAGATATGCGTACTATGTCTAATGATGAATTATCAAAACTGCTTCCACATATAAAGATTTTTGCTAGAGTTACCCCCGAAGATAAATTTAGAGTAGGAAAACTATATCAAAAATTGGGAGAAGTAGTAGCCATGACAGGAGATGGGGTGAATGATGCTCCTGCTCTCAAGGCAATGGATATAGGTATCTCAGTAGGCTCAGGAAGTGATGTTGCAAAAAGCGCTGCGGACTTAGTCTTGCTAGATGATAATTTTCATACTATTAGCATGGCGATTGATGAAGGGAGAAAGATATTATCCAACATCAGAAAAGCAGTAGCCTATATGCTTTCTAGCTCTTTTGATATGGTCTTTGTAATAGGAGGTGGATTAGTTTTTGCTTTACCTCTTCCATTGACGGCTTTGCAGATAATTTGGATTAATCTTTTTACAGGAAGTCTGCCTGCCCTCGCTTTTGCTTTTGATAAAGATATTGATAAACAAAAATATTCTGGAAAAGATTTGAAGTTGGTCTTTTCTAAAGAAGTAAAAATACTAGCTCTTGGAGTGGGAGCTCTTACGTCTATATTGCTATTTGTCCTTTACTATGTCTTACATCAAATGGAGATTGAAATGTCTACTATCAGGTCTGTGATGTTTACTTGTCTTTCTTCATATATTTTAGTTATTTCTTTTTCTTTCAGAAGTCTAAGAAAGCCAATTTTTTCTTATAATATTTTTTCAAATGCTAAATTAAATTGGAGTATTTTTTCTGCTTTGTTGCTACTTATCTTAACCTTCGTTCTTCCTTTTATGAGAGATATCTTTGAGATGGATCCATTCCCATTAAATTGGCTACCTTTTGTTTTCTTGTGGTTGGTAGTAAATATCTTACTTGTGGAAGGAGCAAAGTATGTTTTTCGCAAGTTAGATATTTAAGAGTTTGGCTTTTGTCTATTTTTTTGCTATAAATACAAAGTGCCATATATGGTGCCTATGGTGTAGTGGTAACACAGAAGCTTGTGGAGCTTTTATCTCCGGTTCGAATCCGGATAGGCACCCAGCAGTCAGCGACTAAAAAATAGACCGATACGGTATGGGTTTTTCTATATTCGCCCAAAATCTGGTTCTAGACTCTGAAGGTCTAAAAATCAATTATATCTTTTAATTTCAACTTAAAATATGAAAACTTAAAAGTTCAAGTCCTTGAAGGTCACCATTAGTAGATGTCTCAAAAGACTGGAGTGTTTTATTGGTGATTTTTGATATAATAAAAATATGAAAATTCCAATAGTGGATGAAAATGATAATATTATAGAATATAGAGAAAGAGATAATCGTGATTTAAATGCTATTTATCGTGTTTCTTCTTTGTGGATTACTGATACTGATGGAAATATTTTACTTGCTCGTCGTGCTTTTAATAAAAGCCATGACCCTGGTAAATGGGGTCCTGCAGTAGCTGGAACGGTTGAGGAAGGAGAAACTTATGAGCAGAATATAATAAAAGAAGCAGAAGAAGAAATAGGATTAAAGGATATCAAGCCTATTGTTGGGATTAAAAAACGTAGAAATGCTAAGTGGAATTATTTCGTTCAATATTTTCTACTAACCCTACCGGTAGGATTTAATAATTTCAAAATTCAAGAAGATGAAGTTGCCGAAATTAAATGGTTTCCTGAAGAAAAACTAAGAAAAGAATTAAAAGAAAATCCAGATGAGTTTCGAAAAGGTATTCATGAGAGAATGAATGAATCTATTAAACATGTAATAATTTTTTCTCATGGATTTGGAACTCGGAAAGACGATCGTGGACTTTTTACTGATATTGCAGAGGGGTTTCCTGGAACAGAATCCATACTTTTTGACTATAATAGTGTTGATGAAACAGAGAATACTCTAACTGCTTGTTTATTATCTGAGCAAGCAAGAATGTTAAATGATGTAATTGAAAAAGCATATATAGATAATCCAGAGGCAACGATAGATATTATTGGTCATTCACAGGGATGCTTGGCGGTGTCTCTTGCAAAACCACAAGGAATTCATAGAACTATTTTTGTTGCACCTTCTTTAGATACAGACATAGAGCATACAATTGAGATGTTTAAGGAGCGGGCAGGAACAGAGATAAATTTATCTGGTATATCAAGGCTGGCACGTAAAGATGGAACTGTTACGTTGGTCCCTGCTCTGTTTTGGGTAGAAAGAAAACAATCTGATCCAATTTCTTTATATAATGAATTATCCAACAAAACTGATTTAATCATTATAAATGCAAAGCAAGATGAAATATTTGGCCATACAAATACTCAAGGATTAGATAAAAAAATTGAGATTATAAATATTGATGGGAACCATCAGTTTTCAGGGGAATCAAGACAAGTATTGATAGATAAAATAAAGATATTACTAGAATAGTGTTTCATGGCCGAGGTGGCTTGAACTGCGGTAGTGACCCCCATATTTCTATTCTTGCCAATCTGTACAGTTTATGTAGAGGGTTTTTATAGGCTACTAGAAATCAAATTTTTTATGATAAAATAAATAAATGACTCCAGAAATAAAGAACTGCCAGAACTGCAAAAAAGACTTCACTATTGAGATAGATGACTTTTCTTTTTATGAAAAAATAAAGGTTCCGCCTCCGACTTGGTGTTCAACATGTAGATTTCTCCGAAGAGCAGTTTTTAGAAATGAAAGAAAACTTTTTCGAACTATTAATGCAGTTACAGAGAAACCAACACTCTCTATTTACCCTGCAGAATCTGGATACACCATATATGATGATAATTATTGGGGAAGTGATAATTGGGACCCTTTTTCTTATGGAAGAGATTTTGACCGTTCGAGACCTTTCTTAGCTCAACTTTTTGAGCTGAATCAAGAAATTCCACACCCTCGCGTTAGTACACTTAATATGATTAGAAGTGAATACTCTGCAAACGCTGTTGATCTTAAGGATTGTTATTTGCTTTTTAATTCTAATAACTCAGAAAATTCAGCATATGGTAATGGTATAGATTTTTCGAACAATTGCTTTGATACTTCTCACATTAAACAATCAGAAAGATGTTATGAATCTTTCTGGCTTACCAAATGTTACGAAACGTTCTTTTCTTCTCAGTGTGAGAATTGTGTATCAGTTTGGTTTTCTAAAAATTGTCAAGGTTGTACAAATTGCTTTGGGTGTGTAAATTTAGTGAATCAATCATATTGTTATTTTAATAAACAACTATCGAAGGAAGAATATTTATTAACAATAAAAGAATTGGAGCTTGAGAAATTCTCTAATTTAGAAAAGATTCAAAAAGAAAGTAGGGAATTCTGGCTTAAATTTCCAGTGAAGTATTTTACTGGAATGAAAAACGTTTTTTCTTCAGGAGAATATATTACTCATTCAAAAAACGTTCGTAAAAGTTTTCTTGTGAGAGAGGGTGAAGATTTAAAGTATGTGCAGTACTCCCAAGTGGGTTATTTGCGTGATGTGATGGATGTGACTGTTGTTGCAAAAAGTGAAATTGTTTATGAATCAAGTATCTCTGGCTGGGACTCAGCTCAGCTTAAGTTTTGTTGGGAATGTTGGGATGGAGGAATTGATTTCGAGTACAGTATGTTTTGTGGGAGAGGAGCAAGTCATATTTTTGGTTCAGTTGCCATAAGTAGTGGAGAGTATATTATTCTCAATAAACGTTACTCTAAAGAAAATTTTTTTAAACTTCGAGATGAAATAAAGCAACACATGAATGAAATGCCATATATCGATAATCAGGGTCGTGTATATAAGTATGGAGAATTTTTTCCACCCGAGTTTAGTCCTTTTGCTTATAATGACACTATAGCCCCCGAGCACTTTCCTTTTTCAAAAGAAGAAATATTATCTTTTGGCGCAAAATGGTACGAAGTTCCAAAAGGAGAGTATGGAACAACCATAGGTGCGAGAGAGTTACCCGATAATATTGATGATGTAAAATCTGATCTTCTTGAAGAAGTTATATCTTGTGCTGACTGCAAAAGAGGATATAGAATAATTTCTTTTGAACTAGATTTTTTAAAAAATCACAAAATTCCCATACCTAGATATTGTGTTGATTGTCGTTACAAAAAAAGAATTTCTCAGAGAAACAAAAATATTTTTTATAATAGATCATGCATGTGTACAAATGAAGAGCATTTTCATGGAGTAAATAAGTGTCAAATTGAATTTGAAACGAGTTACTCCCCAGAAAGACCCGAGATAGTGTATTGTGAATCTTGCTATCAGAAGGAGGTTTATTGATTACTCAGCCATCTTTCTTGTCGTATTTTATAATAACATGCTGACATAGTCAGCTGGTTTTGTTTGTGATATTATCATCTTATGAAAAAGAACATAATTATTGCTATTTTGGTAGTTTTATTAGTTGTTTCGTTGAGCTTTGTGTTTTTTGGAAGTAAATCTTCAAAAGATGAGATTAGTGATTTGTCGCAATTAAATTATCAATTTACCGACAAAGACACAAGAGAGAATAGTGCTCAAAATAGTATGGAGACATCTAGTGCTGTGGGTAAGGTTACTCCAAAATATGAAGATACAGCAGAATCAAAAATTGTAAGCGAAAAATCTTCTGCCTATTTGACAAGTTTTGAACAAAGAAGTGATGGATATTATTATTTAAGTTTTGATTATGTTAGTTTTGGTCAAGATCAAGCAGGTGCTGTGACTCCTGTAAATAATAATTCTAAAACAAGAACATTTAGAGCATCTAAAAATTTGAAAGTTGGATACGATTTTACAAATGAATTTAATGGGAATAAATTTTATACAATTTCTCAATATCTACCTCTTTTGACAAAGAAAGGTAACTTTTTGTGGAATCCAACTATCCAAGAAGATTCTTCTTTCCTGCATAACGGGCTTTATCAGATTAAAATTGAAAAAGGGGAAGTTGTACAAATGTATGAAGGAGGAGATTTTTCTAAACCTCAAGGTCTTTAGATGTTGGTTGGAGACTTCTTTATTGACTTAAGCATATTCTATTTTTTTGATATAATACACATATGACAGGACAAGAGGGCTTACCAATTAAAATTAAAGTACCAGAGGCTAATTTGCCTAACGTAGAGGGGTTAAAGGCTGAAGGGTTATCAAAACCCAAGCTAGATGTTCCTGGCATTATTCAAGCAAATGATGCAAAAATTGCAGAGTTAGGTGCTGTAGCAAAGACTACTGGGGAAAAAATAGAAGGGCTAAGAGCTCAATTGGGGCTAGATCCAAATTCAAATCCAAACCTAGAAGTTCCACCTAGTATCGCTTACATACAAGAAAAAAGAAGAGAATTAGAAGAAAAAAATAAAAAGCTGTTGGCTGGATCTCCTAATCAGCAAGGGGTAGAACAAGGGGTAGCAGAACAAGGGATAACAGAAGCGGGTCAAGCGGGGGAAAAAGGAATGGGAGAAGTTCCTGCAGGAAAACCACGCGAAGATTTACCTGAAAATCCTGAAAACTCTGAAAATGCCCAAAAGCCAGAAGCTCCAGAAGAAGCCCCTAAGCAAGAGCCGTCACAAGATCAAGAAAAAAATAAAAATCCTGAAGAAAAAGAAGATGAAATATCAAAAGAGGTAATAGAAAGATTGTCTGCAGTAATGCAAGCAAAAAAAGCACTGGAAGCAAGGGTGGCAGGACTCAAAGACTCACCAGCTTTTAAAGCCTTTGAAGCAAAAAACAAAGACTTAGATGAAAAAAGAAAAAAACTAGAAGGTCTAAAGAATACTATAAACAATGGAGGAGGAGGAAGCGGGGGAGGAGTTACTTCATTAGAGGGCTCAATATCATTTAGTGGTGCTGTCGATTCAACATCAGGGCAAGAGGATTTACAAAATGGCGAGGCTTCTCCTGAGAAAAGTGCAGTTGATTTAGAACAAGAAGTAGAAAATTTAATAAAGAGAACTGAACTTGAAGTTTTAAAATTAGAAAAAGAAGAGATGGAATTTGGGGAAGATGGTTTGCAGATAAAGGCAAAAGAAATGGATCTTGAAGAAAAAGCTATTGAAACTGAAACAGAAATATGGAGTGCTGGTGGTATGAACCAAGAAACTTTCAACAAAACGTTGCAAAATATCAATAATTCTGAATTTGACCAAAGTACCATTAAAAATCGAGACACCTTTGTAAGATTTATGTTGGCTGAAAACGAAATGGAATCTTTTAAACAAGAAAATAATGATTATTATCAAAGCTTGGAAGTAAAGCAAACAGAAATAGAATCAAAAGAATCTGAGTTGGAAGGAGTAGAATATCCAAATGAAAATAAAATTATAGGGATTTTAGCAGAGCATGCTATTGAAAAAGAAGAAGGAGAAGAAGGACCAAAAAATCTTGATGGTGAAAAAATAGCTGAGACAGCTGGAGCAGAAAAACCTCCTTCCGATAATGGGATAGAAACAAGCGACCCCGCTCAGAATATGGATATTCCTATTGTTGCTGGGGGTGAAAAAAATCCTGGTGAAGTTTATAAATAATATAAATAAAATTTTAAACATATGAAGACAAACTGCCAGAACTGCAAAAAAGACTTCGATATTACAAAAAACGACTTGGGATTTTATGAAAAAATAAAGGTTCCGTCTCCGACTTTTTGTCCTGAATGTAGAATGATACGAAGGATGGCTTGGAGAAACGAAAGGCATTTGCACAAAAATAAATGTGATATTTGTAAAGAAAATATAATCTCAATATACAGCGAGGATTCCCCATATAAAGTTTTATGTGGCTCTTGTTTCCATGGAGATGCATGGAATCCTTTTGATTATGAGATGGAAATAGATTTTTCAAAACCTTTTTTACAACAGGTAAAAGAATTACAGTTAAAAGTGCCAAGACTATATTCTTTTGTTTTCCAAAATACAAATAGTGAATACACAAACGGGGCAGCTTTCAATAAAAATTGTTATCTTATTTTTGTGAGTGACTACGATGAAGATTGTGCATATTGTTACTCTACTACTAATTCCAAAAATTCCCTTGATCTTTTTAATTCTACTGAAAATGAATTGTGTTATGACTCTTCTTCTTGTGTGAAGTGTTTTGCTGTTTCTTTTTCTGAAGATTGTGCCTCTTCCCAAAATTTAATTTTTTGTAAAAATTGCAATAATTGCAGTGACTGTATTGGATGTGTAAATTTGAGAAATAAAAAGCATTGTTTGTTTAATGAGCAACTAACAGAAGAAGAATACAAACAAAAAAAGAAAGAGTTAAATCTTGAAAATAGGGAAAGTTTGAAATCATTAGAAAAACAAGCGCGAGAAGTTTGGAGTAAATATCCATTGAAATATATACATGGTTTAAAAAACATAGATGTCATGGGGGATTACACAAATAATTCCAAAAACTCTAGTTTTGTTTTTGATTCAAACTCAGTGGAAGATTCTAAATTTTTAAATTTTGGTAGTAAAATAAAAGATTCGCAAGATGCGTATGTTTTAGTGGATGGTTCAGAATTATGTAATGAGATTGTAAGTGGTATTACTTTAAGCAACGCGAAATGTAGCTATTGTGTTTGGGTTGGATTTAATATTTCATATTCTGATACTTGCGAAAATTCCAATAATTTATTTGGCTGTGTGGGAGTTAGAAAAGGAGAATATTGCATTTTGAATAAAAAGTATTCCAAAGAAGAATATGAGCAACTTGTAGAAAAAATTATAAAACATATGAATGATATGCCTTATGTAGATGAAAAAGGGATTGTGTATAAATATGGTGAATTTTTCCCCATAGATTTAAGTCCTTTTTCTTATAACGAAACTATCGCTCAAGAATATTTTCCCTTAGAAGAAAAGGAAGCTTTAGAAAAAGGATATAGATGGATGAAGAAAAAAGAAAGAGATTATAAAATAGAGATAAAAAGCGAAGAAATTCCACAAGAGATAGAAGGTGTAGGGGAAGATATTGTAAATAAAGTAATAGAATGTGCTCACAAGGGGGATTGTAATCATCAATGCACGGAAGCTTTTAGAATAAGGAAATCCGATTTTGATTTTTATAAAAGATTAAAATTGCCATTGCCAGATTTATGTCCAAATTGTAGGCATACAAAAAGATTTAAAACTCATAATCCTCTTCAGTTTTGGGAAAGAGGGTGCATGAACAAAGGGTGTCAAAATAAATTTAAAACAACATATTCCCCAGATCGACCAGAAGTGGTGTATTGTGAATCTTGCTATCAGAAGGAGGTGTATTGATAATTTTTTTTCGGCTGTTGTATTATTTTTTAATCTTTATGGAATTAAGAGAGGAGCTTGCTAAAACTCTTTGATTGAATTATTAAATTTATAATGATACCATTATTTCCATGGAGAAGACTTGTAAAAGATGCCTGCAGACTTTTGTAGTGGATAGCCTTGAGTTAAATTTGTCTCAAAAAATGAATATTCCTGTGACTCATTCATGCCCTGATTGTCGTTTTAAACTTAGAAACGTTTGGCGAAATGAGATGAACTTATATTCAGGAGTAAAGTGCGGGCTATGTGATAAGAGTATCATTTCTATGTATAACCCTAAACATGGGTATGTAATTTATTGTAACAGTTGTTATGAATCAGATAGTTGGGATAAAAAATCTTATTTTGTAAATTATGATGAAAATCGTCCTTTTTTTGATCAGTTCCAAGAGCTTTTCAAAAAGACACCAAAAGCTTCTTTGTATATATCCAAAGCTTCAGGGATAAATCTAAATAGTGATTATGTAAATTATGCAGGAGGAATTAAAAATTGTTATTTTATTTTCAATGGAGGACCAGCAGAAGACTCTATGTATTCTAGAGGAGTGGTATTTTCTAAAGATTCTTCTGATTCATATTTTGGGATGAATGTTGATAGGTGTTATGAATGTGTAAATATTTTTAATTCTTCAGGAGTATTCTGGGGGATAAATGTTAATAATTGCTTGGATAGTATGTTTTTAATGGATTGCAGTGGATTGACTAATTGTTTTGGTTGTGTGAATTTAAGAATGAAAAGTTATTGTTGGTTTAATGAACAACTTTCCAGAAGTGAATACGAAGAAAGATTAAAGACTGTGCAAGGGAGTTATACAAAAATGCAGGCAGAATATTTAAAGTTTCAAGAGTTTGCATTAAAATTTCCAAATAGAGAAAACCACAATTTAAAAGTTCAAAATTGTCGGGGGGACTATCTGATGGAATGTAAAAATGTTGTTAATTCTTTTGAAATTGCTTCTTCAGAAAATGTTATGTTTGCTTTTTCAGCTAAAAAACTAAAAGATTCTCTTGGGGTAGTTGGCTTTGGGTTTAATTCCGAGTCTCTTTTTGATTGTGCTGCAGTAGGATATTCAAGCAATGTGATTGGTTCTGTTATTGTTGAAAATTCACAAAATATCTTGAATAGTTTTTCTTTGTATGGATGTAGTGATTGTATTGGTTGTGCTAGTTTAAAAAATGGTAAATTTTGTATTTTAAATAAAGAGTATAGAGAAGAAGAATATAATAAAATAAAAGAAAAGATTATCCAAGAACTAAAAGAGAAAGAATTATATGGTTATATGATACCTTCAGAGATTTCTCCGTTTGGCTACAATGAATCTATTGTCATGGATAATGCTCCATTAAATGAAACAGAGGTCTTGGCTTTTGGCTGTAGGTGGGAAGAAGACTTACAAAAAACAGAAGGGAAGGAAACTATTAAAACAGAAGATATCCCTGATAATATAGAGGAAGTAAATGAATCTTTTCTAAAAGAGATTTGTGTTTGCTTTGATTGTAAAAGAAATTACAAGCTAACCTCTCAGGAATTTTCTTTTTATAAAAAAATGAAGTTACCAATACCACGAAAGTGTTTTTATTGTCGACACAAAGATAGATTACAAAAAAGAGGTCCATATAAATTTTGGGACAGGGATTGTGCTAAGTGTGGTAAAAGTATCAGCACCAATTATGATTTAAATAGACCTGAGATTGTGTATTGTGAAAGTTGTTACCAAAAGGAGGTGTATTAGATTTTTTGAAATATACTAACATACAAAAATTGTTAATTATAAATTAAGTAGTATACTTTGTCTATGAATTTAGAAAATCCAAAAAAATTACATCCTGATGGTGTTGAACAGCCTAAAAAAGTATTAATGGATCCTAAAAAAGATCCTATTGCTGGGAATATGGCAGTTGATGTTGCTGTTCAGAATATTGTTGTTGAACAGATGGGGGTTATTAGAGATAAATTAGGGATGCCACCAATTACAGAAATACCACCATCTATACAAGACCAAGCAAATTTATTTTTGGACCAAATTAAAGATAAGGAATTTGATTATATGTTTCAAAACCCCAATGGAGAAGATACTCCTGAAGAGTATGTTACTACTTTAAAAAATGGTGTTGTTCAACAGTATTTGGATCAAAATAAAGATTTTCAAGATTTAAAACCTTTATTGCAAAATGTATACAGGGGCAATTATGCTATTCAAGCATCTAATATTTTTTTTAATAACCCTTTAAATACTGAGAAGTTAAAAAAGATTTTAGATTCTTTAATAAAAAATGAAGATAAAAAGTTTTCTGCTATAAAAAATGATGAGACTCTTAAATTATTAAAAAAAAGAGTGGCTAGCTCTAGTAGGGATTCAGCAGAAAAAGATGGAGTTGAATATTATTCCAAGACAAATCAAACGAGAGAGTTTTTTGCTGACGGTAGGAAAAGTGATTCATATTCTTATGTTTCAATGATGTTTGGTTTACTTAACAATTTTTCAACAACTGATTTGGGTAAGAAATATATCCATGAGAAAATTGATAATAAAACAATTTTTTTATTTGGTGGCGGTGATTCTGTTAGAGATTTATTAAATTCAGAAGAGTTTAAACCAAATAAAATACTTAATTTCGATCCTTTTTTAGAAAAAGAAGATCTCAATAAAAATCAAAATGGTATTTATGAATCCTATCCAATATCAGCTTCAAATGAAAATATTAAAATAATGGTAGAAAAAGAAGTTATTCCGCAAGCTGATGAGGTGTGGGCTACATATTCGGTACCATTTTATTTAGATTCTGCCGAAGATATAAAAAAATTAATAAAAAATATGGCTTCAATTATACGAGAAGGAGGGAATGCTCGTATTTCTCCGATAGCCGTTCAAAACAAAGATAAAGAAGGGGATACATTTGAAACACGAAAAAAAGCATTAATGGAGGCTATTCAAGATTTGTTAAATGACCCTAAATTTAATGTGGTTGTTTTCGGTGACACTATTAAGATTCATAAAATTAAAAAAGAAGTTTCTTCTTAAATTATATTGAAGGCATGTTTGAGTAAGTACTTTTGGTTTAGATTAACAATATTAGATTTTAATAGGTTTAGTGTAAAATCTACCCCAAACTCTTCCTTAAAAGTGCAGCTTCTAGAATCTCTTTAGATGGGTTTTGATTTTTTTTGATTTTAGCTAGAATCTTTCCAGATAGTTTGGAGTGTTGTATTTCTTCTTTTGTTTTTGGTCCAAACTTGAATCCTGTATATCTTTCTAAAGATTCTATCTCTTCCAATAACCCTAAAAGTCCCAATTCTTTGATACTTTCTTTTCGTAAAAATCTTCCAGCTCTTTCTAGGTTTTCATTTAGATTTTTGTAAAGATTTTTCACAACATCAATCTTGCCATTTTTTAAACATTCTTCTATTCCTTTACCTGTCCCTAAAAATTCTGGGGGGATACCAATAGAATAACAGCTTGCAGTAAAACCGATAGCTCTAGGCAATTTGTTTTTCCCTACTTGTCTTGAATATCCAAAAAGACCGATATGTTGCATTCTTTCACGACGCTTTGGTATGTATTTGCTAACCCTTTGAATTAAAGGGACAAGTTCTTCCACTTTTCTTCTGTATGGTTTTTCAAAGAAGGAGATAACTTTTTTTATCTCTGGTAACATTTTGTCAGGGAAGATTTCTGTCTTAGTAGTTGCTATCTCTTTGATTATTTCTTGTACCGCTTTTTTAACCTTACTATTGTTGTGGTCATAGCGGAAAGAAGATTGAATCACTAAAGTTTTCATCCCAGCAAATTCTCTAACGAAGTCCAAGCTAGTGTCAGGGGTAAGTCCACCTCGGAAGGGTAGGGAACCAGGGGCAATGATAGGGAATGTTGGTATTTTTGTTTTTTTAGTGAATTTTGCATATTCAGATAATGCCCATTTGATTGCAAGAGTGGTGGGCACTATCCCTGAGTTCATACTAGGATCTGATCTTGCACAAAAAGGTCTTAGGTATTCAGGAGAATGTTTGAATTCTTTTTTATACATTTCTAAATATTGGTTCAAAATGTTACCTGATTTTAGAAGGGTGTCCACTCTTTCAAAAAGTGGGATGATTTCAATAGGTTCTTCTTTGTGTTCTGTTTTACCAAAAGAAGTATTTACTACTTTTGCAAATTTCTTGAATCCTTTTTGTAATTTAAAGATTTCTCCCGCGGTCTCTGTCATAGGTAAAATAATTTCAAATACAGGATTATGAGAAATACTACCTGTGTCTTTTAATTCTCTGGCAGATAAGATAACCATCAATGCTCTTCCTAGTCGGTATCCTGACTCTACTCTTGGATTAGGAACCCTGAAGGTTAAGAAAAGCTCTTTGCCTAAAGGTTTTTTTTGGAAAAAGATAGCCTGCTCTGTGAGCAACCTTTCCACCACAGATTCATCTGCTAGTTTGCCTTCCCAATCCCACATCATTTCTTCTGCTCCAACATCTTTAAACATCAAGATACATTCTTTTATTTCGTCATGGGTTTTGATTAGTGCTTCGCTGTGCCAGTATGGTTTGTGTGTGTGGTCAGGGTGTTGGGAAAACATTACAGCTGGTATTTTTCTAGGCATCTTTATTTTGATTTTTTTATAAATTGATTAATTTTTCGCAATCCTTTTTCTAAAGTTTTTGTTTTTACTGCATAGCTTATTCGAATATATGAAGGGGAGTAGAAAGCTTCTCCAGGAACTACAGCCACTCCTTCTTCTTCTAGCAAAGCCTCTGCCCAAGCAGTGGAAGTTTTGTATTTTTTGCCGAGCAGGTTGCTAATATTTGGGAAGATATAAAAAGCTCCTTCGGGTTTTGATATCTTTAATTTTTTAATTTTATTAAGTGCATCAAAAGCAATGTTTCTATTTTTTTCAAATTCTTTTATCATTTTTCTTATTTCAGTATCATTTCCTCGAAGAGCTTCCAAAGCACCCATTTGAGCGATTGAGTTTACTCCTGAAGTTATCTGACTAGCTAGACTTGTGATAGATTTGATTATTGATCTTGATCCACAGGCATATCCAATGCGCCAACCTGTCATTGCGTATGATTTTGAAAAGCCATTTATAATTAAGGTGTTTTCTTTTATTTTTTCACCCAAAGATGCAATAGAAAAATGTTTTTTTTCATAAATTATTTTCTCATAGATTTCATCAGAGATAATAAAAATGTTTTTTTCTCTAGCCAACTTGCCAATCTTTATGATTTCTTGTTCGTCTATTGTTGCTCCTGTAGGATTACTAGGAGTATTTAAAAGAATTATTTTTGTTTTAGAGGATATCTTTTTTTGGACATCTTTTGCTTTTAATTTAAATGGTGATTTTAATTCTACAAACACAACCTTTGCCCCTGCCATGTGGATTTGTTCTACATAAGTACTCCAAGTGGGGGAGGCGACAATCACTTCATCTCCTTTTTTGCATAATATTTGAAAAGCTAAATACAAAATATATTTTGTGCCTGCTCCAACAAAAATCTCTTCTTTGTCATATTTTATTTTATATTCTTCAAGGAATTTTTTTGAAATTGCTTCTCTGAGTTCGGTGATTCCTGCAGTAGGGGTGTAGTGGGTAAAATGTTTTTTAATTGCTTGGATAGAAGCGTTAGATATGTTTTTGGGAGTATTGAAATATGGTTCGCCAACTGTCAGATTTATGATTTCTCTGCCTTCTGCTTGTAGTTTTTTTGCTTTTTCATCTAGTGCCAATGTCGGTGATTCTTTAGGTATTTGCATGTTGTTTTCTTTGTTTTTTTGACCTTGTAGATTATATCATTTTATATAAAAAAAGTGATATAATGCGGGTATTATAAAGAAATTTAAGTTTGTTTTGGCTTTAGTAATAATTTAACCATTGTTCTGGTCAAGAAAATCTCAGAAAGATGAAAACTAAAAATTTAAAACTAACTGCTGATAATAGAGAAGAAATTTTAAAAGAAGCTGGAGAAGTAATTCTTTCTGGGGGGTTGGTGGTTTTTCCCACTGAGACAGTGTATGGATTGGGAGCGAATGCATTAAATGAAAGTGCTGTTCAAAAAATATTTTTAGCCAAAGGAAGACCATCTGATAATCCCATAATCCTGCATATAGGGGATGAGTCTTGGCTAGATGATCTGGTAGAAAGTGTTTCGGGAACACAACAAAAACTAATAGATGCATTTTGGCCTGGGCCCCTTACTTTGATTTTTAAAAAAAAAGAAAATGTTTCTAGTATTGTGTCTGGTGGTCTGGATACTATTGCAATCAGAATGCCAAAAAATTCTTTTGCTTTAGATTTATTAAAAAAAGTTGGAGTCCCCATAGGAGCACCTTCTGCTAATATTTCAGGCAAACCAAGTGCCACAGATGCAAATACTGCTTTTGCAGATTTGTCGGGGCAGGTCTCTTTGATTGTAGATGATGGTTTTTCAAATATCGGCCTAGAATCTACCGTAGTGAAGGAAGACAATGAAAACATTTTAATTTTACGAGCTGGTTCTGTTACAAAAGAAATGATTGAGGGTGTTGTAAGTAAGCCAGTTTTTTTTGCCACAAAAAAAGAAGATCTAAATTCTTCTCCAGGGACAAAATACCGACATTATGCCCCAAAGGCCAAGTTGCAAATTATAGCTGGAGATTCTGAGAATATTGGTGAAAATCTACTAAAGATAGCAAATGAAAATTTAAAGAATGGGATTAGAGTTGGAATCTTAGGCACAGTAGAAAATATGAATATATATAAAGGGTTTGAGCCAAATGTTTTTTCTTTGGGTTCAAAAAATGATATGCTTCAAATATCAAGGAATGTGTACAGGGGATTAAGATTTTTTGACGATAAAGATGTAGATCTAATCCTAGTAGAAGCGTTTGAAGAGAAAGATTTAGGAGTGGCTGTTATGGATAGGTTTAAGAAAGCTTCTGCGGTGTAAAAAAATAAAGACAAAATATTATGACTATACAATTTTTAGAAAATTATGATCTGACTCACTTAAATACTTTTGGGGTAAAAGCAAAAGCCAAGTTTTTTGTAGAACTTCAAGAGGAGGGAGATATAAAAGAATTATTTTCCTCAGATATTTTTAAAGAAAATAAGAAAATATTTTTAGGGGGAGGGAGTAATACTTTGTTTGTAAATGATTTTGATGGTCTTTTAGTCCTTAACAGATTAAAAGGAATTTCTATATTAGAAGAAAATGAAGAAAGTATATTGTTACGAGTGATGAGTGGTGAGAATTGGCATGATTTTGTGATGTATTCTGTAAATAAAGGATTGTGGGGGATAGAGAGTTTGGCACTAATCCCAGGGACTGTCGGAGGGGCTCCTGTACAAAATATTGGTGCCTATGGAGCGGAAGCCAAGAATACTATAGTAGAGGTAGAGAGTTATGAAATGTTGAATGGTGAAAAAAAGATTTTACAAAACAATGAATGTCAATTTGGTTATCGCGATAGTGCTTTTAAAAATTCTTTAAAAGGAAAAGTCTTTATTTCTGCTGTTCTTTTTAAATTAAACAAAAAGTCTTCTAGTGTCCCTAAGTATGAAGCATTAGATAAATATTTAAAAGAAAAAAATTTAGTAATTAAAACCTCTAAAGATATTAGTGAGGCGGTGATAGAAGTTAGGCAAAGTAAACTCCCTGATCCAAAAATAGTAGGCAATTCGGGTAGTTTTTTTAAAAATGTTTTTGTTCAAAAAGAGAAAATTGAAGATCTTCAAGTTGGATACCCAGATTTGCCTTTTTTTGAAGATGAGGGGATTTACAAGATACCTGCTGGGTGGCTGATAGAAAAAGCTGGATGGAAGGGCAAGAGTGAGGGGAATGTAGGAGTGCACGACAAGCAAGCATTAGTCCTTATAAACAAAGGTGGGGCGACAGGTATGGAGGTTAAAAATTTCTCAGAAAAAATCATACAATCAATTTTAGAAAAATTCAACTTGAAATTAGAGCGAGAAGTGAATATAATAGAGTAATTAGAATTAATAACATTATTTATGAATAGCAAACAAATAACATATTGGATTATCTTTTTGGTTGTCGTCGTTGCTTTGGTATTTATTACAATTAACAAAAAAGAACCAACTTCAGAGACTGAGGAGGTTTCTTTACAAGATTCAAGTATGCAAGATCAAAATACACAAGATTCTGGTGAAGTTTCATCAAGTAAGGGTTTTGAATATAAAATTTTAACTCAAGGAACAGGTGAAGTAGCAAAAGCAGGAGATTTAGTTAGTGTAAATTACACAGGTTCTCTTGTAGATGGTACAGTCTTTGATTCAAATGTAGATCCAAAATTTAGCCATGTAGAGCCATTTACTTTTGATCTTGGAGCAGGGATGGTTATAAGAGGATGGGATGAAGGATTGGTTGGTATGAGAGTAGGAGAAAAAAGAGTATTAGAAATTTCTCCAGAGTATGCTTATGGTGAAAGGGGAGCAGGCGGAGTTATTCCACCAAACGCTACTTTAGTTTTTGAGGTTGAATTATTAGCAATAGAAAAATAAATAAATAAATTAATATGGATATATTTAACACACACAAAAAGAATTTGTACGTGATTGGGTTCGTGCTTTTATTAGTCCTTTCAGTATATGTAATCATTCTTTCAATAAATAGCTTGCGATATGGATCAAATGATTCTATGCAAATACAGAATGTTATTACTGTTTCAGGAAAAGGAGAAGTAAAAGTAGTACCAGATGTAGCAAATGTCAATTTTACAATTCGTAAAGAATCAAAAACTGTAAAAGAGGCACAAGACGGGGTTTCAAAAGTTGAAGTAAAGGTATTAGAAGTTTTAACAGAAAATAAAATAGATCAAAAAGATATCAAAACTCTATCTGTTGGGTTTAATCCAAAATATGAATATGTATATGAAGGATTCAATAAACCAGGAAAAAATATCATAGTAGGGTATGAAGCTTATGAATCATTGGAAGTAAAAATTAGAGATATAGATAGTACTGGAAAACTTATTCAAGAATTGAGTGCTTTACAGGTAAATGATTTAAATGGACCAAATTTTTCAGTAGATGATGAAGATTTTTTGAAAGCTGAAGCTAGAAAACTTGCAATAGAAGATGCAAAGAAAAAAGCGAAAGACCTTTCAAAAGGATTGGGAGTAAAATTGGGTAAAGTTGTAAGCTTTAATGAGGGCGAATCATACCCAGTGCCTATGTATGATACTGTAATGACAATGTCTGCAAAGACAGAATCTGGTGGAGCAATTCTCCCTCAGTTATCAAAAGGAGAGAATACTATCAGTTCAAATGTAACAATCACATACCAAATACACTAATTGGATTTGACTTTTTTGGGATAAAGAGTATATTTAAAAGAGCCCCTGAGGGGGCTTTTTTAAGAGGATTCATTTAATATTATGTCAAAAATAACTAATTATTTTAAAGAAGTACAAGGTGAGTTAAAACACGTTGTGTGGCCTAGTAAATTACAAACAATACACTACACTATTATCGTGGTGGTTTTGTCGGTATTAGTAGCATATTTCTTAGGAGTTTTTGATTTTATCTTCTTAAGAATGTTAAATTTGATAGTTTAAAAAATATGTCAAAACAAGAAAATCAAGGAGGAAGAAATTGGTATGCAATTCATACATATGCTGGATATGAGAATGTTGTCTTGCGTAATTTAAAACAACGTATAGATTCTTTGATGATGCATGAAAAGATATTTAATGTGGTTGTACCAGTAGAAAAGAAAATAAAAATAAAAGGAGGTAAAAGAGTAGAAGTAGAGGAAAAAATATATCCAGGCTATGTGTTGGTGGATATGGTTGTTACAGATGATTCTTGGTATGTGGTTCGTAATACTCCTCGCGTTACAGGATTCGTTGGAGCAGGAGTAAATCCTGTACCTCTAAAAAAAGAAGAAGTAGATTTCTTGTTTAAGAAAATGGACGGAGGTCCAGCTAAACACAATATTGACTTAGCTCTTGGAGAAATGGTAAAAATCACAGATGGACCATTTAGGGATCTGGAAGGAAAAGTAGATGCAATAGATGAAGAGAGAGGAAAGGTAAAAGTATTAGTTTCAATGTTTGGTCGAGAAACCCCCGTAGAATTAGATTTCTTGCAAGTTAAGAAAACATAGGGTAATCTGTATTAGTAAATTTATAAAATATTATGGCAAAAAAAGTAACAAAAAAAATAAAACTTCAAGTTCCAGCAGGTAAAGCTACTCCAGCTCCACCACTTGGGCCCGCTTTGGGACAAGCAGGTATCAATATCGGAGACTTTGTAACAAAGTTTAATGCTGCTACTCAAAAGATGATTGGAGATATAGTATCTGTTAATGTTTCTGTATATGAAGATAGAAGCTATGACTTTGTCGTCAAGACTCCACCTGTAAGTGGACTTATTCTAAAAGCAGCAGGTGTGGCAAAAGGATCAGGTAAAAATACTGTTACCAAAGCAGGTAAGATCACTAAAGCGCAAGCTCAGGAGATAGCAGAAAAGAAAATGTCTGATTTGAATGCAAAAGACATGGAAGGAGCTATCAGAATTGTAGCAGGCTCAGCTCGCTCTATGGGTATAGATGTAAAATAATAAGATATTTTAAACTCAAAAAAAACCAATCCAAAAGATTGGTTTTTTTTATTGGAAAACTAGTTTTTCATAGTTTTTAGATGTATAATTTATATATGAAAAGAGAGAGGCCTTCATGGGATGAATATTTTTTAGGAATGGTAGAGTATGTAGGCTCTAGGGCGACCTGTGATAGGGGTAGAAGTGGCTGTGTGATTGTCAGAGATAAAAGGGTCATTTCTACTGGATATGTGGGCTCACCTCCAGGAGTTCCTCATTGTGATGATGTAGGGCATGAGATGCATACAGTTGTGAATGAAGATGGTACTCAGTCTATGCATTGTATTAGGACTGCTCACGCTGAACAAAATGCTATCTCCCAAGCATCCCGTTTTGGAGTAGCATTAGAAGGAGCAACCCTTTATTGTAAAATGACTCCTTGCTACTCTTGTGCCAAAAGTATAATTACTGCAGGTATCAAAAAAGTAGTGACTGCTAAAGACTATCATGCAGGAGAGAAAAGCAAAGCTATTTTAAAAGAAGCCGGAGTAGAGCTAAGTATATTGGGGGAAATGGAAGCTTATGATAAGCAATAAGAACAAACAAAATGAGAGAATCACCAATAAACAATTTAGTACAGAAAAAAATGATTAAAATAAAAAAATTATTAATAAAAGTACTATACAAAAATGATTGATTTAAAAGAATTACAAAAAGCAGTAAAGAGGAATAAAGAAGAAAAAGGATTTAATACTAATGATGTGTCTTTAGAATTTTGTCGAGCACACGAAGAGCTTTCTGAGGCTTTTTCAAAATACAATAAAGGTCAAGATGGAGTAGGGGAAGAGTTGGCAGATGTAGCAATCTTCCTTTTAGGAATGTCTGAAATTCTTGAAGTTGATTTAGAAAAAGAATTAGTTAGAAAAATAGAAATAAATAAAAATAGGAAATATACAAAAAGTATTGCCCCAAATGGGAAGCCAATATTTATTAGAGTTAAAACAGACGAAGATCCTTAAAGAGACCAAGGCAAGAAGGAGGTTTGTTTTAAAAAAATAAACTAAAAAGAAAAAGGGTGAACAAGAAAATATTTTAATTACACTCTCCTGTAAACATTAAAATACATATCGTAGGTATTTTCAGAATTTTTTGGAAAATATTCGTTTTTATCCAATTGCCACTCTTCTTTTTTAAATTCAGGGAAAAAAGTATCTGCCTCCATAGATGCTTCTACTTCTGTGAGATACAGTTTGTTGGCATAGGGTAGGGCGAGTTTGTAAATTTCTGCTCCACCAATGACAAATACTTCTTCTTCAGAAATATTTTTTAATACTTCTTCTAGCGAAGAGAAAATGGAAATATTTTTTCTGTCTTCTGTTTTTGTATGCTCTATGTTGTAGTGTGGATCTCTGGTAATGATTATATTTTTTCTGTTTGGGAGTATTTTACCAGCTTTTCCATTTGTTTCTCCGAGAGATTCAAAAGTTTTTCGTCCCATAATAATAGTATGCCCCCTAGTAGTTTCTCTGAAATGTTTCATATCAGCAGGTAAATGCCAAAGAAGCTGATTGTTTAGACCAAGCTCTCTGTTTTTTCCTATGGCTGCAATAATTGAAATATTCATATTTTTTAAACTGCAATTGGTGCTTTTATCGCTTCGTGTGGATTGTAATCTGTCAGTTCAAAATCATCAATATTAAAATCTTCTAAATCTTTTTTTACAGGATTGATTTTCATTTTTGGGAGGGGGCGAATATCATTTCTCCTAGAGAGCTGTGTTTTTGCTTGTTCAATATGATTGAGATACAAATGAACATCTCCACCAGTCCAGACAAATTCTCCAGGCTCTAGCCCTGTGATTTGTGCGACTATCATAGTGAGAAGGGAATATGAAGCAATATTAAAAGGTACTCCCAAAAATGTGTCACAGCTCCTTTGGTACAATTGGCAAGAAAGTTTTCCATTAGCAACATAAAATTGAAATAGACAATGACAAGGAGGTAGTCCTGCTTTTGCCATTTCATCTATGTATTCTACATTCCAAGCAGAGACAATCATTCTTCTACTATCAGGAGTGTTTTTTATTTGCTCAATAACTTTAGAAAGCTGATCTATGTGTCCGTTGTCTTTTGTCGGCCAAGAACGCCACTGATATCCGTAGATTGGTCCGAGATCGCCATATTCTTTAGCAAAACTATCCTCTTCTTTTATTTTCCTGACAAATTCTTTGATTCCAGTATTCCATTCTTCACTAGCCACAGCAGGGACTTTTAAATTATTTTTAATTAAATATGCTTTAAATGGCCACTCGTCCCATATGTGGACATTGTTGTCTGCTAGATATTTTAGGTTGGTATCTCCACGCATAAACCACAAGAGTTCATGAATGATAGCTTTCATTGGAATTTTTTTTGTTGTCAAAAGAGGGAAGCCATTTCCTAAGTCAAATCGCATTTGATAACCCAAGACACTTTTGGTGCCTGTGCCTGTGCGATCTGTTTTCTCAGTGCCATTTTTTAGTAGATGTTCAAGCAATTCAAGATATGATTCATCTGGATGTTTATTTTGCATCTATTCATTATATCAAAAGTAAACTTTTTTAGTAAATTTGGTATGCTCTTATTTTTTGTATGTATGATGTTTAATGGTCTAAGTGCTCATTAGGTATTAAAGGGACACAAAAACATTGACAAAAACATTGTTTAGTGCTACACTCTTTTAATCATTCTCATGAGCATTCGGCTCACTAATTAATAAATAACGAGACTGATGCCTTGCTTTAGAAGCAAGCAGTTGTGGAAATCAATGTATGACTTTTTTGTCGCTTAGTTGATCGCCATGGCAAAAAAGTAATATATGATACAAAAACGCAATTTTGCGCGTTCCTCTAGTGGAGGAGCACGTCCAGTTTCTCGTGTTGCACGAGGTAATAAATCAGCTAGTTCTGCTAGTAGTACTTCTTTTAAAAAGAAGAGTTTTTCTGGTGCAAGGACTTCTACCAGTGCTAGGACTTCTAGTGGTGTAAAAACTTCTAGTGGTAGTGGAAGATCTTTCGGTAGTAGTACACATTCTAGCCATAGTAGCTTTCCAAGAAGGGAAAGTTCTTTTGGCGGTAGTCGTTCTTTTGGCGGTAGATTTGGCCAAAGGAATAGTGGGGGAGGAAGTAGAGGAGGAAGTAGTTTTGGAGGAGGTAGAAGAGGGGGAGGAAGAAGCGGAGGAAGGATAGACTTTTCTCGTTTCATTAAAAAGGCGGAAAAAGTAGAAGAAAAAGAATATGTCTCCAAACATACTTTTTCTGATTTTCCATTTCATGCACAGATTCAAAAAAATATTGCCAAGAAGGGATATATTCACCCAAGACCAATCCAAGACCAAGCTATTCCTAGTGTTCTAGAAGGAAAAGATGTTTTTGGTTTGGCAAATACAGGTACAGGGAAGACTGCTGCTTTTTTACTTCCTTTGATTGATAAAGTAATTAAAGATAAATCAGAAAAAGTATTGGTGCTTGCTCCTACTAGAGAGCTTGCTATTCAAATAGAAGAAGAATTAAGAACTCTTGCTTCTGCTTCTGGTCTGTATGGAGTTGTGGTTGTTGGTGGATTGCCAATAATGAAACAAATAAGAGAAGTAGAAAGGGGAGTTTCTTTTGTTATAGGTACCCCAGGAAGAGTAATGGATTTAATAAAAAGAAAAGTTTTAGATCTTAGTACATACAAAAATGTTGTATTAGATGAAGCAGATAGAATGCTTGATATGGGATTTAGAGATGATATGGTTACGATTATCGGCAAAACTGCTCCAGAAAGACAAACTCTTTTTTTCTCAGCTACTCTTTCTGCTGAAATTAAAAAACTATCAGTTGATTTTTTGAAAAATCCTGTTTTTATTTCAGTTGTATCTGGAGAGACTGCAAAAAATATTGATCAAGATGTTGTCCGCACTAAAAGTAAAGAAGATAAAATAGAAAAATTGCATGAGCTTTTAAATGAAGAAAAAATCAGTAAAGTTTTGATTTTTAGAGAAATGAAACACAGTGTGGATGACTTAGCCAAAGAACTTTCAGGAAGAGGTTTTAAGGTTGGAGGTATTCATGGAGATAAAAGAAGCAGAGAACGTATTCGTATCCTAGAATCTTTTAAAAAAGATCACATAACAATTCTTATTGCTACTGATGTGGCAGCTAGAGGGCTTGATATCCCAGATGTATCTCATGTTATCAACTATGACATACCACAAAACTACGAGACTTATGTGCACCGTATTGGCCGTACAGGGCGCTCAGGTAAAAAAGGAGTAGCTCTAACATTTATATAGTTTTTAAAAAAATAGCACAAAAAAAGCATCCTCTTGGGATGCTTTTTTTGTGCACTTGTTAAGCTTTTAGTAAGCCAGCTTTTTTGAGAGTAGCATAAGCACCATTTTTCTTTAGAGTGCGTAGTCCTTGAGTGGATATTGTGACAATTACAGACTTATTTAGTTCAGGTACAAAAATTCTCTTCTTTTGAAGATTTAAGTATTTTCTAGATTTACCAGTAGGGTTGAATTTTGTGGCACGAGTACGGTTGGAGTATCCTCCTCCGACAATTGAACCCTTTTTTGTTATTGCGCATGTTTTCGCCATGATTTTTTTATGCTATCATAAGAATGAAGGAAAAGCAATATTTCTAAATTTGTTTTTGAACGTTTGTTTTTTCTTTAAATTTTTACTTTATCAAACTAGAACGTTTACTTTTAAATATATAAAAATGGAAACTGTATTTTTTATAGCTATTTTAATAATGTCTGTGGTTATTCATGAAGTTGCTCACGGATTTGTGGCTGAATATTATGGTGATAATACAGCACGAAAAGCAGGACGACTTACTTTGAATCCAATCAAACATTTAGATATGTTTGGTTCCATCTTGTTGCCTTTGATGCTCGTTTTGTTTAAGTCCCCATTTTTAATTGGTTGGGCAAAACCCGTCCCTGTAAATCCTTATAATCTGATTGATCGCAAATGGGGTTCTTTTTGGGTTTCTTTTGCGGGGGTGCTTTGTAATTTTTTCTTAGCAATATTTTTTGGCTTAATTTTAAGATTTGTAATGGGGGCAGGGTATTTTACTGAAGCCTATTTTATTGTGTCTTCTATCGTCTTAGTAAACTTAGGTTTGGGTCTTTTTAATCTTATTCCTGTTCCACCGCTAGACGGTTCAAAAATATTATTTGCATTATTACCGGAAAGTGCTACCCCTTTTATTGAATTTATGGAAAAATATTCAATTGCCCTCCTTCTTTTCTTTTTGTTTTTCCTTTTAGATTATTTATTCCCCGTAATGAAGTTTTTGTATTTTGTTATTACAGGAATGAATTTTAGTTAGTTTTAAATTAAATTTTAGGTCTTAATGATTGGGAGCTGAAGATAAATACTAGTCTCTATATACTAGGGGGGGTGTAAACATTTGCATTTTTTAAAAGGGTGTAGTATATTACTAGCAAGAGTCCTTGGACTCTTTTGTTTTAATTATGCCTACAATAAATCAACTTGTAAAAAATAAAAGAAAGAAAGTCAGCCGAAAACCAAAGACCGTTGCTCTTGAACGTGGTTTTAACTTTTTAAAGAACAAACCTGTGTTTTATCCATCTCCTTTTAAGAGAGGAGTTTGTACAAAAGTTACTACTACTACCCCAAAGAAACCAAACTCAGCTTTACGTAAGATTGCCCGTGTAAGATTAACCAACGGAATGGAAGTTACAGCATATATTCCAGGAGAAGGTCACAATCTACAAGAGCACTCAGTGGTAATGCTTCGTGGGGGTCGTGTAAAAGACTTGATTGGAGTAAGATATCACATAGTGCGTGGAGTTCTTGATACTCAAGGAGTAGAAAAGAGAAGACAAAGTAGATCTTTATATGGTAACAAAAAGCCAAAAGCAAAATAATTTTGGTAAAATATTTTAAATAATAAAATGCGCAGAAAGATAAAAAATAAAAAAACAATAGCTTCAGATTTCGTTTATAATTCTCAAAAATTAGAGAAGTTTATAAATTACATAATGTGGTCAGGAAAAAAAGAGACTGCTCGCAATGTTATGTATAAAGCTTTTGAAATAATCAAAGAAAAGACAGGGAATTCTAATCCTTTAGAAATATTTGATTTGGCAATGAAAAATGCTGGACCTGTGACAGAAGTTCGTTCAAAAAGAATTGGAGGAGCCAACTATCAGGTGCCAAGAGAAGTAAGAGCTGAAAGAAAACTCGCTCTAGCGATGAGATGGATTAGAGATGCAGCTCGTGGAGTAAAAGGGAAGCCTATGCACATAAAACTAGCAGATGAGCTTATTTCTGCTTCCAAAAACGAGGGTGTTGCAATAAAAAAGAAAGACGATACTCACAAAATGGCAGATGCCAACAAGGCTTTTGCTCACTTTGGTTGGTAATTTTAATAAAATTAATAAAATAACATATTTTTAGTATGGAAAGAGATTATCCTTTAGAAAAGGTTAGAAACATAGGTATTATTGCTCATATTGACGCTGGTAAGACTACTACTACCGAGCGTGTTTTGTTTTACACAGGAGTTTCTCATAAGATTGGAGAGGTGCATGATGGAGAGACTACTACTGATTGGATGGAACAAGAAAGAGAAAGAGGTATTACTATTACTTCCGCTGCTGTTACTTGTTTTTGGACTCCTACTTATGCAATTAATGACAAATCAAAAAAACATCGTTTCAATATTATTGACACCCCAGGGCACATTGACTTTACTGTTGAAGTAAAGAGGTCTCTTCGTGTACTAGACGGAGCAGTGGTGGTGTTTGATGGAGTAGCTGGAGTAGAACCTCAGTCCGAGACAAACTGGCGTTATGCTGATGAAGCAAAAGTTCCTCGTATTTGTTTTATCAACAAACTTGATAGAACAGGTGCTTCTTTTGAAAAATCTTTTGCAACTATTTTAGATAGACTTACAAAAAAAGCAGTAAGATTACAAATCCCTATTGGTTTAGAAGAAAACCATGACGGGGTTATTGATTTGCTAAAAATGAAAGCATACTACTTTGAAGGAGAGATGGGGAATAGTGTGGTAGAAAAAGAAATTCCTGCAGATCTTTTAGCAGATGCTGAAAAATACAGAAATGATCTTGTTGAAAAAATAGTAGAACAAGATGACAACATAATGAATGAATATTTTGAGGGAAAGATCCCAGATACAGACACATTAAAGAAACTTTTACGTAAAGGAGTTTTAGCAAACGAAATTTTCCCTGTTTACGCAGGTTCTGCCTTAAAAAATAAAGGAGTTCAGTTGGTGCTTGATGCTGTAGTGGATTATCTACCATCTCCACTTGATATTCCTGCAATAAAGGGGTTAAATCCAGATAATGAAAAAGAGGTTATAGAGAGACACGCATCTGACGCTGAGCCATTTTCTGCTCTTGCTTTTAAAATCGCAACAGATCCTTTTGTTGGACAGCTTATATTCTTCCGTGTGTATTCCGGTACTCTTACTGCTGGGTCTTATGTTTACAATCCTCGTACAAGAAACAAAGAACGTATTGGTCGCATACTACGTATGCATGCCAACGACAGAGAAGAAGTAAAGAAAGTTTTTGCTGGGGAAATCGCTGCTGCTGTGGGACTTAAAGACACTATCACTTCAGATACTCTTTGTGACGAAGAAAATGCTATTGAGCTTGATAAAATAGTTTTTCCAGAGCCAGTTATTTCTCTTCGTATAGAACCAAAAACAAAAGCTGATCAAGAAAAAATGGGTATGGCACTCAATCGCCTTGCACAGGAGGACCCTACTTTTAAAGTTACTACTGATCAAGAGACAGGAGAGACTATCATTTCAGGAATGGGAGAGCTTCACCTTGAGATTATTGTTGATCGTATGAAAAGAGAATTTACTGTTGAAGCAAATGTTGGTAAACCACAAGTAGCTTACAGAGAAACCATTACAGGTAGCTCAGAAGCAGAAGGTAAGTATATCAAGCAGTCTGGAGGTCGCGGTAACTACGGTCATGTGAAGGTAAAGATAGGGAAAATGAAACCTCTTACAAAAGAGGAAGTGCAGGATTTACCAAAAAATGTTAAGCGTTCTGAAGGTTTTGAATTCATAAATAGTATTAAAGGAGGTGTTATCCCTCAAGAATATATTCCTGCTTGTGAAAAAGGATTCAAAGAAGGATTGGATAGAGGTATTCTAGCAGGATTCAAAATGGTAAATATATCAGTAGATTTGTGGGATGGATCCTACCATGAAGTGGACTCAAACGAAATGGCTTTCAAGATCGCTTCTTCTATGGCAGTACAAGATGCTTGCCGTCGCGCAAACCCAGTTATCTTGGAACCTATGATGAAAGTAGAAGTAGTCACTCCAGATAAATTTATGGGAGATGTGACAGGTAATCTTTCTTCAAAAAGAGGACTAATAGAAGGAATGGAAGATAGAGGAATGAACAAGGTTGTAAAAGCAGTGGTTCCTCTTTCTGAAATGTTTGGATATATGACTAATCTCCGCTCTATGACCGAAGGAAGAGCTTCTTTCACTATGGAATTTTTGCGATACGATATAGTTCCTCAAAACGTAGCGGATACTATTATTGCTTCTAGGAAGTAATAGGTATATACTTAATTAATGTCAATAGAAGATTCAAATAAAGTTGGCGATGGTGATTCACGCAGTATTCAACAAGTATTTTTTGATACGGAGGAAGAAAAAACGTTGCACTCTAAGATTCTTGACTTGTTTTCTAAATCCACTTTAAATAGTGAAAATTTGGGAGAATATACAAAGGGAAAAATGGATAAGATAAATGTATTTGAAGAAATAAAAAAACTAGGATTAGAGGACCTTTTTCAAAAAATGCAAAAAAAAATTATTCCCTTTCCGTCTTTAGATATTGAAGTAAAAGAAGCAGAAGAAGAAAGACTAGTAAGGATTTTTTTAAAAATGGTTCACATCATGAAGCCAGAAACAAAAAATAGCAGTATTTAAAGCACTTCTGATAAGTTAAAATTTGTTGATAATTTTAGCGAATTTACAGCTAAGATTTTAAATTTTTTTTGTAAAGATTTACCTAAAAATTAATATTAAATAATGCAAGACCCATTTTACGATCCACAAAAATCATACGAAGAAAATTTTGAGAAAGGACCTTTTGGAGTTTTTGCAGACGGAGAGGCTTTTGAAAATTTAGGTGAGCCACAGTATGATTTTTTTGGAGTACCAGTATTTTCTCCTTTTGGTATTCCTGCCGGACCTCTTATAAATGGAAGATTTGTGCAATCTGCTTTAGACAAAGGATTTGATATCGTTACATACAAGACAGTTCGAAGTGAAGAATACCCTTCACATCCTTGGCCCAATGTCCTTGCTGTAGATACTTTTGGTGATTTAACTTTTGAAAAAGCAGAAGAAGGGTTGATTGGGACAAACGAATACAAAGAACCTGTTTCAATTACAAATTCTTTCGGTGTCCCTTCAAAAGATGTAGCTTTTTGGCAAAAAGATTTGATGGCCGTATTAAATAAAGTAAAAAAAGGACAGATAGTAGTTGGGGCTTTTCAAGGTACAAAAAAGGAAGGTCAAAATGCTGAAGATTATATAAAAGATTTTGGAGTTACAGCTAAACTTTTAAAAGATACAGGGGTGAAAGTAATAGAAGTAAATTTGAGTTGCCCAAATGAAGGAACTAATAATCTTCTTTGTTACGATATAGATAGGAGTGTTAAGGTTGCAAAGGTTATAAAAGAAGAAATAGGAGATATCCCATTGATTGTCAAGATTGGGTATTATAAAGAACAAGAACTTTTGGAAAAATTTGTTCGAGAGGTCGGATCTATTGTACAAGGAATCTCCGCAATAAATACAATTTCAGCTAAGATTTTAGACAAAGATAGTAATCAAGCTTTACCTGGGGAGGGAAGACTTAGAAGTGGTGTGTGTGGAAGCGGAATTAAATGGGCTGGCCTCGATATGGTGAAGAGACTTTATGATTTACGCCAAAAATTAGATTTAGAATTTAAAATAATTGGGGTTGGGGGAGTGGTCAATAAGAATGATTTTAAGGAGTATATGGACTCTGGTGCAGATTTTGTAATGTCTGCTACAGGAGCAATGTGGAATCCATATTTAGCCCAAGATATTAAAAAATCTTTGTAGAGGTGTATACTTTAAGTATTAATTAATATTAAAATATTTAAAATGGTTAAAGAAAACAAAAATGTCATAGGGGGTAAATCATTAGGACAAATTGACGAAGGAAAAGATAAATCGTCATTATCTTGGGCAGAACTTCATTTTTTGAATGTTTTTTTAGATACTAATTTTAAACTTGATGAATATACTTTGAATGTACTCAAAAAAAGGTTGATAGATAAGATTCGTGGGAATGAAGGTATTTTTTTAAAAGAAAATACGAACGAAACACATGCGAATATATTCCAGAGAGTATTAGGGAATGATTTCTTGCCTATCTTGGAATCAAGTATTAAAGGAAATTATTTAATTTACTTTAAAGATTTTGATAAGTTGTATCAAAATGTATTTGATAAAATACAAAACGATGATAATACAAGTAATACTACAAAAGGAGATAAAAATATTTTGAAAAGTATTCAAGAATTAACCCTAGAAAAATACCCTGATTTGTTCTTTTATTATTTTTCGAAATCTTTAGCTCAGTTTGTGGGGGTAGAAAATGTTATTAGGTATATCACCTCTATGGAAAACGATGGAAAAGAAAATATTAAAAATGAATCTACTTTAACCTTAAAAAAGGCATATGATAATTATATACAATCAAAAGAAACAATACTTAATGTCTTAAGTAATATAAATATTAAAGATTAAATAGGAAGTAGTATTTAGTGTTGATTACGCATTGAGTTGACAATATTTTTCAATCTGCTATTATAGATGTAACTGCACTTTCGCGGTTTTTTTATTGCATTTTTTTAAAAATTGCAATTTATTATTAATAATTATTAATTTAAATATAGTTAGTAGTGGAAACTTAGCGACTGGTTCTCGTACGTTGAGTTTCATCTATTAGCCCAAATAAAACTATGGCAGAAGAATTTAAAAGAGATAAACCTCATATTAACGTTGGTACTATTGGTCACGTTGACCACGGTAAGACTACTCTTACCGCAGCAATCCTACATGTTCTTAGCATGGCAGGAAAGCAAGTGCGTCTAAAGGATGTTAGTCAAATCGACAATGCTCCTGAAGAAAAAGCTCGTGGAATTACTATTAACATTTCTCACAATGAGTATGCTACTGACGCTCGTCACTACGCACACATTGATGCTCCTGGTCACGCTGACTACATCAAAAACATGATTACTGGTGCCGCTCAAATGGACGGTGCTATTTTGGTGGTTGCAGCTACAGACGGAGCAATGCCTCAGACTCGTGAACACGTTCTTTTGGCTCGCCAAGTTGGTGTTCCAAAAATCATCGTATTTATGAACAAGTGTGACATGGTGGATGACAAAGACATGCTTGATATGGTAGAAGAAGAAATTCGTGAACTTTTGACTAAGCAAGGATTTGACGGTGCAAATGCTCCTGTAATCCGTGGATCTGGTCTTAAGGCTCTTGAAGCAAAAGATTTAAATGATGAATGGGCAAAAAAGATATTAGAGTTAACAGACGCTCTTGATACATATATCCCAGTACCAGAAAGAGATGTAACAAAGCCATTCCTTATGCCGGTAGAAGATATATTCTCTATTGAAGGACGAGGGACAGTTGTTACAGGAAAAATAGAAAGAGGTATTGTAAAAGTAGGAGAAGAAATAGAAATCGTGGGTATTAAAGATACTCAAAAAACTACTGTTACCGGTATTGAAATGTTTAACAAAAACCTACAAGAAGGTATGGCAGGAGACAACGCAGGAGTTCTTTTGAGAGGTTTGAAAAAAGAAGATATTACACGTGGACAAGTATTGTCAAAACCAGGTACAGTTACTCCACATGATAATTTCACTGCTGAAATATATGTTTTGAAAAAAGAAGAAGGTGGAAGACACACTCCATTTTTCAATGGATACAAACCTCAATTCTATATCAGAACTACAGACGTAACAGGAGATGTTACATTGGCAGAAGGAACAGAAATGGTTATGCCAGGAGATACTGTAAAAATCACAGTCAAATTAGTTACTCCAGTAGCTCTTGAAGAACAACAAAGATTTGCTATCCGTGAAGGAGGTAAGACTGTCGGAGCTGGAGTTGTAACAAAAATTTTAGGTTAAAAGATTAAATTAATTAAATGTCAACATCGGAAACAAAAGAAAAAACTGCTAGTACTGCTAAAAAAGAAGATGGCAAGGTTGTACTTCGCATTAGGGTTCGTGCATACGAGAGCAAGATCCTTGACGCTTCAGTAAAGCAGATTATTGATACTGCTATGCGTTATGATGCGCAGATTGTAGGACCTGTGCCATTACCTACAGAAATCAAAAAATACACAGTCAATAGAGCTTCTTTTGTTTACAAAAATTCAAGAGAACAATTTGAAATCCGAGTACACAAGAGATTGATTGACATTATAAATCCAAATCCAAATACTGTAGAAGCTCTGACCAATATGTCCTTGCCTTCAGGTGTGGAGATAGACGTCAAAATGCTTTAATCATTTGTCATAAAAAATCATGAAATTCATTCTTGGAACAAAACAGAATATGACACAGTATTTTTCTGAAGATGGGCAAGCCATCCCTGTAACAGTAGTCTCTTTGGAGCCTATTACTGTCACACAAGTAAAGACGAAAGATTCTGATGGATATAATGCTGTGCAAATAGGATTTGGTACAAAAAAAGCTAAAAACTTAAGCAAAGCGGTAAAGGGTCATCTAAAAGATCTTGGGGATTTTAGACATTTACGAGAATTTCGTCTAGAATCAGAGCCTACATTTAAAAGAGGTGATTCTATAAACCCAGAAGAGATATTTAATGCTGGGGATAAAGTGTGGGTATCAGGAACTTCTAAAGGTAAAGGTTTCCAAGGAGTAGTCAAAAGACATGGTTTTGCTGGAGGTCCTAGGACTCACGGTCAAAAACACTCTGAAAGAGAGCCAGGATCTATTGGAGGAGGTTTGCGTACTCATGTTCCTAAAGGAATGAGAATGGCAGGAAGAATGGGTAGTGACAGAATCACTCAAAAGAATTTAGAAATTATCTTAATTGAAAACGGCACAATGCTTGTAAAAGGAGCTGTACCTGGAAGAAGAGGTACTTTGTTGGAAATAAAAGCTGATTAAATAATAAAAAAATGGAAGCAAAAATTTACAATCAAAAAGGGAAAGAATCAGGAAGTATTACTCTTCCAGAATCTGTTTTTTCTGCTAAATGGCGAGCTGACTTAGTTCACCAAGTAGTAGAAAGCATGCGTAGTAATGGAAGAGCTGGTACTGCTCACGCAAAAGATAGAGGAGAAGTAAGAGGAGGAGGAAAGAAACCTTGGAAACAAAAAGGAACAGGAAGAGCTAGACACGGATCTTCAAGAAGCCCTATTTGGGTTGGTGGAGGTGTAGCTCATGGTCCATTGAAAGATAAAAACTACAAGAGAAAAATCTCAAAGAAAATGAGAGTAGAAGCATTGTTTTCAGTTTTGTCCAAAAAATTAAAAGACGGTGAAATCATTTTTGTTGATTCTTTAGACACAGATTCTTTAAAAACCAAAGATGCGAGTGAAATTGCAAAAAAAGTTTATGAAGGAGCAGGTATGAAAGTTTTGGCGAAATCAAAAAACAAAAAAGTATTGGTTGCTTTCTATGAAAATAGTAAGTCCAAGTTTGGTTTTAGAAATCTTCCAGAATTGCAAGTTTCTCTTTTGAAAAATTTGAATCCTTTGGAAGCTGTCAATTATAAATATATTTTAATAGAGAAGCCAGTAGAAAGTGTAAAATTCTTGGAGTCTAGAGCAAATTAAATATAATACAGAAAATAATTTTATGATGATACCTACAAAAATAATTAAAAATCCAAGAATCACAGAAAAGGCAGCTGACGCTTCCGCTAGGAATGCGTATGTTTTTGATGTGACTGCTTCTGCCAACAAAACAGAAATACGAAAAGCTATTTTGGAAGTTTATAAAGTAAAACCCATCAGAATAAATATCTTAGCTGTTCCAAGTAAACAAATCTTTGCTAAAGGAAGAAAAGGAGTAAAGAGTGGTGGACGTAAAGCTATTGTATATTTGAAAGAGGGAGATAAAATAGAATTTGTATAAAATAAAAAGAGATGAAAACATATAAACCAACAACAAAATCTAGAAGAGAAACTACTAATGTAACATACAGAGGAGTTTTGACTAGGAGTGAGCCAGAAAAGTCTCTTACTAAAGGCTTTCGCCGTGCAGTAGGAAGAAACAATCAGGGCCGTATCACAATGCGTCACAAGGGAGCAGGACACAAAAGACTTTATCGTGATATAGACTTTTTATATAATAAAAAAAATATCCCAGCTACTATTAAAAGCGTTGAATATGATCCAAACAGATCTGCTTTTATTGGTCTTGTTTTTTACAAAGACGGTGAAAAAAGATATGTTATTTTGCCAAAGACTGCAAAGCCGGGGGATACTTTTATGGTAGCAGAAAATGCTGAGTTATCTGCAGGGAATAGACTTCCATTAAAAAATATTCCGGTTGGAACATTTGTATACAATATAGAATTAAAACCAAACGGAGGTGCAAAGATAGGAAGAGGAGCAGGAGTTTTTGCTCAGGTAGTAGCTAACTCTGAAGGATATACCAATATCAAGATGCCTTCTTCTGAAATTCGAAAAGTTAACGAAAATTGCTATGCTTCTATTGGGGTTGTATCAAATGAAGAACACCACCTAGAAAACTATGGAAAAGCTGGACGAAGTCGTTGGAAGGGTATTCGTCCTACTGTAAGAGGTACAGCTATGAACCCAGTGGATCACCCATATGGTGGAGGAGAAGGAAGACAAGGGAGAGGTATTAAAAGACCAAAGAACATTTGGGGTAAAGTTACCGGAGGAAGAAAAACTCGTCATCCTAAAAAATACTCTGACGTTTTCATTGTTTCTCGCAGACGCACAGGTAAAAACAAAAAACAATCTTAATTTAAATTAAAACAAAAAAATCACCACTAAATGTGGTGGTTTTTTTGTTTATTGTCTTAATTTTTAATTTTCTATACAATATACTTATATATAAAGGAAGGTGTTTGTAATTCGCCAATCTTTAAGATATTCAGTCTGGTATATAAAAATAATTTTCATGCGTAACCAAGAATTTCGTCAATGTCAATTTTGTAAAAATGAATTTCTGATCGAATCAGAAGATTTTATGTTTTATGAGAAAATTCAAGTACCTCCCCCTACTTTTTGTCCAGAATGCCGTAGCACCCAAAGGCTTTTGACTAGAAACATTAAATCTCTTTATAAAAGAAATTGTGATCAATGTGGCAATAACATAGTTTCTAGATTTGCTACTGATAATCCAGCAAAAATGTACTGCCGAGAGTGTTGGTGGGCAGATGGTTGGGGAGGGTTAGATTATGGTAGAGACTATGATTTTTCGCGGTCTTTTTTTGAACAATTTAAAGAATTACTTTTTTCAGTTCCTCATGTTGCTTTGTTTGCTACAAATGTTGTAAACAGTGATTATGTAAACATGGAATCAGATATAAAAAATTGTTACCTTACTTTTGGAGGGCATTACAATGAAGATTGCATGTTCTCAGAGTATTCAATCTATAGTAAAAATGTTTATGACTCTTATTGGTCTATGCATTGTGAAGATTGCCTAGGAAATATTAATTTAGAAAAATGCTACAGAACATTCTTTTCTCGTAATTGTAACAATTGCCTAGACACCTTTTTTTCTTATGATTGTCGTGGTTGCTCCAATATAATAGGGTGTGCTGGTCTGCGTAATAAAAATAATTGTATTTATAATAAACAGTATTCTAAAGAAGAATTTGAGAAATTAAAAACAGAAATGGATTTTGGCTCTAATTCAGAAATTAAAAAAATACAGACTGAAGCAGAAAAGGTTTGGCAGTCTTTTCCAAAACGTTTCTCAACACAAAGCCAGACCGTAAATTGTACAGGAGATAATATTTCTAATGCCAAAAATACTAAAAATGCTTTTTGGGTAGAAGAAGGAGAAAATTTAAAGTATGTTTTTGTGGACGGGTGGAGTAAAGATTGCCAAGACGAGACTTCAGTTGGGAAAAATGAACTTTCTTACATGAGTGCTAGCGGTGGAGGCTATTACAACTGTAAAGCTGTGTTGTATTCTTTTTCTGCTGATGTGTTGAATACTAAAAATTGTTACAATTGTGAGTATTCATATACTCTTATTAACTCCAGTGATTGTTTTGGTTGTGTAGGTATTAGGAATAAACAATATTGTATTTTGAATAAACAATATACTAAAGAAGATTATTTGGATATAAAAAAACGAATTATTGTACAAATGGGGGAGAGACCTTTTGTATCATCAGTGACGGGGTGTAAGTTTGGTTATGGAGACTTTTTTCCTCCTGAACATTCTTTATTTGCTTACAACGAAACCGTAGCAAATGATTTTTACCCATTGGATAGAGATCAGATTTTAAGTAATGGTTTTTTATTTAAAGAAGATACAACAAAAGAACATGAGCCCACAGATTATAATGTTCCTGATAATATCAAAGATGTAAAAGATGATATCCTAGAACAAGTTTTGAAATGTGAGTTATCTAATAAAACTTACAGAATAACCAAAAAAGAATTGCAATTTTATCGTAAAGTAGGATTGCCCATACCAAGGGTTGCTCCTTTTGAACGTATTAGGCAAAGGTTTATGGATCTTTTGCCGATAAAACTTTGGGAGAGACAATGTATGTGTAGTAATTCTAAGCATAACCATCAAGGTAAATGTCCCACCATATTCGAAACACCTTACTCTCCTGGGCGCCCAGAAGTAGTATATTGTGAAGATTGCTATCAAAGAGAAGTATATTAAATTTGACTTTATTCTATATTTTGCTATTATGAAAAAAGGCTCGGTTGGAGCCTGTTTTTATATATATTTTATGACAAGATCAATTAAAAAGGGAATATACGTAGATGAGAAACTTCTAAAAAAAATAGAAGGTAAAGTTCCGTTGAATACACCAATGATTAAAACATGGAAAAGAGCAAGTCAAATCGCTCCTGAAATGGTTGGATTTACTTTTGGTGTTTATAACGGTAAAGTTCACATCGAAGTTTTAGTTACAGAAGATATGGTAGGGCATCGTTTAGGTGAATTTTCTCCTACAAGGAAGTTTACTAAACACGGAGGTAAGATGCAGAAAGAATTAGAACAAAAGAAGAAAGAAGCAGAAATAGCTCAATCAAAAAGTGCGAGCTCTGCAAGTGCTGATACAAAGAAAAAATAAATTTAATTAAATTAATTCAATGAAAGCCTTTTTAAAAAATTATAGACAATCACCAAGAAAAGTTCGCTTAGTAGCGGACCTTGTTCGTGGTAAGAGTATAGAAAAAGCTGTTATTGAATTAGATTTTTTACCCAAGCGTGCTTCATTACCGATTAAAAAATTGATTTTAAGCGCTGTTGCCAATGCTTTGCAGACAGGGGTTCAAAAAGAAGAGTTGTTTATTAAAGAAATCCGTGCCGATAAAGGATTGATAATGAAAAGAATGATGCCTAGAGCTATGGGAAGAGGGGCAAGAATCAACAAACGTTCTACACACATCAATGTAGCATTGGGTTTAATTGCTGATTCTCCAAAAATGAACAAAAAGGCTAATAAAAAAGCTGGTAAAGGAGTAGTATCAGAAAAAACAGATTCTGTAGAAAAAAAAATAAAAGCACAACCAGCAAAGAAAGATGCTGAAGTTAAAAAAATTAAGAAAGTAAAAGAAACAAAATAATTTATGAGTAAAATAGTTCACCCATACGCACATAGACTTACAATACTTAGAGACTGGAAATCTCATTGGTTTGCTGATACCAAAAAATACAGAGAGTTTTTGAAAAGTGATATTTTGGTAAGACAATTTTTAGACAAAAGATTGCGTGGAATGTATGTTTCTGGTGTTGAAATAGATCGCAATCAAAAAGCTACTAGATTCATCATTAAGACTTCAAGACCAGGATTGATCATTGGTCGCTCTGGAGAAGGGGCTACCAAGTTGAAGAGCGATATCATCAAACAAATGTCTAGATTAAAACTTCCAAAAATGGATGAATTTAAGCTAGAAATAGTAGAAGTCGCCAACCCAGAAGCTGATGCCTCAGTAGTTGCATACATGATTGCAGAAGGACTTGAAAAAAGAATGCCATACAGAAGAGTACTAAAACAAACTTTAGAAAAGGTTTTGAATACACAAGGAGTATTGGGAGCAAGATTTGTATTATCTGGAAGACTTGGCGGAGCAGAAATTGCTCGTACAGAAGAATTAAAAAAAGGTTCTATTCCATTGCAGACTTTCAGAGCTGATATTGATTTTAAAAGAGAAAGAGCTGTATTGCCTTACGGTACTATTGGAGTAAAGGTTTGGATATACCGAGGTAAAATATTTAATGAAAAAAAGCCAAGTAATTAATAAAATTATATGTTGATACCTAAAAAAGTAAAATTTAGAAAATGGCAGACAGGGAGAATTAATCCTAAAAAGATTACACCTGATACAAGAGGAATAAAACTTTCTTTTGGTTCTTTTGGACTAAAAGCTGAGACAGCTGCAAGAGTGAAATCCAATCAAATAGAAGCAGCTAGAAAAGTCGTAGCAAGAACACTTACTAAGACTGGAAAATATTGGATAAGAATCTTTCCAGATAGACCGTATACTGCAAAAGCTGCTGAGGTAGGTATGGGAAAAGGAAAAGGGGATCCACAAGGATATTGTATGGAAATTTTTCCTGGAAGAATGTTGTTTGAAGTAGATGGAGTAGATGAAAAGATTGCAAGAGAAGCACTTCGCAAAGCAGGGACAAAACTTCCTTTAAAAACAAGAATTATCGCACGCGTATAATATTATGAAAAAAAAGACCAACAACTTAAAAGGAATGAAGCTAGAGGATTTAAACAAGAAGTTTAAAGAGCTTGAAGAAAAAATGAGAGTGATGAAATTCAAAGCAGAAGGAGCAAAATCCAAAAATGTTAAAGAGGCTCAATCTTTAAGAAAAGAAATCGCTAGGATTTTAACAGAAATCACTAGTCAAAAAAATAAATAAAAAATATTATGAAAAAAGAAAAAACACAAACAAATACAGATGACAGTAAAAAACAAATACTAAAAGGAGTAGTAGTGTCTGATAAGATGGATAAAACTGTAGTTGTTTCTGTTTCTCGTTTTGTTCAACATCCAAAATATAAAAAGTTTTATAAGGTCAATAAAAAATATAAAGCACACGACGAAGAGAATAAATTTAAAACAGGAGACAGAGTAGAGATTATTTCTACAAAACCAATATCAAAAGATAAAAAATTTAAAGTAGTAATTTAATTATAAAACCATGATACAAACAGAAACATTAGTAAAAATAACAGACAATGCAGGGGGAACTATTGGAAAAGTTTTCAAGGTTCTTGGTAGTGCAAAAAAGCGTTATGCTACTCTAGGGGAGAAGGTGATTATTTCTGTAAAAGTAGCTAGCCCAAGAAAAGGGGTTAAGAAAAAAGATGTTCACCAAGCTGTAGTTGTACGCACAAGAGAAGCATACAGAAGAAAAGATGGTTCATATATCAGATTTGATGACAATGCTGTAGTTATTTTAGAAAAAGACAAACTTGATCCAAAAGCTGGACGTGTATTCGGTCCTATCCCACGCGAATTAGCAGAAAAAGGTTATCAAAAGATTATTTCTTTAGCACCTGAAGTTATTTAATATAAAAATTATGAAAGTTAAAAAAGGAGACAATGTAATAGTGTTGGCAGGAAAAGATAAAGGCAAAAAAGGTAAAATTGTCCGTTCTTTACCTAGCGTAAATAAAGTGGTTGTGGAAGGATTGAATGTTGTAAAAAAACACAAGCGTCCAAAAACTACAAACGAAAAAGGTTCAATTATAAATGTGTCCATGCCTATACATGCGTCCAACGTTAAGAAAGTAAGTTAATAATATGAAACATCTAACTGTAAAAGAAAAATCAGCTGAAAGTTTTGCAAAAATGAAAGATACCTTTCATTACAAGAGTGCGTCTGCTTCACCAAAAATGCAAAAAGTAATCATAAATATAGGGACTGGTACATATTCAAAAAAGAATAAAGATTTTAATAATCTAATTTTAGACAGACTATCAAAAATCACTGGACAAAAAGGAGCTTTACGTGGAGCAAAAAAATCTATCGCTGCTTTCAAGATTAGACAAGGGGATCCTGTTGGAGTAGTGGTTACTATGCGTGGTAAAAGAATGTATGCTTTTTTGGAAAAACTTTTTAATGTAGCATTACCTCGTACTAAAGACTTTCGTGGAATCAGCAGAAAATCAGTAGACGATATTGGGAATATGACATTTGGAATAAAAGAACATACAATATTTCCAGAGACTGCGGATGAGGATATAAAAGATGTATTCGGACTTGCTATGACTCTTACCTCTACAGCAAAGAGCAAGAAAGAAGGTTTAGCTTTTTTTGAATTGATTGGTATGCCTTTCAAGAAAGAATAGTTTTTAGTTTGACATTTTAGTAAAATTTGTTAGTATCATACTTAAGGGAGATTTGTTTTGTTTAATCCGTTTTTCTCCTTTAATTCTCTATAGATAGAGGATTGGAGGAACAAAACGAGATATTGCAAAGCAAAAGGCCCTACATTAATTTTTATGGCAAAAACATCAGTTATAGCAAGATCAAAAAAGACACCAAAGTTTAGCACCCGTGCTAAGAATAGGTGTTTTCGTTGCGGTCGAGGCAAAGGATTTATGAGAGATTTTGGACTATGCCGTATTTGTTTCAGGGAATTTGCAAATGAAGGGCAACTTCCTGGTGTAAGAAAATCTTCTTGGTAAAAAAATTATGGATCAAATAGCAAACATGATAATAATGTTGAAGAACGCATCTCTTGCAGGCAAGGAGTCTGTAATTGTGCCTTTTTCCAAATTAAAAAATTCTATTTTAGCTTGTCTTCAAAAAGAAGGATATGTTGGAGAATTTTCAAAAAAAATGAAAGGAAACTTTCCTGTATTAGAAGTAGAGATTTTGTATTCAGAAGATGGCAAGCCAAAGATTACTTATGCAGAAAGAGTTTCTAAGCAATCTTGTCGCTCATATATGGGGGTAAAGGATATAAATAAAATAAGAGGAGGTACAGGTATTTTGGTTCTTTCCACACCAAAAGGAATTTTGGCAGGAAAAGAAGCTAGAAAAGAACAGGTCGGAGGAGAAGCCCTTTTTAAACTTTGGTAATATAAAATTATGTCAAGAATAGGAAAACAAGAAATACAAATACCAAGCGGAGTAAAAGTCACAAAAGAAGGACCTATTTTGACAGTGGTTGGTTCAAAAGGAACATTGACCAAAAATTTCCGTGATGATGTTATCGTATCTATAAATGACAATCTGATTACATTGACTATCAAAAGAAATGATAAATTTTCCAAATCTCTATGGGGGACTTATGCTTCTCACATCATAAATATGATTCAAGGAGTAGAAACTCCATATCAAAAGAAAATAATTCTAGAAGGTGTTGGTTTTAAGTCAGAAGTGAAAGGTACAGATTTACAATTTGCTTTAGGATTTTCTCACCCTGTCATTGTCCCAATTCCAAATACTATTACTGCTACAGCTGAAAAAAATGTTATTACAATTACCGGAATAGACAAAGAATTAGTCGGTGGATTTTCTGCAAGTATCAGAGCTCTAAAGAAAGCTGAGCCATACAAAGGAAAAGGTATGCGTTATGAAGGAGAAGTGGTCAGAAGAAAACAAGGTAAGAAAACAACTTAAAAGTTTTTAAATTTTAAATAATATGCAAAAGAAAGATGAAAAAAGAATAAGACTAAAGAAAAAGATACGATCAAAAATCGTAGGGACTGATACTCGTCCTCGTCTTTCTGTGTTCCGTTCAAACAAATTTATCTACGCACAGGTTATAGATGATACAAAATATAATACTTTGGCTCAAGCAAGTGATATTGTATTAGAAAAAGGCACAAAAGTAGAAAGAGCAAAAGAGGTTGGAAAAATGATTGCAGAGGAATGCAAAAAGAAAAATATATCACAAGTAGTTTTTGATAGAAATGGTTTTAAATATGCTGGTCGTGTTAAACTTGTAGCAGATGCTGCACGAAGTGCTGGTTTGCAATTTTAATTAAAATTATGGATAACAACAAAGAAGAAAAAACAATAAAGAGAGGAAGAAGATCATCAATGGGACCAAGACCAAAGCCAGAATTTGAGCAAAAGATTTTGGATATAAGAAGAGTGACTAGAGTGGTCGCTGGAGGAAGAAGATTTTCTTTTAGTGTTGCTTTAGTAGCAGGAGATGGAAAAGGTTCTGTAGGACTTGGCCTTGGTAAAGCAGGAGATACTTCTCTTGCTATCAATAAAGCTTTAAGAAATGCAAAGAAAAATATGATTAAGATTCAGCTTACCAAGACAATGTCTATTCCTTTTGAGTTAAGTGCAAAATTCGGAAGTGCAAGGGTTTATATGATTCCAAACAACGGTAGAGGATTGGTAGCAGGTACTGTTGTTCGTGATATTGCAAAACTTGCTGGAATAAAAGATATTACAAGTAAAGTTTTATCTAATACTAAAAATAAATTAAACAACGCAAAAGCAGTTTTGAAGGCTCTGTCTGTTATTAGTTCAAAAAGGATAACCCATGTTTCATCAGGGGAGAAAGAAACATCAGATAAAGATTTTTCTCGTGGTCCAAAGAAGAATGTTGAAACAGAACAAAAATAACTATATATTTTAGCTATGCAAATACATAAATTAAAAAGAGAACATAAGAATAAGAAAGATCGCATTGTCGGCCGTGGTGGAAAGCACGCAAAGACTTCTGGTCGTGGTGGTAAAGGGCAGACTGCTCGTGCTGGTAACAAGCGCAGACCAGAACTTCGTGATATTATTAAAAGACTTCCTAAAAAAAGAGGTTATAAATTTGCTTCTATTAAAAAGGACGTTTTTGTAAGCAAAGAAGAGGCGATTACTACGGGTAAAAAAGTATCATTCAAAGATTTACGTAAAAAAATGAATCTAAAAGGTGGTAAAATAAGAATTAAATAAAATGAGTTTTTGGAGAAAAATAAAATTGATATTCACAGATGCATCTTTGAGAAACAAGATGATTTTTGTGGCTCTCGCTTTAATTTTTTTTAGATTGCTTTCTACTATTCCAATCCCAGGGATAGATACTTTTGCGTTAGAACAATTTCTATCCAACAATCAATTTTTTGGAATTTTGAATATTTTCGCTGGAGGAGGTTTGTCCAATCTTTCTATTATAATGCTTGGAGTAGGTCCATATATTACTAGCTCTATTATTATGCAGTTGCTTACTATAATGGTGCCTTCTTTGAAGAAAATGTATCAAGAAGAAGGAGAAGCTGGAAGAAAGAAATTTACACAATATTCAAGATTCTTGACTGTGCCTCTAGCAGCGATACAAGGGTATAGCCTTTTGGCTTTATTGCAACAACAAAATATTTTCGTTGGGTTAGATGCTTTTGATAAGATAGTGAATCTTTTGGTGATAGTAGCAGGAGCTATGTTTACAATGTGGTTGGGTGAGTTAATCTCAGAATTCGGTATAGGAAACGGAGTATCTTTGTTGATTTTCGCTGGTATCATATCTGCTCTTCCGTCAGAAGTTGCTCAACTCGCATTTACTTTTGAACCTTCTCAAATACCTACATACTTGGCCTTTATTGTAGTAGGAGCTTTGGTTATTGCTGGGGTTGTGGTGGTTACTGAAGCAGAACGCCCTATACCTGTGACTTATGCTAAAAGAGTGCGCGGGATGAAAGTATATGGTGGAGGATCTACTTATATCCCTCTTCGTGTCAATCAAGCTGGAGTTATTCCTATTATCTTTGCTTTGTCTATTTTGCTTTTCCCTCAAATGATAGGAAATGTCTTAGCAGGAGCAAGTAATACTATTATTCAAAAAATATCTGAAGTTCTAATCTCTTTCTCTCAGACTTCTTTGCTCTACGGAGTTTTGTATTTTATATTGGTTTTCTTATTTACATATTTTTACACAGCCGTTACTTTTGATCCAGAATCTTTATCTACCAATCTTCAAAAGAATGGAGCATTTATTCCAGGCATTCGTCCAGGAGCTTCTACTTCAGATTATATTGGTAAAGTATTGAGTAGAATTACTTTACTTGGAGCTACTTTTTTGGGTCTCATTGCTGTCCTTCCTCTTATTATGAGAGCGATGACAGGAATTACCGCTATTGCTCTTGGTGGAACAGCTCTTTTGATTGTAGTTTCTGTGGTACTTGATTTAGTCAAAAAAGTTGATGCACAAGTATCAATGAGAGAGTATTAATTTTATCTCCAACAAAATTATTTTTGTTGCCACTTTCTGTAGGCATCTAAAACAATCTGCACCACTTCCTGCAGGTTGTTTTTTTCTGTGTCTATAACTAGATCGTAGTTGTTTTTGTCTGTGTGAACAATGTTGTAAAGTTCTTTGTATCTCTTCTTTTCGCTTTCTAATCGGTCAATTATTTTTTTATAAATTTCTTCACCAGTGGTAGCATTCTCACTTTGTTTTCGTAGTGCATTTTCTTTTAGATTATTTAAAATTCTATTTTTTGCTATTTCTGGTGGTAAATCTAAATATACTTTGAAAGACTCAGGTATAAAATGGAAAGCCAGACGAGAATCAATCACAATATTTTCCAGCTCTCCAATTTTTCGTACCTCATCATCAATTGCAATATCTATACTTGGGTTTGTTTCTGCTAAAATACTTAACTCATTTAGAGTGACTCCTTTTTTTAGGGCAATTTTTCTCATAAAATCTCCAGAAGAGAATCTCTTATAGCCAAGCTCTTTTGCTATAAGGTCTGCAGTACTAGATTTACCACTTCCGAGGGTTCCTGCGATTGAGATAATATTTTTTTTCATTATTAAGCATCATATTACAAATCTCTTGATTTTTCAAGCTAAACCTTGTATTATAAAAACAATATGCAACCTTTAACTTTGGTTTTTTTTGGAATAGTTGGTTCTGGGAAGGGAACACAAGTCCAGCTTTTAATGGATTTTTTTAAGAATAAATATGATTTAGATAGCGTGTATGCTTATCCAGGGGCAGAGTTTCGAAAGCTCACAGAGAAAGGCACTTATGTGGGAGAATTAGTTAAAGAGACAATGAGAAGAGGGGAGCTTCAACCTAACTTCCTTACCAATGCTGTTTTTACTAATTCATTTATATATGACATTTCTCTTGAGAAAAATTTGATTGCAGACGGGTATCCTCGCACAATCAATCAATCAGAAACTCTTGAAGCAATGATAAATTTTTTAAAAAGAGATAATGTAAAAATAGTTTATATTGAAGTTGGGAAAGAAGAAGCTACTCGTAGAAATCTAAAAAGAGGCAGAATGGATGATACCGAGGAAGGTTTGGCAAAGAGATTTGATGAATATGTCAACAATGTCATTCCTGCAATGGAATATTTTAGAGGAAAATCTGGATACGAGATATTGGAAGTAAATGGAGAGCAGACTGTAGAAGCAGTGCACCATGAAATTTTAAAAGTACTTGGACTGGAAGCATGAAGGAAACAATAATCATATCTCTTGGGGGTTCTCTAATTGTGCCAGAAGAGGTAGATGTTGGTTTTTTGAATGATTTTAAAAAGATAATATTAGAGCAAGTTTCCGAAGGAAAGAATTTCGTCATTTCTACTGGTGGTGGAAAAATTTGTAGAAAATATCAAGACTCAGCAAAAGCTTTGGGGGAAGTATCAAACAATGATTTGGATTGGATTGGGATAGCTTCTCTTAGATTGAATGCTGAATTATTGCGAGTAGTTTTTGGCGAATTTGCTCATTCAGAAGTAATTCATAATTTTACAGAAAAGTTTTCTGCCGACAAACCAATAATCATCACTTCTGCATATAAGCCAGGGCATAGTACAGATTACGGAGCGATTTTAGTTGCTAAAACTTTAGGAGCTAAAAAGGTTATAAATCTTTCTAATATAGATTATGTGTATGATTCTGATCCAAAAACAAATTCAGATGCAAAAAAAATAGAAGAAATTTCTTGGAAAGATTATATGGCCTTGATTCCAACAGAGTGGTCTCCTGGCCTTAGTAGTCCATTTGATCCAGTTGCTTCTAAAATGGCTGAAGAAAATAATATAGAAGTGGTAATAATGAATGGAAAGCCAATAGAAAATTTAGAAAATTATTTTAAAGGGAATAGTTTCGTAGGTACAACAATAAAATGATTATTATAAAAACAAGTGAAGAAATAAAAAGATTGAGAGAAGGTGGGAAAAGACTGTCTGAAGTTTTGCATAAAGTAAAAGAAAAAGTGGCTCCTGGGGTTACAGCAAAAGAGCTTGATGATTATGCGTTTCAGCTTATAAAAGAAATGGGTGATAGACCTGCTTTTTTAAATTACAAACCATCTGGAGCAAAAAAGCCTTTTCCAGCTAGTCTTTGTGTGTCAGTCAATAGTGAAGTGGTACATGGAATTCCAAAAAATGAGACAGTTTTAAAGGAGGGCGATATTGTATCTATAGATTTGGGATTGTGTTATATGGGAGTTTTTACTGATATGGCAATGACTGTGCCTGTGGGGAAAGTAATGCCTCAATACAAAAAACTTATGGATGTTACAAGAGATGCTTTGCATGCAGGAATAGATATGGCCCGAGTTGGGAAAAAAGTGGGGGATATTGGTTATGCTATTGAAAGTTTTGTGAAGCCTCATAAATATGGAATTGTAGAAATACTGTCTGGTCATGGGGTTGGTAGGGCAATTCATGAAGATCCTTTTATCCCAAACTTTGGGAAGAAGGGAACAGGAGAAAAATTAGTAGCAGGGATGGTTATTGCCATAGAGCCTATGTTGAACTTAGGCACAAAACATGTTGTGATGGATGCTGATGGTTATACTTTTCGCACTGCAGACGGGAAAGCTAGTGCACATTTTGAACATACTATTTTGATTACTGAAGGTGAGCCTGAAATTTTGACTGCTTAAGTATGGTGATGTTTTTTTTAAAATTTTGACACTTTTTTGTAAAAGTTTTCTATTATGATTTTTTTTGACAAAAGGAGTGATATTTTAATATAATCATTCTTACTGATGGGCCAGATCCGCAAGGGTCTGGTTTTTCTATTTGTTTATCAATAACTTTATTTAAAAAAATGAAAGAATTTTTTAAGAATAAAGTGTTTAAAACACTATTTAGGGCTGTGCTTGTTTTGGTAAGTGTATATTTTATTTTTGTGGGGATAAGAGTATTCCATCTTTTTAAAGAAGACAATACAACTTTGGAGGTAGATAAAGTATTATCTGCTCGTATTTCTTTGGTAGATGTAATGGGAGAAAATTTACCACTCAATCCAAAAGAAAAAGTTGATACCACTATTGCAGGGGTAGATTCTAATACAAATGGAATCAGGGATGACGTGGAGCTTGCTATATTCAAAAAATACCCGAATTCTCCCAAAGAAAGAGCAGTGCTATTGCAGTATGCTTTAGCTTTTCAAATGTCCGCTAGTCAAAGTGTTTTGAATGAAGAAATTGCTACAGCTATAGTGCAACAAGAAGATAGAGCGTATCTGTGTGTAGGTTCTATTTTACATAGAGATGATGAAGATCCTGTGGTAATGGAAGAATATTTTAAGAAGACAGATGAAATGCGAGATTTTGTAAACAATTTGCAGTTTAATACAAAAGAAAGAAAAGATGCCCAAAAAGAATTTTATAAAAAAGTGAGAAGTTACAATTCTTTGCCTCGCACTTGTGACCTAGATTATTTATCTCTAACCAATTAAAAATATGAAAAAGATTACTTACAAAAGAGTGTTTGTTTTTTGTGTTGCTTGTCTTTGTTTTGTGTATATTACATTTCCGACGATATCTTTCGCTAGCTCAGATAACTTCGCTGAGACTTTAAAAAGTATTTCTAATGTTCCAAAACAATGTGACCAAAATGGTTATGCTATTTTTACTATAAATGGAATATTTACGGAAGAGGATCAGGCCCGCGCCAACAAAAGAGCTTTGGAAGAAAAGTTGCCAAAGTATTTTAACGCAGAGCCATTATCTGTGGATTATCTATATAACCCTTCACACATTGGAGGGTTAGGAGATATTTTTATGGTGGCGTATCAAAAACTTTTTGATACAGAGATCGTAGAAGATCATGATTTTGTTATTATGCTTGAAGATGCTTCAGCTAAATTCCACAATCAAAAGATTTTATTAGTAGGGCATTCACAAGGTAACTTCTATGCAAATTCTCTGTATGATTATTTAACCCAAAAAACCAAACAAGTAAACACTAATTCTTTGGCTGTCTATGGGGTAGCTACTCCTGCAAGCAGAGTGGCAGGAGGAGGGAAGTATATTACTTATAAAAATGACGAAGTGATCTCTTTTGTAAGAGATAGAAAAATATTGAATGTTTTACCAGCCAATTTAGATCTAGATAAATTTTCATTTAGTTCAAATGGACACTCTTTTAATGATATATATATAAAATATGCTGGAGAGAGGATTGTATCAGATATCAAAAGTTCTTTGCATTCTCTTTCTGTTGACCATACAAAAAATGAGTTACTCCCTTGTTTGCAATTTGTGGAAGTGAGTTTTGCAAATAGATTATTGCAAGCAACTTTGAGTGTAATAGATCCTGTTGCTAAAGTTACAAAAAATACAATTAAACCCACAATAAGTACTATCTATAATTTTATAGATTATACATACTCTGGTTTTGCTTCTGTGATAGGAGGTGGTAGTGCAAATGTGGTTTTAGTAAATGATTTTATGAATGACAAGAATCAAGAAGTGCCTTTTGGGATAGAAGGTAATGTGGATGAAGAAGATACCCTAGTGGATATTTTTCAAAAAAATACTGAGCAGATTACCGACACAACACAGGTGGAACTTTTTGGCATAGAGGATATTCCTAAAAAAGTAAATCCTCTGGACTTAACTGAAAAAAATATAATTTTACTCGACACGCAGACAGAAACAAAAGAAACAATTTTAGAAAAAAAGTCTAAAGATATTGTTGCATCAGTAAATCGTCGTTCTGGTGGGGGAGGTTCTTCTGGGGTTGTTAAAGAAAATACAGACACAGAAAATAGCGAGACTGGAGATGAAATGGACACGGAAGAAGAAATACAAAATGAAGACATAGAAGAAAGCACTGAGAATGTGGATGAAATAGAAGATAATGTTGAAACAGAAGAAGAGTCAAACGAAGAATTGGATGAAGATTTGAATGAAGACACAGAAGAAAACATAGAAGAAGAACCAGAGGAAGATTTTGAAAATAGCGAAGGTTCTTTTGTAGACACAACTTCACCTGTGATAACTTTAATTGGGGATGTTGTGCAGTTTGTAAAAATGACAGAGTCATACATAGATCCAGGAGTTTTCGCCATAGATGATGTTGATGGAGAAGTTTCTGTATTTATAGATCATGTTACAGACATATCTTTATCGCCTCCATATTCATATAATATTATTTATAAAGCGATTGATTCTGCGGGTAATTTTTCTACTAAAATACGCACAGTTACCACCGCAGACAATAGATATATTGAAAAATATTCTTTTGGGATAGATGAGTTTGGTCGCAATTGGCAAGTGTGGTCATTCAATGGTTCAAATGTTTATGATTGGGTAAATACTTATATAAACAATTATTTGAAACAAGAATTTACTATTCAAACTTTTCCAAATCTTTGGTGTTCGCAATGTTTACAAATGGGGATTTTTAAAAAAGGAGACCCAAGGAAAGGTTTTCAATATGCCGATCTTTCAGCTTTACACTTAGAAGGAAATCCTCAAAATAAAATGGATGGGAAACTCTATAGGGTGGTAATTCAATGGGATCTCGGTGGTTATAATTATTATGTTACAAATCAGGACGGCTATTCTAATTCGGGTAGATATGAAGTGGTAGGAATGAATGACAATACTTGGGTTGGTTGGAACGGAAGTTTCAATCAATTTAGAGAATTCCCATCAGGATATTGGGAGGGTGTTCCTTATGGATCGCTTTTTGGTAGAACTGGGGGTTCTAGTATGGTGTTGGGTGTTTATCCTATTTACAATCTTTTTGGAGAAATAAACGAAGAAGGGGATGAAGATATAGTAGAAGATATACAAGATGATGAAGAAGAAAATAATGAGAATGAAAATAATGAGACGGAAACTAATACAGAAGAAAATAATAATGAAGCAACAGAAGGGAGTGATGAAACACAAGAAGAAGAAAATGACGGTACCGATTCTGAAGGGATAGAAGAAACTGTACAGGATGAAGAAGAAAACGATGATGAGAATACACAGGAGGGGGAAACAGAAGAGGGTACAGAAGACACAGAAGAAGGGGTAGGAAATGAAGAAGATGAAGAAGAGGTAGAAGATGAAAACGAAGAACAGACATTGCCTCCTATTTATTTCTCGCATACTTTTAATGGTGTCGCTGGAGATGTCGTCTTTGATGTTGGTGATGCTACCAACCCTCAACTTTTGAAAATAAATATTACTGCTAATAAAAGTCTTGTGTGGGGACAAACTTGGATTGAAAATATAAATGATTCTAGTCAAGTGAAAACTTTTGGTGGAAGTATTGTTTGTAATGTGGGAGAGATTTGCATAAGAGGGTGGAATGGAAAATTATCTATTACAGGCGATCCCGTTATTAGAGGACAATACAGAGTGAAAGTTTTTGCTAGTGATTCAGAGGGTAATTCTGTAGAAGAATATTTACCTGCTTTGATTACTGTGACACAACCTTAGGTGTATTTAAACAAATTACATGTTATATTAAAAATATGTTTACTAAACATTTCTTTAAGACACTTATTATATTTACCATCCTTATAATTCTCGCCCTGATAGGAGTGTGGTTTTTAGACAAAGGGCAGTTATAATAAGGTCTGGTAGATAGAATGGGTAGATAAAACATAGCTATTCAAAACAATAAAAGCGCCCCAAAAGGGCGTTTTGTTGTTTTTTTATAATATTGTGGTATAGTATATATACCGCAAAGAATATAGGCAAAAAGATAAGTCCTATATAGTGGTCGATAACCTTCAATATTTTGCTAATTTTTTAGTAAAATATCAAAGGACACTTGCGGCTTAAAAGCCGTTTTTTTATTTTAAAAACAATTATGGCATTACAAAGATCAAAAAAAGAAGAAGTAGTAAAAGAATTAAATCAAGCTATTTCAGATTCAAGTTCTGTAGTGTTTGTAGATTTTCATGGATTGAGTGTCCCAAACGAGACTTCACTTCGTCGTGATCTACGAGACAAGGAAGTTGGATATAAAGTTTCTAGAAAAACTTTATTAAAAAGAGCATTAGAAGGTAAAGCTGAAGGAGAGATGCCTGAACTGTCTGGAGAAGTGGCGATTGCTTTTTCAAAGGACGCAGTAGCAGGAGCGAGGGAAGTGTACAACTTTCACAAATCTCATAATGGAATTTTAAAAATCTTAGGAGGTATCTTTGAAGGAAAATTCGTAGATGCTAGTAGAATGACTGAGATTGCTACTATTCCAAGTAGAGAAGTATTGTTGTCCAAAATTGCTTTCTTGCTCAAATCTCCTATGCAGAGATTGGCTATTGCCGTTAATGAGGTTTCAAAGAAAAAATAGTTTCTGTGCGTGTGAATATATTTCACAATTAAAAATATTAACAATTTATTAAAAAAAATATTATGTCAAAATTTGATCAATTTTTAACAGACCTAGAATCCGCTTCCGTAATGGAATTGAATGACTTGGTCAAAGCTATAGAAGAAAAGTTTGGAGTTTCTGCTGCTGCTGTCGCAATGTCTGCTGGTGCAGGTGCTGCTACTGCTGATGTTGAGGAAAAAGATTCCTTTACTGTTGTATTGGCTTCAGCTGGAGAACAAAAGATAGGAGTTATGAAAGTTGTAAAAGAAGCTCTAGGTCTTGGCTTAAAAGAAGCAAAAGATTTAGTAGATGGAGCTCCTGCAAACTTAAAAGATGGAATGAAGAAATCAGAAGCAGAAGATCTAAAGAAAAAGTTAGAAGAAGCTGGTGCAAAAGTAGAATTGAAATAATCTATTTTTATACTTATATATGGCGTGCAGATTTCGATCTGGTATGTTAAAATTAAAACACCCTTTGATAAAAAGGGTGTTTTAATTTTTAAAGATAACCTTATATATTATGGATACAAAAAAAAGAACTGCTTTACTCTCTGTTTACAATAAAAAAGATTTAGAAATTTTTGCAAAAGAATTGGTAGCACTTGATTGGCAGATTGTTTCTTCTGGAGGAACGGCAAAATATTTAAAAGAAAATGGGATAGAGGTTGTTGACGTAGCTGACTTGACAGGGATGCCTGCTATTCTTTCTCATAGAGTGGCTACATTGCATCCAAAGATCCATGGAGGTTTACTTGCTCTTGATACAGAAGAACATAGAAGCGAAATGCAAAAATATAATATCCCATGGATAGATATGGTGTGTGTTGATTTTTATCCACTAAAAAAAGAGATTGAGGATATGAACTCTACTTCTGATTCCGTAATAGAAAAGACAGATATTGGTGGTCCAACAATGATCCGAGCAGGAGCTAAAGGAGGACGCATTGTGATTTGCGATTTTGAGGATAGATTGAAGGTAATTGATTGGCTAAAGGCGGGGGAGCCAGAAAAAGAAAAGTTTTTAAAGATACTGAGAGCAAAAGCTGAATTTGTTGTAGCAGAATATTCCGCCACTTCAGGAGAATACCATAGTGATGGAGAGTATAAAAGTATTTTTGGCGTAAAAGATTATACATGCGCCTATGGAGAGAACGCATATCAAAAGCCAGCTTTTTTTTACAAAAGAAATGATAGTAATGATACTCTTGCTATAGAGCATTGGAAACAAGTGGGAGGTAGTCCAATGAGCTACAATAATCTTTGTGATTTGGATAGAATGATACAGACGACTACTCATATTGGTGCTGGGTTTGAAAAAAATTTAAATAAAATTCCATTTATTGCTATTGGAGTAAAGCACGGTAACCCTTGTGGAGCGGGAGTCTCTTTTGAAAGTGAAATAGATGCTTTAGAAAAAATGTTGCTTGGAGATTTAAGGGCAATTTTTGGGGGAATGGTGATGCTCAATTTTCCAGTTACTGAAAAAATAGCAGAAGAAGTTTTGCATAAATATACAGGAGAAGGGAAAAGACTTTTAGATATGGTGGCAGGCCCATCTTTTACAGAAGAAGCTATTGAAATCCTTTCTCGCAAGAAAGGAAAATGTAGACTAGTCCAAAACATAGCTATTCAAAATGCTGGGCAAAATTCTTTGGATACAAAAGAAAGGACCCGTTGTGTACGAGGTGGTTTTTTGGTTCAGCCAAATTATATCTTTGTCCCTGACTTAATGGATTTGGCAGTTGTCAAACATAAAGCAGAAGATTTTGATATAAAAGATGTTATTTTGGCTTGGGCTGTCGGGTCTACTTCCAACAGTAATACAATTACAATAGTAAAAGAAGGTAGGTTGTGTGGCAATGGAGTAGGCCAGCAAGATAGAGTGGGGGCATCAAAATTAGCTATCGCTCGAGCAGATGATTCTTTTAATTTTATGATTGAAAACAACTTAGCTTCTGATTTGATACAAAATATTTTAGATAAGAAAAATATTGATTTAAAAAAAGCTACTGCTTATAGTGATAGTTTTTTCCCATTTAATGATGCCCCAGAGATTTTGATTGAAAGGGGAGTAAATACTATTTTTACTACAAGTGGATCAGTCAATGATGAAATGTTTTTAGAATTAGCTAAAAATAAACAAATAAATGTGATTATGCTACCTGATGCAGAAGCCAGAGGTTTTTATCAGCATTAAATTCAATAAACAAGAAGATGATTTGTTTAGCTTGCTCACTTCTTAGATACTCGCTATAATACACCACATATGGAAATTCTTGGAAAAATCTTAGGTAACTCAGCACGAGTCAGGATAATGCGTCTTTTTTTGCAAAGTGAAGGCAAGGCCTTTTCAAACAAGGATATAGCAATCAGAACAAGGACAAGTGCTGGTTCTGTGCGTAAAGAATTAAATTTACTCTCAAGTGTAGGAATGATTAGAAAGCTTTCTTCTGGCTGGGTAATAGATACATCTTTTAATTATATATCTCAATTTGAAGAGCTGTTGGTTAATGCAAAGAGTGTTAGTAAAAAATATATTTATGATATTTTTAAAAAAACTGGCAAGTTGAAATTTCTTGCATATGCTGGGGTGTTTATTCAAAACAAGGATTCTAGAGTAGATCTATTGATAGTAGGCGATAAGATTAGTGCTAAGAAAGTAGAAGAGGGGATAAGAAGATTGGAAGCAGAGACTGGCACAGAGCTTACTTATGTTGTTTTTGAGACACAAGAGTTTGTTTATAGACTCAATATGTATGATAAACTAGCTCGAGATATTCTTGATTTTCCTCATCAAGTGATAACTGAAAGTAAAGAGTTATCCACACTTACAACTAAAAGAGCTTAAAAAATTGTTATAATTATATATATAGATATTTTAAGGTCGAACTTAAATTTTTTATTATTAAATAATGTATTATTATGATGAACAACGTATGGATAACTTGGGGTGATGTGTTTAATGCTTCACTTCAAAATCTATGGTGGGGCTTTATACAATTTGCTCCAAAATTAGTACTAGCTATTGTGCTATTTGTTATTGGTTGGTTTTTAGGTAATCTAGTCGCTCGCGCTTTTGAACATGTTTTTTCTAGCTTAAAGATAGACAACTTGTTTCAAAAAGTTGGACTAGAAGGTGTTTTAAAAAGAGCGGGAATGAGATTGAACACAGGTTACTTTATTGGACAAATCGTAAAGTGGTTTGTGATTGTAGTATTCTTACTACCTTCTTTAAATCTTGTTGGACTAGATTATATTGCATCATTCTTAAGATTTGATGTATTAGAGTTTCTTCCAAGAGTGATTGTATCTGCTTTCATTTTGATCATCGCTGCTTTCGTAGCAGACTTTGCTTCAGGAGCAGTTTCCGCTTCAGCTAAAGCTGTAAACGTTACAGCTTCAAGAGCACTTTCATCTATCACAAGATATGCAGTTTGGATATTTGCACTAATCATTGCATTAGGACATCTTGGTGTAGCAGATGCTTACATGAGTATCTTGTTCACAGGAATTGTTGGAATGCTTTCTTTGGGTGGTGCTTTGGCTTTCGGTTTGGGAGGCAAGGAACACGCTTCAAGATTGCTTTCAAAGATTGGAGAAGAGATGTCAGAAAGATAATTCTTCTTTATATTTTGTGCTCTAAAGTGCACGAAGAAAAACCCTTTTGTTAAAAACAGAAGGGTTTTTCTTTTTTGTTTTTTGGGTTGTAATATCAGGCTATATTTTGTTGTTTTGGGGATGTTGGGGTATTTTAATGAAAAAAACCCAATCAAATAGTCCAAAAACTAGACTATACATATAAATCCTTGACTTATTTTAATATTTGTATATACTAGTTTAATCAGTATGATTATTGCAAAAAACACAAAATTTAGAAAGCGGCTATAAGCAAGTTTGTTTTGGATTTTGGCCGCTCAAAAAGCGGTTTTTTGTTTGACAGAATGGATTGAAATTTGAAAATAGAAAGCTATCGTAACATTTCTTTAGATTTAAAATTTCTAAGGGTCTTTAGTTACAGATAGAACAGTCTTCTTTAAACGAGCGGTCGTAAAAAGAGGACTTAATCTTATTTTCCAAAATAAGATTTAAATGAATTATGATTTCCAAATTTCTTGACAGGAAATTTAAGGGCGTACGGTGGATGCCTAGACTGTAAAAAGCGATGAAGGACGTGGCGTAGCTGCGATAAGCTTCGGGGAGGTGCCTAGCAACCTTTGATCCGGAGATTTCCGAATGGGGAAACCCTATTGAGTAAACCTCAATAATCTCGAGCTTGACTCGAGGAGCATACCCTGGGAAGTGAAACATCTCAGTACCAGGAGGAATAGAAACAAATATGTATTTCCTAAGTAGCGGCGAGCGAAAAGGAAACAGCCCAAACCGTTCTCGCAAGAGAGCGGGGTTGTAAGGTGACAATGTAGATTACTAGAAAAGTTACAAAATAAATTGTTAGTTTAAATTGCTGGAAAGCGATTCCATAGAGGGTGATAGACCCGTAAACGAAAATAATTTATCTTTTTTATTGTCATTCTTGAGTACCCCAGGACATGAATGGCCGGGGGGAATCCAGCGGCACTAACCGCTAAGGCTAAATATTTTTACAGATCGATAGTGAACTAGTACCGTGAGGGAAAGGTGAAAAGCAGTCCGATAAGGACGATGAAATAAACCTGAAACCGTATGTTTACAAGGAGTCGATGCAGGCTTTATGTCTGCTACGGCGTGCCTATTGAAGAATGAGCCAACGAGTTTATGCATGTTGCAAGGTTAAATGGGAGAACCATTGAGCCATAGGGAAACCGAGTGTTAATAGCGCGATAAGTAATATGCATAAGACCCGAAGCCAGGTGAGCTTGCCATGAGCAGGATGAAGTTCGACGAAAGTCGAATGGAGGTCCGAACCCGTATGTCGTACAACGCATTGGGATGACTTGTGGTAAGGAGTGAAAAGCTAATCGAACCTGGTAATAGCTGGTTCTCTCCGAAATAGCTTTAGGGCTAGCGTCGCGTGTTCCTTTTGGGGGTAGAGCACTGGAAGGTTTCGACAGGGAGCAATCTCGCGAAACCTATCAAACTCCGAATACCAAAAGTCATAGCGCGGCAGTTACACCGTGGGGGCTAAGCTCCATTGGTGAAAAGGGAAACAGCCCGGATCTCAATATAAGGTCCCTAAATCTATGCTAAGTGCAAAACAAGAAGGTGAAATTTCTTTGACAATGAGGAGGTTGGCTTAGAAGCAGCCATCCTTTAAAGATAGCGTAACAGCTCACTCATCCAGAGATTTTGCATCGAAAATAATTGGGGCTAAGCATAGTACCGAATGTGAGGATTCGTGGACTTCATAGAGGGTTTTTGTTCTTTTGCGTGTGTAGCTCAATGTTATAAGTTAGAGCGTCCGGGAAAGCGCTACCGGAAGGTGTGGGTTCGAGCCCCATCACGCGCGCGAAATTGGGGGTATTAAGTATTAAAACAATACCCCTCCTCTATGAAGTCCACGAGTGGTAGGAGAGTGTTCCACTCTGCGTTGAAGATAGACTCGCGAGAGCTATTGGAGCGTGTGGAAGCAAAAATGTTGGCACAAGTAACCGCAATGATGCTGAGAACGCATCACGTCGAAAGATCAAGGTTTCCTTGGTAATGATAATCAGCCAAGGGTTAGTCGGGCCTAAGGGAATGGAGAAATCCGCACCCGATGGAAGAGAAGGTTAATATTCCTTCACTTCTATGTTTTGCGATGAGAGGACGGAGTGTAGTATACGTCGCTTATTATTGGATTTAAGTTTGTCTTGTAAGGATGTGATATAGGAAAATCCGTATTCTGCTTTAAATAGCGAATCCAAGCAAGATGAAAAGTTTTTGGCTTCGGCCAGAGATGATCTCGTAAAGCACGCTTCCAAGAAAATTCTCTAAGCTTAAAAACATAGAATCCGTACCGCAAACCGACACAGGTGATCAGGTCGAGAAGACCAAGACGAACGAGTGAGTGGTCCCCAAGGAACTCGGCAAAAAAGCAGCCGTAACTTCGGGATAAGGCTTCCCCAATGCGCGCAAGCGTAGTTGGGGCGCAGCGAAAGTATTCCTGGCAACTGTTTACCAAAAACACAGCTCCCTGCGAACTCGGTAAGAGGATGTATAGGGGGTGACACCTGACCAATGCCAGAAGGTCAAATATCGGCGTTGCTTTGACTTCGGTTGAAGTGGTGACTGATATAAGCCCTGGTGAATGTCGGCGATAACTATAATCGTCCTAAGGTAGCGAAATACCTTGTCGGGTAAGTGGAACTGCCCATCTTGAAAGTGATTTCAAGATTAAATCTGGCTTATAACGGTGGAATCCTTTTATAGTTTGTGCGTAAAGTAAAAGGACAATACCGTGGGAAGTCGTTCTATCGCTAATGTAGGTAGAATTGACCCCGTAACGACTTAAATTATGTTTGTATAAATATAATTTTTATGAATTTGTTATAATTCATAACATGCCGGCTCTCAATAAAAAACGCAATATACAAGAGTATATTTCTGGGTATGTAGATGGTGAAGGATGTTTTAGTGTTTCTTTTTCAAAGAGAAAAAAGATTAAAATTGGTTGGGAAACCAAACCAAGTTTTTCTGTAAGTCAAAATGAAAATAGAGCACAAGTCCTTTTCTTAATACAAAAACTCTTCGGGTGTGGTTTTATTAGAAGAGATTATTCTGACAAAACTCTCAAATATGAGGTAAGAAGTCTAAATGATCTAATAGAAAAAATAATTCCACATTTTGAAAAACACCCTTTGATTTCAAAGAAAAAAAATGATTTTAATAAATTTAAACAAATTTGTTTCTTTATGGAAAGAAATTTTCATAAAGATAAAAAAGGTTTAAAAAAGATTATAAATTATGCATTTCAAATGAATCCAAGTGGTAAAAGGAAATATACAAAAGCGGAAATGCAAAAAGCGTTGAGATGAAGATATAGTCTGATCCTTCTCGTAAGAGAAGTAAACATAAAATGAAGTTCCGACGCGCACGAATGGTGTAATGACTGGGAAACTGTCTCGGGGACCAGCTCGGTGAAAATACAATACCGGTGAAGATGCCGGTTAAGTGCAGTTAGACGAAAAGACCCTAGAAGCTTTACTATAACTTGATATTGAGCATGTTTTTAAACTGCGTAGCATAGATGGGAGAGGTTTGATGTATACGGTTTCGGCTGTATTCTACTCGTCAGTGAAATACCATTCTTTTTGAGGGCATGTTCTAACCAATACGGAAAAAACGGATTGAGACAGTATCTGGTGGATAGTTTTACTGGGGCTGTACCCTTAACTTTTGCAGCCACCTTGGGTCTAATCCACCCAAAATAAATAAAAACAGGGGGCACTTTTAATTAAAAAGTGAAAAATCAGCTATATGCTGGAACATCCGATGTATCTTAAAGTACTAATTCATTAAATAATGGAAAGTAAAAATCTTTAAGTGCGGACAATCAGCAGGAAAGATTGTATTTTTTAAATAAAAATTTACAATATCCTCAGAGGCCATACGCTGGCCTTCGATTAATATCGAAGTGATGATATGGTCCGATCTTTATGGCGACATAAAGTTCTGAATTAAATTCAGAAACCTAATAGAAATGAGAACAAAACAAATTGAACAAATTAAAACAACTTTGAAGCTTACCCAAAAACAAAAAAATATTTTGGTTGGGCTAATTTTAGGAGATGGTCATTTAGAGACTCTTAACAAAGGAAGAACATATCGACTAAAAGTTGAGCATTCTCCCAAGCAAAAAGATTATTTTGAATGGCTGTATACTAATTTCAAAGATTGGGTTAATAAAGTTCCTGAATTGCGAACTAGAGTATCACTAGGTAAGAGTATTGGGACTTATAGTTTTAATACTTATTCTAGTGGTTTATTAAGATTTTACGGAAAGCAGTTCTATCCAAATGGAAAGAAAATTATTCCTAAAATAATAGATAAAATAATAACTCCACAAAGTTTAGCAGTTTGGTTTATGGACGATGGATCGATAAAATCTAAATTCCATAAAACTTTATTAATTCACACTCATGGTTATTCTAAAGATGATCTTGAGTTGATAAAAAAAGTTTTAAAAGATAAATTTGGTTTAAAAGTTGGATTACAAAAGCAATATGATAAATGGAGATTGTATATATTTAGCGAATCAGTAAATGATTTCAAAAAAATTATCTCACCATATATATTGCCAAGTATGCGTTATAAATTAGGGAACACAAATGCCTAAAAAGTAAAGGAGGGGTTTAAAGGTCAGCTAGGCGCGAATGGAAACCGTGCCGATAGTGTATAGGCACAAGCTGGCTTGACTGTGAGAGGTACTTCTCAAGCAGGTGGGAAACCAGAACTAAGTGAACCGCAACTACGTATTAGACGCGGGTTTAGATTAACGGATAAAAGCTACTCTAGGGATAACAGGCTAGTTCCGCCTAAGCGTCCATAGCGACGGCGGAGTTCGGCACCTTAACACATCGGGGTGCCATGCGAGGAATCGCATTAGCTCAACTTTCAAATTGCTCGTGATAACATGATTTGAAAGTTGCAAAAATTTGGCTTATAACGGTGAAAGCCATATAATGAAGTTATATGGTCAATACCGTGGGAAGTCTTACTGAATTTGAACGAGGAATCATTATTGGTTCGCTCTTGGGAGATGGGTACATGAGAATTGTACCTAGCAGAGCTGATGCTTTTTTGGAAATTAATCATTCAATAAAAGCAAAAGCGTATGTTGATTATAAATACACAAATTTAAAAAGATTGTGTCAGTCAGCTCCCAAAGAACGCTCAACAAATGACAATCGGATTGCATATAGATTTTTTACTAGACAAGATAAAGAATTAACGGATTTATACAATCAATTTTATAAGAATAACAAAAAACTTATTCCCAAAAATTTGATTTTGAACCCCTTAATCCTTGCAGTCTGGTATATGGATGACGGCAGTAAATGTCGTGATTCTGATATATATCTTAATACGCAACAATTTTCAATTTCTGATCAAAAAATACTTGTATACAAACTTCGTTTATTTGGCATAACTGCTAGATTAAACAAAGATAAAAAGTATCATAGGATTAGAATATTGAAAACAAGTATCAAAATATTCATGGAGATTATTTCTCCTTATATTATTGATGAAATGCGTTACAAATTAGTAATGACCCCGTAGAGACTTAGAATGAAAATTCTAGAGTGTTCCAAATATGGAATGCTAACACGCCAACTCCAACACCATAGTGATTCTATGAAAGGAAGAAGATATAGTCCACGCCATTGGTAACAATGGATTTATCATTTGTCGACAGCGATGTCGGCTCACCTTAGCGCGGGGGTGGAGAAGCTCCCAAGCGTTTGGCTGTTCGCCAATTAAAAAGGTACGCGAGCTGGGTTCAGACCGTTAAGGTCACAATCAAATTGTGGTTTTGACAGTCTGAACCTAAGAGGAAATTAAGGAATTTACTGAACTTAAACTGTTATGTAACCAAATGCATTAAATTGCATATCACGGCGGCATGCTATAGAAATATAGTATGAGAAGCTAACTTATATCGGAGAAATCCTAATCCAAAAAGAGGATGGACAACGCCGAGGGAATTTTAGTTTATACTAGAAGCCCGTAGAGACTGAATGTTAGCCTTCTTGAAAGAGAAGATGTCACAGTCCAATCCCATAAGTAATTATGGATGTAGATGCGTGAGACAGGTTGGTCTCCTATCTACTGCACTCGTTGATTCTTGAGAAGAATTGCTCCTAGTACGAGAGGACCGGAGTGAACTGACCTCTGGTGTACGAGCTGTCCTGCCAAGGGCACTGCTCGGTAGCTATGTCGGGAATGGATAACCTCTGAAAGCATCTAAGAGGGAAGCCAGCTTCAAGATTAGGAATCGTTAGAACCCTGAGAGATGATCAGGTTGATAGGCTTTAAGTGTAAGCACAGTAATGTGTAGAGCTGAGAAGTACTAATTGTTCGATTCCTGTTAAGAAATTTGGAAATCATAAAAAACATAATTCAAAAATAAAAAAATCAAAATATTCGCCAATTTTTGGCAGGTATTTATATAATTTTTTGCATACATAGTTTCATTATTGTGTCTTGGTGGTTCGACGCAAGGGTCACACCTCTTCCCATTCCGAACAGAGAAGTTAAGCCTTGTAGTGGCGATGATAGTCCTTTGGGCAAAAGTAGCTAACCGCCGGGACAGAGTAATGAAATACAAAAAACCTCTCTAGAAATAGATAGGTTTTTTGATGTTGTATTTATCATATTTTTAATTGTGCTACAATATAAGAATGACATTTACTTGGGCTGTAAAAAGACAAATTGTTTACGTGACAATACTAGCCATTTTTTTCGGTATTTTTGGTTATATGATAATTGCCCCTATAATCAGACAAATTCCATCTTGTGATGATGGAAGACAAAATGGTGATGAAGCAGGTATAGACTGTGGTGGGTCTTGTGCTCTGGTCTGTATTTTTCAAGTAGATGAAATAAATATTTTGTGGTCTAGAGCTTTTGAAGTAGTACCAGGGAGATATAATGCGGTTGCATATCTTGAAAATCAAAATGAGTCTAGCGCTATTCGTCGTATAAGATACAGGTTTCGTTTTGCTGACAAAAATAATATTTATATTGGAATGAGGGAAGGGGAAGTGATGGTTCCACCCTCTAGAAAATTTGCAGTTTTTGAGCCAGCATTAGATTTTGGAAACTCTGTGCCCGTATATGTTAATTTTGAATTTCTAGAGACACCAGTGTGGGTAAAAGCTCCTGAAGATAAGCTTAAAGATATCAAACTTGTTGTTTCGGATATAGAGCTTGTAGATCAAGATACTGCTCCAAAACTTTCAGCTACCATAAAAAATAATTCTTTGTTTATCGTTCCAGAGATAGATATCTCAGCTATTTTGTATGACAAAGAAGGTAATGCTATTACTGCTTCTCGTACATATATAGAGGAAATGGTTGGAGGTGAAAATAAAAAGATTTACTTTACTTGGCCAAGAGGTATTGAGCAAGAAGCAATAGCAAAAGAAATTATGCCGACCTTTGATATCTTTTTAGCTAATTTAAAATACTAATGGCAGAGAAAACTTTCAAACAAATAGATTGGTGGCTTGTTTTGTTTGTTTTACCAATAGTCTTAGCTGGGCTTTTTACGATGAAATCTTTTACTCCGTCCGACATAGGGGGGAGTTTTTTTGATAAACAAATTATTTGGATTATTGTTTCTTTTGGTATCTTCTTTATTTTTTCTTTTATTGATTTCCGTTTTTTACGCAAAACTGAAGTTTTAGTTGGTTTGTTTTTGTTGTTTTCTTTTTTTCTTGTGGCCCTTGCTTTTCTTGGAAGTACAGTAAAAGGAGCACAAAGCTGGTTTTCTTTTGGTGGTTTTTCTTTTCAACCAACTGATTTAATGAAATTAGTTTTGATTTTGGTTTTAGCTAAATATTTTTCTCGTAGGCATGTTGAGATACGAAACATCAAGCATATTTTTATTTCTGCTTTTTACGCATTGATTCCTTTTGGACTTATTATCCTCCAGCCAGACTTTGGTTCTGCAATGGTGATTTTTTTGATTTGGTTTGGAATGGTCTTAGTGTCAGGAATATCAAAAACCCACCTTGCATTAGTTTTCTTGGGTGGGGCCTTAGCTTTTGCTTCTTTATGGTTCTTTGCTTTTGCTCCATATCAAAAAGCTAGAATTGTTAGCTTTTTGAATCCTCTTGCTGATGTGCACAATTCTGGATATAACGCTATGCAATCCACTATAGCTGTGGGTTCCGGGCAAATCACAGGCAAAGGTCTTGGTTTTGGAACCCAGTCAAGATTGCAATTTTTACCTGAACCACATACTGATTTTATTTTTGCAGCTTTTGCTGAAGAGTGGGGGTTTATCGGCTCTGCTTTTGTATTAAGTCTTTACGGAGCTTTAGTATGGCGAATCTTGTATCTTGCTTCTATTGGAGCTTCCAATTTTGAAATGCTTTTTGGTATTGGAGTAGCGGTTTTATTTATGAGTCATGTATTAGTAAATATTGGAATGAATTTAGGACTTATGCCTGTGACCGGTCTTCCTCTCCCTTTTATGAGTTATGGTGGATCTCATTTACTTGCAGAATTCGCTTCACTTGGTATTCTAATGAGTATGAGAAGATATGCTAGATCTGCACATCGAGATGATATAAAAAATGAATTTTTGGGAATATCTTAAATTAAAAAATGGAAACAATTATAATCAACGGAAGAAAAATACGAGATCAAATATTAGCTGAAGTAGCTATAGAAGTAGGAAGGTTACCTTTTCAGCCAGTTTTTTGTGATGTGTTGATAGGGAACAATCCAGTGTCTAGGCAGTATGTAGAAATGAAAGCAAAGACTGCCGAAAAGATAGGAATTAAATTTCATAAAGCAGAATTTCCTGAAGATATAACTGCAGATGATTTGATACAAGAGATTACTAAATTAAAAAATGTTCCAAATATATCTGGGGTAATTGTACAGTTACCATTACCTGCTGGCTTGGTTCCTTTTAAACAAGATATTTTAGATGCAGTGCCAGAATATTTGGATGTAGATTGTCTTGGATCTAAAGCAAGTGAAAAGTTTTATGAAGGAAAAAATAGTATTGGATATCCTACAGCTTTAGCATGTATGCATATTTTTGATACGATAAATACAGAGCTTCATTTTTCCATAAAAGATAAAAAAATAGTAGTCCTTGGACGAGGGGATTTAGTAGGGAAGCCTGTCAGTGCTTTGTTGCATTTTGCTGGATTCAATCCTTTGGTGGTCAGTAGTAAGACTGAAAATAAAGATGAAATATTAAAATCAGCTGATCTGATTATTTCAGGAATTGGTAAGGGTAAATTTTTAACAGGAGAGATGCTCAAAAAAGGAGTAATTATAATAGATGCTGGGACTTCAGAATCCAATGACACTTCAAATGCTAAGCAAAATATTGTAGGTGATGTTGAACTTGATTCTGTGCTTGGGTTAGCTAGCTATATTTCGCCCGTTCCTGGAGGTGTAGGGCCTATCACAGTGGCGATGCTTTTAAAAAATGTACTAAAGGTAGCAAAAAATAAGGGGTACGAGTAGTCTATAAATGAATAACATCACCACAATCAATCATGAATAGTATTACATCAATCAACAACGTTGTCTTTTTGTTTTTTCAAAATTTTGCCAACTCCGGCTTGGTAGGGGATATTGCTTATTTCTTTTCTTATTACATTTTCTATACATTGATCTTTGTAGGTTTTGTCTGGGCTATCTTTTTTAGCAAAGAAAAAATGTTTAATTTTGCTGTTCTTTTTTCATCACTACTTTCAGTGACGATAATTGTAAACATATTAAAAACATTTTTTGAGATACCTCGTCCATTTTTAAGTTTGCCAATTATTCCGTTTTTGTATGAAAGTGGCTTCTCTTTTCCATCTGGTCATAGTGCTATAGCATTTGCTCTGGCTTTCAGTCTTTATTTTTTACATAAAAAGCTTGGGGTCACTTTTATTATTTTCGCTATTATTATTGCCATCTCTCGTATGATTTTAGGTGTTCATTATCCTTTTGATGTATTGGTTGGTATGATAGTTGGGATGATGACTAGCTACTTTTTTGTCAAACTTTTTAATAAAACAAAATGAATTTTTTAGATGCAATATTATTTGGAATAGTAGAGGGGATAACAGAGTTTTTGCCTATTTCTTCTACTGCGCATTTGGAAATTACTAGGTTTTTGATTGGGTTACCTGCTACTTCTTTTTTGAAAACTTTTGAGATTACTATTCAGCTAGGAGCTATCTTGGCTGTGGTTTTTTTGTATAGAAAAAAATTACTAGCTTCTGTTCATATTTGGCGACAGATTATTGTAGCTTTTATCCCGACTGGTGTTATTGGTTTTGCATTATACAAGATAATTAAATCTTTGTTGTTGGGAAATATTTTGCTGGCATCTGTAATGCTTGTGATAGGAGGAGTGGTTATTTTGTTTTTTGAAAGAATGGTTCAAAAAGGTTCTTTTGATTCTAGTAACAAAACAATAGACACGATGACCAGCAAAGACTTATTGATTTTGGGAGCAACACAAGCATTGGCTGTAGTGCCAGGGGTTTCTCGTTCTGGAGCAGTGATTATTGCAGGTAGGGTATTGGGCTTATCAAAAGATGTTATTGCAGAGTTTTCTTTCTTGCTCGCAATTCCAACAATGTTTTCCGCTACAGTATTTGATTTGTATAAAAGTGGATTTTCTTTTTCAGCTTATGAATTTAAATTTCTTTCTATCGGGTTTTTAGTTTCTTTTGCGGTGGCTTTGTTTGTTGTGAAATGGCTTATCAATTATATTAAAAATCACTCTTTCAGTGTGTTTGGGTGGTATAGGATAGTGGTGGGGATTATCTTGCTTATTGTGTTTTTTATTTAAATAGCTACTCTATATTTTATATAGCTACGCAAACATACTTTTCATTGTTCGCGCTCGTTCAGGAAGGGCAAGACCGCTACCTCTAGTAGCAAAGACAACGAAAAGTATGTTTGCTTTGCTATACATAAAAAACGCAAACATATCTCACTATTGCAACTCGTTCAGGAAGGGCAAGACTGCTACCTACAGTAGCAAAGACAACGAAAAGTATGTTTGCTTCGCTATAATACAATCTTAATTATTTACATTCATTCAAAAAAACAAGACCGCTACCTATAGTAGCAAAGACAACGAAAAGTATGTTTGCTTGGCTATAATACAATCTTAATTATTTACATTCATTCAAAAAAACAAGACCGCTACCTATAGTAGCAAAGACAACGAAAAATATGTTTGCTTCGCTATACATAAAACACACAAACAAAACTTATTTTATTTCAAAACTAGCTTTTACTGTCACCATTATTTCTTTGTTGATTTTGGAAGTATCATACATTCCATAATCTGATACTTCTACAGAATTTGGAGCCATTACTTGGACTACTCCACTTGAGGCTGATTTTAATGCTCCTATGCTTTTCCCTCCTGCTATCGCGAGTTGTTCTGCCCTAGCTTTGGCATCTCCTACAGCATTAGCTAAAAGCTCCACTCGGACTTCTGGAAGTTTGGAGTAATAGTATTCTAAAGAATTAGTAGAAAATAATATTCCTTTCTGGACAAGGGTGGTCACATTTTTTGCAAGGTCTCCAACTTTCTGAACTTCAGTTGATTGAACTTCTATATTTTGCATTAAGTTGTAGCTTTTTTCTGTACCAGGATTTTGTTCCCATACTTCATTCATGAAAACAGGGGATACATCTATTGCTTCAGCTGGGATATTATTTGTCGCTAAAAATTCCTTTACTTCTTTTAGATCAGTTTCCAACTTTGCATATCCTTCTTTTAGACCGCTTGCTTTTACAGGACGGGTAATACTCCCTGACCATTTTACCTTATCAGACACTACTGCTTTTTTTGCAGAACCAGTGGTAGAGATGTAGTCCATAGAGCGAAGTTTGTAGAAAGTGAAAGCTCCAATAGATGCACTTAATATTAATGATACCCCTAAAACTAGCCCTAAACTTAGATATTTATTGTTGTTTTGTTCCATAGTAGAGTGATTATATCACATATTTGCATTTTTAAATAATAAGTATAATATTAAGGATATTATGTGGAAAAATAGGATATTGGCGGTATTAATATTATTACTAGGAATTGGAGTTTCGTTTTTTGTCTTTAAAACTGAACCTAGATTAAATACTAATTTTGAAAATGAAAGTACTTTCTTTAAGGATTTTCCTTTTCGTCTAGGTCTTGATTTATCAGGTGGAAGTCATCTTGTATACAAAGCAGATGTTTCTGCTGTACCAGCAGGGGAAGTGTCTGATTCTATGAATGCTTTGCGTGATGTGATAGAGCGAAGGGTAAATCTTTTTGGTGTTTCAGAGCCTATCGTGCAAGTACAGAGAGGAGGATTCGTAGAAGATGGGGAAGAAAAACTCATTGTAGATTTGCCTGGAGTTACTGATGTAGAAAAAGCCACAAAAATGATAGGGGAAACTCCTCTTTTAGAATTTAGAGTACAGAAACCAGAAGGAGAACCTCAGACTTATACAGTAAATGAAAAAGGAGAGCTCGCTGTTAGTCTCAATGACCAATTCGTCGCTACTGATTTGACTGGTAGATATTTAAAGAAGGCAACAGTTCAATTTGATTCCACTACTAGAAACCCAGTTGTTGGATTAGAGTTTGATGATGTAGGAAAAAAACTTTTTGCAGATATTACCGAAAAAAATATTGGTAAGCCTGTAGCAATATATTTAGACGGTTCTCCAATATCTATTCCAACTGTTAATGATGTGATTAGAGAAGGAGTTGCTACGATTTCTGGTGATTTTACTCCAGACGAAGCAAAAGTTTTAGTCGGCAGGTTAAATTCTGGAGCGCTCCCTGTACCTATTACTTTAGTATCTAGACAAACTATTGGTGCAACTCTTGGAGAAAATGCTGTGCAAGCAGGAGCAAAATCTGCAATGTTTGGTTTTGGTTTGGTCGCTTTGTTTTTAATTCTTTGGTATAGACTTCCAGGGGTTTTAGCTTTCTTTGCCCTCTCTATATATGTAATGATTATTTTATTTTTGTTTAAATTAATTCCTGTTACTCTTACTTCTGCTGGTATCGCTGGATTTATAATTTCCATTGGTATAGCAGTAGATGCAAATATCTTGATTTTTGAAAGAATGAAAGAAGAAATGCGATCAGGAAAGAGTATCAAGGAAGCAATGACTGCTGGGTTTGATAGAGCTTGGCTTTCTATTCGGGATTCAAATATTTCTAGTTTGATTACTTCTGTAATTCTGTTTTGGTTTGGTACTTCTTTGATTAAAGGATTTGCTCTTACTCTTGGGATGGGAGTGCTTGTATCAATGTTTTCCGCTATTGTGATTACAAGACTCTTCTTGCTTGGAATGAGCTTTATGGGAGAAGGAAAGGTCGTTAGATTTTTATTCGGATCAGGTTTTTCTAAATAAAATTATGTTTATAGTCAATAACAAAAAAATATTTATATCAATATCAGCAGTGATGGTGGTATTGGCTATTGTTTCTGTTTCTATGTTTGGTCTAAATTTAGGGATAGATTTTAAAGGGGGAGCATTGACTGAGGTTACTTATACAAAAGAAAGACCTAGTTTAGATTTGGTTAATAATACTTTAAATGCTTTGGGGATAGGGTCAGTCCTTGTTCAGCCAACAGGAGAGATGGGTTATTTGATTAAAACAAAAGATCTTGCTCAAGAAGAACATGAGGGGTTACTAAAGGCTTTATCTTTTGAGGATAAGCACACATTTAGTGAGACAAGTTTTAATTCCATTGGTCCATCCGTAGGGAAAGAGCTTTCTCGTAAAGCATTACTTTCTATTATTCTAGTTTCTTTGGGAATAATAATATTTATTGCTTTTTCGTTTAGAAAAGTTTCAAAACCTATAGCTTCTTGGAAATACGGAGTGATTGCAGTGGTAACACTTTTACACGATGTGATTATTCCTATAGGTTTATTTGCTTTCTTTTCCAAGCAGTTTGGGGTAGAAGCAGATACGTTACTTGTGGTTGCTGTTTTGACTATATTAGGACTTTCTGTCTCTGATACAATTGTTATTTTTGATCGTATTAGAGAAAATTTAAGAATTGAGACAGAGGAGAAAAAAGGAAAGTTTGATTTCAAAGAAATTGTCGGACATAGCTTAAGTCAATCTTATATAAGGTCTCTTATCACTTCTCTCACCTTGATTTTTGTGCTTATTTCTTTGTTTGTTTTAGGTCCAGTGACCACTAAATACTTTGCTTTAATGCTTATCGCAGGTATGTTTTTCGGTACATATTCTTCCATTTGTCTTTCATCTCCACTTCTTGTGCTTCTTGAAGAAAAATCACAAAAAAGTAAATAATTCTCTTTTTTGTGGTATAATGTGTGTATTACAAGATTAAATATAAAGATATGAATATAATTTTTGGTATTTTAATATTACTCACAGTTGCAAGTGCTTTTTTTGATATGATTCCTTGGGAATTCAATATCATTGCTTTGGTTGTCTTAATAGTTGTCTGGGTTGTGTATGCTTACAATCATTTTGTAGCATTAAGAAACAGAGTAGAAGAGGCATGGTCTGATATTGAAGTTCAATTAAAAAGAAGATATGATTTAATTCCCAACCTTGTAAATTCTGTAAAAGGTTATGCTACGCATGAATCTAGCGCGTTTGAAAATGTTACAAAAGCTCGCAGTATGGCAATGGGAGCACAAGGTCCCACAGAAGCACATGCACAAGCAGAAAACATGCTTACAGGTGCTTTAAAGTCCATCTTTGCTATTGCTGAAGCGTATCCAGATTTAAAAGCAAATACAAATTTTCTAGAATTACAAAGAGAATTATCTGACACAGAGAACAAAATACAAGCATCTAGAAGATTTTATAATACAAATGTAAGAGACTTGAATACAGGAGTAGAAAGTTTTCCAGGAAATGTTATTGCAGGGATGTTCAAATTTAATAAAAAAGAATTTTTTGATTTACCTGATAATGATTCTGCTCAAAATCCAGTTGAAGTAAAGTTTTAAAATAGATGTCCAATCTGTATCATAATCAGTCAAAAAATGTAGCAAAAACATGGATGCTTATGTCTATGTTTTTTGTGGTTGTTATTGGTCTTGGATGGTTCTTTTCTTATTACTACCAAAACCCAAATTTACTTTATGGCTTTGTTTTGTTTAGTATAGGAATGAATATTTTCTCATACTGGTTTTCTGACAAGGTAGTGCTGTCTTTGTCAAAAGCAAAACCAGCTAGCAGGGAAGCATATTTTGATTTATATACCTCAGTAGAAAATCTTGCCATTACTGCGGGACTACCAATGCCCAAGGTGTATATAATAGAAGATTCTTCTCCAAATGCATTTGCAACAGGCAGAAACGAAAAACATGCAGTAGTAGCAGTAACTACAGGACTTCTAAGTATTCTTGAAAAAAATGAATTAGAAGGAGTGATCGCTCATGAACTTGCTCATATAGGGAACAAAGATATGTTGCTTAGCACTGTGGTAGTAGTCTTGGTTGGCTTTGTAACTATTCTTTCCGACATGTTTTTGAGGGCACAATTTTTTGGTATTAGCGGAAGGGATAGTGATAGCAAACATGGAAATTTTTTAGCATTAGCAGGAATTATTTTAGCAATTCTTGCACCTATCTTTGCTCTACTTCTCCAGCTCGCTATTTCTAGAAAAAGAGAATTTTTGGCTGATGCTACAGGGGCAATGCTTACTAGATATCCTGAAGGTTTGGCTAATGCTTTAAAAAAGATATCATCACAAAATATACCCATGAAAGTGCAAAGTAATGCTATATCACATTTATATATTTCTGATCCAGTAGGAGGAAAGAAAAAACATTTCAGTAGTATTTTCTCCACACATCCTCCCGTGGAGGAGAGAGTGAAGGCATTGCTTGGATAAGCTATATCTCATACAACTACATAAATATACTTTTTATTTTACACCCTCATTTAGGAGATGTGAGATTTTTAAATTGATTTTGATGATATTTATCGGTATAATATAGATAATTATATGGAAATCAAAGACATAGAAAATTTGGCTGAATTGGCAAAAATTGATTTGTCTCAATCTGAAAAAGAGTCGCTTTCAAAAGACCTTGAAAGTATTTTGGGTTATATTAAGCAAATAGAAGAGGTAAAGACCACAAAAAATGAAGTTACTCAAGGAGATAATGTGTGGCGGGAAGACGAAACGACCACAGATCTATTTAATCGTGAATTTATATTAAATCAATTTCCTGATTCTCAAGATGGTTTTGTAAAAGTAAAAAAGATTTTGTAATTTTTTTTGGATAAATATTATGACAATAGATATAAAAAATTTAACAATAAAAAAAGCAGGGGAGATGCTCAGGAGTGGAGAGGTTACTTCTGTGGAGATAGTAAAAGAATGTCTGAAGAATATTGAAGAGAAAAACAAAGAACTAAATATTTTTTTAGAAGTTTTTGATGATGCATTGGATCAAGCAAAAAAAGCAGATGAAATGATGAAGAATGGTAAAGGAGGAGAACTCTGTGGTATCCCTATTGCTTTAAAAGATAATATTTTAATCACAGGTAAAAAAAATAGCTCGGGTTCAAAGATTTTAGAAAATTATGTTGCGAGTTATGATGCTAATGTAGTAAAAAAATTAAAAGAAGCAGGAGCTGTGCTGATAGGACGCACCAATATGGACGAGTTTGCAATGGGCTCTTCTACTGAAAATTCTGCTTATGGTCCAGTAAAAAATCCACTTGATCCTACGAGAGTCCCTGGGGGTTCTTCAGGAGGCTCTTCGGCTTCTGTGGTAGCAGGTATGGCACTTGGCTCTTTAGGCTCAGATACAGGTGGCTCAATTCGTCAGCCAGCAAGTTTTTGTGGAATTGTGGGAATGAAGCCTACTTATGGAGGAGTATCTAGATATGGACTTACTGCAATGTCTTCTTCTTTGGATGTGATTGGTCCTTTTGCTAAAACTACTGAAGATGCTGAGATTATCTTTGAATGTATATCAGGGAAAGATAAAATGGATGCTACTTCTAGAGATGTATTAAGTAAAGCAGAAATATTAAAAATTTCTCCAAGAAAAGTTATTGGAGTACCAAGAGATTTTTTGAAAGAAGGGGTTGATAAAGATGTATTAAAAAACTTTGAAGAAGTCTTAGAAAAATTAAAAGCTAATGGTTTTGAAATAAAAGACATAGAGCTTCCGTATACAAAATATTCTCTGGCTGTGTATTATATTATTATGCCAGCAGAAGTATCTACCAATCTTTCTCGTCTTGATGGAGTGCGTTATGGTTTAAGAAAAGAAGGGGAGAGTATGTTTGATACTTACAAAAAAAGTCGTTCTGCAGGATTTGGAGCAGAGACTAGACGTAGGGTGATACTTGGTACCTATGTACTTTCTCATGGTTATTATGATGCGTATTACAATAAAGCATGGGAAGTAAGGAGAGCGATTGCAAAAGAATATGAAGAAGTATTTAAAGATGTAGATTTTGTCCTTACTCCTACTACTCCCACTCCTGCTTTTAAATTTGGCGAAAAAAGTGATCCTGTGCAAATGTACCTATCTGATATCTTTACTGTTTCTGCCAACCTAGTCGGACTTCCGTCTATATCTATCCCTTCTGGTTTTTCTTCTGACAATCTTCCATTAGGAGCTTTGTTTACTGCCCCTATTGGTAAAGATTTTTCTTTGTTTGAAATGGAAAAATATATTAAATAAAAATTATGGAAATTTTACAACCTTCAATTTTTGATACTCCTGTATTTAAAGACCCATCGGGGGGCAGTTCTCCAATTATGGCGGGGGTAGAAAAAACGGGAATAGTGATTGTTAATTTTTTTAGAGATCTTTTTCCTATAATTTTTAGTCAAACTAGCTGGGAGATTTTTAAATTTATTGTTTCACTTTTATCTGCTTTTTTTATAATAATTATTATCTATGCCTTAATAAGAACTCTTGAAATTAGAAAAAAAGAACATGAATATTGGCATCATGCTATTCATGAATATGCAGAAAGACAAAAGATACGAGAAGCTGAGTCAAACAAACAAAGATCTATCTCTGCGAACTCAAAATGGATTAGAGTTTTGGATTTATTATCTTCTGGAGATTCTACAAATTGGAAAATGGCAATTATTGAAGCAGACACGATGCTTGACGAGCTTTTGTCTCAGCTTGGATTTCAGGGTGGGAATATTGGAGAAAAACTAAAGTCCGCTGACCCAAAATCTTTTAGAAAAATGTCTTTGGCTTGGGAAGCACATACAGTACGCAACAAGATTGCGCATGAAGGAGGAGATTTTACTATTAGCTCACAAGAAGCAAACAGAATTGTCTCTATCTATGAAGATATTTTTAGAGATTTTGATTTTATATAGTTTCAAAAAAATTGTTGCGGGGAGCCGACTCGAACGGCTGTCTCAAGGTTATGAGCCTTGTGAGATACCACTTCTCCACCCCGCTGTATAACATTATTACACATTTTTTGTATTTTTGCAATATCAGCTTGAAAAATATACTTTTTAATGCTATTTTATGAGTATGTCGGTGTAGCTCAGTCGGTTAGAGCGTGGGACTCATAAGCCCAAGGTCGGTGGTTCGATTCCACCCACCGACACAAAGTTATATTATAAATTTTTCTGTATAAGTTTGTGCCAATTTACAAAAAGATAAATCAAGACTTTTTTAAGGCATGGAGCTTTGAAATGGCTTATATTTTAGGTTTTTTGTTTGCTGATGGTAATATTATTTGCAATAAAAGAGGTTCTTGGTTTTTTTCTATACAAATTACTGATAAAGATATTTTGTATAAAATGAAAACAGTGATGGGTTCTGAACATAAAATTTCTAGAAGAAAGAAGGTCAAATGTTGTAAAAGTTTGTATAGATTACAAATAGGAAGTAAAGAAATGTGCCAAGATCTTATTAAGTTAGGGCTAACAGAAAGAAAAAGTAAAAAAATGATTTTACCTAGCATCCCAAAAGTTTACTTTGGTGATTTTTTGCGTGGGTATTTTGATGGGGATGGTGGTGTTTGGGTAGGATATATTAATAAAAATAGAAATAAAAAAACTTTCGCCATAATGACATACTTTACTTCTGGTAGTTTAATTTTTTTAAATAAATTGAAAGAAAAATTAAATTACTTAGCAATTCGGGGAGGTTTTGTGGTAAAAAAGGAGAGAGGTTATGATTTAAAGTTTAGCATGTTGGATTCTTTGAAAATTTCTAAAATTATGTATAATAGTAATAGCCCTTTGTTTTTGGGGAGGAAAAGGGCCAAGTTTGATAATTACATAAAAATGCGATCGTAGCTCAATTGGTTAGAGCACCCGCCTGTAGATTCGTGCAGCTTTTTGTCGAAATGGCAAATTGAAACTCTTTGGGATATCGGTGAAGGCTAAGTTTATCTATTGATAAATATGCGAATACCGAGGGAACCTTTATATAAAATACTAATATAAACAAAATACGTATTAAAGGGCGCCGTAGAGACTAGATACCAAAGCACCTAAACCCTATTTAGTAGGACAGGGTGAAGATATAGTCCATGCCACTATGAAAATAGTGGGTTAGTGCACGCGGGAGGTTGCCGGTTCAAATCCGGTCGGTCGCGCCAAGGTTTTTTTATAAGCAAAGCATAAAAAGTTACGGGTCTAATGGACTTGAACTATAGGTGTTTTTTTTATGGACTGAATGGACTAAGAACTGGTATAATTAATCTATGAAATTAATACTGGCATCAGATTTAAGTTTTCTTCTGAACTATGGTTATGCGTTAACTGGTATTCCGAAAGACGAAATGAAAATAGGTTATATTACCACAGCTTCAAAAGGTGATAGGGGTGATTTTAGTCGTAAATTAAAATACGCCATAAATGATGCTGGTTATAAGTTTGAAGAAATAGATATAGAAGGCAAGACAGAGGAAGAAATAAAATATTTTTTTAAAGATAAAAATATTATTCATATGGAAGGGGGGAATAGTTTTTATCTCATTAAAGTAATAAGAGAAACTGGTTTTGGAAATATCTTAAGAAAGTTGCTAGAAGAAGGGAGGGTATACATAGGCACAAGTGCTGGTGCTTATATTATGTGTCCAACTATTGAGGTGTCAGATTGGGACGAGACAGGAAAATTACGCTTCGGTATTACCGATTTCACTGCTCTCAATTATGTTCCTTTTGTGTTAAAGGTTCACTACAAAGATGAACAAGAAGTAAAAGTAAGAGAAAAAATAAAAACACTTAAGCTTCCAATACGTATTTTAAAAGATACACAAGGTATATTGGTTGAAAATGATAAATGCACCTTTGTAGGTGATGGGAGTGAAGTTAAATTATAAGAAGATAGTTCGTTGGGTTATTTATATGCTAGAAATTAGTTCTAGTGTCGTTCACTAGTCCATGCAGAGAAAAAGAGCCATAGAAATATGGTTCTTTATATAGTTTCTAATTTTACTAACGATGAAGATCTGTGTGCGCATTATCAAGCATACTTTACTTGCATGTAATTTTGTGGTAAAATCTCAAAGTGTATAAACGTCATAACATATAGTCTTATAAATTGGGCTTATTTAGTTTAATTATTAGAATTATTAGTTTAAAAAATTAAAAAAAATGAAAAAAATTATTATCGCTTTGTTTGTTTCGGTCCTTTTAGTTGGTCTTGGATCAAGTGTTGAAGCTATCGATTTTGCTGGAAGTGGATGTAAAAATGGAGAAAAATATAGTTCCACTACCGGACAGCTTTGTCTAGGGCAGGGTAATTTACCCTTAGGTTGTACTTCACCAGTAGGATACAGTCCACTTACAGGTCAATCTTGTGGATGCAACGGTACAGTATATAGTACTTACAACGGACAGCTTTGTCCTGTAAGTAACTCAACACCAACAATTTCCGGCGTCTCTGGTCCTCAATCATTGAATGTCGGTCAGCAAGGAACATGGACAGTCACAGCTTCTGATCCTTCTCTGGGATATCTTAGCTACTCAGTAAATTGGGGAGACAATTTAGCTGTTCCTGTGACTGGAGGTGGATATTCTCAAACTCAACAACAAACTGCTACTTTCACTCATGTTTACAATAGGGCAGGAAATTACAATCCTACTTTCACTGTCACAAATCAAAGTGGTCAGAGCGCACAGACAAGTTTGGGGATAGCGGTAACAGGAGGTATGATAGGAGATCTAAAGGTCTCTATTAGTGGGAACCCTCTTGTAGTTCCCTATGGAGGTTCTACAACATTGGGGTGGAGTACTTCTGGTTTTGTTACCGGTAATACTTCTTGTTTTGGAACTGGAGGAAATGGTACTTGGCGAGGAGCTAAACCTATACAAGGAGCTTATGCTACTAGCACCTTATATGAAAATACAACTTTCACGATAACATGCAGTAATGGTATCGGGGGGTCTTCAGTTACTGATTCAGTCACTGTAAAAGTATCTTCGCTCACCCCCTCCATCACAGTTCTTTCCCCAAATGGAGGAGAAACATGGAAAATTGGGGATACTCAAAAAATTTATTATTCATATTCTGGGCCTAAAGCAACTGGTAATTTTGCTTTGTACCGAGAAGGGTCAACTAATCGATGCTTGCTCGGTACTAACTTACTAGGAACAAAGGAGTTTAGTTTTGATTTAAAAAATATATCTTGCGGGAATGGTGAGTATGTTTCGCCTGGGAGATACAAAGTTGAAGCCTTAGCTCTACCTATCGACGACCTCAATATTATTTCAGCTAAGGATGAGAGTGATAATTATTTTACCATTAAATCTCAAAGCACGACTACTTCCACTGTCACTGTCCTTTCTCCGAATGGGGGAGAGTATTGGAATAATGGTGGAGCAAATAAAACTATCACTTATAACAGCAAAAATGTAGGAGATATTTTTATCAATCTTGTCGCACCAGAATCTACTCTAAATAATCTTATAGCAATTAATTCACCATCTGGAACTGGTATAGGCATAATGGGAATTGGGAAAAAAGGTTCAACTTCTTATGTATGGGACGGAACTATTTGTAATAGTATAGAAAGGCCTAAAAATGGAGAGGAGATTCGTACTGGTTGTGTTTTAGTTTATCCAGGCAATTATAAAATTCACATTCACGCTACTGAAACTGGAACATATGGATCCGGGCATGAGGTATCAGATATAAGTGATGCCTTATTTACCATCTCTACTATAGACACAACTACTCCTTCTGTTACCGTTCTTTCTCCGAATGGGGGAGAACAATTTATGCGAGGAAATTTAATTAATACAGGAGATTTCTTAAATTATAAAGTTAAATTTAACTCAAAAAAAGTTGGGAATCTTTCGAATTTTATCACAGAGAGCAATGATATTAATAACTGGAAATTTAAAAAATATTATTTTGTAAATAGTGGTCAAGGTTTTAAACCGTGGGTTTCAGATACCAATATTGGGGGCGTACAAATAAATAACAGCTTTAATATCGGTAACTATTATTTATTAAGTATTTGGGAAAGCCAGGATGGGCTTGAAAGGTCACATGATTTTAGTGATAAATCTTTTATTATTACCACTGCTAAAGCAATACCAACATCACCTGTGCCTTCTGCTATAGAATCACAACCTATATACTCCACAGTAGCAACATGTACACTAAACAGCATTACTTTAAGAAAAGGCATGGATACAGAGGAAGTAAAATGCCTTCAACAAATGCTTAATTCAAAAGGATACAAAGTATTAGACACCAGCTATGAGACTACTTATTTTGGAGAATCTACTACTTCAGCCCTAAAGAAATTCCAAGCTGAAATGGGCCTTACAGCAGACGGTATTTTAGGAGCTAAGACTAGAGCAGTATTGTTGGCACAATAAGTATCTTGTTGTCTTAGATACACACATATAGCAGTTTAATTAATTTGTAATTAGTTTGCTAGCTCACGCAGAGAAAAAGAGCCATAGAAATATGGTTCTTTTTTTTGTTACGGGGTAGCGGATTTGAACCGTGGTATAATTTCAACATGATAAAAAATGTTATTTTTGATTGGTCTGGTGTAGTCAAAGATTGTGTTGAAGAACATCTTGTAATTATCAATAAAATATTTACGCATTTTGGAGCTAAAGAAATATCAATGGAAGAGTTGAAGGTAGAGTGGTGCCAGCCATATATGAGTTTTTATAAAAAATATATACCAAGTGTTACAGAGAAAGAGCAATCCGTAGTTTACAAAAAAGCTATTTCAGAAAGCCCAAAAGCGAAACCATATTCGCATATTGCTGAATTAATAAAGAAGGTTAAAAAATCTGGTAAAAAAGTATTCATTGTAAGTTCTGATGATTCTGAAACCATTTTACCTGAAATCAAAAGTTTCGGGTTAGAAGCTGTATTTGACGATGTTGTTTTTGGAGTAGAGGATAAAGAGCAAGAAGTTCGGCAAATAGTTACAAATAATAGTCTGAACAAAAATGACACAATTTTTATTGGTGACTCAAATCATGAGATAGAAGTAGGTAAAAAGGTAGGTATTAAAACTGTAGCAGTAACTTGGGGATTTAGTTTGGAAAACAAGTTGAAATCCTATAATCCAGACTTTTTAGTGCATAACTTGGAAGAATTAGAGAAAGTTATTTTGTGTCCAGAATAGGTATATAAATGTAACCACTATGTTTTTGTATAGCAATTCCAACTTCATTCACTAGTCCGCGTAGCATGTAATTTCCCCAAAATACATTTCCTGTATGGTATTTTAAATTGCAATAGAGTATACTTTCCTCATGAAAACTGACAATATAGAGGCACCTAGAGTTGGAACAAGTTTAAATAAATACTTCCATTATATTAAGGAGAAGCCAAATATTCAACCTCAAGAAAGTGAATTTTCAGATATTTTTGATGACCCAAAATACAGAGAATATTGTTTTAATCAAGCCAAGGCATCTTTTAAATTTGTTTTTAATAAAGAACTTATTAAAAGTCATTTAAATAAGTCAGCAAACAAAGAAAGCCTTAAATACTTAAAAGAAATCAGACGTTATGGTATTATTCTCAAGGGTGTATATAAGTTTACAGGTGATACATACAAATGTAGTGATAATTTAAAAAGTTTTTTATATAATTTAGGACAGTACAACGATACCTACTGGATTTCTTCTGATAAGGAAAAAAGTAAGAAGGTTTTAGATAGCTTAGATGATCTCGTTCCCTCTATAAATTTTGCTACAACAGAAAGTTTTAGAGAATATGCAAATAAAGTTATGTCTAAAATTGACTTTCTTGTTAGACAACAAAAGCTTAATGTTAAACAATTCCACGACCTTAGAAAGAAGTTGAGATCATTTGCAGATTTGTTTCAAATTCCTGCCTCTGAAGATTTAGAGGGTAAGATGCATTGGCTATTTTCTTCTATGATTAGAATATCATTTGACTTAGGGAAATACCATAATGAATTGGTTAAAGAAAAATTGGAGAGTAACACTAACTTAGATGGTAAAGAAATAATATTGAATAACAACATAATAGAAGAGTTTGCAGAATTGAGACCTTTTATAGTAAGGGTTTGCGGTTTGGACGGTAATCAAAAACTTTGATAAGTATTTATTTATATAAAAAATTATTAGATATTATAAAAAAGTAAATTATAACTATGGGAGATAAAAAACTAATCATTAAAGTTCGAGCAATTATTTTACATGAAGGTAAATTGCTTGCTGTGCGGCATCCCCATGATACTAGTTTTGCAGCACTGCCTAGTGGTAAGTTAGAGTGGGGAGAAGACGTCAAAGAATGTCTAACTAGAGAAATTATCGAAGAACTTGGGGTAAGACCAGAAATAGGCAAACTCCTTTATATCAATAATTATACACAATCAGACGGGAAGCAATATATAGAGTTTTTCTTTGAAGTAAAAAGTGGAACGGATTATTTGAATCTTTCAAAGCTTCACCGTTCTCATGCTCATGAGATTGCTGAAATAGTTTGGGTAAACCCTACTGACGATATGCGTATTTTTCCTACGGAGTTAGGTGAAGATTTCAAGGCAGGTAAAGTAATTTCAGACGAAGTAAGATATATAAAAGTTTAGAAAGATTTATAGAACTGGTATAATTACCTTATGGTTCAGAATATAAAATTTACAGCTTTATTTGTTAAAGATGTGGAAGGTTTATTAAAAAGATTTCCTCCCAAACATAAAAAAGTCTTTGGGCATCATTTAACCATTGAATTTGATCCAGAAGGTTTAGGCGGAGTAGAAGTAGGGAAAGAATATTCTATTAAAATTATTGGTCGTGCGTATGATGAATTTGGAGATGATTTACTTGTTGAAAATATAAAGTCAAAAAATAAATATCCGCATATTACTTTATCTCGAGGCGAAAATGCTCCTAAGTTATATTCTCAAATTCTATTTAGTAAATCAGATGAAGAAAACCATATAGAATATTTTAACGATGAAAAAGTCGATGTGGTTGAAGGCTATTCAGACGGGAAGAATGATATAATTAAATCATGAGAATGTTTGAACGATTACAAGTAAATCCAGAAGTTCAAAGATTGGAACAATTTGCAAATGAAACAAGAGTATTGTTCAATGATATTGTGTATCGTTATGAGCAAAGAGAGAACCCCCTGACACCATGGCAAATAGAGATTTTAGAAAAAGTTCTTTTGAAGTTAGAGTTAAAAAGGAATTTGGAAAACACTATGCGATACGCTGATGATACTTCTAAATATCAAAAAATGAAAAAATTAGGTGTTCTCCTTGTGTTTGACAGAGAAGCCAATACGCAATGGGAAAGTGCAAATAAAATATTTGCATTAAAAAAAGGTGATCAATACATAGATGTCCACCTGCCACCTATTAGTAAAGAAAAAAGAATTGATTTATTTACTCAAGCAAAACATTCATTTGAATTACTTGCTTGTTATATCAAAGAGCAAAATCTAAATCCTAAGTATGTTATGGGTGTCACTTATGAAAAACTTGCTGGAGTAGCTATTAGATATGGATTTGAAACACTTGCTCTTGATATCCCTGAAGATATTCGTGAGGGCGTTGAACGAGTATATACAAGATTCCGTGAACCAAAAGACGGGGAATCAATGGGGAAGATTTTGTTGTGTTTTCAAACCAAAGAAGATTTCTTGGCAAGGTTTGGTGTGTAGATATGTCTATTATAATCACGTATACTAATTCACGCTCCACTCATCAAGTCGTGTAATATATTTTAGTATAAGTAAACAATAAAAACTTACGGGGGATAGGAGGGATATCATATTTAAATTATGGTATGATTTTGAATATGGCAGAATTCACAAATTACACAAAAAAAGGTTTTGACAATAGGATTGTTAGATACAACGAAATACATAAAATAACAAATGAACAATACAAAGCTTTAATTACTGCGATTGATCCACAAAGCGGAGATGTTATTTTTGAAGGGTGTGCTGGTTATGCAGATGTATCCAAACATATCATAGAAGCTACAAAAGATTATTCTATAAAACCAGAGATTTATATTCAAGATGAAAGTCTAGTTCAAATAAAAAGAGCTCAAGATGGATTATTTATATCAGAAGATCATATACTTTTGGGGGATATTAGAAAAACAGGAATGCCAGATAATACATTTGATAAAACAGTTATTAAGATGGGAGTTCATGAGTTACCGAAAGAAGAACAACAAAAAGTTTTTAATGAAATGTATCGTATTCTAAAAAAGAATGGAAAATTTATAATATGGGAACTCTCTCTTGGTGATAAAACCCAGTTAGTTTTCCAAGATATTGTTAGAAAAAAAGATGAATTAGCTGGTTTTGATGCATTGGTAAAAAATCGTTACTTTCAAAAGCACGAAGAGCTCAAAGCGCTTTTCAATAATGCGGGTTTTAAAAATATAAAAGACGAGTACTATATTCGCTATACTTTTAATCCAAAAGGACGTTTTGCAGAATTGATTTCTAAAGACAAATTGAAAATACTTGATCAAAAAAAGATACTTACACAAGAAGATGAAAATGAATTAAAAGAACGAGCAGGGGAGAGGACCAATCAGCTTATTGAATATATTCGGCAAAGAATCCCTAAAGATTTAAGAGATGTCTTTGAATATAAAGATTTAGGTGATGACATTGAGATTTGTGTTAATAAAGTTATCATGAGTGGGATAAAATAGTTGTATAAATGTAACCACTGTATCTGCTAATAGCAGTTCCCACTTCGCTCACCATGTCGCGCATAGGTTTTTAGATAAAAAATATAGATAAAAAGTTCACAGGTCTAGTGGTTTTGAACTGGATTATATTTTTTAAATAGGTGTATAATTAAAATATATGAATATACAAAAAATAGTATGGCTTAGTTTGCGTTTAGTTATGTCTTTTATTTTTCTTTGGGCTTTCTTTGATAAATTGTTTGGCCTTGGCTTTGCTACAATCAGTGAAAAAGCATGGATCAATGGCGGTTCTCCTACTACTGGTTTTTTATTAGGAGCTGTAAAAGGGCCTTTTGCGGAAATTTTTCACAGCTTGGCTGGAGTAGCCGTAGTTGACTGGTTATTTATGATTGGGCTTCTCTTTATCGGGCTCACTTTGCTTTTAAATAAATATGTTTTTTGGGGTGCTATAGTAGGAATAATTATAATGATTTTGATGTGGCTTGCTCTACTTTTTCCTTCAAATAATCCACTTATTGATGAACATATCGTTTACGCCCTTGTTTTTGCACTTCTTGCAATCAAAAGTAAAAAAGACTAATCCCTGTACTAATTGTCTAAATTTGTATAATCATTATGGATTCATCATTTCTTCACCTCATAAAATTTATCAAAAAAACATGTGTTATAATAAAACAATGAAACACAGTAAAGGGTTTACTTTAATCGAACTTCTTGTGGTGGTGGCCATAATCGGAATTCTTTCTAGTGTTGTTTTAGCATCTTTGAATAGTGCTAGGGCTAAAGCTAGAGATGCTAGAAGATTGTCTGACGTTACTCAAATTCAAAAAGCTCTTGAATTATATTTCAACGAAAATGGTAAATATCCACCATATAATAGAGTGCATACACAAAATATTGAAAGTGGATGTACAAGTGGAACTGTTGGGTGGTGTAATTTCAAAAATGCTTTAGCTCCTTATTTGAAAGATGTTGCTGATCCATTGGGACAGCATAATGTATATGTGTATCATTATGATTCAAATTTAGGTGATGGAAATTCTACTTATGGATTTATGCTTAGATTTGAATCTAGTTCTAATGATAGTAAATCTCTAAATGATGGAGGCGCTGAACCTTTATATTATGAAGTAGGACAACAGCCAGTTTATTGCAAAAATAAATATGGTGGATCTTGGTGGAATTCTGGAGCTAATGTTTGTGTTGCTGGTAATTAAATAATCTTATTTACAATTCCTCTTTAGTATAAGAGGTATTTTTTTTGCGTATTAATTGCTATTCTCAGGAGGGGTGGTATCTGACGAGCTTGATGTTGTTGTATCGCCACTTGTGTTGTTGTCACTACTTGGAGTACTAGAAGTATCTGTATTACTTTCTGTCTGTTCAGAAGTATTTTCAGAAGTCGTTTCTTCTGTATTGTTTGTAGTATCTGTGGTAACTTCTGCTTCTGTGGAAGTGTCAGTATTTACTTCTTCAGAAGTCGTTTCTTCTGTATCGCTTGTAGTATCTGTTGTAGTTTCTGTGTCTGTAGATGTGTCAGTGTTTTCAGTAGTGCTTTCGTTCGTATTCTCTGTAGTGTTGGAAGAACCACTGTTGTTTATTATGATGGTCTGAGATGAATTCATATTTGATTTTAGAGTTCTGAGCTCAGAAGCATTCAAACATACAGGTTCCTCTCCTGGGGAAGTAAGACAAATTTCTCCTGTGAATATCCTAGTGATTTTATTTGTTGCATTTGCTAACCACGCAACAAGAGCATCTCTCCAAGAATTCTCTTTCTCTAAGTTATTAATATCATTTAATTTAAGATTTAATGCTTTAATAGAAGCTATCAATATACCATTGACTGATACTTGATCTATTACATTACCTACCATGAAGATTGGATCTACTTCATCTGCAATGTAACCAAGTCTTGTCTTAGCTAGAGGAGAGTCAGTACCATATCCTTCTACTTCTTTTATGTATCTAAATGTATGTAATGGAGTATTTAGTATTTTATCTAATGCATCACCATAGT
>JAIPHX010000002.1 GCA_021734995.1 Minisyncoccota bacterium
TCTGAGAATTCCACTGCTCCTTTATTTTGAGTGTTTCAAGGCCTCCTTCTTGTTCAGTTTTTTTGGGAAACCAATCGGGGGTTTTCATGTTATTATTTTAGCATATTTTTGGTGGTTTTGAAAAAAAGAGGGTTTGAAGAAAAAATATAAAAGTTCGAATCTCTGAGAGGTGCGAGCTTTTTGCATATTTTCGTTCATAAAAAACCATTTAAAAATATAGGGCTTCGCATAGTCCGATAATAAAAGCTACCTGCGGAGGCGGAGAGATTTGAACTCTCGAGACCCTTACGAGCCTGCCACCTTTCCAAGATGGTGCACTAGACCGCTATGCGACGCCTCCATAAATACAATCTACTCTATTTCTCCCATCTAATCAATCATTTTCAAAAATTCCTCCTCTGTTAATATTTTTACTCCCAACTTCTCCGCCTTATCAAGCTTTGAACCTGCCTCCTCTCCACTCACTACATATGAAGTGGCTTTTGATACACTTCCTGCTACCTTCCCTCCCAAAGCCAAAATCTTTTCTTTAGCAATAGGTCGAGTCATCTTAGCGAGAGTACCAGTCAATACAAAAGTCATTCCAGAAAGTTTTCCTTTCTCTAAGGTATTTTTTTCTTTCAAAACAACTACTCCATTTTTTTCTAATTTTTTAACAAACTCAATATTTGTTTTATCTTCAAAAAAATTAAAAATACTTTTTGCTACTTCCCCTCCAACGTTTTCTATTCTCTCCAATTCTTCTTTTTCAGCCTGTATTAATTTATCTATAGTTTTAAAATGAAGTGCCAAGTCTCTAGCAGTCTCTTCTCCTACATGCAAAATACCAAGAGACCAGATAAATCGTGCCAAAGAAATTTTCTTTTTTTCCTCTATCTCTCGTACAATGTTTACAGCAGACTTTTCCCCAAAACGCTCCAGTGTCTCAATATCTTCTTTTTTTAAAAGAAAAATATCAGCAGGCCCACTGATCAATCCTTCATCTCTAAATCTATGCAATATTTTTGGTCCAAGCTCGTATATACCAAAGACTGATACAAAATGCTCCATATATCTCTGATTTTTAGCAGAGCATTTTTGATTGGTACAATAATATGCGACAGAAGCATTTTCAGAAGACATCTCTCTTTTTTCTACCCCGCTATTGCATACAGGGCATTTAATAGGCATTAAAAACTTTTTCTCTTTTCCAGAACGCATATCTTTTAAGACTTGCACCACTTTTGGAATGACATCTCCTGCTTTTTCAATTACCACAGTGTCTCCGATTTTAATATCAAGCTTTTCTATTTGATCCATATTATGAAGAGTAGCTTTAGAAACCGTAGAGCCAGCCACTAGAGTAGGTTTAAAAAATGCCAACGGAGTTAAGACCCCTGTTCTACCAACATTCACTTTTATGTCTTCCACGATAGTAGTAGCTTTTTCTGCTGGATATTTATATGCACACATATATCTAGGAGCTTTTCCTACAACCCCCAACACCTCTTGCAGTCGTATACTATCCACAGATATGACAATCCCGTCAGTGCCATAAAAAAAAGCATTTCTCTTTTTTTCAAACTTTTTTACAAAAGACATCACTTCTTCTGAAGTCTTACAGAAAGCCTCATTTTTATCTACTAAAAAACCTACTTCCGCCAAAAAATGATGTTTCTCTGAATGTTTTGAAAAAACTTTTTCTTCAGACACTAAAGCAATATCATAAGCAAAAAAATCTAATTTTCTTTCTTTGACTAGATTGGCATCAAGTTGACGAAGACTACCCGCTGCGACATTTCTAGTATTAGCAAAAAGAGTTTTACCTTCTTTCTTGTTTTTTTTATTTAAATTCTCTAAAGTCTTTTTAGAAATCAACGCCTCTCCTCTTACTTCCAAGTACTTTGGAATATTTTTTCCTTTAAGGGTCAAAGGGATGGAATGTATCATTTTCAAATTTTCAGTAATATCTTCTCCTACAAACCCATCTCCTCTTGTAGCTCCTCTTTTAAAAATTCCATTTTCATAAATCAAAGATACAGCCAAGCCATCAAATTTTACCTCACAAAAATATTCTACTTTCTCATTTGCTGGCAAAAGTTTTTTTATTCTTTTCTCCCATTCATACAGTTCTTCTTCTCCAAAAACATCATTCAAAGAAAGCATTCTTTTTTTATGCGTAAATTTTTCAAATTTCTCTAGAGCCTTCCCTGCGACTCTTTCCTCTGGTGCATTGATATCTTTCAATTCTGGATATTTCTCTAAAAGAATTTTTAATTCTTTTGTCAAAGAATCATAAACATCATCAGTAACAGACGGATCATTTTGAATATGATATGCTTCTCTCAATCTTTGTATTTCAGATCGCAATTTTTTTACTCGCGTTTCTATAGATTTTTTATCACCAAATTTCTGCATCATATTTTATTAATACACTAATTCTATTTGTCTTTCTACACTGATCTCATCAGGGTCACATTTATCTCCTGAAACAACCCCTTTATTATATCCTGTAGAGACAATAGTAGATTGTACGGGAAATCCAGATAAATCTTTTGTTACTGTTATATCAGCACAGCCTTCTTTTTGAAAACCCAACCTATCTATGGAAAAATACGAGATTTGAGTAGTTTCATTAGGTACCTCTCTAGAGAGAGAGGAAAAGTTTTCTGCACAATTTACAACAAGTCCACTACTAATACCACTACCCTCACCTTGAGATCCAGAAATAAAATTACTTGACCCAGACTTATCTAAAAATAAAGCACACTCTGCTCCAATATCAGCAGAATAGAAAGCTTTGGTAGTCTCTTCTGCTCCAGTACTAAAAAGAATTTGTTTGAAAGCAATATTGGCAGTTCCCAATGCCACAGACAAGACAATACTTGAAAGCAGAGCAGTGAAAAGCATAACGAAACCTTTGTTGTGATTATTTTTCTTCATTCTATCCAATTCAATAAATTAGAAGTAAAAGTGATACTTTTTAATTGTTCTTTTTGAAGCCATGAGATCGTAGAATATACTTTTATTTCATTTATAACACTACTCTCTCCTCCTGAGTCACTACTAATACGCTCTATAGAGATACTACTATTGTATCCACTATCTACTCCATTTACATTATAACCATAATAACCAGAATCATGCTTAATTAGATTTGGACAAATAGCATTACTGCAAGTTTCAATACTGGCAAGTTCATTATTTTTCCCTTCTGCATTAAAAACATCTTCACTCACAATATAGCATTTCTGAGAACGAGAACCTCCTCCACTATCATTAGTACAAGGATCCATATCCGTCAAAAAGTCATTCCAACCTACTTGTGCCCCGCCTTCTGTATGTAATAAATATGTATCTCGCATATTTCTAACTTCTTCTATTCCCTGCTGTGCCAAGTATGAGGCAGTTATTTTACTTTTGGCATATCCTATATTGGATATTCCATCCGAAATGAATATCAAAACAGCAATGATAGATAAACTAAAAATAGCTAAAGATACTAGTGTCTCCACTAAAGTAAATCCTGCTTCTTTGTTTTTTAAATTAAATGATTGCATACGATTATCTATCTACCAATCTCTGTGAGACTACTGTCTGCAAAGAGAAAGGAGTATCTATATTTTTCTCTGTAATTTTTCCCTCAAGATTAATTCTTACCATTGGTTGTAATTTATTTTCAGGTGGCAATTCTGCCCCAACGATAGAAAAGCCAGAATTTACATCTAATACAATTTCAGAAGGAGTCATCATATATTCTACTCCATCTACAGATTTATATAATGCTCCGTTTTCATCTATATAATATGCCCACACAGATCCACCCCCTTCAGTAGAAGGAGTAAAGGCAATACCATTTGAACAATAACAACTTTCATTTGGTACATATTTTTTATCTGTAAAACAACTATAATCATAACCTGTGCGAATATTTCTACTCATCTCATCCATAACAAAACTTAAACTATCCATAATGGAACGCATATTTTCTGATTTGGATTGTAAAAGATTTGCATTCAACAGAGTTCCCATACCATATAAAATAACAATCAAAAAAACAGAAGTAGCGATCATCGTCTCTATAACAGTAAATCCTCCTTGTTTATTTTTTTTTCTAAAAATTGTTTTTTTCATATCTATTTTATTTCAATTCTACCAGAAGAATACACTCTTATGGATCCTGTAATATCATTTGGTGATTTTATTTCAATCTCAGCGTATATTGGCATGTATGGCAAAAGACCTTCAGAATCAGCAAAAGTAGGGCTTGCATTTGGTCTAGTATAGACAATAGACATCTCATCTACTGTGGACTCTCTCCCCTCTTCTTGTTCTACAAATTTTAATTTAGAAATTTTAATCCCTTTTGGTATCAAAACTTTATCCAAACATTCATCTACTCCTGGAGTACAAGAAACATCATTGAAAAACTTGTCGTTATCTAAATCAATCCAAAAAATAAAACTCTCACCTACATCTCTGGATTGTGCACCTAAATCATTAAACAATACACCATAAGATGGTCGCCAAGAACTTTGAGTCAAACCAATTCGTTCTCCTCCAACAGCTTTCTTTTGCGCTTCTACAATTTTCATTGCAATCTCTCCCCCTAAAACCTTTATATTTATTTTTTCTTGAAACTCATTATAATTAAAAAGAATAACTCCACTCATTGTAGCAAAAATACTCATTACCACGATAAGCTCCACATATGTCATGCCTGCCTGAAAAGAAACCAAAGAAAACCTTTTTTCAAAGAAAACTTTTAAAGCAAATATTTTTTTAATATATTTTTTAAAAAGAAAAAGCATTTTTAAAATCCAATCATACTGAATGGAAAGAAACTTATCTGTAACAAAAATGCCACAGTCGCTCCAAATGCCATAAATGGACCAAAGGGCACTTCAGTTTTCATTCCTTTCATATTTTTGGAATCAAAGAAAAGCATACTCAAGCCAAACAGTGCACCTGTCCAAAAAGCAATCATTAGTGCGGAAAGAGTAAGATCAGGTCCAAGTAGCCAACCAATACCAAGAGCAAGCTTCGCATCACCAAGCCCCATCCATTTTCCCTTAGAAAAGAACCATATCAATGCGAAAGGAACTGAAAACATAAACCCAGACAAAACATCTACGAGAGTAGGAATGTGTAGATCAAAGATTGGTCCATTAAACAAAAACAATCCAATGAAAGCTATCACACCAAAAAACAAAGAGAAAGTATCAGGGATAATCTTATGCCTAAGGTCATACATTGAGACACATACCAAAAGACAAAACATTACCACATAGAAAGCAAAGACAGAAGAGAACCAGAAAGAATCAATAAAGAAAAGATAATCAAACCTTAAAAATAATCCCAAGAAAATAAGTCCTGTAATGCCTTCTATTAATGGATATTGAATAGATATTCTTGATTCACAGCTTTTACATTTTCCTTTCAGCCACAAAAAACTGAACACAGGTATTAATTCTTTCCAAGTAAGTACCCTGTGACAAGACATACACTTGCTTCTGCCACCAAAAGATCTACCTGTATTGAAACGATAAATGACAACATTCAAAAAACTTCCAATAATAAGACCAAACATTAGAAATATTATACTTAAAATTGTATCCATTGATTTATTATAACATAAAAATTAGTTGCATGTTGAAGTGGTTCCATTTACGGCACTTGCACTTAACTACTGACAATTGGCAACACCTGAAACCATAACAGCTGTCGTATTCTTTGAATTACCAGTACTATCCACACACCAATTACCACCACCCTTTAAAGTTGCACTTACAGCCCAAGAAGTAGCATAACTACCACTCACTAAAGCAGCAGCACATTTAGGCATAACACCAGCCCTATTATTTATTTCAGTTACAGCGCTAAGTATAGTAGGGTCACCATTTGTTGCATGATTACTAAACATGGTTCCATCATTTGAAGCACAATCTAACGCACCACCTGTAGCAGGACCATAATGTCCCTTAGTGTCATAATATAAAGTAGCTTGGGTTTGTATTGTTCTTAGATTCGCCTTTATCGCAGCATCAGCTCCTTTGCTTCTTGCACTGTTCAAAGACGCAAGCACTACGCTAGACAATATACCGATGATTGCTACTACCACTAGAAGCTCTATCAATGTAAAACCTTTTTTATAATTTAATTTACTCATAATTTTTTTAAAACTTTTTATAATAATTTCCGCCTAAAGTGAGCGGATTTTTAATTTTATTTAAAATTAAATAAATACAATCTTTATGAGAATATTATAACACTATTTATAAATTATTTACATCTAGCCGTTAAATGTGTCATACCGCTTAAGTTCATTATTAAAGGAAAAAGATTTGCGTTATAATTAACAAAAGTACTTGTTAAATATGGTTTACCAAAATCAGCACCAGGAGATAATATTGTATAGCCTGAAGCACCAGAACTGTCTACACACCAAGTCTTTCCATTTTGTAAATTAACAGCTATCGCCCATTCACTTGTTGTGGGTCTTGGGTATCCAGGATCAGCAACAATACATTTAATATAATTAATACTATCGCTTGGGAGTTTCCCAACAATTTGTTGCAAAGAATCATTAATAACTTTATCAGCATAAAACATCCCTTGCCCATTAGTATTATATACGGGTGGACAAGAACCTGAGATGTGAAAACCTTGTCCATAATGACCTTTAGTATCATAATATAATTCTGCTTGTTTTTTAATAGTGTTTAGATTAGCTTGAATAGATGCTGCATTAGCATTTTTTCTCGCACTATTCAAAGATGCAAGTACTACGCTAGACAATATACCGATGATTGCTACTACCACTAGAAGCTCTATCAATGTAAAACCTTTTTTATAATTTAATTTACTCATAATTTTTTTAAAACTTTAAACTTTATCCCCACAACATATGTGAGTCGAAAAATCTAAACGATTGGAAATACTTTTATTATGGACATACAACAACAAGACTTGGACTACTATCCAAACTAGTGGACTCTTTAGCATTACCAGAACTATCTACACACCAACCCGAGTTAGGTGCAGTGGGAGATTTTAAAGAAACAATAGCAGCCCAACCATTTGCAGTATCATGGCAAACAGAACTATTATTACCACCTTGAGCCACTCCAGAAGCACTATACACAAAAGCAATACTGTCATTTCCTACTGTTGCAGATGAAGACAACTGTCTCGCTGCAGCTAAAACCATAGAACCAATTGCCCCAGTAGCTACAGCACAAACTCCTTCATACCCAGCACTTCCAGAATCATAAAAAAGTTCAGCTTGTGCTCTAGCACTAGATAAATTTGCTTTAATCGCTGCATCACTACCCTTGCTTCTTGCACTATTCAAAGACGCAAGAACTACGCTAGACAATACACCAATGATTGCTACTACCACTAGAAGCTCTATCAATGTAAAACCTTTTTTATAATTTAATTTACTCATAATTTTTTTAAAACTTTTTATAATAATTTCCGCCTAAAGTGAGCGGACTTTCGACTTTATTTAAAATTTAATAAATACAATCTTTTAATGAGAATATTATAACACTTATCCAAATAAAAAAACCACCCAATGAGAGTAGGGTGGTTTTTTGAAATATACGAATACTAAGATGCAGGACAAACAACTACTGCAGTCCCCATTGCAGACGCATGGCCTTTTGAATTACCACTACTATCTACACACCAGTAAGTACCTGCTTTCAAAATAGAAGAAACTGCCCAATTATCTGCTTGACCACTAGCTGGCTTACCACAAACTGCTGTCCCTCCAGAAGCCTGGTTAGCTGCTGTGATAGCTGCTGCCACGATTGAATTTTGTGTTACGCCATTTGCCCCACAAACAGCATCATAATCACCATCTGAATCACGTATTAACTCAGCTTGTGCCCTTATCCCAGACAAGTTTGCCTTAATCGCAGCATCAGCTCCTTTACTTCTTGCACTATTCAAAGACGCAAGCACTACGCTAGACAATATACCGATGATAGCTACTACCACTAGAAGCTCTATCAATGTAAAACCTTTTTTATAATTTAATTTACTCATAATTTTTTTAAAACTTTTTATAATAATTTCCGCCTAAAGTGAGCGGACTTTCGACTTTATTTTTATAGCTAAATTATAACACAAAAAAACAAAATAAATAAACAAGCACTTTATCCACAACTACACACAAAATTTAAAATTAAAAATCTTTCCCTCTTTTACCCCTGTTTTATTGTATTCCCCCAGCAAGATTGTAGATAGGCATAAGGACAGACACAAGCAATACTCCCACTCCAAGACCAAGCACCACGATCATGATAGGTTCAATCAATCCAACAAGCGTATCCACTGCATCATCTACTTCTCTTTTATAAAAGTCAGCAAGAGTTTTTAGAATACTTCCAAGAGATCCTGCTTCTTCTCCAACCTTTATCATTTGTACCATAATCCCTGGCATGTGTTCTGGATGTCTTTCCAATGCTGCAGACAATGCCATACCTGACTTCACTCCATCAGCCACTTCTGTCAGGATAGATTTATATGCTTTGCTTCCTACTACTTGAGCTGTCGTATCTATTGCACGCACAATCGGAATACCAGAGGTAAGCATTGTGTCTAGGTTATCAGAAATACGAGATAAATACATTTTTCTATACAAATCTCCTACTGCAGGGATAGCAAGTTTTGCTTTATCTAAGTATATTTTTCCTTTTTCACTAGTAGACATTCTCCAAGCCCAAATTCCTGCTAAGACAAAAAATATAACTACAAAAATACCATAATCAACAAAGAAATTTGAAAGAGCAATAACTACTTTTGTGTAAAAAGGTGGCTCTTGTCCAGATTCTAAAATAATAGCGGAAAGTTTTGGAATCACCACCACAAACATCAATCCCATAACCACAAAGAAAGTAAGGATGACAAAAGCAGGATAAATAAGTGCATTTTTTGTTTTAGAAGTAAGAGCATATTGCCTATTGAGATAATCTGCCAAATGAGCAAAAGTCTGATTGAGCTTTCCTGTCTCTTCTCCAGATCTCACCATGTTTACGTAAAAGTCAGAAAAAACATCGGGGTGCTTTGCTAAAGCACTAGAGATAGATATACCCGCTTGCAGGTCATCACTAATCTGAGCAAGCTTGCGAGACAATAGCTTATTTTCTGCATTAGTAGAAAGCATTGTAAATGCTTTGAGAGCAGATACCTGTGCATCAAAAAGAGTAGCAATCTGTCTAGACAATATAACCACATCTTTAACCGGAACTTTTTCAAAAAAAGACAAATCTAAGATAGATTTTTTTTCATTTTCTTCAGTCAAAGTGACAATGATAAGTCCTCGTCTTTGTAATCCACTAATCGCAGAGTCTTTGCTAGGAGCATCTATTTGTCCTTCCTTGCTAACCCCCTTTTCATCTATGGCTTTATAATTAAAAAGCATAATATTACATCAATCTCTCCAAACCTTTTGGATTTAGAGAATATTCATAAGCACTTTCGACTGAGATCTCCCCTGATCTTATAAGCTCCATTAAAGAATGATTGAGATCTACCATCCCAGATTCTGTTCCTGTCTCTATAGCTACAGGTATTTCTTGAGTTCTTTTTTCTCTAATCAAGTGTGCAATAGCATTATTGTTTAAAAGAAGCTCGTAAGCTGGGACCATTCCACCTGTGATTTTAGGAACTAATCTTTGAGAAAAGATACCAAGCAAACTAGTAGAAAGCTGTAAACGAATTTGATCTTGCTGATATCCAGGGAAAGAATCCAAAATTCTGTCTATAGTCTGCGCTGCATTGTTGGTATGTAAAGTAGAGAGAACCAAATGCCCCGTCTCCGCTGCGGTAACCGCTGCTGAAATAGTCTCTGGATTACGCATTTCTCCTATCATCAAAACATTTGCATCTTCTCTAAAAGCAGATTTTAAAGCAGTAGCAAAATCCTTTGTATCTATTCCAATCTCTCTTTGATTGATCATAGATTTTTCTGGTTCATAAATATATTCAATAGGGTCTTCAATAGTCACAATATGTCTTGCTTCTTCTTTGTTGATAAGGTTGAGCATGGAAGCAATAGTAGTAGATTTACCTTGCCCAACAGGCCCTACTACCAAAAAGAATCCTTGTTTTTTGCGAGACAGGTCAGCCAAAACCTGAGGCAATTTTAATTCTTCTAGGGTGCGAACTTTTGGCACCAATCTAAAAGCAATAGCAATATCACCTTTTTGGAAAAAAGCATTTCCTCTGAGTCTAACATCTCCGTTTTTGTAGCTATATGAAAAATCAAGCTCTAGGGTTTCTTTAAAATTTTTTACTTTAGTTTCATCTACAATCACTCCAATAATCCCCCACAAATCTTCTTTGGTCAGCACTTCATTTTTGAGTAAGAAAATAAGCTCTCCTGCTACTCTAATAGCAGGCACTCTTCCCACACTCAAATGCAGATCTGAACCTCGATCATTGATTACTGTTTCTATTAAAGAATCTAATTTTGTTTTATAATCCATCTTTATTTTAAAATAAGTTAACTATATAAATTATATCACACAAAAACTTTTTATCTAAAAAATTAATCTCCACCTTCTTTGGTAAAATTGAACACTTCTTTGTAAGGCACAATACCATCAAGAGCTTTAAGCATTACATCTTCTTGCATAGTAAACATCCCATTTTTTCTAGCAATTTTATATATCTCACTATCTACAGGATTTTTCAAAATAATATTTTGCATTTCTTGATCTACTTTAAACATTTCAAAAATAGCAGTTCGGCCTTTTGTTCCTGAAGGACATTTTTCTGTAGGAACAATATTATACATTTGTTCTTTCAATTGTATTTCTTTGCGGAATTCTTCTGGTAAATCTTTAAATTGATTTTCAATTTGTAGTTTGATACTTGGATCCATTGGTACCAATTTTCTAGCATCTTCACAGGCTGTGCGAGCAAGTCTTTGAGCGATAGATAAAATCAAAGTAGGAGCAATCAAATATGGATCCACCCCCATATCCACTAGACGAGAAACCGTACCAATAGCATTGTTGGTGTGCAGAGTAGATAGCACCAAGTGACCAGTCAAAGCAGCTTGAATAGCAAGCTGGGCTGTCTCTTTGTCTCTAATCTCTCCTACCATTATCACATCTGGGTCTTGTCTCAAAATAGAACGAAGTCCAGAAGCAAATGTATATCCTATCTCGGGCATCATTTGAGACTGGTTGATATCAGGCATATGATACTCTACTGGATCTTCAAGAGAGACAATATTACTTCCCTCTTTATCAAGTGCATTAAGCATAGAATACAAAGTAGTAGATTTACCGCTACCTGTAGGTCCTGTAATTAGTATAAGTCCATAAGGTTTTCCTAATGCTTCTTTCAAAAGTGCCATATTTCTTTCTGAAAGACCAAGCTGTTCAAGTGGCTTCACTCCTTTTTCAGAATCCAAAATACGCATAACCACTTTTTCACCAAAATATGCAGGCATTGTGGATACACGAAAGTCTATTTTTCTGCCATCTATAACAGTATTGAATGATCCGTCTTGTGGTTTTCTTTTTTCATCCAAACGCAATTTTGCAAGAATTTTTATTCTGGCCACGATTCCATTATAGACATTTGGCGGAAGGACCAAAGCAGTATGAAGTAATCCATCTACTCTAAATCTAACTTTTACTTTTTCACCAATATGCTCAATGTGAATATCAGAAGCACCTTCAGATAAAGCATTACGCAAAAGAACTGCCACTATTTTTATCACAGGAGCATCTTCTACTATTTTACTCTCCCCTGAAGCCCCTACTTTTTTTAATTCTTTATCAAGATTTTTTGCATCATTTGCATTTTTTAATTCTTCTTCTTCTTGGCTAAGCTCATCGAGAGCTCCTTCTACTTGAGTACCTATACCTTTATAGCTCTCTAAGATTACTTTGTAGTCAGATTCTGAAATTAAAAATATTTTAAAAGGAATACCTGCTTTAGCAGAGATAAATTGTAGAGCATCCATTGCTTGTACATTTTCTGGATCAAGCACTCCAACTTCCAATACATTATCTTTTAATTCTACTGGCACAAAATGATAATGCACAGCTGAATCTTCAGGAATATATTTTAAAGCATTAAAAGAAGTATCTTTTGCATTTATTTTTCTAATAGGTATGCGGAGGTACTCTCCTTTTGCTTCCAAAATCTTTTCTTCTGAAAGGCCCATTTCCATTAAAATGGGATCAACATTACCTTCGTGCTTTTCTCTAGCAAGATTTTTTATCTCTCCTATTTGGTTCTCTTTAATTAAACCTTTTTTTGCAAGATCTTCAAGAAAGCTCATAAATTATATTCATTAAAATTATTAACAGACTATGGTGTAGTAGTCTTCGGTGCAGTTGTAGTGGTAGGTTTTGGGGTGACGGTGGTGGTAGGTTTTGGAGTAGTTTGCGTTGTAGTAGAACTACCAGAAGTATTAGAGGATGACCCCAGTCCTTCTAAAAGCAATAGATCATCATCTAGACCAGAAAGTAAATCTTCTTCTAATTCTGTCTCAGCTTGCAAAGATGGTTTGGAAATGGGTTCTGCTATATCATTACCAATAGGAGCAAAAGGATTTGGTCTTCCTTCGTTGTTGTCATTTACAAGAGTCACAGTAGAATCTCTTAGCGTTATAAAAGCTTTTTTATTAAAAAGTGAATCATCCAACTTTATGCTTTGTACTGAAAGTAAAAGATTCAGAAATTGTGTACCTGCGACAGATGCATCTGGTAACCCGGTCACTTCTCCTGTAGTGGATACTAACCCAGAAGATGTCTCTTCTGTACTTCCACCAGAAAAATACATATAACCACCCACTCCCAAGATGGCTATCACAAATACAATTATTGAGTTTTTTATTAATGGTGTCATTTTAATTTTTTAGCCAATATGTTTTGACATTAAACTGATATTTATAAGCTTGTGGTAATTTTGAATTTGCTCCTTCTTTTATTGTAGAATCAGGTGAAGAAAACTCTATTGAAGACAGGTCTACAATACGAAGATTCCTTTCTAAGTCTTTCAGAAAGTTTACGAAATTTTTGTAAACTCCTTCGGTAGAAAATCCAAGCTCCCAAGTACCATACGGATCTCTAGAGACACCAGAAGTTCTAGAACCAGCACTGCGTTGATTGGGATCATTCTCTTCTTCTGCTGTTGTATTGTACTTTACATCTTTCAAGACCATTCCATAAGGGAGAGCTAGCTTTTCTATTTCCAAAATCAAACGAATGTTATCCACACTATCAGGCATTAACTTTTCAAGTCTAGCAAGATCACTTGGATTCATTGCGTTGAATTTAAAAGTAAGATTGTCGCGTTCTGTCTCTAAAGATTTAGAGTTACTGAGTGCTTCATCATAAGAAGCAATCATAGTTCTAAGCTCTCCTATTTTTTTGTAAGTAGGGTTGGTGAAAGTCAAAAACAATGCTACTGAAAGTCCTATTAAAATTGTTGGTATCAAAAATTTAAACATTTTAATTATTATTTATTGAATTACTATTTGTACTAGGTGAAGATGTTGGAGGTGTAGCAGGTGTGACAGCTGGCTTGTCTGGAGTAGTTGAATTGATTGGAGTAGTGTTGTTTGAGGTTGTGGTAGATTGTGTAGAAGTATTAGGGGCACTTGTGTTTGGACTATTTGTAGGTGCTGGATTTGGAGTAACTGTAGTGCTTTCTGTCGCAGTAGAAGTGTTTACATTATTTGTAGTAGAAGTATTTTTATTTGAAGAAGGAACAGAAATAACAGAAGAATTTAAACTTGGAGCATTTGTCCCGTCTATAATTTTACCATAATTTACAAATGTTGGGTCTACAGAAAACAATAATTCAAATGTCACTCCGCCTTTTTCATCCAAAGAAAGATTTGAGAAAACTGGATTTTTAAAATATTTATTTTGGTTAATCAAATCAGACTGCAAAGCTATTGAACGATAATCAGTCGCTTTGCCTTTCATTTGAACATTCATTTTTTTATCAGCTCCAGCCTCTTCAAGAGTATATGAAAAAGAAGAAAAACGAACAGTTTTCATTGTAATCTTTTCTAATGCTTCAAAAATAGGAGAAATAGCTACATGCCTATCTAATATAGTATTTCCAGCTCTAAGGCGACGATTTAAAACTTCAAGTTGAGCAATTCTTTCTGGTTCAAATCTTCCTTGTGCTAAAGTGAGGTCATTTTGCATGCCTGTAAGTTTTTTTTCTAATGTTCCTTTATAAAAATATACACCTCCAGATGAAATTACAGCGGTGAACAAAACCAAAATAGATACAATAGTAAGAAACCCAACAGAATGAGGCTTCGTGACTCTGTCTTCTACAATAGGTTTTTTTGGAATAAATGATGTTTGAAAATTTGTTTCCATTTTTTTATTTCTTTATACACACATTATCGCATTCTATTGTAATTTACGCAATGCCAAACCGAGTGCAACAGCGAATTCTGGACCTGTAGCGAGTAAAACTTTTTCTAAAAATGCAGGAGAGCCCACTTTTGAGAATGGTTTTCCTATAGAAACTTCTGTTTTAAAATTTCCCATAGCGATTTCTGCTAATCCTTTCATAGACGCACCTCCTCCTGTTAGTATTACCTTACTGATTGTTTGATTGTATTTTTTTTCATAATTCAAAAGTACTGTATTTGCTTCAGAAAAAATATAATCTAAATGTGTCTTTATAATTTCTGGAATACTTTTTTCAGATGGATTTTCCAAAAGCCCAAATTCTTTTTTATATTCTTCTGCTTTAGCAAAAGGGATTGATAAAGACTTTGAAATAGAATCAGTCATATCAGCACCCCCTCTGTTGATAGTATGATATGCTTTGACTGTACCAAATTCTACTAAAGAAAGTTTAGTTTTTGAAGCTCCTAAATCTATAAGTAGGACAAGAGAAAGCTCGTGCTCAAAATTTGATCTAATAGAAGAGAAAATTTCTAATTCAAAAAAAGAAGATTTAAGATCGCACTGAGAAGAAATAGATCTATACTTTGACACCGCGTCATTTTGGATTGCTACTACAAGTATGTCTTTTTTGATTTCATCACCTGATACGACATTTGGATTGTTGGCTTCTACAAAGGAAGGTTCTTTGGTGGGTAAAACAAAATAATCTAAAGATACTTCATTGATAGGCACAGGAATGTATTTTCTAGATTCGGTAGGTACTACAGATTTCATTTCACTCTCTGTAAGTCTAGCAGGTAAAGATAGGCCGAATACAAGACTGGATTGCACAGGAATTGCCATAGCTGAAGAGTTGGAAGAAGCCTCTGAAGCTTTCAATACTTCCCTCAAAGCTTCTACGATTTTTTCAGCTGGTAGGTTGGTGACTTGCCCTATTTCTCCACCTTGTACATAAGGCCCTAAAGATATAGCACCATAAGTCTCAAGCATTGCCTTTCCTTTTTTCTTTTTTAATTCTACTACTTTTATAGCAGAAGAACCTATATCCACCCCCACGACAAAATCTCCATCTTCCCCACCAAAAAAATTAGTGGCTTTACTGGTCAAACTTGAAAAAATACTTTTTATTGAATCATCCATAATATTGTATTATTATATCACAAATGCTTATTTTTAACACAATTCTAAACACTATTTTAGGGGCAAAATGCTTCCTGTGCAAAAAGGACTCTGAAATCTTATGCCAAGAATGTATATCCGTCTTGCCTTTTACTGATAGAGAATCTATGGATTGGATTTTCCCCATATATGACTATACTGACAAAAACGTCCAGAAATGTATCCAGCTTTTAAAATATCGGCACAACAAAGCAATTGCGGTGCTTTTGGCTCAGAGTATTTTTCCAAGATTTTTAGAAGAAAAAATAGATTTGGATATTTGGCATAATTTCTCTAATGCTATTTTAATTCCAATCCCTATTTCAAAAAGAAAAAGAAATCTCCGTGGATACAATCAAACAGAAATAATTGCCCAAACCTTTTTGGATTTAAATAAAGAAGGTATTAAATTACAAAAAAATATTTTAATCAAGAAAAGAGAAACTATTCCTCAAGCAAACATTAAAAACAGACAAGAAAGATTGAAAAACCCCAAAGATTCTTTTGAAGTTTTAGATCAAGAAAAAGTGCAGAGCAAAAATATCATTTTGATAGATGATGTAGTCACCACAGGAGCTACCCTTTCAGAAGCAAAAAAAATTCTTTTGAAAGCAGGGGCCAAGAATGTATTTGCTTTTACTTTGGCTCATTAATATTTTTAAATAAAAACAAATTGCTAGCAGACCAACTAGACCAACTATAAATTTTACTTATGTTTAAAAAAAGAAAAAACCGCAGGAACAAAAGAAAGGAAAATAATCCCCAAAATAATTGGAAACAAATATTTATCTATATTTGGAATCCATTCCCCCAAAAAATATCCAAGTAAAGTGACTCCCCCTCCCCACACAAGAGCTCCTATTATATTGTATGCACTAAAAGTTTTACGAGGCATATTGCCTACTCCTGCAAGAATGGGTGCAAAAGTGCGAACAACGGGAATAAATCTAGCTAAAATAATTGTCTTTTTACCATACTGTGCATAAAAATTTTCTGCTTTTTTTATATATTCTTTTTTAAACCAAAACGAATCTTCTTTTTTAAAAATCTTTGGACCAATTTTGTTTCCAAAAGTATAGCCTACCTGATCCCCAATAAAAGCACCCAAAATTGTCAGCGCACAAACCCACCAAATATTAAAAAATCCTTGCGAAGCAAGTAACCCCACAGTAAAAAGCAAACTATCCCCAGGTAAAAAAAATCCAAAAAACAAACCTGACTCAGCAAATATAATCAGGAACAGACCAATATATCCAGCCGTTTTGGCGAGTTCCATAAGATCAATATGTAATAAAGCTTCCATTTGTATATTATATCATCGCACAAAACACAGACTTACTTTTTATAAAAAGGAGCAGATTGAATAGTCTTAATAATCAAATCTTCGTCATCTGTCAGTATTATAAGATCCATATCTTTTGGAGAAATAGTTTTTTCTTCCCCTAGCATTTTTGCTTTAATAAAATCAAAAAGTGGACTCCAGAAATCTACCCCCACAAAAATCATAGGCACAGCAGGTATTTTCCCTGTCTGCATTAAAGTAGTAACTTCAAAAGCTTCGTCTAAAGTACCAAATCCTCCTGGAAAAACAAGAAAAGCGTCAGCGGTAAAGGTCATTGCCACTTTACGAGTAAAAAAATAATAAAAAGGAATTTCTCTAGTAACAAAAGGATTAGTATGCTGTTCTGATGGGAGCTTAATGGTAAATCCAAAAGAATCTCCTCCTGCATTATGTGCTCCTTCGTTTGCTCCTTGCATAATACCAGGACCTCCTCCAGTCAATACTGCACACTGTGCTTCTTTTACTATACGGTCAGCAAGTCTTTTTGCTTTTTCATAATATGGACTTGAAACATCTGTACGAGCAGAACCAAAAATAGTAACTGCCCTGTCTACATCTTTAATAATATCTAGACCTTGGCGAAATTCTTCTTCCATTGCACAGATACGGATTTCATTTTCATCTCCTTCATGAGAATGAATACACCCATCTCTAATTTCTTGAACTGTTAATCTTGGTGATTGATTTGGATTTTGCATAAAGAGATTATATCAAATCCAAAATTAAAATCTACCTACAATAAAATGAATATCTTTCACTGGTTTTACAAAATATATTTACAAAATCATATCAGAAGAATTAATACTAAACTTTTTTGCAGTATCCCCTCCTTGAGTCACAAACTCTACCAGTCGCATATCATTTATCCCTGAACTACCTGTAATCAAAGCAGACACTTGATCAGGCACATCTTTTAATTTTTCAAAGTAAGGAAAATTACCAAACTTTGTAGATATATTTTCTCCTTCTTGTAATTCATTTTTTAATAATGTGGTCTTACAATTACCAAAATTATCAACATACCACACCACAGAAGGCATATCTGGAAAATCTTTTATATTCATCGCTTCACTTTCTACCACAGTATTTTCTGTGCCTTTATTTTTCAACAAGTATTCTGCGATTCTCGGTAAAAATTCATAACTTCTAAATTGAGTATGCATAATGTAATTGCCCGTTTCTTTAGAGAGAATCTTTTCATTTACAAATCTTTCTACCACAGTAGGGATATCTAACACATTTACTTCTTGTATTAAATTTAATTTTTTTACTAAAGATAAAGTATATCCATCAATAGAAGATACTACTAAAATATTTTTATACCAAAAATATCCAAAGGGTGTACCATTCGCCCATTTTTTTGCAGTTCCATTTCTAGGCGCAACATTTACCAAAATTAAAGCAGGACTATCTTGGTATGCATCCAACACATCAAGGAGATTCCCAGAAGCTTCTATGTCGCTTTGAACTCCAACAAAAGAAATATTCCCCTCTATTAAAGAAGAAACTCGAGCGATCTGTCTACCTTTTGCATTATCATCTCTACAATCATTTATTATGGTTATGTTCATAAAAATATAATAACATAAAAAATTTAACTTAAAAAACTTAAATTAATTTTGCACAGGAAATTATTTTTGCCAAATTGAATTGTTACCCACACTTGACTATACCCCCTAGGGGGTATAGTATATAAATATGCATACAAATAAACAAAAACTTACAAGGAGGTTAAAAATCCTTGAGGGTCAAATAAGAGGTATCCAAAAAATGATTGCAGAAGATACTTATTGTATCAATATTATTACTCAAACTTCTGCTATCAAACAAGGGTTATCCAACATAGAAGATATTCTTCTGAAGGAGCATCTAGGGCATTGTGTGGTCAATCAAATAAAAAGTGGCCAGACAAATAAAGCTACTGAAGAAATTTTAAAAGTTTATCAACTAAAAAGAAAATAAAATAATGCAAACAACAAACTACAAAATAAAAGGAATGCACTGTGCTTCTTGTGCTTCTATTATAGAAAAAACTATCAAGAAAATAGATGGAGTGAACGATATCTCCGTAAACAATGGGACAGAAAAAGCAAAAATATCTTTTAATACAGACAAAATAAATCCTGAAATTTTTAATCAAAAACTAGAACCCCTTGGTTATTCCCTACTTATCCCCACAGCAGAAGAAATGAAAATGTCTGAAAGTGAACATTCTGAACATTTAGGAATAAATCAATCCAAAAAAGAAAAACTAGCTGAAGTAAATGACATGCGTTCAAAAGTTTTGACTGCAATCCCTATTGCCATAATAAGTATTTTTATAATGACTTGGGACATCCTAGCTCAATATAAAATATCCCCAGAAATGAGCTATGTAGTAAAAGAGTTTTTCCATCACTTGCTTCCCATATTTGCTACCTATGTTTTGTTTGTTATTGGTAAGCCATATTTACTTGGTTTTTATCGCTTCCTTCGATATGGAAAAGCAAATATGGATACTTTGATTGGTATTGGAACATCTGCTGCCTTTTTATATAGCTTTGCAGTATCGGCATTTGAAGAAACCCTTAGACCTTTTATTGATGTCAATCATACATACTATGATGTGACCATTGTCGTCATTACATTTATCGCTCTTGGAAAATATTTAGAAGCTAAATCAAAAATAAAAACAGGAGATGCTATAGAAAAGTTACTAAATCTCCAAGCTAAGACTGCTCTGGTCCTTCGTGACGGAAATGAAATTGAAATTTCTATCAATGATGTTGTTCATGGAGATTCCATTTTAGTAAAACCTGGATCAAAAATCCCTGTAGATGGTGTCATTACTGATGGTGTATCTTTTGTTGATGAATCAATGGTTACAGGAGAACCAATGCCTGTACAAAAGAAAATCGGAGATACTGTAGTAGCAGGAACAATAAACACAAACGGTTCTTTTACTTTTAAAGCGACAAAAATCGGATCCGAAACACTTCTTTCTCAAATTATAAAAATGGTAGAGGAGGCTCAAGGAAGTAAAGCTCCTATCCAAGCATTGGCTGATAAAATTTCAAGTATCTTCGTCCCAATTGTGCTTGCTCTATCTTTTGTAACTCTTGCGGTGTGGCTTTTTTTTGGTACTGGACCACTGGGATTTTCACAAGCTCTTTCCTTTGGATTGGTTTCTTTTGTAGGAATCTTGGTTATCGCCTGCCCATGTGCTCTTGGCCTAGCTACTCCGACAGCAATTATTGTTGGGGTTGGGAAAGGAGCAAAAGAAGGAATTTTAATCAAAGATGCTGCTACTTTAGAAAAACTTCATAAAGCTGATACTGTGATAGTAGATAAGACAGGTACAATTACAATTGGGAAACCAACTCTTGTTGATATCAAAAACCTTTCCAGTATAGAAGATGTTCATTTGATAAGCATACTTACAACATTAGAAAAAAAATCAGAACATCCTATAGCTCATGCTATCGTAGCGTATGCAGAAGAAAAAAACATTAAAACATCTGAAGTTACAAATTTTGAAAACATTCAAGGAAAAGGATTGAAAGGAACAATAGATAACACAGAATACTTTGTAGGTAATACAAAACTTATACAAGATTTAAATTTATCTTTTGATCACCAACTAATCGAAAAATTTACGGAAGAAGGAAAAACTCCTGTCATTCTTGCTACTAAAGAAAAAGTGCTTGGTTTTGTAATGGTGGCTGATGAAATAAAAAAAGAATCTATTCAAGCAGTTACTGACCTGCACAATCTTGGGATTAAAGTTATAATGCTTACAGGAGATAATGAAAAAACTGCAAAATACATAGCCTCTCTTGTAGGGATTGATGAAGTGGTGGCTCATGTACTTCCAGAAGACAAGCTCACTAAAATAAAAGAGTTACAATCGGCAGGACATATCGTAGCCATGGCAGGAGACGGAGTAAACGATGCTCCTGCATTGGCTCAAGCAGATGTAGGAATCGCAATGGGAACAGGAACAGACGTAGCAATAGAATCAGCAGGGATAACTCTTCTCCATGGAGATATTTCCAAACTTGTAAAGTCAATTAAATTATCAAAAATGACAATGCGAGGTATCAAACAAAATTTATTTTGGGCATTTATTTACAATGTTGTAGGAATACCTCTAGCTGCGGGAGTTTTCTATCCAATGTTTGGGTGGCTCTTAAATCCAGTATTTGCAGGTATGGCTATGGCTCTATCAAGTGTCTCAGTCGTATCAAATTCATTAAGAATTAAAAGTAAAAAATTATAATTATGAAAAAATATACATTTCATGTTTCTGGTACTCATTGTGCTTCGTGTAAGATATTGATAGAAGATACTTTAAATGAAGAGGACTTTATTCATACAGCGACGGTAAATTTAAATAATAAAATAGTAGAAGTTGAGATTTTAAATGAGCAAAGTCCTGAAGAAGTTCTCATAATTCTTGCAGAAAAGATTAAAGTAAATGGATATACTCTATCACTAGAGAAAGAACTAAGGGAAACTAAAAAAGATGACACTATTTGGAAAGCTATCCCAATCGGTTTAATTTTTCTTCTTCTATTTTTCCTATTACAAAAATCAGGTCTCCTCAACCTTGGGATAGGTGGTAAGACCACTCCCCTTACAAGCTTTATCATAGGGTTGATTGCTTCTGTATCAAGCTGTCTAGCTGTAGTGGGTGGATTGGTTTTATCACTCTCAGCAAAAATATCTGAAGACAAGGTAAACGACAAAAAAACTTTTATTCTTTTCCATATCGGTAGATTGGTCAGCTTTGCTTTGTTGGGTGGAGTTTTGGGAATGATAGGTAGTGCTATTGGAATAAGTTTTACCTTTGGATCAATACTAGGAATCATCGCTTCTTTAGTAATGCTAATACTTGGTCTAAATTTAATAGGAATATTTGAAAAAAATAAAATAACATTACCTTCAGGGTTTTTTCAAAAAGTTTTTACCTTCTTTAAAAAAATTGAACACAAGACAATCTCCCCTTTGATTGTAGGATTTGCAACTTTCTTTTTGCCTTGTGGTTTTACTCAAGCTATGCAAATATCAGCAATCGGAAGTGGCTCGTTTACTTCTGGATTTTTAATCATGTTTGCTTTTGCTCTTGGAACACTACCAGTCCTTGCTATTTTGTCTTTTGGTTCAGCTTCTTTTGCCCACAGCAAACACGCCCCACTCTTTTTTAAATCTGCAGGAATTGTAGTTATAGGACTTGGTGTATTCACTTTGCTTGCAGGATTGGTCGGACTTGGTATTATAAATCCATTATTTAATATTTAATTTTATGAACAAAAAAGTTTCAATAATTATCACCCTAAGTCTTATCATCGCTATTGGTATTATATTTATTAGTAGTGGTAACACAACAGACAATACTGCCTCTGTTCAAAATACAGAAATAAAAGATGGTGTCCAATATATAACTATTGACGCACAAGGTGGATACTCCCCCCAAAAAAGTAAAGCTCAAGCTGGCATCCCGACAAAATTAATTGTAAAAACAAACGGTACTTATGACTGTTCGTTATCTTTAGTTATAAGATCAATCAACTATCAAAAAATTCTTCCACCGACAGGAGAAGAGATAATTGATATTGGTATTCCTACAGCAGGAGTTCCATTTAGAGGAGTATGCGGTATGGGAATGTATAATTTTGAAATAGAGTTTAGTTAATTCACTTTTTACTCCAACAAAAGAAACACTTCCTTCTGCACGGAAACCGACTCCAACTACTTCAAAGTGTGCTGATTTGCAGGTACATTTTGTATAAGTCCACGCATTTTTGCACTCCTTGAGTAAATTAATCCAAACAATAATCCTATTCTACATATTCTAGAAAACATACATTAGAAATGCTAAAATAAATATATGAAAAGAGTAATTATTGTACATCGATGGGAGGGAGGATCGCATGATGACTGGTATCCGTGGTTGAAATCAGAATTTGAAAAACTTGGATATGAAGTACAGGTCCCAAATATGCCAGACACTGAAGTTCCTATTATTAAAAAATGGGTTGATACCCTTACCGAGATAGTCGGAACTCCAGATATAAACACCTATTTCATAGGACACTCAATTGGCTGTCAGGCAATTCTTAGATATTTGGAAACTATTAATACTCCAGTCGGAGGTGCTATCTTTGTAGCAGGTTGGTTTAATCTTGAAAATATAGAAGATGAGGAAGCACAAGAAATCGCACGACCATGGATTGAAATACCAATCAATCTTGTTAAAGTAAAATCTATCCTACCAAAGGCAACACTTATCATTTCAGAAAATGATCCTTATGGCTGTCTAGAAGAGAACCAACAAAAATTTTCAAAAGTGACTACAAACGAAATAGTGATCTCTAATGCAGGACATTTTACTAGTGAAGATGGTTATATAGAAATTCCAGAAGTAATAGATGAACTTGTAAGATTTATGGCTAACCTACCCTAATTATTGAGAGCAGTTGAACATTAAAATTCAAAGAAATAAAAAATTATGCGTAAATTTCTTTATAAACAAAACAATATATTTTGGCTTCCAAAAACAATAAAAGCTGAAGTTGAGACATATTTATCCGATGAGTTACCGACCCTCAAACTATGCCCATCGTCTTATGCTCTTGTTTTCAAAAATGGAGCATTGTTACAGACAGATCTCCGTAAAGGTGAGCGTGCCATAAGATCTTTAGATATACCAGGCGGACACATTGAAAAAGACGAGACTCCTGAACAATCTGCTATCCGAGAAACATTTGAAGAAACAGGTGTTCGTGTAAAGAATCCAAAACTTGTTGCATATAAAAAAATCACTATATATGGTTCAAAACCTAAAGAATATAAGTATCCATACCCTATCAGCTATATGTTATTTTATCTTTGTGAACTAATAGAGGAAACAAACTTTAAAGGAAATCATGACACCTATGGTCGTGTTTGGCTTGAGAGTGGACAATATGAAAAGTCCAAATGGTATTGTGGTGACAAAATCATGGTTGATAAAATCATAAAGGAATATAAAATCTAATTTTTAATATTTTCAATTAAAATATTAAATCCTTCGTTTGTTGTATAAAAATATAGCTACTTTATCTGATAAATGAATCCATTCCTACTCCAAAACCAAAGTGGTGAGTGCATATCTATCGGATTAATATCACTGTCTTCTAAAATATCCCTCCATCGTTTCGATATTTCTTCTTTAGAGATAATTTTTGCTTCTTGCTCAGTGACAATCCCTAGCTTTACAGAGCATTGAGTTATGTGAGTGTCAGGCGCGATCTCAATAAATTGTCGATTAGATAATTTGACTCCTCCATAAGTACTCATAATAAATGACCAGTAATTAAAAATTTTTGGCCCCGACAAATATGGAAATCCTTTCTTGTATTTTACATTAATAATTTCTTTTAGAATAAGGAAGTCTCCACTGATAAAATCAAAGAATTTTGTAAATGATCCCCAATGATCATTTACGGTTTTGGCGATTACTATCCATGTCCTGATATGTTTATTTGGCTGAAGTGCTAATTTATATTTTAGCAAAGCAGTACGCACTTCTAATTCTGATTTTTCGACAACTTTATCAACTTCAAATACGAATTTTGTTTTTGGGTCATTAAAAGTTTTTAGTGCAGCCTTCCAAAGATTATAACTATCGCGCTGATAATTAAGTGCCATAGGAAGTGTAAAATATGCAATGCGAAGTTCTGGAGTCATTTTTTCTAATCCTGGATTAGAATCTTCTGGCATTATTGTTTGTCCAAGAAAACCGTTTTTATATGCCTCAAGCAATTGAGAGCAAGTTTGTATAAAATGTGTTTTATCCATAATGTAAAATCCTTTAGAGTCTTTCCTATTTTATCATTTTTTAAGAAAATTAATCGACGCATCTCGTGCGCTTAAGTTACTGCATTATTTGTGTAATCGTCCAGAACAACAAGATAAATCTGAATGAGATCGAGGTCAAAGAAAGAATAAAAACTGAAGTTGAACGGTTCTCTAAACTGCAAAAATTTCTCCTTGGAACTAAAGAGAAAATTAATATTCCAAGCATCGATATTCGAGGGTATTCGAAGTACGTTTTGAAAGAGGGATCAAACCTTAAAAAGCGATAAATGCTCGGTTGTTTGAAGAGTAAGATCCTGCTCAGCCAGAAGAAGATTAGTCTAGAGAAATAAACCTGAAAATGTTAAAATGGGTTTGTTATGAACTCAACTCATGTAAAAATCGTGGTATTCGTCCCAGAAACCCATACAGACATAGTTCGCGAAGCTATGGGTAAGGCTGGTGCAGGAAAGATTGGCAATTATAACTACTGCTCTTTCTCTTCAAAAGGTATTGGTCGTTTTAAACCTGAAGATGGAGCAAATCCCCACATTGGTGAAGTTGGAAAATTTGAAGAGGTTGTTGAGGAAAGAATAGAGACTGTCTGTCCAAGAGAAAAACTTCAGGAAGTTATATCTGCTATTAAGGATGTTCACCCTTATGATGAGGTCGCCTTAGATGTATATCTACTAGAAACTATATGATTGAAATTAAAGCACTATTTGGAATACTCTCATCATTCTTTGTTCTCATTGGAGGAATTCCATATCTAAAAGATATTCATCAAGGAAAAGCACATCCACACGTGTTAAGTTGGCTTGGCTGGGCATTTATTACCGCACTTGGAGCAAGCGCAATGCTTGCCGAGGGAAGCACTTGGGCTGTAGCAATTTTGTTTGCAAACACTCTTTTGTGTTTGTTGATTGCTGGATACTCAATAGTTCGAAAAGTAGGTGTTTGGTCTACGGGTATATACGATTTTATATTCTTCGGGTTTGGAATTATTGGTCTTGTTCTTTGGCAAGTTCTCAATATGCCAGTTATTGCACTTGTATGTGCAATCATGGCAGATCTTTCATTTGGACTACCAACGATTATCAAAACTTATAAAGACCCTTCAACGGAGACTCCTTTTGTCTGGGCAACAGCAACAATATCAGGCTTGTTAAGCTTGTTTGCTGTTCAAAGCTTTGCCTTTCACGAAGTATCGTATCCTCTCTATCTTTTCATATATGACACTCTAGTATTACTACTTGTATTGAAAATAATTTACCGTCCAAAGAGCAATATCTAATTCCTACTGTGATACTCATAAGTAATTAAACAAAAAAGCACCTCTCGGTGCTTTTTTGTTTGGTTTATTATTGAGCCCTTAGCATAGGTCCAATACTAAAACATGTTGGCGCCGTCGCGCCTCCGGCTTTCTCATCTCCTATTCTCACGCAATGATGCTCCACTCGGACTGCATTTAGCAGTCCTCGCGGATCATTGCGGAGACGCAGGGATTCGAACCCTGGAAGGTTTTTAGGCCTTACCTCGTTAGCAGTGAGGCGCTTTCGACCACTCAGCCACGTCTCCAAAAAACATTAGAACATTATCACTTTATCATATATTCATTTTTTTTACACCTATTTAAAAATGATTACCACAATCTCAGAATGAGTCCCAATTCTCATTGGTGGACCCCATGTCCCTACCCCATCAGTCACAAGCAACTGCATTGATTTAAAATATTTCAAACCATAATCATACCCTTTGTAGACATAATTACTAATTAAAGTTAGAGGAAAAACTTGTGCTCTGTGTGTATGCCCAGACAACTGCAAATCCACTCCCTGACTTTCTGCCTCACTCAAATTCAAAGGAACATGCTTTATCAAAATAAAAGGTTTTTCTTTTTGAACATTTTGGAAAAGATCTTTTAATATTTTTCTAAAATTATCAGTCTTCTGAGTAGTTTCATAATCTGCCCCAGCAATATACACTCCATCTACTTCTACTACTTCGTTATCCAACATTTTAATGCCTGCTTTTTTTACAGCTTCTTTGTACTCTTGAAATGCTCCATAACTTTCATGATTACCAGATACTGCATAATATCCCAAGGGTGGTTTTAGTTGAGTTAGGGGTTCAATCAAAGAAAAAGCTTCTCCTTTTACTCCATCATACAAATCACCCGAATCAAAAATAATGTCAGGATTTAATTCCAATATTTTTTTCGCAGTTTTTTCAGCAAATTTATTTCCATGAATCTGACCTAAGTGTATATCTGAAACAAAAACAGCCCTTCTACCTTCCCATGACTCTGGTAAATTAGGCAAAACCACTTCCCTTTCTGTGACCTTTATAACATGAGCATTATAAAATCCATAAGCACTTATCAAAATCGCTAAAGCAAACAAAATTTTCCCTATCAATTGGACAGAAATATTTAAAGAAATTAAACTAGCTCCAAAAAGAAAAAGTCCATAAAAAACACTAGCTATGAAAAAATAGAACATTAATCCTGCCCACACTGCTGAAAGCGTGTAAAAAATATTAGTAAACCAATTGTCATAGTTTTTTACTAAAAAAGATGCAATGGGGAAAAATAATGACATTAACCCAAAAAATGTCCTCACAAAAGATAAATGGGTAGCATAAAAATCTGGAAAAATCGCAATGAAAGTTTTAAAAACCGTAAAATGAACCAAGAAAATAACGGTCAAGGCACTCATGAAAAAATAAATCATTGGTATATACTAGCATTTCTTTTAAAAATATCAAAAAATAATCTTTTTTTTAAAATGATATAATATAAAACATATGAATTTGCAGGATTTACTCACACAGCATTTTCGTCTTGATGAAAATCACAAAAAAGCCCTAAGAAAACTAGGATTAAAAGACATCCAAGACCTGCTTTTCTATTTCCCTATTAGGTATTCTCATGTAAGTGAAATAAAACCGATCAATGAACTCACTGAAGGTGAACAAGCTACAATATATGGTAAGTTTCAAAAATTAGATATAAAAAAATCATATCTTAATAAAAAAATACGTGCTGAGGGTGAAGTATTGGATGAAACAGGGAAAATAAAAGTAATATGGTTCAATCAAGCGTATATTGCAAAAATGGTACATGAAGGACAATTTGTAGAGCTTACAGGACGAGTAACCAAAAGCAAAAATGGTATTTACCTAGCCAATCCAGAGTTTAAAAAAATGAGTACTATGCCTATTGATGTTCACAACTCTCTCTTTAGCACAGAAAACAAAAATAAAATATTTGGCTTTCCTATATATGCAGAGACTCGTGGTATATCTTCTAAATGGTTTTATCATGCTATTTTAAAAATATTAAAAGAAAAAAATATTCAAAATATTGAAGACTATTTACCAGAAGAAATTTTAAAAAAATACCATCTTCCCTCTTTAAAATCTGCTCTAGTCTGGATTCACGCTCCTCAAAACGACAATGATGCTGAGAGCGCTCGCAAAAGATTTGCCTTTGAAGAAGTCTTTTTTATCCAACTGAAGCTTCAAAAAGACAGAAAAGAATATCGTCAAAACCAATCCTTCAAAATTGAAATAGAGAAAAAAGATGTAGAACGATTTACAGAGCGTTTCCCTTTCTCTTTTACTGATGCTCAAAACAAATCTATTGATACTATCTTAAAAGATATTCAGAGAAACGTCCCGATGTCTAGACTTCTTGAGGGAGATGTCGGATCAGGAAAAACAGCAGTAGCTTCTACTGTCTCTTATGCAATCATTACCCAGAAAAAAGCGGATCTCCCTGCGAATCTTCAGGTAGCATACATGGCTCCTACTGAAATTCTAGCTACTCAACACTTTGAATCTTTCATTAAATATTTCAATCACCTTCCCATCAACATTGGACTAATTACCGGATCTGGGTGTAGAAAATTTCCCTCAAAAGTAAATCCTTCTGGCTGGACAGATATCTCAAAAAAACAACTTTTAAAATGGACTGAGGAAGGATCTATCTCTATCGTCATAGGCACTCATGCCTTGATTCAAAAAACTGTAAAATTTAAAAATTTAGCTCTTGCTATCATAGATGAACAACATCGTTTCGGCACAGAACAACGTAAAAAATTAATACAGAGAGATTCTAAAGGAAAATGGATTGCTCCACACCTATTATCAATGACAGCTACTCCAATCCCCCGCACTCTTGCTCTTACTATTTACGGAGATTTAGATTTATCTATCTTAGATCAAATGCCTTCCGATAGAAAACAAATTATCACTGAAATAATTACTCCAGAAAAAAGAGAGGAAGTGTATGAAAAAATCAGAACTGAAATGCAGAAAGGAAGACAGCTTTATGTTATTTGTCCAAGAATTTTTGAACCAGACCCTCAAAAAGAATTAGCCTTGCAAGCCAAGTCCGCAGTAGCTGAAGCAAAAAGACTAAAAAAAGAAATCTTCCCTGAATATGAGATAGATGTATTGCATAGCAAAATGAGTAAACAAAAAAAAGAAGAGGCGATGCAGAAATTTTCTAATGGCGACACACATATACTATGTGCCACTTCAGTAGTAGAAGTAGGAGTGAATGTCCCCAACGCTACTATCATCATCATAGAAGGAGCTGAAAGATTTGGTCTAGCTCAATTGCACCAACTTCGTGGACGAGTGATCCGAAGCTCTCATCAAGCATATTGTTATGTGTTTGCTGAAGCAAAATCTCAAAAAACTTTGGATAGACTACGGGCTTTAAAAACAGCAAAAAATGGGTTTGAATTAGCCGAGCTTGATCTTACTTTGCGTGGGTCAGGAGAATTACTTGGCGGTAAGCAATGGGGTATCAATGATCTTGGAATGGAAGCAATCAGAAATATAAAAATGGTAGAAGCAGCTAGAACGGAAGCAAAAAATCTAATAGAAAAAGACACCGAGCTAAATGAATACCCTATTCTTCAAGCAAAATCAAAAAACAAAACAGAGAGGCTTCATTTTGAATAACCTAAAAAGTTAGATAAAATCTAAAACTGCCACAAAATCACAACCCCCTAAAACATTGTGTCCGCCCTCTTGGGTTCGAACCAAGGACACTTCGAGTATAAGTCGAATGCTCTACCAACTGAGCTAAGGGCGGAAATGATGTTCATTAACATCCTCAAAATACTTTAAACAGGCCAATATGTATTCCCATAATGGTTTGTTTCCTATTATAACACTACAAGTCCCTTTTCCAAAACCTGTTTTATATTTAACTGAAACGATTTTTGTTTTCTTTATGTATGGTTTATAAAACTGGCTTAATGGAATTTTAAGCTCTTTTCCCCAAAAATCAAGTGTCTTTGTTATATCCATATCTGAGTAAAGATGTACTTTCACTTTTAAATCTTTCTTTTTTATATTAAACAAAGAAAGCCATTTAATAAAGAATTTTAACATTGCTGGATTTGTGTTTGTAAGAGTAACCATTGAATCTTGTTTTTTAGTTCCCTCTCCCCAATACAAAAACAATCCTGCCAAAAATAAATCTCTTTTAGAAAAAAATCCAACATCTTTGGAAGCCTTTTCATATATCTCCAAAAATCTTTTTTCTTTTCTTTTATTAAGAGTCTTTTTATAATTTTCAATTCTTTTCCTTTTAGATTCCAATAACCCTATAGGTGATAAAGAATAATCTTGGAGCCAATAACTCAAAGTACTTTTACTAATTTTTAGTTTTGCTTTTATTTGGCTGTATGTGTATCCAGAATTTCTCAGCTCTATCGCTCTTTTTTTATTTTTTCTTTTTTCAACTTTTTATAACTTTATTTAAAAACATTATCCTGCAATATCCACAGCAGGTAAATCTTTTTTCTTTAATTCTATACCATGAGCAACTAAAATCTTTTCATATTCTTCTTGTTCAAGAGTCTCTACTTCTATGAGTTTTTTAGCAATAGCATCTAAGGTCTTACGATTTTCAGTGAGAACTTTCTCAGCAGATTTTAATCCCCCATCTACTATTTTTGATATTTCATCATCCACCTTTGCTGAAACAGCTTCAGAATATTCTTTATCTCTGGAACCCTCCCAAGCAGAACCACCTCCAGATCCCACAAGCGCAATTGGACCTATTGCATCAGACATCCCAAATCTTGTAACCATTGCTCTAGCTACATTGTTGACCATTTGCAAATCACTAGAAGGACCAGTGGTAACATCTCCAAACACCATTTTTTCTGCTACATATCCACCTAAAGACATCGCAATATCATCAAGAAACTCTCTTTTAGACTGAAGTCTTCTGTCTTCAAGAGGAAGTTTTAAGGTATATCCTCCTGCCCTACCACGAGCAATAATAGATACTTTGTGTACTGGGTCAGAAAAAGGCAATACTGATGCTACTAGCGCATGCCCTGCTTCATGATATGCAGTAATTTCTTTTTCTTTTTTTGAAAGAAGATGACTTTTTCTTTCTGGCCCAAGCATTACCTTTTCTATCGCTCGGATCAAATCAAACTGAAATACTTTTTTACGATTTTCTCTTGCAGCCAAAATAGCTCCTTCGTTCATCAATGAATATAAGTCTGCTCCAGAAAATCCAGGAGTTCGCTCTGCGATAACTTTTAAATTTATATCTTCAGCTAAAGGTTTACTGTTTGAATGAATCTTTAAAATCTCCTCCCTGTCTGCTCTATCAGGTAGATCAAGAATAACTTTTCTATCAAATCTTCCTGGACGAACTAAAGCAGGATCTAGTACATCGGGTCTGTTGGTCGCTGCCATTACTATGATCTTTTCATTTGGTTCAAATCCATCCATCTCTACCAAGATTTGATTGAGTGTCTGCTCTCTCTCGTCATTTCCTCCACCAAAACCACCACCACGAGTGCGTCCAATAGCATCTATTTCATCTACGAATATAATAGCGGGAGCAGATTTTTTTGCCATTTTAAATAAATCTCTTACTCTAGATGCCCCAACCCCCACAAACATTTCTACGAATTCAGATCCAGACAAATGAAAGAACGGGACACTCGCCTCACCCGCCACTGCGCGTGCAAGCATTGTATTGTGTGAAATAAGTCCATTTGAAATAAAAGAATGTGTTTTAGGAACAGTAAAATCATAAACCCTTGCTTTATTATTGGTAATCTCTTTTACAGGTGAAAAAAATAATTTAGCTTCTAAAATTGAATTTAGATACTCTGTATTTTCATTATGAAATCCCATCTTTTTACATCTGTCTAAAAACAATTCCAAAGAATTTCTACTGATCGTTTTTCTTGTCTTTACTTTATGAATTAACTTTGAACACCACTCATTGCTTAATTTTCTATCACTTAACTCTTTCCATGTGTCATGCACAATATGATGTATGTCATAAAATAAATCTATGTTTGTGTTTCTTTTAGTATGTAAAGACAAATATTTATTCATTTCTTTTTGTTTTCTAGACAAACGAAATCCTACATTTTTAGAAAACTTTTCAAGCTCTACCCCAGAAACAGTAATCTCATATACATCTTTTAAATGACTATCATCTTTATGACGTTTGATTCTTCTTTTTGGTACAATACCCATATTCAAAAGTATTGCAAATACCTGATCAGATAATTTTTTACTTACAGTTGAGTAGCCAAAAGAATATCGATGGAAATATCCATCTGAGTCAAATAATCCTTGCAAAAATGCAATTAAAACATGTTTTGGAGCTTGCAAAACAGAAGATGGAATAGCTTTATCATATGAGAGCAAGTAACTCATTCCCATCTCATATAAATCTTTTTTCATCTTCCAAGATGTCACTAAATGAGTAATACCGTCTCCTGCTAATCCTATATTAGTATCAGGATAATTTTCTGATACATAACTTTTAAAAGAACCTACTAACTCTTCATCTACAGAGGTAAAACCAATTCTACTAGCATGGCTTAAATTTCCATCACCTGTTAGGAGTCCCATAATATAAGCTTGGTCCGAAGAAACTTCTCTTGAAACACCATATACTTCTGTCCCAAATTTAATAGCCACGTTGTCTCCTTCTTTTATTTCTTCTAATTTTTTAAACACGAGATCCCCTTTACTATCCATTACAATTACTGGATGTTCTGGTGTTCCCTCTAAATCAACTCCTTGTTTTAAAGTAATCTTAAAAGTATTTTGTTCGCCCAAATCATACCAGTGAGAAGCCTCTTGGTCTGTTGTACGAGAACGAGTAACATCAAAAGTGGGCAATATTGCTCCTTTTACTGTGTGATCTTTTGGATTAACCCAAAAATATTTTGGGATATCTTTAATTTCAACCAACCCTTTATTTGTTAAAACCAAAGAATCCCCTGTAATACATTTCCCTGTTCCGGGAGCCCCTGTAAGAATTACTCCTTTTGGGATTCTTGCTCCTATCTCAAGAAATTTTTTAGGACTTTTTAGAAAATCTACTATTTCTTTTAATTCTTCTTTTGCTTCTTTGCAACCCGCTACGTCTTTGAAAGTTACTTTGTTGTTTTTGTCATTAGGATCAGTAATGCGAGCTTTGGATTGACCAAAAGTAAAAGCTTGCATCCCTGCGCCTTTTACTTGTCTTGATAAATACCAGAAAATAAAAATAATAAAAATAATCGGTAGTAAAAATGGTAAAATATTTAAAAGCCAAAATCCTAGACCGCTCTGATCTTTAATCTCAAGAGTAGTCCCTGCTAAAGCTTCTGCGCTTACGCCATAATTTGCTAAAGTCTCAGACAAAGATGACTCTACTTCTTTTTTTGCTTTCTTTACCTCTTCATTCTTGTAAGTCACAGTAATATCTCCTCCTGAAACTACAATCTTCTGCACTTCTCCTGCTGTAATAGCCTTTGCTAAGTCTGAAACAGGTATCTCTTCACTTTTCTTTGAAGAATTAGCGACAAAGAGATACAAAGCAGTAATAATCATCAAAATTAAAATAACAGAGGCCATACTGCCAGATAATCCTGGGCCTGCATTTTTTTTTCCACCCTTCTTCCCCCCTTTTTTATTTAAAATATTAAAATCCATAGTTGCATTGTAGCATGAAAATTTATTAAAAGAAATTATAAAAATTATGCTAGAATAGCTATATGCCCAACTACGCAGAAAATAAAAAAGCAAGATTTGAATACGAGATTTTGGAAAAATATGAAGCTGGCATAGAGCTTACAGGAATGGAAACAAAATCCGTCCGACAAGGAAAAGCCTCTTTTGAGGGTGCTTTTGTAATTGTGCGTGGAGGAGAAGCTTTTTTAATAAATGCAAACATCACTCCTTTCCAACCCAAAAATGCTCCTGAAAATTATGATCCACTTAGAAACAGAAAACTATTACTGACAAAAAAAGAAATCAGAGAGTTAGCTGAATCTGAGGCAAATAAAAGTTTGACAATAGTGCCTTTAACGATGTATAATAAAGGGAGAAAGATAAAGATCCAAATAGCATTGGTAAAAGGTAAGAAAAAATTTGATAAGAGAGAAACAATCAAAAAACGAGAAACCGATCGTATAATCAGAAGAACTTTGAAAGATTACTAACGCACTTCGCGTCAGTATATATATGGGGATGATAGGCATAGACAAGAGTCTTGTTTATCTGAATGCATGTCGAGAATGAACGTAATCTCGCTAAACTTCGTTCAAAACGTTAATTGCAAAATTGACTTCAAAAGTAAAGGCAATCACTTCTCCATACTTCGGTATGCAGGATTTTGCTTTTGCTCCAGCACGCGCTTAAGTGGGCTGGTGTCTTTCTCGTAGACTTCCGATATACGAAGAGAGGCATAATATTATCGGGATAGGAAAAGAAACTTCCCACTCTTCTTCCAAAACTTAGGGAATCGTTTGAAAAATATTTTGCTTACTTTATAATTTTTCAAACTAAACATAAGGTAAGACACACATGTAGAAATTCAAATATCAACCTTTTGCACGGGGATTCAATTTCCCCCATCTCCACATCAAGGGTATGACCAGCCTCAATTCGGTCAAATAGCTTATAAAGACAGGACTTTTCAGGGGTTCGATAACCCATTTCATGTACAAAGACAATTTTGTCATCAAACATGAAAGAGAAAAGCTCCTGTTTTTGCTTTACGGTCCCTTTTTCCCATATTTTATAAGGGCTTTTTATCATGCCCGTTATCTGATCATACGAAGTTCGATAAGGAATAACGTAGTCAATTTCTTTACCTAGTTTTTCCTCTATTTTCTCTAACTCAATAGATTTTTCTTCAATTCTTTTCTGATAGCTTCTTTTCACTATCAGATTTTCTATTCCAATCGACTCATCTGCCAAACCGCCGATCTCCTCTTCAAGTTTACTTTTCTGTTTAATTAACAATTCCGATTGTTTACCAATTCCTTTTATTTCGTCATTCCATAAATCTTCAAACATCATCCCAACAATACCCACTAAGTCTGATTTAGGTTTATTATCTTTTACAAGTTTCTTAAATCCATCATCAATGTCCTTTTGCTTCACAGTCTTACTTCTCAATGCACACGATCGATACTGACATGAATAATACGGGTGACGCTTACCAGTTTTACTTCTAGAATAATAAGCAGTCATCTTTCTGCCACATTCTGAACAGCAAACTAATCCTCTTAATGGAAACTCTTCTCGGATATCTTGCCTGATTACCGCATCTCTAGCTTCGCCATTAATTCTTTTCACATTTGCAAAATAAACCTCTTCAGAAATTACACCTTCGTGTTTGCCTTTCTGTCTTCTTACATCCCACTTCTCATATTCAATAAAACCAGCATAAAAAGGATCAAGAAGAAGTTTCTTTGTTGTCTCTAAGTATTTCTCAGCGTGACATTTTTTAGAAAAGAAACCTTTCTCCTGGAGAAATCTAGCAAGATCGATAATCCTTACAAACCGCTTATAGGCAAAACCTTCTAAGCCTTCCTTTAAGATTAATCCTGCACTATTTGGAAAACATGTGTTTCCATATTCAGTTCTACGCATCTCATAACCTTTAGGGGCATGGAAAGCCCAATAACCCCTCTCTAGACGAGCCTTTTGCTTTTGAATAACTTGTCTCTTGTTCTGGTTCCTTTCAAGCTCTGCTCCTGCGGCAAGTATCACTTCTACATACTGACCTTCAGGACTTTCATCAAAGCTGAAATTCAAACACTCAGGCACAATCCCTCGTGTTCTAAATGCCGTTCTAAGTTTTAAGTGGAACTCGACATCTCGAGCAAAACGTTTAAGATTGTCAAAAACAACAACGAAATTATGATGAGGTTTTGAGTCTACGTATTCAAGAAGAGATCGCATTGCTGGTCGTGCCATAAAGTCTCCTCCACCTGTAAAGCTATCTTTAAAGACCTTTGTAGGCTCGCCATACCCCCTATTAACACAATAAGTGCGACATCTCTGTTCCTGAGACTCTAAACCACCACCTTCACGCATTTGGCGCTCTGATGAGACACGGCAATATATGATTGGTATTCGTTTAATTTCTTCTTTCATAATCCTCGATTTCTTCTTTTATTACCTTCTGTATCAGAGCTTCCAGATAACTCACAGTTTTCACTGCTTCCTCTCGAGTTAGATGAAGTTTCTTCATGCATAACTCAATATATTTTTCTTTTACCACAAGCCATTTGCTGTGGTTTAGCTCTAGTGCATCTAGCGACCTTACCTTATTTCTTATTTAAAACGTCTGAGGCATTCAGTACGTTGGTTATGGTTTTTCCATAACATCTGTCTCTACCGACACAAATTTTCCATCTTTTATTTGGAATGTAATGCTTCCAAATTCTCCTCCATTCTTAACAATTTCTCCCAAGACTTTGTAAGGGTTAGGATTATTCTCAATATCCTTTTTAGATATATGACTTACAATTCCATTTTTAAATTTAATGGTTACGGCTTTATATTCACCGGACCGAATAATATCGAGAACAGAAAGCTCCTTGTCTTCAAGGTATGAGGGGATATTTTCTTTCGAAATCAAATCCGCCTTATCTTTAAGGAAACGATTTTTAATGATATTGAAATTTATTTTTATATAGTTAGAGTCGATATATCCAACCAACTCAGAAAAATCAATTTCATCTCTAGTACCCACATCTGCCCTACCGTCAGGAGCAACAATCATGAAAAAGTCTTTGTCTTTCTGAATGAATGATCTCAATAAATATGTTTCGAGAATAACTGCATTTGAATTTTTAAAAAATGACTCCTTTGTAGTCTTTATATTTTCAAGAGGGACACCAAAGCGTCTAAGTTCCATAGCAATTTGAAGCCAAAACAACTCTAAAAAGCTAAGCATTGTAGTTGCATTCTTTTCTCGTGTATCAAGTAGCCCAGCTTGTTTCCAATGACTTAAAACTCGGCGATTTATTTTCAACTCTGACGGTTTAAATTTCTTTTCTCGGACCTTATTCAGAACAGGCTTTTTCTCACCTCCAATCATTCCTAAAACTAGGTAACTAAAACCCGATCTTATGATATTAAATTTAGGCAAATTTGATGTCGCTTTCATGTTACATAAATTGTAACACATCTGTAACATAATAAAAATACCCAACCTGTTTGTAACTAAGGCAAATGGTACATCCTCCAACCTCCCACACTGTTTTTCACACTGTTTTTTGATATCTTTCGAGTTTCTTTCGATTATTTTTGTGCTTTGCTGTTTTTTGTTTTGTCGAGTAAATGTCGAGTTTTTTGCTTCGTTTCGATTTTCTTTCGATTATTTTATATTAATTGACCCAGTTTTTACCGAGTATTTTTATTTAACTTTTCTGAAACTTTCGGTTTTCTTTCGGTTATTTTTTGCTTTTTGTCGATTATTTGTCGATTTTTTCAATTTAAGAGATTGCGATATCTATGTTTTTGATACCACTAAAGTCGAGAGGATTTTCTACTTTACTCAAAATAAACAGATTTACATTCCAAATATAAGGATTAGCCACAGTAAAGATCGATGACTTTTGTCTGCCTGTAGTTGCAATCTCAATAGCATCAGAGTGCATCTTTATCTCTATAATCTTTGAAAGTGGTATGACTCGATTTTCCATAGTGCCCCTGAATACGAGCTTTTTGTTTGTAATTATCAAGTCTCCACTTTCTACCGATCTAAGCTCCTGATTGCTCTCAGATTGCCCCTTATAGCCTCCCACATGCACACCTTTCATAACTCTGAAGCCAATCCCTAAACCTACTGAATTCCTAATAGATTTTGACTCCATTAAAACAGTGTTTTCTTTCAAAAAAGCGTACTCATCTTTTTCTAATAAAAGCGAAGTTGAGATAGGTTCGAGTTTCTTTTCTAACTTGATCTTCTCGACCAGATTTCGAGCCTCATCTTTCTGTTGCTGATCTACTAGCGCCTTGTTTTTAACACTACCTTTCTTCGATCCATACCAGAATAAAACGATACCTGCAATCAAACCGAATACACCAAGAGCGGGATCGATGACCGAGGATATCAACCATATACAAACGGCAATAAGTGCCAATTTGGTCTTACTTAAATTTTCCATTTTTGTAGCGAGTTTTTATTAATAAAATACTTTTGGGCAGACAAAAAGCCCGCCGCCAAGCTGATGGTCCGAGGACCACCCATGCCCGTTTCCAGACATGACTCGCTACAAGCAACCCTGACGACGGGTTCTTTATCTTGTAGCGAGTTTTGCAACCATATCCTTTTGTGTTTACACAAAAGGGGTTAGGTCGACTGATATTCAGTTGTAATTCTATTTTAACATAATTACGACCAAATTCTATCGGTAAGTTCTTGCGTTAATATACCTAAACTTGTACCAGTAGTATCAACAACATTTATAACAATCATGTCAAAAACAAATTTACCAGTATCATTAGTAATCAATTCAACATAGAAAACGAGATCATAAACTTCTGGCAGATTACGAGAGTAGGTTTTCCCGTCCAGTTTAGTTTTTATTTGTATAAACTTTATGTTTCTTCCTTTAATCGCAATTAAATCATTACCACTATCTTTTATTGGTGGCGCGGCTTGAATACCAAACTCAAGAAGCTGTAACTGTGAGAATATTTCTCCTATTGCTCCCACGTATGTTGTTTTTGGTAGAGGATTTCCCATATGTATTAAAGGAACTTTTTACTTATCGTAGTCAACTTCAATATCAAGACCGAGCAATTTCTCTTCTGGTGAGCCATCCTTTAGGGCAAGAACTTCTTTACTTTCAATATATTTGATCTCGTCTGCTGAAAGATATTCTTGGTTCTTAATTTGATCCAAAAAGTCTTGGTTGATTGTGAGAATATACTGAAGATTATTTTCCTCACAAATCTCAGAAACAAGTTTTAGGAATACTGCGACTTGTCTAGCATCTGTGTCACTAAGAATACGGCTGTCATGCGCCAAGAACTTTATGCCATGATTTGTCCCACCCATAACAAAAATAGTTAGATCGAAGCAAAGCATCTTTACACCAGCTATTCCATCCGAACTGTCATATTTGATGCGAGCATCCAGGTCAAATTGAGTTTGGTTATCTTTTGTATTTTCTTTAACGGTAATACCTGCGGTGGAAGATGGATAAAATGTTTCAGAAAGTTTAGTAAAGAAAGCATTATTTTTTTCATTCAAAGTGTCAACACTCAGCTTATAATCCAGCGCTTCTTTTTCTGCTTCTGCTCTTTCGATTTTAATTTCACTCTTTCTTTTCTTATTGTGATCAATGAGATTTTTGTACCTCTGTAATGACTCTAGTTCTTCTTGGGCTTGAGTTTTTTGTTGCACCAAAACAGAATAATCTTCCAGGGCACCGCCACTTCCTAACATACGAAGATAATCATCAAGCTCTTTATTTTTTAAAGAAAGACTGCCTTTTATCTTTTTTATTTGAGGTAATAATTCCGCTTTCTGTTTATTGAGTTGAGTAACTCGTTTGGTAGTTATTTGATTATGGAAAGATAGAGTGTCTTTCAGGTTTTTCTTTAAAAGTTCAGGAAATTCAACAGATACTTTCTTGTACGCTAAAAGTACCTGATTTTTTTCAAGATCAAGTGGTACAGCATTTTCAATTGTCTTATTTATATTTTGTAATCTCTTTTCAAGAATGAGTAATTCATTGATCAATGATTTTCGCTGATAGGATACCTGATCAGCTTCACTTTGAATTTGTCTATTATTTTCTGCAATTTCATAATTCTTCAATCCGTTTTCAGCATCTTTAATCTTCACTCTGAGCTCTCTGAGTGCAATATCGACATCGCTGTATTTAAGGAGAATACTCCTTACCTCATTGTCTTTATCAAGGGCATCTAAAACCACCTTTATCTTGTCAGCTTCTTCTTTAAGAACTTTCTTTTTAACTAAGTAATCAATATCAAAACCCAATAAATAGAAATTATTTATCAATTTCTGAAAAGGTTTTTCTCTTAAAAATACAGTATCCCAACTTACATAGCTTTGTTTCTTGGCACGCAAAAACCTATTCATTATTGTGCGGTAGCTGATATAAGGGTACTTACCTAGGTCAATATTAAAAAGCATCTCCTCCATTCTTTTATTAAAAAGATCGAGTGATAATTCTTCTTCATTTAAATAAACTCTGTTTGTTTCCTCAGCAGGTCTTCGAACGGTGTAAGTCTTTCCGTCGTGTTCAAAATCAAGATAAAAGACCCAACCTTTTAGGCTATTTTTAAAAGCGTTATTATCTGATCCAAGACAAAAATCTATTATTGAGAGAAGAAGACTTTTACCTACTCCATTAAAAGTTTTAGTGGTTGATTTGTCTTTGGGGTCTTTTTTTCCACCAAAAATAATATTCAAACTATCCGTTTTGAAGATGACGGTCTTAAATGTATCTTTGTTTGAATAAACTTTTAATAATTGCATAAATGTAAATTGAAATTCTTATCGACCTCTACTGCACCAAAAGAATAGAGTAAGTCTAAGGCTAAAACAAAATTTTGATGATTGTGGTAACTTGGACAGCGTTTAGTATTGTTGACAGCACTAAACTTTACCCAAAGCCCTTCAATTGAAACTGGTTTATCCAGTAATTCAATAAGAACCCCAGAAAGTCCGAATATTGAGTCGTATAAACTAACATGTTTTGATGGAAAAATTATCATTTTGGTTCTTTGTATATATCACAACTTTCAAAGTAAAGCGCCATGAGGCTCAGTGCCGCTTTTCTTATCGCTGGCTCCATCATGCTATGAGATGAACTGCAGGTAAGAATGTCAAAAAATATATTGTCGGAACACTCCTCGTCTGCAGGCTCTCCATATTTTTTGACTGCTGAATTATATAGATGAGTAAATTTCTCTTGCAGTTCTTGTTTCAGCTCTTTATCGTCTATTTCTGAGAAATATTTTTCTACCTCTGATATGTTTTCATAATGCTTCTTCAGCATTTCGGTTGAGGATGCACTTAGGTGGTTAAATGCAATTTTTTCTTCGAAATCAGGTGCGATAAGCTTGGCGCTTACATCATCAGGAATTTCCAATGATTTAAGATGTTCAGCAACAATATTCAGAGACTCGTAACTTAGTATTGTCTCGTCTGAATTTAAATGCAAAATTTCATCTTGTTTTTCTGGAGATAACTCTCTAAACATTCTTTGCAGATCATCAGCGTTGAATAGGTGAAATTTGATCTCAGAATACTTTTTAGTTTTTTGAAGTTTGCTTAAAGCGCTACGTAGATCAGGATAAGCACCCTGAAACTTATCGTTAAAAGCAAAATAGAATTCCTTTATCGGATCAATATCATTCCAAAACTTGTAAAGACCACCGAAGTCAGTGATCATTTTCTCTACCGCTTTTTGAGCGTTCTCTTTGGGATTTTCTGGGGAATAAACTTGATAAAAAATCCCTTCACCTTCTCTGTAGCCATCATTCTTCTTATCTCCCTTTGAGCCTTGTGGTTTAACCTTTTTAAAATTAGTGAAAGCAGAAGTAGCAACCTTCCAGAATAAATCCTGAAATGCTTGGGCATTGGCTTCGGTGATTAAGCCTCTCAAAATTTTTCCTGATATACGTTGATATTCAATCTGGTTCATGCTCTTACTATTTTATCAGAAAGTAACATACAAAGAAATGCTTTGAACAGTTGATTGAGTACTTTTTAAATCAACGAACTAGTAAGAGTAACTTGTTCGTATTCTCTATATGAAATCCAAGGTCGCTATACAACCCAGCCCAGTCAAAAGTTCGAAATCATACCTCCAGACGAGTAAAGACTCAATACTCAACCTTATATTCAATACTAGGATTGTGCCTATTAATTAAAAATTAATTATTGTAAAACAACATTTAAATTAGCGTTCTGTGGATCATTAAAATATTGATACCACTGATACATAAAGCTTTTTATAGAGTTCAGTAGATTTCGGCTCATCTCCACATCGCTCTGAAAAACTGCCTTAATGGCAGTTTTTTGGTGCGACTGTGGTGCACAAGTGGGAAATTGAATAGCCGGAGCGCGACGGCGCGAGGCGGGGTCGCGGGTTTTGCCAGTAGGCAAAAACCTGTGACTCATATTTCCCCCATCTCCACAAACAACTTACCCAGAACAAGGTATCTCTGTATAAAGTATTTCTATTGGAAAACTTTCTCCTTGACCATTATCTGTAACCGAATCATCAATACGGAGTGTATTTGTTGAAAAATCTTCTTTATAAGAGTAACGCAATTCTGTTAAAGTTTTGTCTTTTAAAAAATATCTTTCTTCTTGATTGTTCCCACCTCCATCAAAAATAGTTATCGCTGTGATTGCATTAATCATACCATCATCAGATATTATTCCCTCTATTAGTCCTTTATATCCCACACTGTATTCTTGGGTTTGATTATATCCAGTTTTGATCCCTGTTATTTTAGAATCACTAACAATTAACTCTATGTTCCTTTTATCAATGATCTCAGAATCATCTTTAGAATATCCAAAACAATAAGTTCCATTAGATATACGAAGTGGCTGGCTTGGTTTATTTTCATCAACAATTACTGGATCATCAAGTGAATCAAATTTTTTACCTTTATTAAAATAAAAATAACTAGTTACTCCTAGTAATAATAAAATAATTGTAAAAATTAGTATTTTTTTCATATAAACCCATTGTACCTATTTATTTGATATACTACTATACCATTTTATTTATTACATCCCCCTTTCTTTACCTCCTAAACCCTCCTCCTACTGGATGTATGTTACCCTTTTGAATATAGCTATTCATCATTCCTTTCATGGGACCACGATGCATTAAAGTATTATTCAAACCAATAGCATCAATGGTAAAACCCGCCACTATCACAGCAAGAGTGAAAAATAAAATCACCACCCAAGGTTTTAATTTATAAGAAAAGTCATATCTCCGAATAAGCCAAATACCCAGAGCTAATCCCACTATTGCAAACACTATTGTCCACCAAGGAAAAGAAGAGAGCATTTGCTCCAAACGATACTCTGCCCTCCACCCATTATTTGTTCGCAAAAAAAATCTAGTCAATCCTACCAAAAAGACAGAAACAAAAATAGTAAAAACTAAACCAAAAAAGGTAAGGATAGAACCCGCAATAAAATACATTTTGGGTTTCATTTTAACCTTCCCTGCTTTGATTTGAGTCATTACACTCTCTGTAATATTTTTTACTTCTTCTGACATATCTTTTTTATTATTTTTTTAGCTCTACTAATACGAGTAGCGACCGTCCCCATAGGAATTCGCAAGATATCACTTATCTCTTCATATGATTTTTCATCAATATAATACAACGAAAGAGGCTCCGAATACAAAATAGGCATTTCCCCCAAACACTTCCGCACCATCTCAGCTATTTCTTTTTTCCCAAAATTATCTTCAAGGTTTTCTTCACTTCTAAAATCCCAATCATCTTCTAAAAGAATTTCTTTTTTTTCTCTTTTTAAAACATTTAACATTTGATTATGGGCGATTCGATAAATCCAGCTAGAAAATTTTTTCTCTAAATCAAAGCTTTGCAGATTGATAAAAGCTTTTATGAAAGACTCTTGTACAATATCTATCGCTTTTTGTTCATCTTTTGTTAATCCAAAAGCATAACGCATTAATTTTTTCTGATATCTCTCTATTAAAAGAGCATACAAAGATTGATCAGATGTTCTGACTTTTTCAACAATCTCTTCATCTGATAATTTTTCACTTTCATTCATATTTAAATAATAACAAGAATAAACAAAGAACACACCAACCTGAGAATTTAAACAAAGATTGATGTGCTATTTGTAATTTAACGATTCATTCCACCTCTATGCATTCCACCTCTATTCATTCCTTTGTAAGATGAACCTTTCCTGTCTTCATTGAAAGAATTTCTCATTCCAAGACCAAGATCCTGTCTAATCTTTTGAGCCCCTACAAAATCTCCTTTTTCTGCTAGATTGTGAGCCTCAGCAAATTTTGCAAAATTATCTTGAGTGATAACTTCCAAAACTCTACCCCTCCCTTCCATTAAATTTTTCCAAGCAGTATAGTCATTTGTTTCAAAAGCTTTTTCCATTGCAGTATGACGCTCAACAGAATAGTTGGGTCCGTTTACAGAAGGATTCATCATATAAGCAGATGCTTGACTGGCTAGTATTCCATAAACCCCTAGAAATAAGGCAAATGATCCTAAGGCTATCATCGTATTTTTTTTACTCATATATTTTTAATTAATTTTTAATATACCCAATCGACCCATCTATAAGTAATACAAACAAAGCGTCCTTTTTCTTTCATTTCTTCTTTTATCCCCAAGAATCAAACAATCCACACACAAAATACTTTTAAAAAGAAGTACTGAGAGAGGTTTATTTTTCAAACACTCATCCCCTAATCTATTATATTTTTCACCCCACAAGGCTAAAACTGTACAGTTTGTTTTTTAATCAAAAAAGAATAATATATAAACCATGAGAACTAATGCCTATGTTGATGCGTCTAACCTATTTTACGGAGGGAAAAAATCTCTAGGGTGGAGTATCGATTATAAAAAATTATACAAATATCTTGAGAATAAATACGACGTAACCGAAGTCTATTTTTTTGGTGGCGTAGAGATTTATAAATTCCCCTTTGATTATATTACGGATGATTCTGTTCCTATAAAGGATCTAGAAAAATATCTTGCTAAACTGATTGAAGAAAAGGGCGCGTTTTTGAGTTAGGTAGAACTTAAATTACTGGACAGGCATTTAAAACGAGTTCGCTTTTATCTTACGATTGAGAAGTTTGGGTATAAAATGATTTTAAAACCAGTTAAAACTTTCTTTGATTCAGAAGGTTTACCTAGCAGAAAAGCTAATTGTGATGTCGACATGGCTTTCTTTTTGATGCGAGACAGAAAGTCATATAATCGTGCAGTCATTCTTTCAGGTGATGGGGATTTCTTGCCTGTATTAAAATATTTACGAGAAGAAGACAAAAAAGAAATCTTTATACTTGCTCACGCATCAAGAACAGCAAAAGAGATAAAAAAATTCGCTTCTGATAAATTCCTAGATTTCACCTATTTGAGAGAACGCTTAAAGCGTATAGATAAAAGAGAAACCATCTAAACAGCGAAAGGCACCCATTTAGGATGCCTTTCAGGTCTGATATAATCAGTATAACAAATTACTCTTGAGAGTCAATACCAAGTTGTAGACATTGACTTTAATTCCAAAATAAGTTAGACTTCATATTGTTGAATTCCTCCTGAAACTTATAAATTATACCTTCAGGGAGTTTTTATTTACAATTGCGAGAACGAATAAACAACCAAATAAGAGCTAAAGAACTACGAGTAATAGGTAGCGGAAATGAAAACCTTGGTGTTTTAAGCCTTAATGAAGCACTTGCAATAGCCGAAGAACAGGGTTTGGACTTGATAGAGATATCACCAAATGCACTTCCTCCGGTAGCGAAAATAATGGAATTCGGCAAACATCAATACGAGACTAGCAAAAAACAAAAAAAAGCTAGAGCTGGTAGTAAGCCCACAGAGACAAAGTCCATTCAAATAAAAATAGGTACAGGAGAGCATGATTTGAGTCTAAAGGCAAAAACTGCTTCCAAGTGGCTTAATGAAGGACATAGAATCAAAATTGAACTTTTCTTGGTAGGTAGAAGTAAGTTTATGGATGAAAAATTTCTACAAGAAAGATTAGATAGGGTTTTAAAACTAATAACTGAAAACTACAAAGTAGCTGAAGGTTATAAAAGAGGACCAAAAGGTTTAACAATTACAATAGAAAAAGCAAAATAATGAAAACAAATAAATCATTTTCAAAAAGATTAAAGGTAACTCGTACAGGCAAGATCATATCTCGAAAGCCAGGTTTTAACCATTTCAACGCAAAACAATCCCGCTCTACCCAGCTTGCGGGCAGAAAAGGAAAAGCATTCGTTATTAGCAACAAGTCAAAAAGTCATTTATTACCATTTGCATAAATAAAAAGTCATGACAAGAGTAAAAAAAGGAGTACACGCTCTAAAAAGAAGAAAAAGTGTTTTAAAACAAACTAAAGGATTCCGCCACGGAAGAAGTACCAAGGAACGCCAAGCAAAAGATGCATTACTGCATGCAGGAGCTTATGCTTTCGCTCACCGAAGAGACAAAAAGTCACACAATAGAACTCTTTGGAACATAAAAATAAACGCATCCGCAAGAGAAAATGGCTTTAGCTACTCAAAGCTTATCAGTGCTTTAAAAAAGAAAAACATAGAGTTAGATAGAAAAATTTTATCTGATTTTGCTGAAAACAACCCAAACACCTTTGCGGAAGTTTTAAAAGCTGTAAAATAATACCCCAAAAACATCCGTATACTAAAAACGGATGTTTTTATTTATATGTCTATAAAAAAAATCAACATAGTGACAGTAGGTGGTGGCACAGGAAGCTACACCGTCCTATCTGGTATCAAAACCATCAAGAATACATCTATCTCAGCTATTGTATCAATGGCTGATAATGGTGGCTCTACAGGAGACCTGAGAGATGAGCTTGGGGTACTTCCCCCAGGAGATGTTCGTCAATGCCTTGTAGCACTAAGTGAACATACAGACATTGTGAGGAAACTCATAAACTATAGATTTGATAATGGCAAACTTTCTGGGCATAGTTTTGGAAATATATTTTTAGCAGCTCTTGAAAAAGTCACAGGAAGCTTTGCAAAAGGAGTAGAGATAGTGTCCGAGATATTAAAAGTAAGAGGAACTGTAATCCCTGCGACCAACAACAAAGCTGAGCTAGTAGCTATTTTAAAAAACGGAAAAAAAATATATGGTCAAGTAGAAATAGACAAGACCGACTTTCAAAAAAACCCACTAAAAAAAATATTTTATAAAAACAAAGTAAAACTCAACCCACGCGCCAAAGAAGCAGTTCTTTCTTCCGACTATATAATCATAGGTCCTGGAAACTTTTATGAATCTATTGTGCCCAACTTAATCATAGATGGATTTACTACCGCAATTAAAAAAACTAAAGGAAAAGTAATCTTCATGATGAATCTTACCAATAAACACGGACACACAGGATACTGGAATGCTAGTGATTATGTTCAAAACATAGAGAACTATCTCAATCGTAAGGTTGATATTATTTTAATCAACAATGTCTCCCCTTCCAAAGCACAAATCAAACGTTATCAATTGAAAGAAGGAGATGGGGTGCTGATCAAAGACGACATGCAAGACGATGAAAGAGTGATGCGTTCAGCTTTGATTTCTCACTCTTTTTTTAATAAAGAAAAATCAGATGCTAGGGCTCAAGCTAGAAGTTTTATCAGACATGACTCTCAAAAAATTGCAGAGTGTGTAATGAAAATATTAAAATGAAGTTTATCTTTGATTTTGATGATACTCTTTTTTTAAATACCGAAAAGTTCAAAAAAAAGATGTTTAGTGTTTTAGAAACAAAGGGTGTCCCCTATTCTTTTGCTTTAGAAAAATACAAAGAGAAAAGAGCAAAAGAATTCTCTCTAAAAGAATTTATTGCTAAATGTTTTGAGCAAAAAACAATACCAGCAACAGAAATCTTATCTACCTATGAAGATATCATGTCAGAATGCAAAGAATATGTAGATCAAAATCTTTTGGCTATTGTACACCAAGCGGGTAAAGAAAATTGTTTTATCGTCACCAATGGAGACAAAGAATTTCAAGAAGATAAAATAAAAAGAAGTGGTGTTGCTCCACTTTTCCAATCAATCCATATTGTACCTGAAAGTAAAAAAGAAATTATTGAAAAAATCTGCTCTACAGGAAACGAAAACGAAGAGATCCTTTTTATAGAAAACAGAGAACATTTTTTTGCAGACTTAAATACAAAGAAATATCCAAATCTACATCTTATCTTGTATGACAAAGATGGTTTAGCAAAAGTGCAAAAATTTCTAGAAAAATAATTATTTCTAGAATTTTTTTTAAATAGTTTTATAAATTATATTTTTGCCACACCCTGATAGTTTTAAAAAATTAGACAATCTTGTACTCTTGTACTTTGTATTTCTTTACCATTGCAATCACATCTTCTACAAGCTTTTTTGGGTCTTCATTCGTCACAATCTTTTCATTTGACCGATGGCTTTTTTCTACAATACTCTTTAATTCTGTATCCATATCCCAAGGACCTTCATATATTCCAATAGTCTTGTTGTCTTCGAAAGCAATAGTGAACTCATGAATAGTGCCAATGCGTCCACAGCCACAGATCACTGCATCTACAGAGCGAGTAAGAAGTAAATCTCTTCCTGGATATCCAAAACCTGTGTAGATAATAAAATCCATATAATCAAGCGGAAGCTTATACACTTCTACATGCTCTCTTTCAGAAGCTGCAGGAGAAACACCAATAGATATTCCACCTTCCTCTTTTGCACCTATAGCAGACCAAAATGGAAAACCTGTAGTAGCTCCTGTGACGAGCATTGCTCCCTGACGGGCGATTTCTCTGCCCAGCTCTTTTGCTTTATCAAGAGCATTTGCTCCACAATGCCCTGTCTCCGCTGCCCCTGAAACACAAATCTTTATTTGACTGTGTCCATGTTTTTTATAATTTTCTAAAATTTGATTATTTTGCATATTTATATTATACAATATTTTTAATACATTCGGAAAAAATTAACAATCAAGCTCTACCACATCATCTTGTTCTGGTGCATAAGCTTGCAATCCTAGATTGTCTCTAATCTTTTGAACCAAAAACATTGAGGATTTTGATTCTCCCATTACCACAAATATTTTTTTTACTGAATTTTGCATTTGTTGCACAAAGCCTAGTAGTCCATCTGAATCTTTGTGTCCTGAATATCCATAAATAGTAACAACATTTGCTTTTACTTTTACATATTCTCCTGTAACCTTCACAGTTTTAGCTCCTTCTTGAATCAATCTACCTAGAGAACCTACAGTCTGATATCCTGTAAGCAAAAGAGTATTTTTTGGATCTGGTAAATAATGTCTTTCGTGGTGTACTACTCTCCCACCAGAAGACATTCCTGAACCAGCGATAATTATTTTTGGGTTTGGAGCAGCTTGTATTTTTTTTGACTCTTCTGAATCCATAGTAAACTTTAATCCAGGAAAATCAAAAAGATGAGGATCTGTGGTCATAATCTTTTGAGCGGTTTCATTAAAATAGCTTTGGTACCTCTTGAAAACTTCGGTTAGTCTGATAGCCAATGGTGAATCCAAAAATACAGGCATCACAGGAATTCTTTTTTCCTCTACAAGATTGTTTAATTCAAAGAGTAACTCCTGAGATCTTTCTAAAGAAAAAGTAGGGATCACTAAAGCCCCTCCCTTTTTGAAATTGTCTTCTATGGTAGCTTCCAGCTTTTTCCTGCGTTCGTTTCTGGACTCATGATTACGATCACCATATACACTTTCCATTATTACATAATCTACATTTTCTACTATCTCAGTATCTGGCAAAAGAGGAGAAGGGCTGTTCCCCAAATCTCCAGTAAAAAGTATTCTTTTCCCTCCTACTTCAAACAAAATCATAGCGGAACCAAGAATATGTCCAGCATTGTAAAAAGAAAAATAAATATTATCTGTGATTTGTTGTCTTTGGTGATATTCAAAATCTTGCCACAAAGACAAAGATTTGCTTACATGAGCTTCAGAATATATTTCCTCTAAATTGTACTTACCGTCTCTATCGTTTTTTGAAAGAATTCCTGCTGTATCAGCAAGCATTGGAGATGCTAAAGCTTTTGTAGGTGGAGTAGAGTATATCTTTCCGTTAAAGCCCTCTGCAACAAGCTTTGGTATCCGACCAATGTGGTCTATATGAGCATGAGTGATAAAAAGAATATCAATGGTCTTTGGATCAAAAGTAAAAGGAAGCCAATTAATATCATCAGCTACTTTTGAAGATTGATTGAGCCCACAATCTACAAGAATTTTTTTATCTGCTATTTCTAAAAGAAAATTGGCGCCTGTTACAGAGCCAGCCCCACCACAAAAAGTTATTTTTACTTTTGTATTCATTACCAAATATTATATCACAAAATTTATTTTTCAACTGAGGAAACAGAATTTTTGTTGTATGTAAAGAAATATAAATACAAAACTGCAACAAAAGCACCAAAAGTATCAAAAAATACATCCGATAAAGTATCTATCATATCAAAATCGTCTTTGACAGTGACGCTGTTTAAGGAAATTTCAAAAAATTCCCACATAATACCGATAAATAAGACAAACCCAACTATTTTTAAGACAGATTGCCAAGAAACTTTGTTGGGGATAAATAAAAAAACAGCTAAAATTGCTACCCAAAATCCACCCAAGAAGTGCATAAGCATATCTAGCCAATGGATAGAATAATACCAATGGAATTTAATTGCTCCTAGATTTGCCAAGAATATAAAAAAAGCTAAAGAAACAAGTAATGCAGATATATTTTTACGGATTATCATTGTATATATTCTAAACAAAAATCCCCTCTTATGCAAAGATGGGGTTCTTGTTTAGGGTTATCCGCAATATATTACCTTAGCCTATTAGATAGGTGGGTACCAGACACCTTATACCAAGGTATAAGACGATCGAAGTTCCCTAAAGATATTGTACTAGGTAATAATTGAAAATAACCCTACTTTTAGTATAGACTAAAGAGAGAATATTACAACTAGACGAAATGTTTTTTTTGTTTTTCAATAAAAAATTAAAAAATGCAAAGGGTTAACTTCGCATTTTTTAAAAAATTCACAAACTATTTGATTAAAATCATATTTTATTCATCTACTCCAAATCTTTTGTAATCATATACTTCAGATTCTCCAAACCAATGCTTGATCTCATGCTCTGCTTCTTCAGGAGTCTCGGAACAATGCACAATATTCATCACTGCTCTTTTTTCTTTGTTGGCTAGTGCGGGTGAATCAATAGAAAAATCTCCACGGATAGTCCCCATATCTGCTTTGTAAGGCATTGTATCCCCTGCAATTTTCCTTACTACATCTACTGCGTGTACTCCTTGCACTACCATCTTTACCAAAGGAGAGCTTGCCATATAGTCTATAAGCCATTTGCGAATCTCTGGGCCAATTTTTGCTGGTTCTATTGTCCCAAAATCTACCATTGCATCATAGCCATACTTTTCATAAGTAGATAAAGTTTTGTTACCAAGACGAGTGATCCACTCTTCATTTTTTGGATAATGATCGTTTATTTTGTCATGCGCAGGATTAAACATTTCAAGAGCTACAATCTTAAGATCTCTTTGCTCAAAACGTCTAATAATCTCGCCTGTAAGCCCCTTACGGACACCGTCTGGCTTTATCATCACATATGTTCTTTCTTCTTTAGGATGTTTCATATAAATAAAAAACAGCTTTCGCTGGTAATAATTGTAATATTTATATATTAGCACATCTCTAAAAAAGTTTCTACCCTACTGAAACAAAACACCAATCTTTGATAAAACTTCTTGCATTTCAATATCACCAGCTCTGCCAATCTTTTTTTTCATTTATATATTAAATACTTTATATACACAGGGGGCAGAAACTTTTACTTTAATTTTATATTTCCCCTCCAATTAGGCTTAATCCCTTTTTGTTCTATAATATCTGAGCTGTGTATCTGAGACTTAGGTGGGAGTATATTGACCACAATTTTGTCTGCAAAATACGTTTCAAAATATTCTTTCATGCGTTTCGGACTGGTCTCATCATCTTCTGTTGATTCAGACAAAACTAAAACATTTGGATTAATTTTTTCAATAGATTCATAAATATCTGTTACACTTTTTACTACCAAAATATAATCTATAATCCCTTTATACTCTTTGGCATTAAAAAGTTGACTAGCCCTGTCTATTGCAATATATATTGGTCTAGGTTTTTCTTTTGTCCCTTTCCTTTGCCCAACCAATTCATCAGACTGCAAAAGCACAATCAATATATCTCCCCTTGATTTTGCGTCCTTTAAATATTCTTTGTGCCCATTATGTAAAACATCAAAACAGCCCGTAGTTAATGAAATTATTTTACCACTTTCCTTTTTTAATTTATCCTGTAAATCATTTATATCTGTGAAAAATTTATCCTCTAACATATTTATATATTAGCATATCTCTAAAAAAGTTCTAACTTGAAATACAAACGTGCTATAATTATACGCGATTAGAGATAAGCAGAGTTTTTAAAAGACCTTTTATAAGGTTTTTTAATTTTAAATTCTGTAATGAAAAATTTCTCAAATTACGAAAACACAAAAAATAGTGCTAAATATTTTTATAAAAAGATAGGAAAAATATTTTCTCCCGCTCTTAACAGAGACATATATTTTAACTCTAAAGGATTTAATCATATTATTTTTAAAAAATCACGGTCTGAAAGAGAAAGATCTTCTCAAACATTACGATTTAAATTACTACGGCTTGCTGTAAAATTAATAAAGATATCTACAACATACCAAGAATTTGAAGAAATTTCGAAAAAAGAAAAAGAAACAACAAAATTTAGAACTACCAGATATTGGGGAATCATTGCTATTATTGAACAAAGGAAAATAAAAGTTATTTTGAAACAATGTGGAGACAATGGTAATATACATTTTTGGAGTATTATTCCTGCTTGGACTACAAATAAATACAGGGATGAAAAATTATACAAAACTATGAAAGGCACTCCTGAACAGGATTAAAACAAAAATACTACCAATTAAGGTAGTAGTTTTGTTGTGCTTGCCTTCAGCTTATATATCATCCGAATAGGGCTAATGCCCCACAAGTACAGATACATTATATAATATATAATAAAATGTGCAAGAAAAAATAAACTATTTGTATTAAATTACCAAATTTCTTTACCTCTAGCTTCATCATACTCCCAAAAAACTTTCATTTTTTTCTTAGGACTTTTTTCCATATCATCTAATGTAAAAATTAGTATATACATAAGTCAAGTTATTACAAAAAAACCTTACACATCCGAAGCGCTATACCTAGACATAATCTCTTCTTCTACTTCTTCTCTTTCTCTCCCATACTTGAGATATGACAATTCTTTTAAGCTATCTACAATATCAAGATTACCTTTTTCAGGTGCCAGGGTCTCTATATTAAAAGGTTTTGAAGGCTCTCCTTTTATAAGCATATTGACATAAGCATTAAAATTATCTATCTTGCTGATATCTTGAGAAGAAAAAGTTGGCTTGAATTTTGGCTCCAAAAATTGAGCGTCTTCTGTTCCTACCCGAAAGACTGCCATAGATCCCACGTTTCCAAACACTGCATTTTTAATTCCCTCTTCAAGCTGATTGATATATTGGTGGGCGATGTTTAAAGAAAGACGATACTTTCTAGCTTCGGAAAGAATAGAAGAGATAGAATCTGTAGTCACATTCTGGAACTCGTCTATATACAGATAAAAATCATTCATTGGCTTACCAAACATATCTACACGAGAAAGAGCAGCCATTTGAATTTTACCCACAAGCACAAGACCAATAAGGTTGGCATTAATATCTCCAAGTCTTCCTTTTGAAAGATTCACAAGTAATATCTTTTTTTCATCCATTATTTTTCTAAAATTAAATACGGATTTTTGTTGAAGCACCACAGGACGCATAATATCGTTGGAAATAAAGTTATCAAATTTTGAAGAAATATAAGGGACGAAGTTGGCAAGAGATTGATCTCCTGTAGTCTGCTCAGCAGAAACCCAAAATTGTTTGATAATAGGATTTTTACATTTAGCGAGTTTCATATCTCTAAATTCTTTATCTCCCAATACTCTAGTAATCTCAAGCAAAGTAGAGCCAGAATCAGGATCCTCCATCACAAGAAAAGCACTATTTCTAAAATACTGCTCAAACATCGCTCCTCCACCCACTTTCATATCAAAGAGCTTATTGAAAATACTCATCAATTCATTCACCACAAAAGTTTTTTGCTCAGGATATCGTATATCATACTCAAGCATATTTAATCCCATAGGACGAGGAGTGTAGCTAGGATCAAAGTAAATAACATCATCCATTCTTTCTTTTGGAATACGGGAAAGAATAGTCTGAATATCTGTCCCGTGTGGATCAATATAACAACAACCATCACCATTTCTGATGTCTTGTGTAATCATATTGAGTAAAATATTAGTCTTACCTGTACCAGTCTGCCCGATCACATAAAAGTGTCGCACTCTGTCTTCACGAGTCATATGGACCATTGTTTCCCTACCGCGATATTTATTGACTCCAAGAATAATCCCTTCGTCCCCCATAGTAATAGGAGCAGGAGCGATACCGGATTTTGCTTCTTTAAGCTGAGGCATAGTCCCGACACCCACAGGAAAATGAAAGATAGAAGCAAGCTCTTTTAGATTTAAAGGCAACACGTTGTCATAAGAAAAAGTACGGTAAGAATAGTCCCTAAAGAAACGCTTAAGACTTGATCCTTTAATCTCGTTGAAAACAATAGAGTTACTAGCTGTCTCAGTAAATTGGTTGAAAGCGGATTGTACCTCTCGTAAAATCAAATCAGCTCTTTCTCTACTTTTAGCAGAAGCGACTACTCTTATGTTGGTCCTTAAAATACTGCTTTTAATTTTATTAGAAATCTTCTCTTGTGCTCCTTCATCTACTGCCTTCCTTCCTGACATATTTTTTTCTGACTTTTCTTCTTTTGGTTTTTGACCAAATATGAATTCTTTAGAAATACGCATGAAGGCTTTATTGAATTTGTAAAAATTATCAGCAGCGTGTTTTACAGACATTCCGTCTTTTACATCCATTAAAATTTCATTGTATTCTTTTATAAATTTATCTCCTGCTGGAGCAATCAAAATCTGGATAGATGCCCCCTCTCCTTCTTTGTCTAATTTTGAAAATACATTGAGCAATGTATTCATTGGATCATGATCAATGTTTTCGTAAGTCTTTAACGGCAATACTTCTCGCTCTGTAAAAGATGCATAGGCTCCAATAGATACTCCTTCTTCATTGAAAACATTGTAATCATCTTTTACTTCTCTTATTTTTGCATCATGATAAAAAGCTAAAATCTGTTTTTCAAAAAGAGAAATGAATTTATTTGGGATAGCCACATACACCACCACTTCATCTCCCACATGCGCAAGTGCTATCTCTATCACATAATAGTTGCCATTGATATTGTCTTTACCAGAAGAGATGGATTGCATCCCTGCATAAAACTGCTCCATTGCTCCAATGAATTCTTTGAATCCTTTAGAACTATCTGGACCATCATCAGGAGGAGGAAGAGTTATTTCAAACAAAGTCATATTGAATGATTTATAAAAAGGAGTTCCTTCTTTGAAAGGAAAACTCACTCCTTCTGCTCGCAAGTATTGGATAAGGATACGATGAAAATCATCTTCTATGTGAGGATTGTTCATTGCTTCTACTACAGACATCGCGTTCTTTATTCCTTTTGTCATTACAATACCTAGAAGCTCCTCCATGACATGGTCATGCTTCTCTGGAGCAAGATCAAGGACAATGCCTTCTGTTTCTTCTTTTGTGATCGCCTGATCTTTCGGCACCACATCTTTTGTAGGCACATCTTTATATACTTCTATGACATCTTTTGCTGACTGATCCCCTGCTGTCTCAAAGTGTCCCAAATCAGTAAGCTCTTTTTCTCGCTCTGCCATCTTGGCACGCAAATACGCCAGCTCTTCTTCTGGGTTTTTGAACTGAGGTATGTCTTTTAGGATTGAGTTTTCAATCATAATGAATATTATAGCATAGAAAATTTTTGAAAATTATTTTCTTTTATCTTTTTTACTACTTACTTTAGAAATTTTTACAAGCTCAGAAGAACTACGGATCTTTTTTCCCCCTACATTAAACACGAGTTTGATTCCAAGCCTGTTGCACAAATCATACTCAGGAATATTGTCTGCTTTTCTGTCTCCCCCATTCGCAAAAATATCTGGTTTTATTTTTAATAAAGCTTTGCAAACAGAATCATCCAAATCATCTTTTTTGTGATTTGTAAGAAACACCCTGTCTACACAACTAAAAGCACTTATGAGCTCAAGTCTATCTTTTTCAGGCATAAAAGAATATCCTTTTTTGCTCTTAAGCCAATTGTCGTTGTTTATCACCACTACAAGCTCGTCTCCAAGCTTTTTAGATTCTTTAAACATCCTTAAATGCCCAATATGTACAGGATCAAAACCTCCTGAAACTACTACTATTTTCTTCTTTTTCATGCTTTAATTATATCAAGATTAGAATAATATGTAAAAGTATCAAAAATGATAACAAAAATAAAACAAAAAAATAAAACAAAAAAAGCAGATACCCAAAAAATCACTGGATTTACTTGTGGCTCATTTGATCTGACTCACGCAGGACATTATTTAATGTTTAAAGAATGCAAAAAACATTGTAATTATCTAATCGTTGGGTTACAAACAGATCCTACTATAGATAGACCAGAGAAAAATAAACCTGTTCAATCTATTGTAGAAAGAAAAATCCAATTAGAATCTTGTAAATATGTAGACCAAATTATTTTATACAAGACCGAGAAAGATTTATTAAATATATTGAAAAATACAAAGATAGATACAAGATTTATTGGCAAAGACTGGAAAGGAAAAAATTTTACGGGAAAAGAACTAAGCATAAAAATCTTTTGGAACAATAGAGACCACGGATACTCTTCTAGAGTCTTAAGGACCAAAGTCTTTCAAGCAGAATTAAGAAAATTACCATCAAAAAAAACATCCAAAAAAGACTAACCTAAAATGATTTTTTGTGCTAATATATTAAAAAACAAAGCACCCCTAAAGGGTCTAAAAAAATGAGAAAATTAGCCATAAAATCCCGTATGTTTTTCATATTTATTGCCGATATAGCTATATCTATAGTGGCTCTTTTCTTGATGCTTTTATTTAGATATGGCACAGAAAATGTAGCCACCCAGTGGTCAACACATTTTATCCCGTTCATATTTGCATCTTTAATTTTTACTATTACTTTTTACATATTTAATCTATACTCTTTTAGATTTAATAAAAACATCACAGAATTTATCGGCTCTTTTATAAAAAGTATCATTATAGGTCTTTGTTTTTCAATATTAATCTTTTACATTTTTGGAGATTTTTTTAAACTCACCCCAAAAACAAACCTCTTGATATTTACTAGTATCTTTGGAATTATTGATTTCTACTTTAGAATAAAAATTAAAAGATATTTTGACAGACAAGGATTTAATAGAAAAATAATTTTAATAGCAGAAGAAGAAAATAATTTAATACAAGAAATTAAAGATAATAAAAATGCTGGATACACAACCATTGATACCCTTAAAGTGCTTGATATAGACAAGATATTTTCACAAAACCCAGACCTAATCGTAACAGATGCTGTCAAAGAAAATAAACAAATATTTACTTTAATGAAAAAAGGAGTTTTTGTGTATACAATAAAAAATTTTTACGAAGAAGTCTTTCAAAAGATCCCTATCAAAGACATATCTAAAGAAGAAGCCCTGCATTATGTTTTACAAAACAAAACAGTATTCAATTTTTTCAAAAGAAGCTTAGATATCGTTTTGTCTGTAACTCTATTTGTTATATTTATTCCTATTTTTATTCTTCTTGCAATTGCAATCAAAGTAACATCAAAAGGGCCTGTATTTTTTAAACACAAAAGAATTAGCTTAAACGATGAGGAATTTATTATTTATAAATTTAGATCTATGTATATAGATGCTGAAAAAAACGGAGCAGTATGGACCAAAGACAATAAGACTGATGTGCGAATTACTCCTGTGGGTAGATTTATAAGAGAAACTCATTTAGATGAAATACCACAGCTTATCAATATAATAAAAGGAGATCTGTCTTTTGTGGGGCCAAGACCAGAAAGACCAGAATTCACTCCACAACTTTCAAAAGATATTCAATATTATGATTTGAGGCATTCTGTAAAAGCTGGACTTACTGGCTGGGCTCAGGTAAATTACAAGTATGGAGCATCTACAGAAGATGCTTTAGAAAAATTAAAATATGACTTTTATTACATCAAAAATAGAAATATATTTTTTGATATATTAATCATATTAAAAACAATTGCAAAGATATTTAATTATTAAAAATGAGTACTCCTACAACAATCATCAGACCAAAAAAATTGTTTAGCCTTTCAGATTTAAAAGAACTCTGGGAATACAGAGAGCTGTTGTATTTTTTTACTTGGAGAGATCTAAAAGTAAGATACAAGCAGACATTTATTGGTGCTCTTTGGGCAATCTTTCAACCTTTTATCACAATGGTAGTATTCACTGTATTTTTTGGAGGATTATTAAAAATCCCCTCAGATGGAGTTCCCTACCCTATATTCGTATATACAGGATTATTATTTTGGCAATTTTTCTCTGGAGCATTAGCTGATACAAGCAATGTGCTTATTACAAATCAATCCATCATCACTAAAGTATATTTTCCAAGACTAATACTCCCCTTATCTTCAGTAGCCACAAAATTTGTAGATTTTTTTATCGCTTCTATTATCTTAATCGGAATGATGTTTTATTATGGATACGTTCCAAACCTAATTGGCCTTTTGGTCATACCAGTTTTACTTTTGATAACTTTTATGGCATCCGTTGGGCTTGGACTTTTCTTTGCTTCAATCAATGTAAAATACAGAGATGTAAGATACATTCTTCCTTTCTTTATCCAAATACTGATGTTTGTAACTCCTGTAATCTATCCAGCCGGCATTGCTGGTAAATATTCTTGGATACTAGCACTAAACCCTATGATGGGAGTTATTCAAAGCGCTAGAGCAGCACTACTTGGAACTACAGTTTTAAATTGGCTTCTAGTGGTAATATCTCTAGTAGCCACTGCTGTGTTGTTGTTATTTGGTATATATATATTTAAAAAGACTGAAAAATATTTTGCAGATTTAATTTAAAATTATGGAAACAATCATAGAAGTAAAAAATATAAGTAAGAAATACAACATAAATCATCAAAAAGGTGGTTATGTTGCTCTACGTGATGTTTTAACAAACATATTTAAGAACCCTTTTAATTTTTTAAAGTCTAAAACCAAAGAAATTATTGGTCTTGATAGGAAGGAGGAATTTTGGGCATTAAAAGACCTGAATTTTGAAATCAAAAAAGGAGAGATGGTAGGAATCATAGGTAGAAATGGAGCTGGTAAATCTACTCTTCTTAAAATATTATCTCAAATCACTCCCCCTACTACAGGGGAAATAAAAATCAAAGGTAGAGTAGGCTCTCTTTTGGAAGTAGGGACGGGTTTTCATCCTGAATTATCTGGAAGAGAAAATATTTTTTTAAATGGAGCAATCTTGGGAATGAAGAAAAAAGAAATTGAAGAAAAATTTGATGATATTGTAGAATTTGCCGGAATTGAAAAGTTTATTGATACTCCTGTAAAATATTACTCTAGTGGAATGTACGTTCGTCTAGCTTTTTCTGTCGCAGCACACATGGAACCAGATATTCTAATAGTAGACGAAGTCCTTGCTGTGGGAGATGCAGAGTTTCAAAAAAAATGCCTTGGCAAAATGGAGGATATCACAAAAAACAAAGAGAGAACAATTTTATTTGTGAGTCACAATATGGGAGCAGTCAAACAACTTTGCAACAAAACTATTCTAGTACAAGATGGTAAAATAATTGATTTTGGAGAAACAGAAAAAATAATAGAAAAATATTTATCTATTTCTAAAGAAAATTCTTCAGAAAAATGGGAAAACAAAGGAGATGAGTTTAATAATGACTATTTTAAACCTGAGAAATTTTACATTTCAAAAGATACAGATGAAAATATGTGGATTAACATTGAAGCTACTATTAAAAAAATTGACGATTCATTGACCATAGGATATGCTCTATATTCAGAAGATAATATTTTATTATACTGGTCGTATCAAACAGACACAAAAAAAGCAGATTGGCCAAAATTAAAGATTGGGGTAAATTTAATAAAAAGCAAATTACCTACAGATATTTTAAATAGTGGTATATTTTATATTAAAATGATAGGGGGGTTACATAAAACAATGTGGATTTTTTCTCCCAACAAGCCAAGTCCAACAATTACATTAAATTTAGAGAAAAATTTCACCCAATCAGCTTATTGGACACAAAAACGAATTGGAATATTAGCCCCAGCCATAAACTGGGAAAATTAAACTGTAAAAAACATGGAAAACATAATATCAAAAATTAAAAAAAAATTAAACAACATAATATCAAAAAAGATAGATACTAGCGAAAATTACACTATCCATGAATCTTGCCAGATCCCAAACCTTAACTACATTTATAAGCAATATTTTTCATTCATCAAAAATGGCACTTTTGTAGAATTTGGAGCATATGATGGAGAACAAAATAGTAACACTAGTGGATTAGCTGATATTGGCTGGACTGGATATTATATAGAACCTATTCCAGAATACTACAAAAGATGTGCGCAGAGACATCAAAATAATAAAGACATTAAAACATTTAACTTGGCAATAGGGAGTGAAGAGAAAACTATTGAAATGAACATAGGTGGCGTATTGTCAACAAGTATGCCTAAAATAAAAGAATTATTTGAACAGATGGATTGGTCAAAAGGTTATCATTTAGGAGAAAAAATAAAAGTTAAACAGATAACATTAGACAATTTTTTAACTTCAAACAATATTAAAAATATTGATTTATTAGCTATTGATATCGAAGGCCAAGAATGGGATGCCCTGAAGAAATTTGATATTAAAAAATGGAATCCGAAAATGGTTATTATTGAATTGCATGATCAAAATGATAATTATTTAATTATCAGAGAAGAATGTAATAATATTGTAAATTATTTTGACATAAATCAATATAAAATAATTTACAAAGATTGGACAAACACCATTTATGTTCAAAAAAAATTATATCCTATATTTAAATAAATATTTAATAAAAAAATGAACAATAAAGAAGAAACAAGATACGATTATTTTTTAATTTGGGGAAATGGACTCCATCACAAAGATGGAATCTTAGATATAATTCGTGAAGAAAAATCTCTTAAAATTATAAAAATCTTTGAGCACAAAATTAAAAACATGAAAAAATTTGTCAAAGAAGTTTATTCCCATGATTATGCTCCATATCAACATTTAAAAGATAAAACTAAATATCTTTTATCTACAGATCCAAAAGTTATTTTCATTTTCGTGAAAAACAAAAATAAAGATGAAGACTATTTTGGTGATAATGAATACAGACACATAGAATCAAAGACAATAAGAAAATTAAAAGAAATCATACGTAATAAATATAATGAAAAAAAAGAAGAAAAACGTACAGAGAATCATGTTATACACGCATCTGATAATGAAAATCAAACAGATTATATTTTAAAATATTTAGGACACCAAGAAGGGATAGATTTGTTTGAACCTTACTCAGACATAATTTCTATAAAAGAATTACAAACGACAGGTGTGTATGTTGTAAAAGAAATTCCAATGCAAAACATATATTGTTCTATTATATCTTCTGACTACCCCAAAAAAATAAAAACAATAACAAAAATAGAAAACTCCCCCCATTTTAAGTATGTAGATGGAGACAAAGATTCTTATATAGAATATATAAATAAATTTCAAGGGACACTTCTTCAAGACAACCATAACCCTGAAGTATTTGATAATTTAATAAAATCTTTCCATTATTTAGATAAAGATAATTCAACTGGTTACATACTTACTAAAAAATTAAGAGATCAAAAATATATTATATTAGATGGGCTACACAGAGCATCTATTTTGAAACATAAAAATGAAAAACATATAATAAGTGCAGTATTAGAATAAAATTATGAATGATAAAAATTTAAAAAAAATATTTGACTATATTCAAAATGATGAATATATTGTTATAAAGTTGGATGAAAATACCTTAGGGGACCATGGTAAAGATGTGGATATATATTGCAAAAATATTTCTATTATTGGAAAAAAAATAATGCACATCGCTAATTCTTTATTAAAAACAAGAGAATACGATCAGATAAAGTTAATCGAAAACAAAAATGAAAAACACGTCTATATAGACTTTTATAAAAACAATAATCTCAATTTTCGTTTTGATCTTTTTGGAAAATCACCAAATTTTAAAAATTTAACTATAAAAAAAGAATTCTTTAGTGATTGTTTAAAGAACCGAATAAAAAAGACGATCATTAAAAACACAAGTACTTTTAATATTTTTATTCCAAATGAAAATCATGACTTGTTATTTCGTTATATAGAATACACAGAAAACCATGCAGAAAGACCAGAAAAGATAAAGCATCTGCATTATGTTTCAAGCATGCTGACTGATAAAAATAAAATTTTCATTTTTTTATCATCTATATCTTTATATGTTTTAAAAAAAGATACCGAAAGAAAAAACACCTTATATATTAAAAATTGCATATTTTCTATTAAAAGAATTTTGAAAAAACTTCTAAGAATTTAAATAAAATTAATGAATAGTGAACTAAAAAATAAAATAGATGCAATTATACCAGCATACAATGGAGCGAGATTTATTTTGCAAGCCTTGGATTCTGTTGTAAATCAAACACTCCCCCCAAACAAAATCATTGTGGTAGATGATGGATCAACGGACAACACAAATAAAATTGTATCTAACTATGCAAAAAACTCCAAAATAGAAATCAAGATAGTTCAAAAAGAAAATGGAGGGTTAAGCTCTGCTAGGAATGCAGGCATAAAAGAAAGCAATGCTTATTTTATTGGATTTTTAGATGCTGATGATGTTTGGACACCTGAAAAACTCTCTGAACAGATAAAGATTTTTGAAGATACAGAATTTGGGAATTTAGGTTTAGTATATTGTGATTATTTTATAATAGATAAAAATGGTAATGTAAATAAAAAAGAAAAAAAAATTCCTCTAAACCAAGGTATTAGAGGTTCTGCTTTTCCTTTTTTATTGGTAGGAAATAAAGTTCTTTCTAGTGGAAGTGGTGTCTTAATAAAAAAAGAAGTATTTAATACTGTGGGATATTTTGACGAGTCATTAAAATATGCAGAAGATTGGGATATGTGGCTCAGAATTTCTCAAAAATATGAAATTGATTACTCTGTAAAAAGATTAGTAAAAATAAGAAGACACGACGAAAATATGACAAAATCAAAATTAAACAAAATAAAAGGAGAAGCTAAATTCTATAAAAAATGGCTTGGTAAGAATAAAATACAACTGCAACATATTTTTAGAAGAATTTTTAAATTTATTTAATAAAATGTTTTTTCTCTTTTTTAAAAAAAGCTTTTATTTTATTTAAAAGAGGGCGAGAAACAGGTAAAAAGGGATACATTATAATAAAAGAAGTTTTAACAATACTTATAAAAACCTGTTTTAATTTATCTGAATATAAATTGCAATATCTTAAACTTATTTTAAAGGTTCTCCATGCTTGAATATTTCTATTGGAAGAAGAGATAGAATTGCCCCTACTTACCAAAAAAACCGAACAAAAAGGGATGTTTGCTAATTTACCTTCTAGTCCAAGCCTCAACCACAAGTCATAATCTTCCACATGTCTTGCTGTAATATCTTCACTATAACCACCCAACCTGACAACTGTTTCTTTTCTAAAAAATACAGACGAATGTAAAAAACAATTCATCCCGATAATCCTTTTTTTAATTTCTTTATTGGTGGTAGGAGGAATATATTCAACCGAGTTACCACTTTCATCAACAGCCACCACCCCTGTCCCCACCAAAACATAATCTGGATTACTATCAAGAAACTCTACCTGTTTTTGTAGTTTGTCTTTATCTATCCATAGATCATCATCATCTATTCGAGCGATATATTCCCCTTTTGCCAAACCCAACCCTTTATTTAAAGTTTTTTGAATTCCTAAATTTTGTTCATTTTTTATATAGATAATCCTAGAATCTTTACTTTTTAAATCTTCAACTACTTCCTTTGTATTATCTGTAGAGCCATCATCTATTACTAATAGTTCCCAATCTTTAAAAGATTGCTCAGTCACACTTTCAATTGATTTTTGAATTCTTTCGGCTCCATTGTATGTCGGCAATATTATTGAAACTTTTATTTTTTCTATTCCCATATATTATATTCTAATCCATTTTTCAGGAATTAAATCATTTGTATTGATAGACTCATCTGCAAACCATTTTTTAGGACAAACCACCATACTAGACCCAGAAAGCCAAGCCCCCCACCAAGAAAAAGTACTGTTTGGGATAATAAAATATTTACACAAACTCATTAAAAATAAATTTCCTTCACCTTTTTCTCCACTATATTCATTCCCCACAAATACTGTAGGTATAGGGAAATTCATATTATTCCTACACCAATCTATATCATCCGAGAAAATATACACTTTATCAATCTTCACTTTTTCTTTTAAAATATCAAAAGCTTTTTTGTAAAAATCTTTATCCAATACATCATGAAAAGTATTTCCAACAAAATCCCCTCTTCGCACATGCACACACAAAGATTTTTTGTCTTTTATCTCTTTTGCTAAATTTTGAATCTCTAAAGAAAAATCTTTTTTAAAAGAAAAATCTTTTTTAATTATATCTTCATATCCTTCAAAATATTTAGGACTTTGCCAATATCCTTCCAAAATAGCATTATCCCCGATTTTAAAAATTTCAGAATCAAAATGAAAAAACTTTTCTTTTATCACCTTACCAGACATACCAAATAAAAATCTTTTGAATATATTTAATTTTTTTTCAATTTTTAAATCTGAAAACAAATTAAAAACGTCTAAATCATATTCCCTCTTTGGCTTTAAATCTAAATCATAAAAACTTGTATCCAGCACCAAAGGAACTTTATTTTTCATAGACAAAACCCTCCCAAGAGCATACTGAAACATCTGATTACCCATTCCTCCTTTTAAATATATTTTAATCATTTTTATTATCTAAATACCATTCATAAGTTGATTTTAATCCATCTGCAAGCTCTGTCTTATGTTTCCACCCTATTGAATTTAGTTTAGAAACATCCAAGAGTTTTCTTGGGGTGCCATCCGGTTTTGTGCTATCCCAAACAATATCCCCATTATACCCTACAACTTCTTTTATCATTTGAGCTAGTTCCTTTATTGAAAGGTCTTCTCCTGTGCCAATATTCACGATCTCACTTTCATCATAATTATTCATTAAAAATAAACAAGCATCTGCTAAATCATCCACATGCAGAAATTCTCTTTTAGGCATACCAGTCCCCCAAAGAACAACTTCTTTTTTATTTATACGCTTTGCATCATCAAATTTTCTCAACATTGCTGGCAATACATGAGAACTTTCCAAATCAAAATTATCATTAGGCCCATACAGATTTGTAGGCATGACACTAATGTATTTAGTGCCATATTGCTTGTTAAATGCCTGACACAAAGCAATCCCTGCAATCTTAGCAATTGCATAAGGAGCGTTTGTTTCTTCCAAAGCCCCAGTCAAAAGATACTCCTCTTTGATAGGTTGCTCTGCAAATTTTGGATAAATACAAGAACTACCAAGAAAAAGAAGTTTCTTGACATTGTTTTTATAAGCACTATTTATGATATTTGTTTCAATCATCAAATTTTCATAAATAAAATCAGCTGGTCTTTCTTTGTTTGCTAAGATCCCTCCCACCTTAGCTGCTGAAAGAAAGACATAATCTGGTTTTTCTCTAGCAAAAAATAAGTCTACCTCTGCTTGATTGAGTAAATCAAGCTCTTCTCTTGTCTTTTTTATAATCTTTGAATACCCCTCTTTTTCTAACACTCTAACTAAAGCAGAGCCTACCAATCCTCTATGCCCTGCCACATATATTTTTGAATTTTTATCCATCATTATTTAATATACTCATTAAAATCCAATCCTTTTTCTTTAAATTCTTCTTGCACCATAAGTAAAATTAAATCTTTAAATTTAGTCTTTGTCTCCCAGCCAAGCTTTTCTTTTGCTTTAGTAGCATCTCCCAGCAGAAGATCTACTTCTGCTGGTCTGTAATATTTACTATCAATGGCAATTAATTCTCTCCCACTTTTTTTATCAAATCCAATTTCTTCTAATCCATTTCCTTTCCACTCTATTTCATATCCTAAAAGAGAAGCAGTGTATTCTACCAATTCTCGCACGGAATGAGTTTCTCCTGTAGCAATAACATAATCATCTGGCATATCTTGCTGAAGCATAAACCACATAGCTTCTACATAATCTTTAGCATAACCCCAATCTCTTTTAGAATCTAAATTTCCTAGATAAAGTATCTCTTGCTTGCCAAGTAAAATATTTACCAATCCTTCTGTTACTTTTTTTGTTACAAAAGTTTTTCCTCTTCTTGGAGATTCGTGATTAAATAATATTCCATTAGCAATAAACATTTTATAAGAATCACGATAATTTTTGCAAATAAAATGAGAGAAAACTTTTGCACAAGCATAAGGACTTTGTGGATTGAAAGGGGTAGTCTCTTTTTGGGGAGTTTCCAACACTTTTCCAAACATTTCACTAGACCCTGCTTGATAAAATCTAATAGGTAAGCCACTATCTTTTACTGCATTTAATAATCTCAAGGTTCCTAATGCATCTACATCTACAGTATATTCTGGAATATCAAAACTAACTCTCACATGACTTTGTGCACCCAAGTTATACACTTCATCTGGTGACACATTTTTAATGATATTATGCAAACTACTACCATCAGACAAGTCTCCATAGTGTAACACTAATTTTTTGTCTTCTTCGTGTGGATCCTGATATATATGCTCTATACGGCCTGTATTGAAGCTAGAAGAGCGTCTTATGATACCATGCACCTGATAGCCCTTCTCTATCAAGAAATCAGCCAAATACGAGCCATCTTGACCTGTTATTCCTATTATTAAAGCTTTTTTGATGTATCTAGTCATATTATTTATATTCTTTTAGTTTAACTAATAAATCTTCAGGGTGCAACACTTCTACAGCATCAATGACACCCAAAACTGTCTCATCATTACCACCTGAAAATAATGCATCTCCATAATAAATACATTCATTTTTATCCCAGCCAAAACGTTTTAATAATTTTTCAATATTTTTCCCTTTAGTAGAATCTTTATAAGTATAGTCTAGACAAGTAGTACCCCCTATTCTACATTCAAGATCTTCACTATTAAAAGGAAACTTTTCCAACAAAGATCTTCTAAATTCACCCTTTGGGTCAAAAGTTCTTTTTTTATCTAAATCAGAATTATGGCCCAAAAAACTAAAAGCCATTTGAGATCCCCTGTCTTGAAGCAGATCCTCTTCTATACCAAGAATATCTTGGTCTGATAAAAAATCTTTTATTTTTTGTAAATGGTCTATTACTTCTTTCTTGTTATTTTCATCAAATGTTCTCTGCCAAAAAGGTGTATCACTCCCAGACTGTGCCAATATATAATCCACAGAATTAGAAAGCTGTTTTAACATTTGCTCTCTAGAAGCACCACTAATAGCAATAGTAATATTGCCTTTATTTCTTAAAGAAGCTAGCATTTCTGCCATTTCTTGCTTAATTTCTTGCCTACTAGGAGTCAACGTCCCATCCATATCAAAGAAAAAATATTTTTTCATAAATCAATCTATGTTAACTTAATAATCAAACCCGTTTGGATTATTTTTATACCATCTAGCCAAAGAATTAATGCTATCTTTCAAATCTTTTTTTGAATTAAATCTAAGAGCATCTTTTGCTAGAGAATTATCTGCATAAATCACAGTATACTCTCCTTTTCTAGCTTCCCCTGTATCTAATGGAAAATCTACCCCTAGCTCATCTTTCACTTTTTGAATCACTTCCTTTACTGAAAGACCATCCCCGTTACCAATATTACACACCAAAGATTTATCTGCATCTATATATTGCAAAGCTTTAAGATGAGCTTCCACAAGATCTTCTACATCTATATAATCCCGCACAGGAGTGCCGTCTTTACTTTCTACTTTTGGACAAGTTAGTTTAAAATCTTGCAGTCCTAATGCTCCCCTTACTGCATTTTGCACCAAAAGTTCTGATGGTTTTTTACTATCTCCTATCTCTCCTTCCATGTCTGCGCCACACACATTAAAATATCTTAAGATTGCATAATTAAAATTATACAACTCTCCATACCATTTAATTATTTTTTCACACATAAGCTTGGATTCACCATATGGATTGGTAGGATTGGTAGGATGTTTTTCATCTACTGGTAAATATTGAGCATCACCATACACCGCACAAGTAGAAGAAAAAACAATCTTTCTGACATTATTGTCTTTCATTGCATTCAATAAATTTAAGGTTCCAAAAACATTGTTTTCAAAATACATTTCTGGCTTCTCCATTGATTCATTCACAAGGCACAATGCTCCAAAATGCATGACCGCATCTATTTTATTTTCCTCAAAAACCTTTTGAACATCTTCTTTGTTTTTAAGATCTCCATTAAACACAACCAGCTCTCCATATTTTTTTAAAATTTCTAAAGGTTTTTTATATCCTCTAAAAAAGTTATCAAACACGACTACACTATGACCTTCTTTCAAAAGCTTTTTGACTGCATGACTACCTATGTATCCCCCTCCACCTGTTACTAAAATTTTTTGCATGGTGTTAACGAAAATCTACATTGGGCCAAATGTCTTTATTTACGTAAAATAAAATCCCATCTATTACATTAGAATCAGCATATTTGTTTAATTTTAACCTATTAGAAACCTTAATAAAACTTTCTTTGTCTTTAATAGAATAAAAATATTTAAGGAAACTTACATAAATAGTGTTAACTTCTTTACTTTTTGTTAAGAAAAAACTTGGACTAAGATTAAAAGATTTTTCGAAAGAATATAAAGACTCTGCATATTTTTTTTGAAACATTAAATTTAATGCTAAGCCATAAATTACATCTGGTCTATTTGGAGCAAATTCTAATAATTTATTGAGATAATATTCACCTTTCTTTAAAGAATATTCATTATCCATATTTTTACCGTAATTAGAATATCCTCTAGCAATAAATACAAGAAACCTTATATCAAATGGATTTTTTTTTACATAATCTTCTGCTTGCAAAAAAGCAGTATCTGACAATTTTACCAAAAACTGGTTCTCTTTATTATTCAAACCTTCTGTATAAGATAAGAAGTCTTCTCTTATGTTCATTTGGGCTGAAGTAAATGGTTTAAAAATTGAATCTAAATTTTCCGATATAATTTGTGGGTCGTCAACATCTTTAAGTAATATATACTTTTTCATTTGAAAATATGCAGATAAATCATTTCTTACAAAAACAAAAGATGTAAATATACTTAGAACCAAAAAAAATGTGCCGTAATAAATGGTATCCGATTTATTAATTTTATTATTTTGCATGGAACGATAATTTCCTTCTTTTTTGTCAAAGTTTTCATATAAAAATAAGCAAACAATGAAAGAGAATATGACAAATAGTGGTATTGATGTGACTATTTGATCTGGTGCAAAAGAAAGGTGAGTTAAAAGTGAAACAAAAAACAAAAGTAACCCCGCATTCAATAAAGAAGGTTCTTTCTTTAAGAGAATTGTTTTAAAGAAAGAAAAACAAATAAACAGAAAAGTGATTATCCCTAAAAAACCATTCATTACTAAAATATCAAGAAATTTATTATGCGATCTATCAAACCACCTCATTTCAAAATCAAATTGTTTTGGGTTAAAATACTGCCCATAAGCAAGGCTAAAGTTATCAGGACCCCACCCAATTAAAAACTTTTTTAAACCATTATTTACAGGATTTACAGACTGGAAGCTTGTTTTCATCGTAATTAATCTTGTTTGAGTAGTTGAATCCTCTCCCCCTATTGTTGTTATTCTTGAAACTCCTGGAAACTTTTGCCAAAACAAATTTTCTCGTGTTGAGACAAAAACTGCTGAAAGAACAATAGCCAAAGAAAAAATTATAATAGATACTTTTCGTAAATTTATTTTTTTATAAAAGATATTCTTACCTTTAAAAAAAAGGTAAATTAAAATTGTAAAAAAACCAATAAATAACCCGACAATCGTCCCTCTAGTTTGAGTTACAAAAATCCCTAAAATAGATAAGATAAAAATAATTACTGCTGAATACCCCCAAAATTTATTTATTTTATCATTAAAAATAATCATAGAGCAAAAAATTGAAAAAAGGAGGTGTCCAGCTAAAAAAGTAGGATTATCTAAAAAAGAACTGGGTCTTGTGTCCCCACCAAAAAACTGCACAAATTCCTTAAACAACAAAAGAAAAGAAACAAGTAAACTTACTTTAAAAAAAATTATCCAGTCTTTCCTGTCAAAAATTAACAAACCAAAAACAAAAAAAGCAAACAGAAAGAGGACTCCAATTAGCCCTTCTCCTCTTTCAAGAGTTCCCCAAAAAGCATTATATTTATTGACAGCAAAAATCGTACTTACAATAAAAATTAAAACAAAAGACAAGATAGCCCATACTAATGGATTATATAAAACTATTTTTATTTTTTTAATTATTAAATTACGGAATTCTTGTTTATAAAAAAAGTTAATTAAAAATAAAATACTTATCAAAGTCAATAATCCTCTAGCAAAAGTATTTTCCCCTGTCACATAAGGGAAAAATCCAAATTTATTAACTGCAAGAGGAGTAAAAGCAAGTGCCCACAAACATATTTTCATTATCTTGTCGATCATATAAATTTATGATAGCAAAATAAACAACAAAAAACCACCCGCGAAGGGGTGGTTTTTTGTTACATATTTTCTATATATAATCAAAATCTATTACTAAATAATATTATTTAGCTAACAATGTTGATGAAGTGTAGAAATCTGAGATTGTAGCAGTAGGATTATTATTTGGAGTACTTTCTGTTGTCTCATAAGATAATCCTGTCATAGTAACTTTACCATAAGCATCGTTACCCTTTAGAACTACAGACAATGTAAATTGCTGTGATACACCTGCGTCAATTCTGTAAGAATTTGACTCAGTAATATTACTTAAGCTATCAGAACCACTGTATTGTACAATTGCACTAATTACAGTAGCACCACCTGTTACAGTATATTGAACACCTGCTGTTCCAGCAGTAGCATAACTAAATGAATCTTTTGGAACATATATTGCTGCATCCTCTGGAGCAGTAATAGTGAATTTCAATGTAGCTGTATAAAGATCTTCTGCACCAGAACCAGTACCATCTGTATGTGTACTTGGTATTGAAGGTAATGATGCACTAACCATTGCTAACAATGGTACACCATTTACAAATTTTTGAGCTGAACCAATAGCTGAACCTGTGTCTGATAAAACATCACCATTTGGTCCTTCAGGTGAGAAAGAAGCAAAACTTACTGTCAAAGCAGCACCTGATGTGAAATTACTTTGAGAATTAATTTTTGCGTAAACCTTAAATGTTTCTGTATCACCTTCTGACACAGTGAAAGTGTCGTCAAGAGTAAATGTCTCTGTTCCATCAAGATCAGATCCATCAAGTGTTGCTAATACATTTGAACCATTCTTCATTTGCAACTCACCAACAATGTCAGAATAAGTATCTGCACCAGCTGTTGTCAATGCTGTTGTTATGTTAAGAGTATCAAATGTAACATCTGCACCTGTTGCTTTAATTTTAAACTCAAGCATCAATACATCAGTTGAAGAAGTATCAGATACTTCTACATTTTGAGTTGCAGGACTTCCTGTTCCCTTTGAAACAACAACCTTAACATCTCCTGAGCTTGAAAGACTTTGGTATTGGAAAGAAGAAGTTTTTGAATAATCATCAGTTAAAATAACTCCTGTTCCGTCTTTAAAACGAATACTACTTGCTGTCATTGTCCAAGTTGCATTAAAGTCAGTAGAATCAATATTGTCATTTGCATCAACTGTTACATAGAAAGTTGCTTTATTTGAAGTTCCTTCTTTAACAACTGCATCTGAAAGCGCTATTGTCTTTGAATAAGTATTTCCATCTTTTGCAAATTCAGAAACATCTGCAGAACCAACTTTTTTTGAACCCATCCATACACTAACTGAATCAGCATAGTGATTTAGGCGGTATGAAGATGAGGATGCTCCGTCAGCAACTAAAGAAACTTTAAGGTTTGTAACTGCAATATCTGAACCGTCAGCTGTTACTTTGAAACCATGCACCTTAACGTCGCTAGCACCTTCATTAACATTAGTTTCAACATCTGTTGATGTTTCCACTATTGATGCATCTCCAGCTCCACCAGTCAAAGTAGTGTTTGCAGGTGTTTCACCACCTGTGCAAGAAGCACCATTTAATGGGCTAAATGCATATCCTGGCATACATCCAGCAACTGAAGAAGCAGCAACGGCACAGGATAGACCTGTTGTTGAACTAAATGGAGAAGTTGAAGTACATCCAGCAGGAAGATTTCCTACTACTACAGTAGATCCTGCTAATGATGAACGAGTCATCATTCCAACTACACCGTCAGCAGACAAGCCTTTTGAAGCTTGGTATGACATAACAGCAGCTTTGGTCATAGGACCGAACTTTCCATCAGCGTTAATACCTAATTTTGTTTGTAAACATGATACCTCTGCTCCCATTGAGCCTACTCTTAAAGTAGAAGACAATGAACATGCAGATTGCGCATTAGCTGTACTTGCAAAAGCACCTACAACTAACAAAGCAACTACCAACATTGTTCCTAAGAGGAATTTTGATTTTAGTAATTTACTCATAATAATTAAATTATAATCCTTTGAAAATTTCTTTGATTTAAAATCTCAGAAAAAATCTCAGGTGTTATGTGCCATTAATTTAGTTTCGACTTGTCTCAATATTTTTATTATAAAGAGACAAAACTAAGAGCACATGATCTCTATCATTGTTTCCCTACCCGCCGAATTAATAATAAGTAGGCGGACCGAGAAACAATGAACAGATTAAAATTAAAACGCAATCCGTGAATTTCAATTTGAATATTTTTAATATATTCAAAGCTACTCTCCACATCATGCAGTAACAATATAATATACTGGTGTAAACAATACAGCAATATATTATGTGGAAAACCTTATCACGCAAATTAAAACAATTTACGCAATTACATATATAGACGAGTTAGTCCACTAAATGTTACTTCATTTTTAAGTATATCACAGATATATATCTTGTCAAATAAAGCTGAAACGAGATTTTGGGTATTTTTGAACCCTATCGGACAGCTACTTATTTAGGACAAAATATCTACTCCATCGCTTGTCTCCTTCTTTCTTAAGGACACCATCTTTGACCATAGATACTAGCTCTCTTTGGAGGGTTTTTTCGCTATAATTTGCCAATACCCCTACCCCCTTTTCTTTGATTTCTGTAATAGTCATTCCGTCTGTATTTTGGGTTGATTTTAAGATATTGATGATGTTTTCTCTCCTTCCCTTTTTAAGGACATCAAAGCTTTCTTTTGATCTTTGGCTTGTCTCGGACATAGAATTGCCTCCTGTTTGGTTCGCTTTTATGTTTCCTTTATAAAATCCCTGTCCTTTATCTTGTCCTTTGTAACCCCCTATTTGAGCTTGCTTGTTGTTTAAAAAATGAGTGCTTAAGTCTGGTGCATTTTTGGGTTCATTTAGAGATGTGTTTGCATTTTTTTTCTGCATAAATTCATCCATCCAATCTGTGTTGATTTGATTGAATTCTTGCACTGCTTTTTTTAGTTCAGCAAATTCTTTTTTTAAAATATTTAGATTCATCTCAGAGATAATATTGATAGAAAAAGCAATTTCTAAAAAAGATACAACCTCAGAGACTTTTGTCTCTATACTAGCAAAGAGACTCGCTTTACTGATTGTTCCTGTCCTATAGAAAGAAGATGCAGAATATATGTCCGATAGGAGTTCTGCACCTAGCAATCTAAGCTTTGTGCGAATTGGCTCGTCTCTGTCCAATATGTCTGTTACTAAATATAGGGCGGTAATGAGCTTGTCTGATTTTGTATATGAACCGATTTTGACATCAGAAGATAGATCTAAAGATTGATAAGAGACAGGCATAGAATCTGTGTCTTTTAGAGTTTCGGTGGAGTTGTCCTTTAAGTTTTTTTCTTCTCCAAACATATGTCCATTATATATAGGACACCAGAAAAAGCAAGGGGGATATATGTAATTTTTCTAAATTGAATTTTTTTAGAATACATATATAATAAAAATATGTTTGATTTATCCCAATACAAAATAGAATATAAAACAGACAAAGAAACATCTCAAGTTATTGCTACTATTCCTGCCTTAAACCACATTTCTTCTTTTGGTGATTCTTTTTCAGAAGCAGAAAAAAATATTAAAGAAGCTGGTTTGGCGTATCTAGAAGCTATTAAAAAGAAAAATATTGCTCATTTACAAAAAGACCAAAAATATTTAAAAGTTCTCAGCTCAAAGTTTAGTTAACAGAAAGTCTATGCCAAAACTAAATAGACTTTCTTCAAGGAAAATAATAAAGAAACTCCTGAAGATCGGCTTTGTAAAATCTCATCAAAGAGGTAGTCATTTAGTCATGATGAAAGAAAAGAAAATTGTTGTGATTCCCATACATGGATCCAAAGATATACCTATTGGTACACTTTACAATATTGTGGTAAAGCAAGCAGGGCTATCTATAGAAGAATTTAATAACTTATAAAAAAAGTGCTACAATATACAAATGGCAAAGAAAAAAAATAAAAATAATTCTCAAAAAAATTCATCTTATACTCCCAGAAATCCAGTCTTAAAAAGTGAGACCAAATACGGTATCTTGGCAGTCATTTCGTTTATGCTTTCTATCTTCTTCTTGATGTCTCTTTTTGATTTCGCGGGAAAAGCAGGAGAGCTTACTTATGAGTTCTTTCATTATTTAGTTGGAGTAGGATACATTCTACTGCCAATACTTTTAGGAATGCTTGGCTCTTCCCTACTAAGAGGAGAACAAACAAAATTTGGATGGATGCAAATGGTAGCATCTGCTCTCTTTCTTTTATCTGGACTTGGGATGATAGATGTCGCTTCAGGTACTCATGCAGGAGGAGCTATTGGTAAAGTTCTTGGTGTTCCTTTTGTAACAGTCTTTGATGTCTACGCAAGTATCATTTTCTTGGGAGCAATTCTTCTCATCTCAATATTTACTATGTTTGATACCAAGCCTGACCTTGTCCCAATATTCAAAAAAATCTGGGCATTGATCAGTCGCAAAAAAGAAATCCTAGATGAAAAGATCGAGCAAGTTTACAAAGATGAAGAAGTAGAGAGCAAAGAAGAAGAACCTGAGGTGGAAGAAAAAGAAGCTATCAAAAAAACAACCAAGAAAGAGGAATCTAAAGAAAGCAAAAATGAAGAGGAAGAATTTAATATTCTCAAAAGTTTGCGTTCCAAAACTTCATCAGGATACACCCCTCCCCCAATCTCTCTACTAGAAGAAGACAAAGGAAAACCAAACACAGGAGATGTAAAAGCAAACTCTATCATCATCAAACGCACTCTTCAAAACTTCGGCATTGAAGTAGAAATGGATGAAATCACTATCGGACCGACAGTTACAAGATATGCTTTAAAACCAGCAGAAGGAGTGAAGTTGTCTAAAATAATAGGTCTTCAAAATGATCTAGCCTTGGCTCTAGCTGCTCACCCTATTCGTATAGAAGCCCCTATTCCTGGAAAGTCGTTGGTAGGAATAGAAATACCAAACAAAGCGAAGTCTATTGTAGGGCTTGCTACTATGCTTCAAGATGAGAAGTTTTACAATTCAGGCAAAGCTCTGACTGTCGCTCTTGGTAGATCTATTTCTGGTAAAGCAATGTTTGGTAATCTTGCAAAAATGCCTCATTGTCTAGTAGCAGGAACCACTGGTAGCGGTAAGTCTGTGGCTATTCATGCTATTGTCGCTTCCCTACTATATAGAAATGGCCCAGATGACTTGAAGCTTATATTGATAGACCCAAAGCGTGTAGAGCTTACTTTGTATAAAAACATTCCACACCTACTTACTCCTGTCATTACTGATGCTAAGAAAGCTATTCTTGCTTTGAAATGGGCAGCCAAAGAAATGGATAGACGATATGATATATTGGAGCAAGAGACAGTGCGAGATATCGGCTCTTATCATCAAAATATAATCAATAAAAAGACAAAGAAGGATAAAGAAGGAGAAGAACCAGACAGAATGCCTTACATTGTCATTATTATAGATGAGCTCGCTGATATTATGAGTTCATATCCTAGAGAATTAGAGTCTGCGATTGTGCGTCTAGCCCAAATGTCTCGTGCTGTCGGTATTCACCTTATCCTATCTACCCAAAGGCCAGAAGTAAATGTTATTACAGGTCTTATTAAAGCCAACATCCCTGCTAGAATTGCATTGAAGGTATCTTCTCAAATAGACTCTCGTACTATATTAGACGCAGGTGGAGCAGAAAAACTCCTTGGTGCAGGAGATATGCTATATTCTTCCGGTGAGGCCTCCCCTGAAAGACTACAGAGTGCCTTTATTTCTGAGACTGAAGTCAAAAAAGTTGTAGAATATCTTACTGATGCATATAAAGATGAGCTTGCTTCTGAGATATTACTTTCTGAAGGATCCATCTCTCATGATAAAAGTATCTTTGATAGTAGTCTGGTAGATGAAGACGAAGATGAGATGTACGAAGAAGCGCGTGCTTGTGTAGTAGAGGCAGGCAAAGCATCTACTTCATTCTTGCAAAGAAAGTTAAAGCTTGGCTATGCTAGAGCTGCTAGACTAATGGATATGCTAGAAGAGCGAGGAGTAGTCAGCGCAGGAGATGGAGCAAAACCAAGAGAAGTATTAGAAAAAATTGAAAGAGATTCTGAGGGGAATAATACTGTAATGTAAATTGGTCTTATGCAGGTAGGCAATCTTAGGAGGGTAAATAAAACAAATTGAAACAATTATGGATACTGACGCAAAAAAAATACTGAAGTTTTCTTTTCTAGGTGTTTTTTTTATATTTATCATAGTATTCTCTTTCTTTAAAACAAAAGACCTTATCTTTGGTGTAAAAATATCTGGTGTAAATATCGTAGATGGATCCACAATAAAAGATAGTGTACTGAAGCTTACGGGAAACGCAAAAAATGCCTCCAAGTTGGTCTTAAATGGTAGAGAAATATATATAGAAAAGGACGGAAACTTCAACGAGACAATTGCCCTGCTTTCGGGGTATAATAGAGTACACATCCAAGCGGAAGATAAATTCGGCAATAGAGATGAAAAAAATTATCAATTAATATATTAAATTATATGGCAAAAAAAACCAAAAACGAGCCTAAGGACGAAGCAAAAGAGGCCGAAAAAAATACCGCAAAAAAAGAATCTGCGGGTGCTTCAATATTAAACGACACACTGAAAGCTCTTCAAGCAAAATTTGGAGAAGGCTCTATTATGAAGCTAGGTGATACTCCAAAAGTAAACATCAACGCAATTCCTACGGGTTCTATGGGCTTAGATATGGCTCTTGGAGTAGGAGGAATCCCAAGAGGAAGAATTATAGAGATATTTGGACCAGAGTCATCTGGAAAGACTACTCTTTCTCTACATATAGTAGCTGAAGCTCAAAAATTAGGAGGAGTGTGTGCATATATAGATGCAGAACACGCAATGGACCCAGACTATACAAAAAAACTAGGAGTAAACATAAGTGAACTTCTAATTTCCCAGCCAGACACAGGAGAGCAAGCTTTGGAAATAGTAGAAAGCTTGGTGCGAACAGGAAAAATAGATGTGATAGTCATAGACTCCGTCGCTGCTCTTACTCCAAAAGATGAGATAGAGGGCGATATGGGTGCATATCACGTAGGAAAGCAAGCAAGACTAATGTCTCAAGCTCTTCGTAAACTTACTGCTATTGTGGCTAGATCTAAAACCGTAGTTATATTCATCAATCAAATCAGAATGCAGATAGGCGTTATGTTCGGTTGCTTTTCTTATGACACAAAAATTATGCTAGCGAATGGCAAGAAAGAAAAAATTGGTACTATTGTAAACCAAACAAAAAAAGTAAAAGTTTTATCTTATAATTTTGAAAAAAAATGTGTTGAAGAAAAAATGATTACAGATTGGCATATAAATGGTGAAACAGATAGTTTTTTACAATTTTTTATCCAAAATCATACAGGAAATGGAAGGAGGGGGTTTTCTTGTACTCCAGATCATAAAATATATACACCTTATGGATGGAAAAAAGCTAAAGAACTAAAAGAGGGAGATGAAGTTTCTGTAAATATTACCGATACTTCTTTGACTGCTCAACAAGAGGAAATAATTATTGGCTCTTTGCTTGGTGATGGTAATATAAAAATGAATAATGAACAAACTGCATATTTCAGAGAAGAACATGGGCCAAAACAAAAAGAATATGTCTCATGGTTGAGCAAAGAACTAGGTGATATCACAAGCAATGTTAATTTAAACACAAGTAGAGACAACGCTATTGTAGAGACTAAGCATCTATTGAGAATAGGAGATTTATATGGATTGTTTTATCCTCAAAATAAAAAAATTGTCCCAGAATTTTTAGTAGAACAAATAACACCAAGAATGATAGCTCTGTGGTATTGCGGTGATGGTACTCTACAAGGTGGCTATTCCAACTGGAAAGAAAAAAATTACAAAAGGACACCAAGAGCAACCCTTTATGCGAATGCATTTGGTGATGACCCTTTGAATGTTGACAGAATAGACAGAATGTTTAAAAAATTTAATATTAAAACATCCTGGAGAAAATGTGGGGTCTACAAAGTGCTTAATTTTAATGTTAAAGAATCTGAAAAATTCTTTGAGTTAATCTCCCCTTTTATTCCTAAAGTAATGGAATACAAACTTCCAGAAAAATATAAAGGAAGATATCATCAAACAAACGCAAACCAATCAGTTCAAAGCCAAATACTGAGAGGAATGAGAATAAAAAGTATTCAGACAAGAATTCCATATCAAAATGGAGAAAGAATTAGCAAACAAAGATTTGATATTAGTGTAGCTGACAACCATAATTACTTTGTAGATGGCTGTTTGGTAAGCAACTCACCAGAAACTACCCCTGGAGGTAAAGCTCTTAAGTTTTACACTTCCGTCAGATTAGATATTCGCAGAACAGCTCAAATTAAAAAAGGAGAAGAGGTGGTAGGCTCTCGTACCAAAGTAAAAGTAGTCAAAAACAAAGTCGCCTCCCCTTTCAAACAAACTGAGTTTGATATTATTTACGGAGAAGGTATTTCAAGAGAGGGTGAGCTAATCGCTCTTGGTGAAAAATATAAAATTCTAGATAAAAGCGGTTCTTCATATTCATACAAACCAGAAGTAGGAGAAGATATGAAGCTTGGCAGAGGTTATGACGCTACTCGTACTTTTCTAAAAGAAAATCCTAAGGTTGCCGACCAAATCATGAAAGAAATCCGCAAAAAGTTTGCAGAAGAAGCCTAAGAAAATATCAGGGTTCTTCCCCTGTCTAGACAACAAAATATAAAAAGATTTGCAGAAGATGCCTAATTCTGTTAATATCGTTTATATGTTGCAATATAATGAAGTGCGAGAAAAAAAGATAATTATTTACGATGATGAACCCTGCGAAGTAGTAGATTCTCATGTAGCTCGTACTCAGCAAAGGAAACCTCAAAACCAAGTAAAACTAAAAAGTTTGATCTCTGGCAAAACAATCTCCGCTACTTTCCATGTATCTGACACCGCAGATGAAGCTGATATTGAAAAAAAAGAAGTTAAATTCCTTTATGAAAACAAAGGAGAGTATTGGTTTTGTGATATTGATGACCCAAAAAATCGCTTCCAGCTCAGCAGTGCTATTATTGCTGACTCTGGAAAATTTCTAAAATCAAACGAAAATGTTTCTGTAATGGTATGGGATAACGATGGTGAAGAGCAGATCATCAAGCTTGCTCTTCCTATCAAAATGGAATTTAAAGTAAAAGAGGCCCCACCTGCTGTGCGTGGAGATACTTCTAAAAGTGGAAACAAGGTAATTACTCTAGAAAATGGAACTACTCTAAATGCTCCTATGTTTATACAAGAAGGAGACACTGTAAGAATCAACACCGAAACTGGAGACTACGTAGAGAGAGTTTCCTAAATACTACAAAAAAACCTCAGGCTTTCGCTTGAGGTTTTTTTGTTTAAAATATTTATCAAACTGCGTTTATCTAGCAACAAAAGGAAGTAAACCCAAAAAGCGAGCATTCTTCACGGCACGAGCTAGCTTGCGTTGATTTTTAGACACTACACCAGTTCTTTTGTGCCCTACTATCTTACCATTTGGATTCAAAAATCTCTTTAGAATATCTATATTTTTATAATCTATATGTTTTATATTGTTTGCTGAGAAATAATCTTGTTTCATAATTTTACTAATTTATTTTAATTGTTTGTTTATTAAAAATTTATTAAAAAGGAATGTCTTCTGGGTTGATGTCTTCTTCTGGATACTCTATGCTATCTACTTCTTCGGATTGCTTTGAAGCTCCTTGAGCAGGAGAACTTGTAGATGCTCCTCCCCCTTTTGGACCAAATTGAATTCTATCTGCGATAATCTCCGTGCGATATTTCTTTTCTCCACTAGATTTATCGTCCCAACTTCTAGTCTGCATTCTTCCTTCTACTAAGATTGAATTACCTTTTTTCATATACTGAGAGACAGTCTCAGCTTGTCTGCCAAATACCACAATATTGTGATAATCAGCGGATTCTTGTCTAGTTCCATTCTTATCTTTCCAAACACGATTGGTAGCCAAGGAAAAAGAACACACCTTAATACCTGAAGGTAAAGAACGCAATTCTGGATCGCGAGTAAGGTTCCCTATTAACATTGCTTTATTTAAAAACATATTTTTTATAAAACGCTATCCCAGTAGCTGGTTAACTTATAATTAAACTGCAGCATCTGCTAGTGCGTCTATTTCTTTATCTATTTCTTCTTCGTTTACTTCTACGACTTCTTTCTTTTCCTCTTTTGATCTTCTCCCCACCCCACTTCCTGCATAACGTCTGGAAACAAGGGTATTTTCACGGACAGTCTTGGTAATCAAAAATCTTATAAAGTCTTGATTTAAAGTCAAATATTTCTTTACATCTGCTATTTTAGCAGTCTCAAGCTCAAATTTTACCCAACCAAAATATGCAGAATCAAATCTGTGACGGATATTTTTGATGGACTTAGTCATTACGTAAGCTAAAGTAATCATTTTTGGCATTTCGCTAGAAATAATCTCAGCCCCCATATTTTCTAAGGTATTTTTCATATCCCCCAATATTCCGATAGTGTTTTCTTCTGTAAGAGTAGGCACTAAAAGATACCCTATCTCATAGATTTGTCGGCGTTCCGAGTCTTTTTCGGAATCAATATCTTCTTCTTTTAATACATCTGACATGAACTTCATCTTAACAGAAAACTTTTAAAATGTCCAATTTTTAAATACGTTGTATTATCAATGTTTAGTGGGGGTTTTAAAAAACCTTATTAAAAAAATAATACTATATACAGAGACAATTACACACCCCATACTCTCTTGGCATTTTGAAACAAGATACGGGCAGTCTCTTTTTCAGAGAGTCCTTTTACTTCTGCAATTTTTTTGACTACTTCTTTTACATAAGAAGGCTCATTTCTCTTCCCTCTATAAGGGACAGGTGCTACATAAGGAGCATCCGTCTCTGTCATAATCATTTCAATTGGAATATTTTTTATTACCTCATCATAATCTTTAGTAAAAGTAATCACCCCTGTAAAAGATATAGTAAAACCAAAATCCACAAAAGCTTTTGCTTCTTCTACGCTTCCAGCAAAAAAATGAACATCTCCTTTTACTTTGGCATATTCTTTTAAAATCTGTAGGGCGTCTTTGTATGCATTTACACTTTGGTCTTCTTTGTTGTTTCTGATATGCAACATAATCGGCTTCCCTACTTCGTTTGCCAATTGAATTTGAGAGATAAAAGCATCTTTTTGTTTTTGGATTGAATCTTTTTCCAAATGAAAATAATCCAATCCACATTCTCCGATACCGACAGTCTTTGGATCTTCTAAAAGAATACGATATGCTTCCATATCAAAAATCTCTCCACGAGAAGTAAATTCCTTCCCTCCTTCTCCGAGTTCTTTTTCGTCATGATATGAAGCTCCTGTGTGAATAGGGTGCAGTCCTATGATGGCATACACTCCTGTCTCGTATTGGTGCGCCATTTCTACTGCTTTTTTTGATGTATCTATTTGTGTTCCGACATTGATAACCCAAGTATCTGCGTCTAATGCACGCTTTATGACAGCATCTCTGTCTTCATCAAAAGCTTTAAAATTAACATGACTATGTATATCTATGTATTTCATACTGATCAAAATTGTAACACAAAAGATGAGTCAGTGGGAAGTTGCCAATTATTTTAAAGGATAATATATTATATATAAGGGCTAGATCCATTTTCTAGCCTATGAAGATATTCTTTACCAAACATTTCAAACAAAGATTAAAAGAAAGATCTATCTCTATTTTTCAGATATACCAAATTATAAAATATCCAGATTACAGAGAAAAAGTACACCAAGATAGAATATTACTAAGAAAACATTTTGGAAGTAGGTCAATCAATTTAATCTGCGTGATTAAAAACAAAAAAATTATAATTATTACAACTTATTCTAAATGAAAATAACTTACGATAAAATCGCAGACGCCCTATATATATACTTAAAAAAATCAAAGGTGTCTGAAACCATGCAAGTAAATGCAGACACTTTTATAGATATAGATAAATATGGAAAATTACTAGGAATAGAAATTCTAAATGCTTCTCATCAAATCCCAAAAGAAAAACTATTAAAAACAACCACAAGTACCATCTAGCTACTTCCTCAAAAACAATGGATTGGTAGGTTTTTTATTTTCTTTTATAAAAGCTTGTATCTTGTGACTTGTCTCTGGCAACAATGGCCCAAGCAATACTGCGATATTGTATAGCTCTAAAACCATTTCAGATATCAGATTCTTCCCTTTTGCTTCATCTGTTTTAATAAGCTTAAACGGCTCTGTGTCTTGAATCTTTTTATCTAAGACTGTAATCTTCCCCCATACATAATCCACCGCTTTTTTTAAATCAAAAGTCTCATATATATCAAAATATTCTTTGTGATTTTGTATTATTTCATCAACTGTAGGCAAAATTATTTCTGTATCTAAATATTTTTCAGACAAAGTCAAAAGTCTAGAAGAAAGATTGCCAATTCCGTTTGAAAGCTTAGCATTGTAAGCTTCTTTAAAACGCTCTGCGGAAAAAGGACTATCTTCAAAACTTCCAACTTCTCCAAGTAAAAAATATCTCAAGGCATCTGTCCCATATTCTTCTACAATCTCTCTAGGGTCTACCACGTTCCCAAGTGTTTTAGACATCTTTACTCCACCTTGTGCTGTAATAAATCCATTCACAATGATCTGTCTAGAATTTGGTGCTCCTACAGCCATAAGCATTGCTTGCCACATTGCAGACTGAAAACGAGTATTGTCTTTACCACAATACTGAGTAGGATTTCCTTCTACCCAATATTTTTTGAAATCTCCATTTTCATCAGGCCAGCCAAGAGTAGAGATATAATTTGTAAGTGCATCAAACCACACATACATCACATGGTCTGGATCATTCGGTACAGGCACCCCCCAAGGCATTTTAGTTTTAAGACGAGAAATAGAAAAATCTTGCAGACCATTTTTGACAAAAGATTTCATTTCATTAAAACGAAATTCTGGTATCACGAAACTTGGATTTTTTTCATAAAAGTCCAAAAGTTTTTCGGCAAAATCTGAATATTTAAAAAAATAATTTTCTTCTGATATAAGCTCAAGGGGTCTACCTGTATGATCAGGGCATTCTCCATTGTCGTCTAGCTCAGAATCAGTCTTTTCACTTTCACATCCTGTGCAATATTTTGCTTCATAATTCTTTTTGTAAATGTATCCATTTTGAGCCACTCTTTTCCAAAATTCTTGGGCTGAAGCTTGGTGTTTAGAATCAGTAGTGCGGATAAAATGAACATCTTCACTTACTCCAAACATTTTTAACTGTTCTTTAAAAACTTCAAATCCAGCATCTACAAAGGATTGTGTTTCTTGTCCTGCTTCTTTTGCTTTATTAAAAATCTTGATTCCATGCTCATCTGTACCTGTATTAAAAAACACATCATACCCCATCATTTTTTTGTATCTAGCGATTGTATCAGCTCGGACAAACTCTAAAGCATGCCCCATGTGCAGTGGTGCGTTTACATAAGGAAGTGTGGTAGTAAGATAAAAAGTTTTATTTGTAGCCATATAGAAAAATAATATCAGTAAATCGCCTAAAAGTCATTATTTCAAAATAAAAGCAAAACGCCCCCTAGGGGACGTTTTTTAATGAATACACTATTCTATAAATTTTTTAAATAAAGATCAGAATATTTTTCATGTAACACTAAACCTTTAAAATTTTAAGAAATTCACCCTCGTCTTTAAATGGACCAACAATAGCTAGGTTTAACTTTGTATTTTGAAATATTTCTTTAGCTACCTTTTGCACATCTTTGTTTGTAATCATCCTCAAAGCTTTTGCTTTTTCTTCTGGTGTTCTGATTTTTTCTCTAAATAATTCTTGTTGTCCATAGAAACTTGCCAAACTACTAGAAGATTCCAAAGAAAGCTTCATATTGCCTATCAAATACTCCTGTGCTTTTTTGACTTCTTCTTCTGGTACTCCATTTTCTAATATTTTTTTACATTCTTCTAACACTACTTGGATTACTTCTTTCAACCTACCTTTATCTACCCCAGCTGATATTTGAAAAGAACCATGATCAGTAGAAGTGTCATTGTATGCATTTACATAGTACCCTACCCCCATTTCTTCCCTCAACTTTTCAAACAAACGAGAACTCATCCCTCCTCCAAGAATAGTGGAAAGTATGGTGATCGCATAATCTCTTTTATTAAATAAATCATAAGACCTAAAACCTAAAATGAAGTGAGCCTGATCAGTGTCTTTGTAATGCATTAAGACTGCCGGCTTTTGCTGGGTATCTATAGTTTTCTTTTTTGTCCCCTTTTTTGATTTTGGCATCTGCCCAAAAACTTTTTGAGCTTCTATCAAAACATCTTTTGTTGTGACATTACCTGCTACCACAAACAGTGTAGCCTCAGGCACATAATGCAATTTTTTGTATTCAACAAAATCATCTTGTTTCATTGCTAAAATATTTTCTTTTTCTCCAAGAATACTCCACCCTGCTGGCTGATCACCATACAATAGCTTCATAAATATATCTTGCACGAAAATATTTGGCATATCTTTGTACATATTCATTTCTTCTATGATTACTCCTTTTTCTTTTTCTATTTCTGCGACAGGTAATGTAGAATTTAAATAAATATCAGAAACAATATCAAAAATCTTCTTAAAATTTTTGGCACTAGACTTGGCATAATACCCAGTATATTCATAGCTAGTAAAAGCATTATATTGGCTACCAATAGAATCAAGCTCTCTAGATATATCTATCGCTTTGGGTCTTTTTGTCGTCCCTTTAAAAAACATATGTTCCAAAAAGTGAGAAATACCGTTTACTTTTTTGTCTTCATATTTACTACCTGTCTCTACTAAAATCAAAACATTTGCAGTAGGATTGTCTTTCATTGGCACAGTAAGCACTCTCAAACCATTTTTTAAAGTATTTATTTTATATTTCATAATTATCTATGTATACCACATTTTTATAGTTATATAAAACATCTGCAAGATTTCCATTTTCCAACAAAAAAACTAGATTTACTTTTACGACATCTTTGAGAGTGTTACTTTCTTGAAATAAACAAAATTAATCTAATTTACTTTTAATATTTAGTATATTATTTTTCTGTTTTGTTAAAGTCATCAACAAATACACTGTAACCATAAAAACTCTTCCGAATCTAGATGCTTTTTTATTTTTACGGAACTCTTCCCTATTTTCTAAATCTTTTAATTCAGGGCTAAAATAAATCTTTTTTTCTTGAAGAAAACTAATATCATCATTAATTAAAGAAATTCCATGATCAACCATTTCACGCAATAATTCATGGTTATTTTTATGCTTAAATTCCAATTCGAAATATTTAAAAGTTTGAAGCCAATAATTATAAATATTTTCCATACCTAAAATCTCATCCCCTTCCCCAATCCCCCCAGATGAATATTTATCTAGATTTAGATATAAATCATGGTCGGGGTCTTCTTCATCTAAATCTTCATTAAAGTCGTCAATCAAGTCCTCGTCTGGGCCTTCGTCATCTAAATCTTCATTAAAGTCGTCAATCAAGTCCTCGTCTGGGCCTTCGTCCTCCCAAAAATCATCTTCCTCCCCTTCTAAAACCCCTTGACACCACATATCATAATCAGTGTTTAAAGAAAAATGAATATTAAAACCAAAAAGAGAATCGGGTAACATTTCTTTATGAAGTGCTTCTAAATATAATTCTCCACAATCCAATTTATTATATTTTTCCAAATTCTCTATAATAGAAAAATATCTATTATAAGAAGATTCTAGTCCTTCATTTCCTTCAGAGAATACTGATTCAAAAATATTTAATCTTTTGTATTCATCACTTAATTTATGAAAAATTATTAAAAAATCACTTATTTCATCTATATTTTTAACACCATCCATAAAATCATTTACACCAAAAAAAACATCCAGTAAAGATTGGAAAACATTCTTTAAAAAGAATGAGGTGTCATTATCCAAATTATCTTTATTAAAAGTTCTTAAAAAATCTACATACTTTTTCATATCTTTAACAACAAAATGTTTCTTTTTTATTATCGTATCAAAGAATTTTATTTCATCTAATTCTAGATTAATAGTTAAACCAATATCTTCAAAAGCTTTTTCAAGCTCAAAAATGTCAACATTAATAACTGTATTTACTTTAATTAAAGTTTCTTGAAAGAAAGAATTAAATAATTTAATTCTTTCTTTCAAGTCTAATTTTTTTATTTCAGATGGGCCTTGAAAATTATTTTGTTCTAAGGGATTATTATCCATAAATTTTTTAAAATTATTACAACCTCTCTTTTATATATTCTTCTAAATCTGCAACTTTTACTCTCTCCTGCTCTCCTGTATCTCTGTCTCGGACGGTCACCGCATCATCAGAAAGAGTATCAAAATCCACTACTATACACCAAGGAGTACCTATCTCATCTTGTCTGCGATATCTTTTTCCAATATTTCCATTGTCATCCCATGCTACCCTTCCAAAAATTTCTTTTAGTGGGGCAAAGACTTTTACATTTGCATACTCTACCAACTCTGGCTTGTTTTTTAGTAAAGGAGAAACTGCACAAATGATAGGAGCGATACTAGGCTTAAGCTTCAAATATGCTCGGATATCTCCATCTTTATCTTCTTCTGTATAGGCAGAAGCAAGCAAAGCAATTACTGTCCTGTCTACCCCAAAAGATGGCTCTATCACATGAGGCACCATTTTTTCACCTTTTTCTTCATCTATATATTCCAAACCATGACTGTTTAAATCAAAATCAGTCCTATATGCTAAGCCATACAGTTCTTTGCGACCAAAAGGAAAATCAAATTCAAAATCTATAGTTCGTTTGGAATAGTGAGCTCTATCCTCTTCTGACACCTCAAGCTCATGTATCTTACCCATATCTATCCCTATCTCTTCAATCCATTCAAGCATTTCATCTCTGAAATATTCAAAATACTTTTCCCATTCATCAGCTCGGACAAAATATTCTATTTCCATTTGTTCAAACTCCCTTGTTCTAAATACAAAATCTCTTGGAGTAATCTCATTCCTAAAAGCTTTCCCAATCTGTGCCATTCCAAAAGGAAGCTTTGGATGAAAAGCATCCACTGTATTTTTGAAATTCACAAATATTCCTTGTGCAGTCTCAGGACGCAAATATGAAGTAGCTGAAGAATCTTCTACTGCTCCTATTTTTGTAGCAAACATCATGTTAAATTGCTTGGGAGTACTGAGAAGCTCTTCATCTTCTGGGCAATGTTGAAATCCATCATCCGAAATCTGTATATGATCTTCTCTGTATCTATTTTTACATTTTGGACATTCTACCATTGGATCTGAAAAATGATCTACATGACCTGTTGCTTGCCACACTTCTTGACGCATCAAGATAGATGCATCCATTCCATACATATCTCTACGATTTTCCACAAAATTTTTCCACCAAGAATTTTTAATATTATTCTTCAAAGCTACTCCTAGATGAGCATAATCCCAAGCCCCAGCAAGCCCTCCATATATTTCAGATCCTTGAAATATAAATCCTCTCCTTTTACATAGAGATATTATTTTTTCCATCAATTCTTTTTGTGTATTTTCCATATATTTATTGTATCACCCTATCTCCTGTAGGGGGGAAAGAAGGATCATTGGATAATCTAGTATTTAAAGAAGACTTATTGATCCTTACTCCTACATTAGCAAAATCATCCTGTCCCGTAAAGATGGTATCATTTATCAATGTTGGTGGTGTCCCAAGCTGGGAAAGTGATGGTAAAAGTTCTATCTGAAAACTAACCTCCCTACTTGAGCCCGTCACGCCAATTCCGCGCATCAATGTTCCAATATTCCAAACTATTTCTTTAGTAGAAGGATTGTAACTCAAGTCTTCAGATGGTGGAGAAACTGGGCCTACAAAGCTAGCCCAAGGAGGAAGTGATGTTTTTACTTGAGCTCGTGAGATATTGTTGGCAGTATTGGATAGAGACCACACCACAGTATATGTAGTCTTTTGTTCTACTCTTGGTGGAATAGGACCAGAATTTTTAAATGCTCCAGAATAATATAATATTTTTGATACAAATCCTGCTTCGGTTATAATACGAATATTTTTTGATTCAGAGTTTTTTAGTTCATTTATAGCATAACCATCAGAAGCTTGCCTACCTGCAATAGATACTTCTATGTTTATAGATGGATCAGACAATATACCATTTGTTCCACCAAGCAATGCTAATGGAGAAAGAGAGAAGCTAACATATCCAGATTTTCCAGGAGGTATGTCAGCAAACTCTTTTAGAGAATTTTTATCCCATACAATAGTATCTTGGGCAGAATTATAAAAACCATCTTTCACTTCAATTTTTGATTCGTCTAAAGCATTTCCAGAAAGCTTGGCTCTTATCTGCATATCTGAAATTTTTGTATCCATATTGTTTACCCATTTTATTTCTCCTTGTAATTTTGACTTAGTATCTACCGCATATTCATTCTGATAAACACCATTTATAAAAAGATTGGCTGCGATGAACGGCTTTTTAACAAACACTGTATGGCTTAGGGAATTAAAGACAGTGCCTATCTCAGTCTTGTCTACTAGATTTTCAGAACCACTCCAAACTTTAAAGTTCTTTTCTTCCCCATCATAAACATCCACCATCTTACCAGTCAAAGTGATTTCTTTTTCTCCTCCTGGAGGTAAATCTCCTAAATTCCAAATATTATTACCAATCACAGGAGAGGGTCTTGCTGATTGGAATTGAAAACCTACAGGATAGTCTATTTTTATAATCATTCTCTGCACAGATCTTGTCGCATTAAGTTGTGCTTTTATTCTCAAGGAAATATCTTGATTTGGACTAATCTCCTTTGGTCCTTCTACTAAAATATTTACTGGAGTAGAGCTAATAGACACTTCATATGGTTTTTCTTTTACAAAGATAGCATTAGAACCTGCTACTCTATATTCAAGTAAAAATTTAATAGGTTTAATACTTCCCTGTTCTCCAAAAAGCACTACTTTTATATTCTCATTTTTTACTCCACCAGAAGGAATACTTCCTAAAGAAACACGCAATTTTTCTGTATCTTTATTAAGGTCAGAAGAAGCACTTCTTGGATATTCCACAAGCAAATCAGCCAACTCTAGAGCAGAGGTGTTGCGATTGATAATTTCTATTTGAAGAGGCAATTCCTCCCCTCCTCCTGTGAAAGCATTACCCAGCACGGATATTTCAATATTTTCATTTGAAATAGTATTTCCTTTTCCAACAAAGTTATAAAAGGCAAAAACAGAAGCAAGTACAAAAAATATTATTGAAAATATAAAGAATTTTTTAAAGATTGAAGTTTGCATAAATATTTTTTCTGGCAAAAGAAATTTTTTATCTTCTTTATCCCAAGTATCCGAAACTTTATGCTCCAAACTATCATGATGAAATTTCATATCACTACGAATTTTCATTTCATAATTTTTACTGTAAAGTTTGGTTTTTAAATCTTCAAGTCTGTTCAGTTTTTCTGAGTCTCGCGCCATATTTTTTTATTATATCATATCTTAAGACAATCAAAGATGTGTTTCCTTTAGAGCTTTGTTGATAGTGGCCAATATTTTTGCTCGGCTAGTCGCAAGTTCAAAAACAAATTCTGATTGTATTGGTGATTTTATTAGTTTATCATATTCTGGATCACCCCCAATATAGCCCAAATTACCTAAAATCTTCAAAACAATCATTGTTTCTATATCTCTAATCATCTTTATATCTAGATTCCTCTCTAGAACCAAAAAACCATTTATTAAATCCTCAAACAGGGTTTCATTGGTCTCTTCTCCAGAAAGCAGTCTTTTCAAGAGACTGGCTACTCTGACAAAAATAGAGAGAGCACTTTTATTGTTTTTTAAATCATCTAAAATATTTGTTTTTGAAGCACTTGTAATACGCCAAAAATCTTTTCCTCTCACTAAATCTACTTTTATATAAGAAAAATCTTGTAAAACAAAGCGTAATTTTGAAGAAAGTTTTCGCACCCCTTGAGCAGAAGCATAGATCATTCCTAGATCCTTTGTAAATAAAACATAATACTTCCCTGTCTCACCAATATTTCGGCTATCTAGTATTAGAGCTTCAGTATGATGTATATGATGCATCTAAAAATTATATCACAAACTCTTTCAGCTCTTCCAGCACAGGAAGTATACTTTGGTCATTTATATCATTTGGTTTTATTTTAGAATTTTTAAAAACAATTTCTTCTATTTTTTTTCCACAAGATACTAGCTTCTGTCTTTCTTCTTGCTCTGGGTGCTGGTATCTTTTATTTGCCTCATCCATTCTTTCTTCGTAACTCAATACTCCATAAGGGCCTACTCGCAGATCAGAGTACACTAGTATTTGTATCGGCAAAGATCCACTTTCTAGATTTCTACATAGCGAAGAAAATTCTAAAACATCAATAAAATCAATTACTTTTTTAGAAACTTCCATCTCCTCGGCAATCTTTTTATTGGCTTCGTGGTCATTTTCTCCATATTTTTGAACAAATTGCTGTTGAACATCTCGCCAAAAATCTATCCCTTCTGGATCATAAAATTCTTTTGGGAACACTGAAAAATCTGCTTTTACAATGTTTCCAAAGTCATGTAGCAATAAAGATTTTACTATATTATCTTCATCCTCTTTTGAAAGAGGGTCTATTAAATTGGCACAAATAATCTTTGCCACAGAAGCTACCCTCAACATATGTAGCTCTAGATTTGGCATTATCTTGTATTTTTTATATAGGTCGGAGATTCTAGACATATGGGTTTGCTATTTTATTTATTAAATTTATTCAAAAAATCTTCTCTAGTAATATATCCATAAGAGGAATGGATTTGAAACTTTCCCGTTTCAATTAATTTACGAGCTTCATTTTCTCTAAAGTTGCCATTTTTATCGGTAAACTGTCCCCAAACATCATCTGAGTCAGAAGAACTTTTCTCTTTAAAAATCTTAAAACCAAGATTGCGACACAAAGGAGTAGACAAAAGCCAAGAACAACCAATGATATATTTTATATTTTTATAATCTTTTTCTTTTTGAATCATTTTTGCTATATCTTGGAAAGCTTTATCAATACTAGCGAAAGGATTTTCATTTCTAAATGGATTTTTCCAAAAAGCTTCAAAATGGATAGAAATTCCTTCATCACCATCTTTTATATCCAAACCAGAGCCCTCAAAAAAAGACTGCAATTTTTTTTCTTTTACTGCATTTACAATTCCAAAACCTCTCATTTCTTTACCTTCTTCTACTATGCTTTGTGGAAGGTGTCTAAAGAATAAGTTACCTCTACCACTATTGTATTTTCCAGCTTTTTTTCTTTCCTCTGTATAAAAATTATACAACTCCTCTTTCCAAGAGTTTGGGTTTTGGGCATATAAATCATTTATTTTATTAATAGCAATAGATCTAAAGTCTTTTTCTTGGGCTAATTTATAAGATTCTCTCCCTTGATTGAATTCAATCATAGATCTACAACGAGATAAATCGTTTACAATATAAGTATTTTTTGCAAAAAGCTCACCAATAGATATTTCTTTTAGAGGCATTTCTCTTTTTATTAAAGAATCCACATAATCTATTTGCAGTTTTAACACATTTTCCAATAAAATATTTTCTTTGTCGCCAACCAATTTTTTTTCAGCAAAAAAACCAAAATGATCTAAGGGGCTCATAATTTATCTAAATTTTATTTATTTCTATTTTAAAGACCATTTCTCCTACAGATATTTGTTCTCCATTATTTTCTGCAAAAGATAATTCTTTTGCTCCTGCTGTCTTTTGTAAATCTTCTTGAAATAACTTTATAAGCTCCATTCCTTGAGGATCTGTCTGGACCTTTATAGCCACAACATCACTCGGCACAAGATTTATTTTCTTTCGAAGATCCTGTACTGCTCTCAAAAACTCTCTATAGTCTCCTTCTTTTTTTAACTCACTGGTAATTTTAGTATCCAAAAAGAAAGACTCTGTTTGATTTAAATCCACTAAAATATCTTTTATATTTAATTCATCTTTTATTAATTCATTGTATTCTTCAGAAAGAGTATAATTTTTCAACACAATCTTACTCAAAGGCTGACGCACTTTTATCCCTGCCTTTTGTCTTGCCTCAAAACCAAGAGAGACAGTATCGCGGACGGTATCCATATTGGCCAATACCTTTTCTCTTTCTTTCCCTACTCCAAAAAAATTAAAGAATCGTGTCATCCACTCTCCATCAACTCTTGGCCATTCAGTCAAATGAATACTTTCTGGTTCATTTTCATTTTTTAGAGAAAGCCATATTGACTCAGCAGAAAATGGAGCAAACGGAGCCAATATCTTTGCAAAATTTTTCAAAACAAAATACAAAGTTTGTTTTGCTTCCAACTCTCCATCTTTAATACGTTCTCTAGAGCGACGCAAATACCAAGTAGATAATTCATCTACAAAATTTTCAAAGGGTTTGATAGCTTTATTCATATCATATTCTTCCATCCCGCTTGTCACTTCTTTTATACATTTTCTCAATCGTTCTACAATCCAAATATCTAAAACATTTTTAGAATCTCCACACAAAGCTTCTCCATTTAAATCTGCAAAGGTTTTTTCTAAATCCCTATCACGGTACAACTCATAAAAAGCTAAAACATTAAAAAGTCTCCCCACAATCTTGCTAGATATATCTTGCACTGCTTTTTCAGAAAAATCAGCATCTTCTCCTTTCATTAAAGGACCAGCCAAAAGATACATACGCAATGCGTCTACCCCATATCTATCAAACAAAATCCAAGGATCTTCAAAATTACCTTTAGATTTAGACATTTTTTGTCCATCTTCTGCTCTTACTGTCCCTGTTGTCACAACATATTTAAATGGTGCATGATCAAATAAAATAGAAGATACTACGTGAGTATAATAAAACCAAGTACGGGTCTGAGCGATGTATTCAGCCACAAAACCTGCCGGAAAATTATTTTTCTTCCAATCTTTATTGGAAAATGGAAAATGATCTTGAGCAAAAGGCATAGAGCTGGATTCAAACCAGCAATCAATCACCTCTGTGATCCTTTGCATTTCCGCTCCACAGTCACATATAAGAGTAATATTATCTATATATGGTCTATGCAAATCCAACTCTCGAGCTTTATTGTGTGGCAGTGGAACAAAATCAAGCGCTCGTATTTCTGCATTATTAAAATAATCAAAACTTTCAGATTGCATATTGAACTTTTCTTGTTCAAAACCACCTGCAATCATATACATTGCTTGGACAGTATCTCCATGAGAAACAAATACAATATTTTCATTTTTGTATTTGTCTTCAAAGTCATATAGAAAATCCCCCACCCTTTCAAAAAGTTCTTTTTGAGATTCTCCTCCCTCTGGATCTGCCAAAAATCTATCTTTTTGATCTTTGAAAAACTGATGATAATACTCAATGGATTTTCCTTCAAAAATACCCATATCAATCTCTCTGAGTCTTGGTTCAAAAATAATATTTTCTTTTTTAAATCCAATAGTATCAGCTAAAATCTCTGCTGTCTCTCTAGCCCTTGGTAAATCAGAAGATACAATCATTGTAATCTTTTTGTCTTTCAAAATCGGGGCAGAATTTTTAACTTGCTCTTTCCCTTTTTCCGTAAGAAAATTTTTAAAATGTGGGTCAGAATCAACATAAAACTTTTGATTACTATCTGCCTGCCCATGACGCATTACAAAATATTTATTACCAGACTTTTTCCCTTTCTTTTTTAAATCTTCTAAAGAAGAGACGAAGTGTTGTTTTTCACATTTGGTGCATTTCCATACTGGTAGTGGAGAAGCAAAATATCTATTGCGGGAAATGTTCCAATCGGGAGCATTGTCTACAATATTTTTAAATCTTCCATCTTTTAAATGAGCTGGAACCCAAGACATGTATTTTGCGTTTTTAATAATACTGTCTTTTGTTTTATTGATATTGATAAACCAAGAAGGGAGAGCGTAGTAAATAATAGGAGTATCGCAACGCATACAGTGAGGATAAGAGTGATTTATCTTTTCTTTGGCAAAAAGCTTGTTGTTGTGAGCTAGATATTTAACAATCTCAACATCTGTCACTTGGTGACCGTCTTTTTCTACAGCTTTTGGCTTTACAAACATCCCTGCAAAATCCAAAACTTCTTTTTTAAATTTACCAGTCTCATCTACATGCAAAATCCATGGTATTTTATTTGCTCTAGCCAAATCCATATCTTCTTCTCCAAAAGCTGGAGCTTGGTGAGCAATGGCTGTTCCTTTGTCAGTAGTCACAAAATCAGCATGCCAAATCTGCCAAATATTTGGTTCATTTTTCATAGATTCTTCGTAATATGAAAACACAGGAGTATATTTTTTACCAATCAAATCAGCTCCTTTCAGCTCTCCTAGCTTTTCGTATTTGTTTTGTTCATTTTTAGAATTATTTTCAGTATTACTTGCAGAAGCATTGGATTGTAGTATTTTTTCAAAATATTCTTTTGAAACTATATACACATCCTCTTCCCCGTTTTTACGGAACTTTATATAATCAAAATCTTTATTTACCACGATAGCAGTATTGCCTGGAAGGGTCCAAGGAGTAGTTGTCCATACTATAAGGTATGTATTTTTTTCTTCCTTAAGGGCAAATTTTGCATAGACAGAAATATCAGCTATGTCTTTATAACTATTGTCCATCGCAATCTCAGAGTTGGCAATCGGGGTCTCACATCTAGCACAATACGCCAATACTCTTGTTCCTTCATAAATCAAATCTTTTTTATTCATTTCAGACAAAGCCCACCAGACAGATTCCATAAAAGAATTGTCCATAGTCTTGTATCCTCCATCAAAGTCTACCCACCTACCAATACGTTCTACTGATTTTTTCCATTCAGAAGCATAAGTAAGTACTTTACTTTTTGCATACTCTGTAAATTTATCTATCCCAAGCTTCTCTATCTCTTGATGCCCTGCAATACCTAGATCCTTTTCAACAATATTTTCTATAGGCAAACCATGACAATCCCATCCCCATTTTCTAGGAACATAATATCCTTGCATGGTCTTGTATCTACCAATGGTATCCTTAACTGTACTACCCAAAATATGACCATAATGCATAAGCCCTGTAGCAAAAGGAGGACCATCATAAAATACATAATGTCCTTTTGGAGACTCTTTTTTTAGACTTTTTTCAAAAGTATTATTTTCACGCCAAAACTCTAAGATCTTTTCTTCTCTTTCCGCATTTTCAGATTTTATATTTTCCTTTTGAACTTCTTTGTTTTCTTCTGTCATAGAAAGGATTTTAGCATAAAAACAAAGGTTTTACATCTTTTCAGGGGCTTCTACACCGAGCAAATACAATCCTTTCTGCATTACAAGAGTAAAAGCTTTGACTAAATTTACTCTATATTCCGAAGTTCCTTCTTCTGTGTCTATTATTTTATTTTCAGAATAATAAACATTAAAAGCTCGTGCTACTTCAATCAAATAGCTAGCAATATGATTTGGAGCAAGCTCTTCTGCGCTTCTCTCTACCACTTCCCCAAATCTATACAAGATTCTCTCAAGTGTAGAAATTTCATTTGATAAATTCCCTTGAATCAACTCTCCATTTACTTTACGCAACAAAGATGACGCTCTTGCAAAAGAATATTGTAAATATGGTCCAGAATCTCCATCAAAAGAAATAGATTTATCAAAATCAAAAATGATATCTCCGTTTAAAGATTGTTTTAAGACAGAATATTTTAGAGCAGATACACTTACTACAGAAGCAATCTTGTCTTTCTCTTCTTGAGACATCTCTTTGTCTTTCAAAATATCCATTATGGCGGAAAAAGAATCTTGCATTAAAGATTCCCCTGTAATCACATTTCCTTTCCTAGAAGACATTTTACCACTTGCGAGTCGCATCATTCCGTGTGTAACATGCTTCATTCTAGAAGCCCAATCAGGATACATTTGCTCTATTGCCTTTTCTACTACTTTCATATAGTCTGCTTGCTCTATCGCAGTAATAACAATGGAAAGATCTGGATTTTCTTTTTCAAACTTAGTAGTAGTCAGAGCAATTTCCTTGGTCTCATAAGTCGGCAAAAGAGCTTTGGTAATAAAGACTCTAGTGTGTAATTTTGAATCATATTTTTCAGCTTTAAAAACAATAGCTCCTTCAGATTCTTCAAAAACCTTCCCTATATTTTCACGGACAATTTTTTCTCCTTTTGGAGCCATTTCACTTTCAAAAAAATAATAATCAAACTTAGTCCCAAGCTTTTTGTATATCTCTTCAAAAGCTTCCAAGGTGACTTCTCTCCCCCAATCATAAATATTATTTATCTTTTCATCACTTCTCTCATAAACTTTTTTATTGATTACATCAATTTCTTTTTTAATATTTTCATCAGTGTCATATAGGTTGGAAGCATAAGAGTAACATTCACCGATGTGCTGAGCTTGTGAAGATACTGGAAGACTTTTGTCTGGCTCTCCTTTATCAAAAATTCCATAAATAGCTTTAGCCACATGAAGTCCTACATCCCCTTGATAATTTGCTCGAATCATATTTGCTCCAGAATATTCTATAACGCGAGACAATGACTCTCCTATAGTGTTACTCATCAAGTGTCCAACATGAAAAGGTTTAAAAGGATTTGGCTGGGTGTATTCAATCATTACTTTCTTCCCAGCAAAAAGATCATTCTTGCCGAAGTCTTTTTCTTCTAAAATATCTTGAATACTTTTATGAAAAAAATCAGGAGAAAGATAAAAATTTATAAAGCCTGCTCCTGCTGTTTTTACATCCAAAAATATTTTTTGAGTATGTTCGTTTTCTTTTATTTTTTCCTTTAAAACTTCTACTATGCTTAGAGCAAAATCTTTTGGATTTTTTTGCAAACTTTTAGCAAACACCATAGCTACATTGGAAGAATAGTCTCCATTTGTGTGGTCTTCTGGATGTTCTATATTAAAAGAAACCTCTTCATTTACTCCCAAATCTCTAAGGGTGCTTTTAATCAAATCTTCTATTGCTCTTTTTATATTCATATATTTTTAATGGGAATTATTCCTCACACCTACCAACTCTTTATATTATACCTAATTTCACTAATATTATATATTCACCCCAAAACTAGCAAGAACACTGAGCAAAAAAACAATTGGGTTACTTAAAGGTGTCCCGTACTACCTTCTCTCCCATTTCCACGAGGGGTTTCACTTAAATCACTTACTTCTTGGATATCACAATGTTCAAATTTTTGTACAATCATTTGAATTATTTTTCTTCCTTTTTCTACCACCACTTCTTTATCAGATGTATTAAAAAGACAAATTATCATTTCACCCCGATACCCTGCGTCAATCACTCCTCCCATTACTTTTAATCCTAGATTAAAAGATACTCCTGACTTGTCCCAAATAAAACCAACATATCCTTCCGGTATTTCTACTGCAATCCCAGTCTTTATATTCACTCTTTCTTTAGGAGGAAAAACAGCCTCTTCTATCGCATAAAAATCAATCCCTGCGTCACTTGCGTGGGCTCGAGTAGGGATCTTTGCTTCAGGATGTAATTTTTTAACTTTTAAAATCATATTTTATTTTTAATTTTAATTTTAACAAAAATCATTTCATGAATTTTTTCTGGTGGCAAAATCTCGTTTTTGTCTGCACAATCTATCCTAATCCAATTTTTTTCAAATTTAGAAAGCCATATAGCACTAGCTCTAGAATTTTTTAGAAAAACTGCATCTGCTTCATGTAGATCTTTTTTGTTACCAAGATAATTTCTTTTACTTTTTTCATTTCTTTTTTGGATAAGACGTAAAGATGTCTCTACGGGGATACTTAGATAAAAAACCATATCAGGCTTTGGAATTTTAAATACTTTATACTCCATCTCTGCTAGCCACTTCATAAACTCTGCTCTTTTTTTAGGATTTTTTATCTTTCCTCCTTGGTGAATTTGATTGGCGCTCACGTATCTATTTGCCAATACAATATATCCTTCTTTCAACCATTTTTCTAACTTTTCCTTAGACTCAAAACGGTCCGCGGCATATAGCACCGAAGCAATTTTAGGATGCACTTTTATAAAATTATAGTATTGCTCAGAAAGACAATGCCCAATGAAGGAACCAAAAAAGTTTGAATAGTACTCTGGAAAATCAACGATTTTTACTTTGTGTCCCTCTTTTTTTAAACGTTTAAATAAAATGTTTACTTGAGTAGATTTGCCACTACCATCTGTCCCATCAAAAACAATCAATTTACCTTTTTTCATTCTTTTAATATATCACAATTCCCCAAGTTCTTTAAGAGCCTCTTTATGCTATACTATCCAAAAAGTCGGCAGAGTTTTTGAAAAACCTTTATTATTTAAGGTTTTTTATTTTTAAATGAAGAAAAAGAAAGATACTCTGCCAAAACATATCTGGGATATTTTTTATAGATTTAAAAAAATGAAGAAAGGTGAGCTGGTTAAGAACCCAACAAAAAAGTTGCTAACAAATCTTGTGGTTTCAGAACAAATTTGGGGCTTAAAATTCAATAAAATATATTTTACCAATAAATCTTTAAAACATTTATCAGAAAAGAAAGATTTGGGAGAAAAATTATTAAAAAACATTCACATCATCTTTAAATCTCCACATGAGACAAGAGAAGCAAAGAATATAGATAGGTTTTTTCTTATCGGAGACATAAGGGTCTCTTCAAAAAAAGTTCAGACAGTTGTCACTTTAGAAAAGTCTAAAAACGAAAGTGGCATAATAATTACAATATTCCCTACAAACAAAAAATACCTTGAGAAATTTGAGTTGGTTTGGAGGACGGCAAAGCTCACTTCTAAAAAAGAAATGTCAGTCCCTCCATACGCATATCAACAAAATGTTGACGCTGGCGGTCGAACCGATGAATTTTCCGCTCATAAACCAACTCAAAGCTCTCAAAGTACTAAATCCAGTATATCAAAACCAAAACAAAAAGGTCAAGCAACTCTTTAGAATCTATCTTGCAATTCCCCCCAGTTCTTTAAGAGCATCTTTGTGCTATACTATCCAAAAAGTCGGCAGAGTTTTTGAAAAACCTTTATTATTTAAGGTTTTTTATTTTTAAATGAAGAAAAAGAAAGATGCTCTGCCAAAACATATCTGGGATGTTTTTTATAGATTTAAAAAAATGAAGAAAGGTGAATTGATTGAAAATGGCTCCAAAAAAATAGGGACTAAAATTTACATTTATAGACATATCAAAAATACCATGTCTACCCCAAAAAAAGTATATTTTTCTCATTTAACAATAAAACATATGGCAGAAAAAAATATATTAGGTGAAAAATTATTAAAAATAACTCCAAAGATTTTATTAAAACCAGATGAAATTAGACATGGGATCAAAAAAGATAGACTAATTTTTATCAAAAACACAAAGACGACTTCTCACGCAAAAAATACAGCAGTGGTCATTGAATCCAAAACAAAAAATACCTGTATTGTTGTCACAATATTCCCCACAAACAAAAAATACCTTGAGAAATTTGAGTTACTGTGGAGGACGCCGGCACCAAATGGTGTTCCCTCCATGCGGCAACACTTCAAAGAAGTGGCTCGCGGCAAGCGATTTCCCGCTCATACAGCAACTCAAAGCTCTCAAAGTACTAAATCCAGTATATCAAAATTAAAACAAAAAGGTCAAGAATAGCTTGCGAAATTATTTTCTACCCTAATTCCCCAAGTTCCTTAAGGGCTTCTTTGGCATAAAAACAAATATTTGGTTCTATATCCATCTCATCCAATTCTTTTATTCCCACCCAGCGTATTTGATCTGTATCTCTTTCTAAGACCAACTTGTCATTGTTTGTTTTCGCAAAATACACACTGACAACTTTTGTATTTTCAAGATTATTGATCTGTGCCAAAAATCTTGGAGCAAGTAAATGTTCATAATGATCTTCATCTGAAATATTTGAATGGTGGCCAAACAACTCAACTTCAAGCCCCACTTCTTCCATTACCTCTCTTTTTGCTGCCTCTATTGGGTTTTCGTGTTGTTCAATATGCCCACCAACAGAAATCCATTTCCCTAATTTTTCATGCAATCTCAAAAGTACTTTATTTTGAAAGACAATAAAAACTTCTACGGTAAAATCTACTTTTTTCATAAATTTAATTTAATGAATATTAAACCACAACATTTAAACATTAAGACGTATTGATAACATAAATCTATCCAGATAAGAACTTTTCAAATTTAAACAAAATATTTTGGCACAGGAAATTTCTTTGCTAGCTTTCTTACTTCTTCTCTCGCCATCTTTATTATTTTCTGATCATCTTTGTTCTTCAAAACCCTTATCATTATCTCTGCCACTTGCTTGCATTCTTTTTCGGTAAATCCACGAGTAGTAATCGCGGGTGTACCAAAGCGAATACCAGAAGGATCCAATGGCTTCCTTGTATCATTGGCTATAGAGTTCATATTTAAAGTAATTCCCACTTCATCAAGCACGGTCTGTGCTTCTTTCCCCGTAACTCCGATAGAGCCATACACATCAGCAAGAATGAGATGATTGTCCGTGCCTCCCCCAATCATTCTAATACCTGATTTTTTAAATACTCCTTCCATTGCTTTTGCATTCTTCAATATTTGTCGTGCATATTTTTTAAATTTTGGATTTAATGCTTCTCCAAAAGCGACAGCCTTAGCTGCAATAGTGTGCATATGTGGACCACCCTGAATCCCTGGAAAAATTGCTTTATCAATCTTCTTTGCGATCTCTTCACTTTCACGAGTAAGAATAATTCCTCCACGAGGTCCTCGTAATGTCTTGTGAGTAGTAGAAGTAATCACATCAAAACCATAATCAAATGGATTCGGCAAAACTTTTCCAGCAATCAAACCTGCAATATGTGCCATATCTGCTACCGTAATAGCTCCTACTTCTTTAGCAATATCTACAAATTTTTTATAATCCAAACTACGAGAATAAGCGGAAAATCCAGCTAAAATTATTTTTGGCTTCGTTTCTTTTGCTACACGACGAAGTTCTGCATAATCTATCTCCCCTGTGTCTGGATTTTTCATTTTGTAAGTAACAAAATTATATATTTTGGCAGGTAAGGTCATTGGGTGTCCATGAGTAAGATGTCCTCCATGAGATAAATCCATTCCAAGGATAGTGTCCCCTGGAGAAAGTAAGGCAGAATATACTGCTAGATTGGCAGGAGCTCCTGAGTGAGCTTGCACATTTGCAAATTTACAATCAAAAAGCTTACAAATACGCTCAATAGCTAGACGCTCCACTTCGTCTGTAAAATCTTGCCCTCCATAATATCTCCTCCCTGGATAACCTTCTGAATATTTATTAGTAAAAATAGAGCCCATCGCTTCAAGCACATCTTGAGATACGTAGTTTTCAGAAGGAATTAGTTCTAGTCCTTCTTTTTGCCTATTTGTCTCTTTTTTAATTAAATCTTGAATTTTTTTATCTTTCATACAAACATATTAGCATAAATACAAGAAATCTACCTACAGAAGAGAAAAATCAAAACCACCCCAAACAGTTCCATTTAAATAGTTAAAAACCAAACTTCACCACCACACTCCCCAAAACATCTGTCCTCAAAACCTGTACTCCAAGAGAATTCAAAATATCCAAAACTTCTCTATGAGGATGCCCATAAGAATTATTTTTACCAGCAGATACTAAGGCAAAGCGTGGAGAAACTTTTTGCACAAAAGGAAAAGAGCTAGAGGTCTTGGACCCATGATGCCCTGCTTTTAAATAGACACTTTTCAAAAATTGCTCAGCAGTGTTTTCCAATAAAATATTTTCTGTTTCAATCCCCGCATCTCCTGTAAGCAAAAAAGAAAGGTTGCCAAAAGAAAGACGCGTCACCACAGAAGCAGAGTTGGTCTCCCAGTCATATACATCTCTATCAGGAAAAAGAATATCTAAATATGTATCCCCTCCTAAATCAATCCGTGTTCCCTTTCGCGCTAAAATATTTAAAATATTCTTTTCTGCAATTTTCTGAGAAATATTTTTGTAGACGATAGAATCCGTCGCTACTCCTGATTGAAAAATCATACCAACTTCATAAAAATCCAAAAGCTCCTTGAGTCCACCAATATGATCGGTATCTGGATGTGTCATTATTACCACATCTATATATCTATCAAAAGATGGCACCACTTCTGCCAATGCTCCAAGCAATTTTCTAGGAGGGCCTCCATCAATCAATACTTGTGTCCCTGTGGGAGATTGAATAAATAAAGCATCACCTTGTCCAACATCAAGCATTGCAAACACAAACTTCCCATCAAGGCTTCTAGTTTCAAAGAAAAGCAATACAAAGAACATTACAGATAGTACAAAAAACATCGCCATAGCAGAAGATTTAGGATTTTTGTATATGTTTTTAAAGAAAAAATACATTTTAAAAAATATTAAAAAGGCGTGCTTTCAGGCATGCTATAATAAAGACAGGGAAGATATGTGTCTTTCCCCCTATCTATTATTAAGTTAACATTTACACATAAAGAAAAAATAAATATGAAAAAATTTGAAGAAATACAATTTAATATAGGTGAGCTAAAAGGTATCTCCGCTAAAAACATAGAGGAACATCTCAAGCTATATGCTGGCTATGTAAAACATTCCAATTTAATTTTGGAAAAAATATCAGAATATTCTAATGATATGGAAGGTAACGCCTACACCATAGGAGAATTGCAAAGAAGATTTGGTTTTGAATACAATGGTATGCGCAATCACGAATACTATTTCAAATCTCTAGAGGGCGGGGCAAAAACATTACCAGAAGATAGTGTTTTAAAAAAAGAAATCATAAATCAATTTGGCTCTTTTGATCAATGGCTCAGAAATTTTCAAGCAATGGCAATGACAAGAGGTGTGGGGTGGGCGGTACTTGCTTTTGATACTCACACAAAACAACTCATACACATCTGGATAGACGAGCAACATTTGGGACAATTAAACGGAGCTCAGTGGATCCTAGGAATAGATATGTGGGAGCATGCTTTTGTATATGACTACCCTACTTCTCAAAAGAGAAAATACATAGAAGCATTTTTTGAAAACTTAAACTGGGAAGTGATAGAAGAAAATTTTAAAAAGATTTAGAATATATCTTCCAACTAAAAAATACATAAATCATTAATACCAATATCAGTGGTAAGCTTTTTATCTGTAGAGAAGCGAGTGGTATTCTTGCCAATAGATCTATCACGAAAAGCTTCCAGTGAAGCAGAAAATATGTAAACTCCAAAAAAGGGAAAGCAATTATATGTGAAAATAAATTTAAAAAACCTCCCAAAAATCCAAAAATCATAGTAATCGGAATCGTAGGTAATACCAATATATTAGCAGGCAAAGACACCAAAGAAAGATTCCCCATTTTGTAAACAACAAAAGGTATTACAAAAACATAAGCAGAAAAAGTAGTAGCAATCATCTCTCTCCACCATTTATTTTCAATCCAAAAAAAATATTTCTGCACCAAAGGGGTGAAGAAAATTACAGCAATGGTAGCCAAAAAAGAAAGCTGAAAAGACACATCATACACTAAGACAAATGGATTTAGAATCACCATTAATAAAGCTACGAATACAATCCCTCTCCATACATCATATTCTCGCCCTGTGGCTTTTGCTACTATTGCTAGACTTGCCATAATCCCTGCCCTGACAGCAGTCGCCTGCCCTCCCGACATAAGGACAAATAAAAAAATACCAATTACCCCTGTAAAAAATGCCCAGTAAATCGGTAGCCAAGAAAAAAGTTTCATTATCCATTCAGCAATCATCGTCACATTGTATCCAGAGAGAGCTACTATATGTATCGTACCTGTATCCACAAACTGCTGTCTAAGCTCGGTACTAAATCCAGACCGCTCCCCCAAAATCAACCCACCAAGTAAGGTAGATTCTGGAGAAGGGATAACAGCATTCAATTTTTCTAAAAAAATACTTTTTGTTTTATACAAAAATCTTTTGAGTGGATTTCCCTCCCCTTTATTTACCACCTTTATGTTTGGATAATTCATCAAAAAAAATATTTTATCTTTCTTCAGATATGAAATATAATCAAAACTTTTCCCTAAGGGAGTGATAAAATTTTCAGGCAAAATTAAAACACCATTCAATATAACCCTATCTCCATAATCAAAGTATTTTTCAAGCCCTGTAGTGACGAGAACATTTTGCTTCTCTAGCTTCACTGTGATTTTTTGATTTGTATCTTTCACTTCTGGCTCATTTATCACTATTCCTTCCAAAGATATTTTTTGTCCTATCTTTTGATAAAAATCAAGAGGAGGATATATATCTGCTATATTGTATCTACTGATACCCAGACCAATAGCCAATAAAAATACACTTGCACAAATAATTATATTTTTAATTTCCCAAAACACTTTTATTTGCCACAAGAGAAAAATCAAAAACATTGCAACTCCAAAAAGCCAACCAGCAAAATACCAATCTAAAAAAATAAAGGAACGCATCAGCGTTCCTAGGAGGAATCCAAAACAAATTGTATAAAATATTTTATCCCGCATTTTTTAACATAGTAGGTTCATTATCAGCAAAGCTTGTAGCTATCTCATCTGCTCTTTCGTTGTAAGTGTCCCCTGTATGCCCTGCCACATACTTCCAAGTGATATTTAATCCTCTAGTCACAGAATATAATTCTTCCCACAATTCTTTGTTTAAAACAGGTTTTTTAGCAGAATTACGCCAGTTATTTTTGATCCATCCATGAATCCATTCGGTGATGCCTAAAATCACATATTTGGAATCAGAAAAAATTTCTATTTCAAATTCATTTTTTCCGGAGAAACTATCTCCTCCTCCCAAAGAATCTTTCTCTCCAAAGAATTCCTGCCGAATTTTTCTAACTCCCTCTATCCCAGCAGTTAGTTCCATTTGGTTATTGGTCGCCCTGTCTGAGCGCCCTCCCATTTCAAAAATTTTATTACCCACAATCAAAATAGCTCCCCACCCTGCAGGGCCTGGATTTCCTCTAGCAGATCCATCTGTATATACAATGATTTTTTCTTTTGACATTATCCAAGTATATCATTGAAAGCAAGATGGTCAAAAAACATTCAAAAATCTCTTTTAAAACATATTTTTTAGATAGTTTTCGTTTTTTAAAAAACTAAAAAACATCCACCACCCTCAGTCGTAGCTCTGCCCTTCCCCTAAAACGCGACAAGTCAAAATTGGCAAGTAAATCTACGGACATCCCTTCTGCTAAAGTATTTACAGAGAAAGAATCTAATGAAGAAAAAAAAGAAATAGCGACCCCTTTGTTGCCCACAGTATCTCTAAAAGATATTTCAAGATGCTCTCCTCCATTTTTACCGAACTTTTTTATTTTCTCTATAATCACACTCTTAAAAAGAAAAATGGGTTTTGGGTTGCCGAGCCCGAAAGGTTCTAGTTTTTCTAAATCTCGCCAATTTTTCATATTTACTTCAGAGAGTTTCATTTCCAAATCATATCGCATATTTTCTTTTGTCTCTTCTTTCTTAATTTCAAAAAATGTTTTTGAAAGAACCCCTTCCAAAAAAGGTACTTTTTCTCGTGAGGTACTGAACCCTCCCGCCAGCTCATGCCCGCCAAACTCATTAAAATAATCTTTAGCGGAAGACATAAGCTCTACCACAGAGACAGATCCTGGAGAGCGACAAGAGCCACGAATACAATCATTCTCATCTGCTCCCCACACAAAGACAGGTCGCTTGTATTGATCTACAAGCTTGCCTGCTACTAGTCCAAGTACTCCTACTTTCCATTGAGGGTTTCCAATCACAATCACTTCTCTTATAGATTCAGTTATTTCTTTTTTTTCAAAAATTTTATGCACTTCACGCATAATGCCTTTTACTAAAGTTTTTCTATCGTCACTTATTTTTATAAGATGTTCAGCTAAAGCGCTCGCCTTAGCAATGTCCACAGAAGAAAGAAGCTCATAAGCTCGCATTGGGCTATCCATTCTAGAAGCTGCATTTATTTTTGGAATAATCATAAAACTAAGATCATCTGCAGATAAATATCTAAAATCTATTTTCATTTTTGAAAAAAGCTTTTGTAGTCCTGCCCGAGGAGTCTTACGCAAAACTTTCATTCCAAAAAATGAAATAGCTCTGTTTTCCCCCAAAAGAGGAACCATATCTGATAGCGTAGCCATACCTGCCATATCAAGTAGCCACTTCTCCCAGCCAATATGCACATTTTCTTTTATCATTTTTATTGCCTTTGGATACTTTGTGTTTGCCTCTTCTCCTTGTCTGTCTGTCTCTTTTTCTATCTCTATATTTTCTTTCTCTTTTTTTTGTATATCTTTCACTGCTTCAATATCTCCTTGCTCGGCAAAAGTTATTAGTCCCTGCACAAGTTTAAACACCACTCCTGCCCCACAAAGCATTTTGGATGGATACTGATCTATTTTTGGATTAAGTATAGCAAAAGCTTTTGGTAATACTTCTGGTGGAAGATGGTGATCAGTGATAATCACATCTATATTTTCTTTTTGCAAAACATCCACTTCTTCTACCGCTGTAATTCCTAAATCTATAGTAATCAGTAAATGCACATTTTTTTTAATAAAACCCTCTATAGCAGGAAGGTTTAAGCCATAACCTTCGATATTTCGTTCTGGTATATATACTTCATAATTGGTAAAACCTATTTTCTGGAAAAAATCAGACAAAATCACCGCTCCTGGGATACCATCACAATCATAATCAGCATAAATTAAAATATTTTCATCTTTATCAATAGCCTGTAAAATCCTTTCGCATACAGTCCGCATATCTCGCATCAAAAATGGATCCAAAAAATCCCTCTCATAGCTTGGATTCAAAAAAAGGTCTGCTTCTTCTACAGAAGAAATACCTCTTTTTTGTAACAATTGCATCAAAAAATCCCCATACTTTTGCATAAGAGTTATTCTAACATATATATCAGAATTACTTTTCTAAAGCTTTAATTCCTGGCAATGTGCCTTTAGCCAAAAAGTCTAAAGTAGCTCCTCCTCCAGTAGAAACAAATCCAAGCTTTTCTTCTATTTTCATCTTTGAAATTATAGCCACAGTATCTCCTCCTCCAACAACACTCTCCACTTTCATAGAAGCGAGTGTTTTCAAAGTATTTTTTGTTTCACCCATTCCACTTGCTTCATATCTACCAAGTGGACCGTTCCAAAGAACAAACTTAGATTTTTTGATTATCAATGAAAGCATTTTGGAAGATTCGGGACCAATATCTACAATGTAGTCATTTTTGGAAATATCGCCTAGCTTTTTAGCATATCTTTTACCCAAAGATTCCACCCATACATCTTGTGGTAATACCAGCTTTTTATTTTTCAAAATATTTTTTATTCCATAATCATTCTCATCCAAAAGAGACTTGCCTACTTCATAACCACTAGCTTTAAAAAAGTCATTGGCCAAAGCTCCCCCGACAAACACAGTATCTGCCAACTTTAAATATTTTTTCAACAAAGGCATCTTGGTAGAAAACTTTGCTCCACCGAGGATAAACAAAAAAGGATGTCTAGAATTTTTGAAAGCTTTAGATAGATTGTGTGATTCTTCTTCAAGCTGAAATCCAGCATAACTAGGTAAAAGTTTGGGTACACTGACAATAGAAGCATCTTTCCTGTGTGAAACTGAAAAAGCTTCATTTACATAAATATCAGCTTGCCCTGCAAGAGTTTTGGCAAAAGATAAGTCATTGGCTTTTTCTCCTGCAAACTTTCTAACATTCTCAAAAAATATAACCCTATCTTTCGGTGCTTTAGAAAGAGCAAAAAATCTTTTCTTTACTGGCTCAATACTTTCAGAGCCGTCCTTTCCTAAATGAGTAACTAGTAAAAGATTGGCTCCTTTTTTTAATAAAAAATCTATTGTCTTTAAGGATTTTTTGATACGAAAGTCATCAGTTACTTTTCCTCCAGCAATGGGGACATTGTAGTCCACCCTGACTAAAACTTTCTTCCCTTTCAAATTTTTTAAACTTTTAATTGATTGCATAAATTATTTTTTATTAGGACCTTTTAAAGAGTTTAAATTCTCGGAGGTTTTAATTATTTCAGTAAACTTTGCGGGGTTTAAACTTTCTCTCCCCACCAAAAGCCCGTCGGCTTTTCCATTCTCCAAAAAATCCAAAGCATTTTTTGTATTTACAGATCCACCATAGAGAATCTTTACTGTATCGGTAGCGCTTTTACCAAATTTATCATTCAACACTTTTTTGATAAGTAAGCTCATTTCCAAAAATTCAGCACTAGTAGCTTCGCGGACAGCAGTCTTCCCTATCGCCCAGATTGGTTCATAGGCAATAATGACTTTTGCTAAAGAGTTTTTGGAAACCTTGTCTAACGCGGATTCAACTTGTTGTTTTACAAAATTCAAATATTTATGATCTGCATCTCTCTCTGTTTCCCCAACACATAAAATTGGAATAATTCCAGAAGCCAAACATCCCCTAACTTTTCTATTTATTTCTTCATCTGTATATTTGTGTCTTTGTTCAGAATGTCCTACGATAGTATATCTAACTCCAAGAGTATCTAGCATTGAAGCTGATATCTCCCCTGTAAAAGCTCCTGACTCTTCCCAAAAAGCATCTTGAGATCCTAGAGATATCTTGGTAGAAACTTTTTTTAATTTTTCTAAAAATAATGCAGGCGGGCAGATGATGACTTGAGTTTTTTTAAGAACAGCAAACCCTTTTGCAATTCCAGAAAAAATCTTTTCTGCCTCTTTTAAAGATACAGGATTCATTTTCCAATTACCCACAATTATTTTTTTATTTATAGCCATTTATTGATTATAACAAAAAAACCTCCCAAAAAATAGAGAGGTTTTTTTTGTTAAAAATTTCTTTTTATTTTATTGTTCTTTGTATGTTGGCTTTTTTGCTGTTCCTCCATCTTCAGTAACATTAAGGGTGACACTTTTTGGAGCAAACCGAGTTCCTTCTCCAGTACAATACAAAGTGTATACATGTTGACCTTCTGTCTGAAATGGACCAACAAGGGAACTCCCCTCTGTTGCTCCCTTTGTATCAAAACCATCTCCATTACACTCTATAGCATTCATAGAAGACCAAGAAAGAGTAGAAGTGGCATCAAAAGCAATCCAAGAAGGACTCACAGAAAGACTGGAAGAATATATAGTTTCTCCTTTTTTACAAATTTCTTCTTTGTCATCCCAATAAAGGTTACTTGCACAATCTGCTGAAGCATTACTTGTGTCTAACTCCACTCCATTGTGATACAAGAAAAACCCATATGTTTCTTTTTTTACTGAATATTTTACCTTTGTACCAGAAGTATCTGTTGAGACTACAGTATTGCGAGGAGGATTCACAGTAACAGCAGTATCCGCTTCTGCGGTTAGATTACCAGTAGACCAAGTCAAAGAAATATCACAACTTCCGCTGTTTTCTTGAATAATACAACCTGTCGCAGAAAGGTTCCCAAACGGCACTCCGGCTTCTCCAACATTTACGCTTACCCAAGCTCCACAGTTGTTGGTTTCATCTGATTCTGTGATTTCCCCATTATTATCACTAGAAGATTTATCGGCACATACTCGGATCCAATAAGATCCATTATTGTCAAAAGTATGTTGTTTTGTAATACTTTGATTTGTTCCCGCAGAAAGAGATGATATTTGAACAGAAGAAAGGTCTGTGATATTCCCTTCAGCATTATCTGGATTATGATCTGCTACTTGGAAAAAGTTTGGGAAAGCAGTAGAGATGTTTGCACTACCAATGTTTGAAATACTTCCAGAAAGATTGGCTACTTGTTCTGCAGAGAAATTTGTTGGCCCTGTATAGCTAGCAGTAAGGTCAGGAGAAGGGCCAACTTTTACAGAAATACTACCCCAACCAGAACAGTTGTTGTTTTCTAGAGATTCTGTTATTTTCCCATCATCACCACTATTTTTCTTGTCTACACAAGCTCGGAGCCAATATGTTCCCACAGCATTAAATGTATGACTTGTAGTCATTGTTTCAGAACTATTTACTCCTAAATTTTTAAAATCATAAGAAGTAAGATCTGTAATTGCAGCAGTTTCTCCTCCTCCTTGAGCATTCGCTACTTTAGCGAATGAATTATATGAACTATTCCCTTGTCCAGAAGGGGCACCTATTCCTTCTTCTCCACTAGGATCAGGATTTATGGCTGAAACTTGCATAAATCCATCAAAACCACCACCTGTAGCTTTTAATCCTTGGTTTGTAGCGACAGCTGTAAGATTTAATGCTTGATTTACTGTAGCTTCTTTTGGAGAAACACTACTTATCACAAGATCAGGCATTGGATTATCTGCTAAAGCTATTGTAGTCCAAGCCCCACAGTTATTTCCTTCATCTACTTCAGTAATTGTCCCTGCACTATTTCTATTTTCTTTATCTACACAAAGACGCATCTTATATCCACCTTCAGAATATGCTCTTAAATCAACATTACTTAAATTAATTAACTTCTCCTCTCCTGCATTCAAAGCATTTACATCAAAACTTGGAAGATCAACCTCTATTAATGCATTTACTATTTGTGCTCCATGTTTAAAAGCTGAAAGGGGTAATTCTTGTAATTGCAAAAATGCCTTGAAAGATGCTCCTGTAGCTACTCCACCAATATTTTTTACACTTGTATTTATTGATGCATTTGGTCCAATTTGAAAAGTCGTAGGGCTGATACCCCCAGGAATAAGATCAGGAAGGGACCCGATGACAATTTTAGAATATGGATGGCTACAGTTATTGTCTTCATCTGACTCCACTATGCGTCCTAGATCTAAAATATTTTGTTTATCAGTACAAACCCGCACCCAGTATGTACCGGATTGAGTAAAGGTATGGTTTACATCTACAGTCAAAGATCCCCCTGGTGCAAGTGGTGGCTTTGCCACTGCTGGTGTTGAGTATGGGAATTGAGAGCTTGTCTGCGCGTTTACCTTTTTTGTGTTTTTAGTTAACTTCGCTAAAATATTTTCTTTTACACCTCTCTGTTGGGTCAGCTCTGGATTTGAGCTTGGGTCTTGATCTGTTATTTGGAAAAAGGAATTAAAGCTAGCACCTGTGGTTTCTCCTCCAATGTTTTTAACAATAGCAGAAAATTTTACTGGTTTATTTATAGTAGAAGCTGTAGGGGTGAATGTTACAGGGTCTGGGCGAAGATCTGGGGGGATTTTAACATCAATAACCAAACTATTACTTAAAATATTATTATTATCTTGGTCTTTACCCTTAATATTAAAAGTGATTTTTCCTGATCTTGAGGATAAATTTTTAGTCAGAACAACACCATTAACAGGACCTGAAAAATCAGGAGTACTATACCCAGAATTAACATTCATACTTGTTGGATTATAATTAAATATATTATGTTCTATATCAGAGACACCTAACTTTTCTAGATTAAAACTAAGTACTTCAGAATTTTGGTTCGAAAATGTAATTTTCTTTTCACTACTTACTGGTGTATTAGAAACCCCTCCTGTCCCAGTATTAACATTACCACTCCAATTAATTTTTAAATAAGGAGAAGCGGGTGTTTCTAATACATGAATTTTTGCATATCCTACAGTTTTGTATTCAGGAAATTCAGATTCAACTCCTTGAACTCGCAAAGTATAATCCCCGGCAGTAGTTGTGGGCAGAGAAACAATATTTACTGCTGTTGTCCCTAAAGAAATATTAAATTTTTTGACGGTAGAAGGGTTTTTACCGCTTACCTCTATAGCATTAATACAACCATTTTGTTGACAATCTCCTTGAAATAAGCTTACATAGTCTGAATATGTATTCACTTGATTTCCATTTTTCTTTACTAAATTAAACATAAAAGACTCTCCAATAGAGATTGTTTTTGGTTCTGGAGACAACACAATACATAGAGGACAATCCACTTTTATAGTTGCTGTCTTAGATAACCCATACGGAGAAGTAAAGGTAACAGAACGTTCATAAGGAAAAGTAGATACTTTTTGACTCAAAAGACTTTCTTTAATTTTCATACATTTAAGTGGTTCTTCTTGTGGATTATTATTAAAATAACAATTCACAAAAGGCAAATCAAAAATATCACCCAAGTTCTGACCAGTAACATTAGCAGTATGACTAATATTAGGACCTTCTTTTATTAAAAATTTTATTGTTTCACCTGGAGTTGTATTATAAAATGAAGGGGCTACCATTAACCCTGATGGGTGTGCGGTAACTGTTACAGGTAAGTCTATCTCTTTTTGACCCAACTTAATCTGATCCCCTCTCCAAGCACGTTTGTAAGCTTTTACTTTAAAGGTAAATGTTTCAACTTGAGTAACTGTGCTATTCATTTTTAGTGAAAAACCTTCCACATTACCATTAAAGATGGTAATGTTACTTGGTTTATTTTCAGTAACTAAATTACCATTATTTAATACAAAAACAATATCACACCCTGTTATTATTGTCCCATTATTATTTGTTACCCCGTAACCATATTTTTCGCAAGATACTGCAGTATTAGGAGGAGTACCAGTACATTCATCGTATCCAGATACATCACAACCCACTGAGTCATTAAGAAAATTCGTTAATTCCGGCCCTGGATTTGGTGTTTGAATAAACAAATACTGTTCATAGGAAGAACCAGTTCCATATTGCATATTTGCACTTCTTGGATAAATCCCGACACCACCATCACCACCACCCACTGCATAAACAGGGGTAAAAAAAGATAAGCTAAAAACAAAACAAAACACTAGAAAGATATATTTTATATATTTAGACATTTGATTAATTTAATTAAATTGATTATATTAATTATATCTTTTTTTAAATATTTATACAAGTAAAAAGATCCCTAAAAATAAAAACCGCACAATTTTGTGTGGTTTTTATTTTTCATCTTTATATCACTTATTGAGTCAGTAATGGTTTCAATTTCCCTGGATATTCTTGAACCTCAACATATGCATGGTTGGTCATCTCATTATTATCCAAATTTATACCAATCTTCTTTACTTTCTTCCCTGCAGGAATAGGCCAATAATGTGTTTGCCAATCATTAGTTAAAATTTTTCTTGAACCACCATAGATATCAAACCCACCTCCATAATAAGAAAGAGCTACTGTTATTGCCCCCTCCCCTCGTACAGTTAATGGAACTTGATTTCCTGAAATAGTTACATATTTGTTGAAAGTACCTTGAAAAGATTGCAACTGATTCGGCTCAAAACCTTGTTTTTCAATAATATTGTTTGCATAATTTATATTTCTATTTTCTGACCTTCTTGAAATTAAAACATTATTATTTTTTTCAAAATTAAACTTATTAGTTAAATTTATATCACTTCTTTTTGATCCAGTTAATCTACTTGTGTCGTAATTTCTTTCATTATCTACACTAGATAATCTGTTTAACGGCAAAACATCTTTTATGTTTTTTGTAATATCCTCACCAACAACAGTAGCTCTTGTATTTAAATTTAATAAGTGCAGACTAGAAAGTCTAAAAGTGCTGTCCACATACCCTTGCAATAACATAGATTCTGGTAAGTAGCCAGAAAACTCCCACCCACTCGCCTCCACCTTCTCCGCAAAAGAGAAAGATGCGACTAAAGCTAGGGACAAAATTGTTAATATTATTTTTTTCATTTTTTTATAATTAGTCTATTAAAATATAATTTATGTTTTAATGATTAAAGTTAATTGATAAACTTTTCGCACATTTCGCACAAATAGTACTTATATAATATCTACTTAGTAGTATACCACAAATAAAATAAAAAAGCAATTAGCAAGCCTAAAAAGTGGATAGCCTGTGGATAACTTTTTGGGGCTAAAATAGCCTTACCTTATAAGGGTTTTATAGATACAGAAAATAAAAAAATATAAACATTTGATACTGAGACAAAAATAAAAAACCATCCATACGGCGGTTTTTTATTAATTTAGAAATCTAAATTATTGAGTAATTAATCCAGGAGATTTTAATTGGATATAAGGGCTTTCTAATGTTCCTCTATTACTTAATTCTAAAACAATAGTTGTAATTGTGGCATTTGGTTTAACAGGATATGTGTATGTTCTCCAATTTGGAGTCAAAACGGCTCCTTGACCAAAAGCTATAAATCCACCATCGGAATAAGCAAGGGCAAAATTAACTCTTCCTTCCCCTTTTACTGTAAAAGTAATAGTATTTTGTTGTAAATTAACTTCTTGTACAAATTTTGTAGCAAAATCAACAACTTGAACATCTTCAGGATTGTTTTGGTTCCCTATTTTAGAATCTGTGTTTACTGTTGATCTTAAATCATTTGAACGAGAAATAGCAGTAAGAGCATTTAGTGGAGGATCCCCTACTTGCTTTGCATGCAAAGCAACATATTTATTACTAGGTATTACCCACCCTTTTATTATAGCCCCTGGAGGAAAAGACATGTAATTAGCAAAATACCAACTACCTCCTTTACCTGAATATGGTTCTGCTTTAGCTGTATCTCCAAACAAAGGAGAAAAAGCTACCGCTAGAAACAAAATTGTTATGTATATTATTTTTTTCATCTTTATACTACTTATTGTTCTAATAATGGTTTCAATCTGTCTGATTGTTCTTTAATCTCAACATATGCATGATTAGTTTGATAATTGTTTTGCAAATTTATACTTATCATACTAACTTTTTTACCTGCAGGAATTGGCCAATAATATGTTTTGAAATCACTTGTTAAAACTTTTCTTAAAGTACCATATATTGTAAAGCCTCCATTTTGATAAGACAAAGTAACTACAATAGCACCTTCTCCTCGTACAGTTAAAGGAACTTGATTTCCTGAGACAGTTACATATTTATTGAAATTACCTTGAAAACTCTCAAAGTTGTTAGGCTCAAATCCTATTGCATTACTAATATTAATTGCATGGCCAGTGGTTCTATCTACATACCTTTTTATTGTTGAAACACTGTTTCTGTGACTATCAATCAAAGATGCGCCACCTCTTCTTGTATCAATTCTTTCTAAATGCAGACCAACAATTCGAGAGGACACATTCTCTATGTGTTGATTTATTATAAAATTTTCTGGAAAATAACCAGCAAACTCCCACCCACTCGCCTCCACCTTATCCGCAAAAGAGAAAGACACCACTAAAGCTAAAGATAGGATTGTTAATATTATTTTTTTCATACTTTTCACATTTTTCATATTCATTTATGTTTGTTAATCTAACACACATTTTAAAATATGTAAATCGCCTGTGATAATGTGCACACACATATGGTGGTTAATTAAGACTGCCATATCTATGCGAATTTATACACATTACCTTCGTATCCCCCTCCCCATAAAGCCCTTGCATTATGTTTTCACATATAGTACTATATATAGCATACAAGTCCTGCACCGAAGGGGCTTTTTTTATTTAAAATAACACACAATTAAATATATGTTAGACATAAAAACATTCAAATCAGCGTTAGAACAACTAGAAACTGAAAGAAAAATTCCAAAAGAAAAAATACTTGAAGCGATAGAGCAAGCCATGGCTGCCGCCTACAAAAAAGACTACGGAAAGCGTGGGCAGATTATTCGTGCCAAATTTGACCAAGACACAGGAGTGGTAGATTTTTATCAAATCAAAATAGTAGTAGATGAAAGCATTGCTAGAATGGATGAACCAGAAGAAGGAGAAGAAGAATATTCATTCAAAGACACCGAAGATGAGAGAGTTCGTTTTAATTCTGAGCACCACATTCTTCTTGAAGATGCTCGTATTATAAAAAAAGACGCAGAATTAAATGACGAAATTGTCTTTCCACTAGAAGCAAAAGACGATTATGGACGCATTGCAGCTCAAACAGCCAAGCAAGTCATAATTCAAAAGATTAGAGAAGCAGAAAGAACATCTATCATGGATGAATATGGTACAAAAGAAGGAGAGATTGTTTCTGGAATGGTTCAAAAGATAGAGAGAGGAAATATTTATGTAGATTTTAATAGAGCTACAGGGGTAATAACTCAAGAAGAACAAATTCCTAGAGAATATTTTGACAGAGGTCAGAGAATCAAAGCATACCTATACTCTGTAGAAGATGCTCCAAGGGGTATTAGTCTTCGTCTTTCTCGTACTCACCCAAAGTTTTTAGAAAAACTTTTTATGGTTGAAGCTCCTGAGATAGAAAGTGGAGTAGTAGAAATAAAGTCCATTGCCAGAGAAGCAGGATCTCGTTCAAAGATTGCTGTTCTTTCAAATGATGAGCACATTGATCCTGTAGGATCTTGTGTTGGACAAAAAGGAACAAGAGTAAACACTGTATCTCAAGAACTTGCTGGAGAAAAAATAGACATTATCCCATGGTCTGAAGACCCTAAAACTTTTATTACAAACGCTCTTTCCCCTGCTAAAGTAATATCAATTGAAATAAATGAAGAAGAAAAACAAGCTCTAGTAGAAGTACCTGAAGCAGAATTATCTCTTGCAATCGGAAAAGGCGGACAAAATGTAAGACTTGCTGCAAAACTTACTGGTTGGAAAATAGACATCAAAGGAAATGGTGCGGAATCTACAGAAGAGAAAGAAACAGATAATACGACTGATTCTGAAGAAAACACAGATGATGCGACAAGTGACTCAGAAACAGCAGAAAACAACACAGAAAATGATGCAGAGATTGTCACAGAAAAAGAAGAGACTAAATAAAACTTGAAAAAAGAAATTAGAGTAGTATTATAGACATATGGCAAACATAGATCAAAAACCTTCAAAATATATGCTTAATCTTTTGCATGTTCTTTCTCCTTTTGCGGATGAAGAAAAAAAGGTATTAAACGCTATCGTAGAAATAAACTCAGGGACTATCAATAAATACGAGCTGATTACTGAGACAGGTCAATTAAAATTAGACCGAGTGGGATATTCTTCCCTCGCTTATCCTTTTGCTTATGGAGCAATTCCTAAAACATGGGATTACGATGGTGATCCACTTGATATAGAGATTGTAAATGTTATGGAGCCATTAGTTCCAGGATGTCTAGTAGAGGCCCGTATCATTGGTGTAATGAAATTTGAAGATGCTGGAGAAATAGATGACAAAATCATTGCAGTCTTGGCAGACGACAGGAGAAGTGATCATATTCAATCCTTAGAAGATTTAGGAGGGCAATTTCAAAAAGAGACTACTTACTACTGGGAACATATCAAACACTTAAAAAAACCAGGTACAGGCATCATTAAAGGTTTTTTTGATAAAGAAGAAGCTATCAAAGTTGTCCAAGAGTGTGCTGATAGATACACTGATATATATTTAAAGAAGTTTGAATAAAGAAAGTTTTTTCCACAAAATCCCCTTTTATAAAGGGGATTTTGAATTTTAGTGACTAAATGTATTTATTTCTGCTATAATAAAAAGGTGTCTTTTCCGACACTGGTTATTATTAGTATTTAATATAAATAAAAAAAATGAAAACAAAAAATTATTCACGCATATTATCACTCGCTTTGGTTTTAGTTTTTTCTTTGGCTTTTAGCCAAGTAGTATTAGCAGAAAGTTCAAATCCACTTTCTCCAAGTCCAAGACCTCTTCCTCCTGTAAAACCAGAAAGGAAAGAAATTAAAGACAAGTTTGAAATTGAAAAAAAAGAACTTAAAGAAGAAATGAAGGCAGAAAAAGACGAAGTTAAAAAATTACTAGATGAGAAGAAAGAGAGCATCAAAACTGAAATGGAAGCAAAGAGAGAAGCTGTCAAAAATGCAATGGAATTAAAAAGAGAAGAAATCAAAAAGAATCTAGAAGTTAAAAGAGAAAACTTGAGAGAAAAATTTGAAGACAAAAAACCAAGTTTAGTTAATAGTTTAAAAGAAAAAATAGCTGGTAATGATGATAAAAAACCTGAAGCTCCTGCTGTACGAGTAGCTTTCAATTTTGGAACAGTAGCTGAAAATTTAGCCAAAATTGCAGATAGAATAAATTCAAGAATAGATACAGTAGAAGAATTAGGAGCAGATGTTTCTGTTTCAAGAGAATTTATGACTTCAGCAGAGACTAGTCTTGCAAAAGCTATGGGCTATATATCAGAACTAAAAACAAATGTTGACACAAAGACCGCAAACATGGAACAAGCAAAGACTTTAGCAAAATCAGCAAAAGAAGCATTAAAAGAAGCTCATGGTTACATGAGAAAAGCATTAGAGAGCTTAAAAACAAAAGCTTCTGAAGTAAGGAAAAGTGTTACCTCAAGTTCTGCAGAAGTCGCTCCAAGCGCTGAAGTAGAATAATATTAAAAGTCGTATCATTTATAAATTAACAATAATTTAACAAATAAAATGGAACCAACAGTAGAAAAATCAAAAAATGTTTGGGTTAGTGTAATTATAATAGTGCTTATGCTTGTAATAGGAGGAATATATCTTCTAAATAATAAAGGAAGCATGGAAAACAACACTGAGGAGTCTGCAGTCGTAGAAGAATCTGCTGAAATGTCAGTAGAGACAGCTCCTACTGTGACTGAAATCCAAAATATTGAAGAAGATTTGGGAGATTCTATGAATATAGATAATTTGGACGAAGGTTTGCAATAATTATTGTAACAGTTCTCTACAAAAAACCCTTAAACGGGGTTTTTTGTTTTTCTATACAAAAATTTGAAAATAAAAGAGTTTTAGTATAGGATAAAGTTTATGATACAAATAAAAATAAATAAACTACCAAAAAGTGAATTGGAGATAGAGGCACAATTAGAAGCAAATGTATTAGAGGCACTCTTTCCAAAAGCGCTAAAGAATATTAGTGAAAATATTGAAATGGACGGATTTCGTAAAGGAAAAGTCCCAGAAAATATCATTTTATCCAAAGTTGGAGAATTAGCGATTTTAGAAGAAGCAGCAGAAATAGCGATCAATGAAAATTATCCAAAGATCCTAGAAGAAAACAAGATAGATGCTATTGGTAGACCTTCTATTACAATCACCAAAATAGCTCGCAATAACCCATTGGAATTTAAAATAAAGACAGCTGTATTGCCTGAAGTAAATCTTCCAGACTATAAAAAAATATCCCAGAAAACTATCAGTGATATAAGTGCTGAAGATAAAAATATTGAGGTATCTGACCAAGAGTTAGAAAACACCATAATGGATATTCGCAAATCTCGTGCTCCAAAAATCAACATGCAAGACATAGCAAAGAAAGATGAACCAACAGAGGAGAATAAAAATACAGAAGAAGTAAAACTCCCAGAAGTGGAGCTTCCAGAATTAAATGATGACTTCGTCAAAGCTCTAGGGCCATTCAAAGATGTAGCAGATTTTAGAGAAAAGCTAAAAGAAAATATCAAGCTTGAAAAAATAAACCAAGCACGAGAAAAAACACGCTTGAAAATCATAGAAGCAATCATAGAAAAAACTGAAGCAGAAATACCTGAAGTATTGATAGATTCTGAACTAGAAAAGATTCTCTATAGAATGGAGACAGATATCAGCGCAATGGGTTTAAAATTTGAAGATTATCTTGTCCATATCAAAAAAACCAAAGAAGACTTACGCAAAGAATTTAGACAAGATGCAGAGAAGAAAGCAAAGTTTTCTCTTGTTTTGTTTGAAATCTCTAAACAAGAAAATATAAAAGCAGATACAGAAGAAGTAGCAAAAGAAGTAGCTCATATCCTAGAACACTACAAAGATGCTGACCCTGACAGAGCTCAAATGCATGCTGAAAATGTCTTGACCAATGAAAAGATTTTCCAATTTTTAGAGAATCAGGGGAAGTAAAAACACTATTCTATTAAAAAGAGAAGGGCTATACTTATATGACCAAATAACTTCCATCGCTACACTAGCTCTATTTTTTTACCTAAGGCTTTGGATATTTTATACAAAGTACCTAAAGAAAAACTATGCTTTCCACTTTCTATACGAGAAATAAAGGATTGTGGTAATTTTGTCTTTTCAGCAATAGTTTTTTGTGTCATTTTCTTTTGAATGCGCGTATTTCTAATTTTTTTTACTAAGTACAAACGAGAAATCTCTTCATAGTAAACTTTTTGATAGAATTTTGATTTTGAAAATTGATCAAAAACATCTTTACTAGAATAAAGCTTTAGCGGACTTTTGATTTTTTTATTTTTTTTAATCATATATTATATTTAATATACTTATATACTTTCTCCATTTGAAATAAATAACTTTTCGGGGTTTTGGATGTCTTCTTAATAAAAATATAAATAAAATATATATTTTTATCTTTCACAAAGAAAACCAAGCGGTATCTTTTTACAATCAATTCTTTAATCTCTCCTTTTAGTTTTTTAGTATAAACAACCCTGAAATCTCCCTCTTCTAAGAAACTAATAGAAGCGTGTATTTTTGCTTGATCTGTTTCTGGTAATTGTTTTATAAACAAAGAAACCTTTTCGGTAAAAAAAGAATTATACATTTTCAAAATAAATATTTTATAATGAAAATTAAATCTTTCTGTTTAGAGTATATCAATATTGATATACTAGTGTCAAATATAAAAAAATCAATTATATATAAATATTGTAAATAAGTTGTAAATTAAGTATATATATCAATAAAACATGAGGTCTGAGAAGTCTCCTGTATGGTAGACGCGTACAGGAAATTGATTTTATTTCCAAAAAAAGTATAATGAACATTATGTTAATACCCACAGTAATAGAAAAGTCCCAGTTTGGTGAAAGAGCTTATGATATATACTCTCGTCTTTTGCGTGAGCGTATTATCTTTCTTGCAGGACCAATAGATGACCACACTGCCAACATTGTCATCGCACAGCTTTTATTTCTAGAGTCTGAAGATTCAAAAAAAGACATCAGCTTTTATATCAACTCCCCTGGAGGATCAGTCACTTCTACTCTTGCTATTGTAGATACTATCAATCACATTAGACCAGATGTAGCTACTTTTTGTGTAGGAATAGCAGCTTCCGGAGCAGCGATCATATTATCTTCTGGTAAAAAAGGAAAGAGATACATTCTTCCAAACGCAGAAGTTATGATTCACCAGCCACTTGGAGGAGTAGAAGGACAAGCTACTGATATTGCTATCACAGCAAAACACATTTTAAAGACAAGAGAAAATCTAAACAAAATGCTTGCAAAAAATACCGGTAGACCTGTAGGCCAAATAGAAAAAGATGTAGAGAGAGATTTCTTTATGGACGCTGAAGAAGCAAAAAAATACGGGATTATAGATGAAATAGTCACGAAATCCAAAGCTACAAGTTCTAGCAAGTAATATATCAGCCAAAAGCTCTTAAAAATACTATTTTTTAATTCTTAAAATCATTTTTAAGGCTGTTTTTGGCATTTTCTGGACTTTTGTCTATATTTTTGGTACATTTCTAATGTAGATTTTTAATAATTATTTTGAAACAGTTTATAGGAATACACACATGTTGTTGAAGAAAATAAATCACAAACGGATTTTTGACTTAAAAAAAGTGAGTAAGATTAAGACCACAATATAGGGGCGTGTTCTTGTAAGCTGAAAAACGCTTATGAGTGAAACAACTATAATTCTTTTAGGAGGCTTGGTACTCCTTTTAGGACTTGCTATCGGATATTACCTCCGATTGGTAATTGCTCTTGGAAAAAAGAGATCAATTGAAATAGACATCAAACAAATGATGGTCGGAGCTAAAGAAGAGGCTCAAAAAGTAGTAGAGGAAGCCAAGAAGAAAAGTGAAGATAAATTAGCAGAGCTTCGTGAAGAAGAAAAAAAACGAGAGCAAGATTTTAAAGATACTGAAAAACGTCTTATCAAAAAAGATGATTTTTTGGATGCTCGTCAGACTGAGCTTGATAAAGAAGCTGAGGCAATAAAAGTTAAAGTAGAGGAAATAAAAAAGATACAAGAAAGAGTATCTAAGGTAGAGGAAGAGAAGCGCGTAGAATTAGAAAGAGTCGCCAAACTTTCTCAAGAAGATGCAAAAGAAGAACTAATGCATGAAATTGAAAAAAAGTATGAAGAAGATATTTTAATCAGAATGCAGAAATTAGAAAATATGGGAACTGAAAAACTAGAAAGTAGGGCAAAGGATATATTGGCTACTTCTATCCAAAGACTTGCTTCTAGTACTGCTTCTGATCTAATGACCACTACTGTCACATTGCCCAATAACGATATTAAGGGAAAAGTAATAGGAAAAGAAGGTAGAAATATTCGTGCTTTTGAAAGAGCTTCTGGGGTAGAGCTCATTGTAGATGATACTCCAGGATCAATCATTATTTCTTCTTTTGACCCTGTAAGAAGACAAGTAGCTAGACTAGCTCTGGAAAATCTAATACTAGATGGTAGAATCCAACCAGCTAAAATAGAAGAATTAGTAGAGAAGGCAAAAGAAGATATAAACAAAATAATCAAAGAAAAAGGAGAACAGGCAGTGTTTGAGTGTGGTGTATTTAATTTTGATCCTAGAATTGTGGCAATCTTAGGAAGATTGTATTTCCGCACAAGTTATGGACAAAATGTTCTCCAACACTCAGTAGAGATGGCACATATCGCAGGAATGATTGCCGAAGAGCTTGGAGCTGATGTACAAATAGCTAAAGCGGGAGCATTAGTACATGACATAGGAAAAGCTCTTGACCATGAGGTGCAAGGAACCCACGTAGAAATCGGTATTCGTATTCTTCAAAAATTTGGAGCAGACGAAAGAATTATTACAGCAATGAAATCTCACCATGAGGATTATCCTTATGAAACAGTAGAAGCTATCATTGTGCAGACAGCCGATGCTATCTCTGGTGGACGTCCAGGAGCTCGTAGAGACTCTGTAGAGAACTATATAAAGAGACTACAAGACTTAGAGGCCTTAGCAAATAGCTTTGAAGCTGTAGAAAAATCATATGCTCTTCAAGCTGGTAGAGAAATTCGCATATTTGTTACTCCTGAAAAAATATCAGATACTGAGGCAAAGCTTATGGCTCGTGAAATAGCTCAAAAAATAGAACAAGAGCTAAAATACCCTGGTGAAATAAGAGTTACAATGATTAGAGAAACTAGAATTATTGAGTACGCTAGATAATATATAGTTACGAAAGAATAATTTGACTAAATTGATACATTCTCTATACCCCTTGCCTAAAAAAACCCTTGATATATAATATATGTATGTACTTTAAGGGTAAGTCTTTTAATGAAAATTAAGAGACCGGTCGAAAGATTATTAAAAATAACTTTTAAAGAATAATGAATAAACAAGCATTAGTTGAATGGGCACACGGTAAATTAGGCGGGACAAAAGTCCAAGCTGAAGAGTTAGTAGATGGAGTCTTTGATTCTATTGTTGGTACTTTAAAAAAAGGAGATGAAGTATCAATAGCTGGTTTCGGAATTTTTTCCGTTAAAGCAAGAGCAGCAAGAATGGCTCGTAATCCAAAAACTGGAGAACAAGTAAAAGTTGCAGCTACAAAAGTTCCAAAATTCAGAGCTGCTAAAGCACTGAAGGATGCAGTAAAATAATTTTCTATTCGCGCGCGAACAGAAATATATCAAAAAGCACAGACATCGTCTGTGCTTTTTGTATTATGTAGTATTTTGTTTAGTACTTCCTAATAACGGCTTTGACTATTGCCACGATATTCATACTATTCTCTGGGTAAATAAGTTTATAGTTTTTATTTGCTGGCTCAAGCCACATCTTTGATCCACTTTTACTTTTGCGTAAATATTTCATAGTAAATTCTCCATCTACTTCAGCAATCACAATGTCACCTTCTTTTGCAGTATTTGTCTTTTCTACTATTACCATATCCCCTTCTTCTATATGAGCATCAATCATAGAATCTCCATCTACTTCTAGTATGTATGTTTTTTCTGTATCTTTAACGAGAAAATCTTTTAAGTTCATACTGTCTTCAACTTCTTCGGCAGTAGAAGGAAAACCTGCTTTTACAGAACCAAGCAAAGGAACCTCTCCAAAAGAATCTGAGGGTATCAATCTGCCTAGATTATCTTTAGCAACAAAACCCATAGAAATCAATTTTTCAACCACCCTAAAAACTGCATTCTTGGACTTGAATCCAAAAATCTTCATCATCTCAGAATATGAGGGCATTCTCTTGTTGTTTCTATAAAAAGATTCTATTTTTAATTTATATGGGTTTTGCATTTATTATTTATATAAACTTTGTATTTATTACTTATAAGAATTTGATTTTATTGTTTACAGAAATCTTGTATTTACTACAATAGTATTATACCGATAATACTGAAGTGAGTGTAGGGAAAAATTTTTGAAAGAAATTCCTTCTAGTATGATAACGGACTTTCCTTAAAAGTAAACGATGATCTCTCGCCTCTTTTGAATAAGATTCCCCTGCTAAAATCTTAAGATCAATCTGTCTATTGATCCTTTGTATTTCCATTTCTAACATTTTTAAATATTGTGATTGTGACATTTTTTTATAAAAGTTACTTGTTGCTAAACGACCTAACTATTTGTTACTAAACTAACTTGTTTTTAGTATATGTGAACGAGCGTTCACTGTCAAGAATTTAGATGTGGATAACTACAATTCACTTTAAAAACAAAGCTTCTACATAGGCTTGGGACGATATTGTAAGGCTTCCAATATATGTTTATTTTGAATAATGGCAGACTGATCCAAGTCGGCAATAGTTCTAGCTACCTTCAAAATCTTTTTGTAAGCTCTCATTGATAAAGACATTTTTTCTATACTTTGAATAAATAATTCACGGGATTCTTGGGATATACTGTACGCATCAAAAAAATTTGTATCTATCTCTCCTATATTTTTTATAGAGGTATCTATAGGGGTAGTTAAATTTTGTTTTATTGAGCTCTGTATTTTTTCTCCCATTTTTCTGCCAGCTATAACTCTTTTTTTTATCTCAACACTTGTTTCTGTTTTTTCTGTTTTATTTAAAATATTAAAATCCACTTGACCGACCGAAACCCACATGTCTATTCTGTCTACAATAGGTCCTGATAATTTTCTTTTATATTTATACAAATCTACCGCTGTGCATTTACACAAATCTTCTTTTAATGATGCATAGCCACACGGGCAAGGATTCATTGAAACAATTAAAATAAAATCAGCAGGAAAGATAATGCTTGCATTCGCCCTTGTAATTGTAATTTCTTTTGATTCTAATGGTTGTCTTAGTGCTTCTATTACCCTTCTATCAAATTCTGGAAATTCATCCAAAAACAAAACTCCCTTATGTGCCAAAGTAATCTCTCCTGGCTTTGGATTTGTCCCTCCTCCTACAATAGATGTATAAGAAGAAGTATGGTGAGGAGATCTAAAGGGTGGGTGAAATATTAAATTATTTTTATTTAATCCAACAGCAGAATGAATACTTGTTACTTCAAATATTTCTTCATACTCTAAATCTGGCAAGATGCTAAGAAAAGCATTCGCAAGCATTGTCTTCCCTACTCCTGGTGGACCGTACATAGCAATATTGTGCTTGCCTGTCGCCGATATCTCTAATGCTCTTTTTATTGATTGTTGTCCTTTAATTTTTGCAAAGTCATTTTTGTTTTCAGTTGATAAATAATCTTGTATCATCGTCTTCTGCTTGCTTTGAGCCAAAATTTTTAACCCAAGCAAATGATTGGCAACATCTGCAAGACTTTTTACTCCAAAAATTTTGATATCTTTTACAAAGATTACCTGTGATATATTTTCTTCTGGTAAAAAAACTTGCTTGAAACCTTTACGCCTAGCTTCTTCTACCAACGGCAATGCCCCTTTAATAGAAAATATTTTTCCATCCAGCCCAAGTTCCCCTAAAAATATTTTATCTCTCGGGTCAAAAGAAATCTGTTTGTCTGCCAACAAAAAACATACAGCAATAGCAAGATCAAAAAAAGTCCCCTCTTTTTTTATATCAGCAGGAGACAAAGAAACTACTATTTTTTTGTTTAAACTTCTTGGAGACACAAACCCAGAATTTTTAATTGCAGAGCTAACTCTGTCTTTTGATTCGTCTATAGATTTGTCAGGCAAGCCGATAATTGAAAAAGAGTGTAGCCCAATAGAAACATCTATCTCTATGTTTAAAATGTTTGCCTTTAAAAAATTTATTTGAGCTGAATATACTTTTGCAAAACTCATACCTTAAGCTAAAAATTATTCCGCTCAAGGCAGTATGTTAATAAAAATATTTTTCTATACAGAAACTAGTCGTTTAGATGCTCTTTGCAAGTGTGGGCTGCTGGATTAGCTTCTAGCCTGTCTTCTTCTATTTCACCACCACATACATCACACAAACCAAAAGAATCCTTATGAAGCTCAATCAAGGATTCTTCTATGGAAGACAATCTTGCTTGTAAAACTTCTAAAATAGAAACTCTAGACTCGGAATCTTCAAATCTATCTGCCATGTCGTTTTGATCTGATTCTGGTTCTTCTATTTTTTCAGGCACAGCTTCCCATTCGTTTGTCTCAGAATTAAATACCCCAATATCAGACAAATCTGCCAATATTTCTGCTTTCTCTTCCTCCAACTTTTGTTTTATTTGTGCTTTTTTATTCATAAACAAATATTAGCACATTAAAAAAGAAAGGTAAATTATCTTGTTTGGGCTTATTTTTTAATTTTCCCGCTCAACAATCTAAGTATTATCTCTCTAGCTGTATCAATATTGTCAGTAATCACTACTGAATCATTGCTAGAAAAAACATACATCATTGCGATATTGCCATCTTTATCATATAAAATTCTAGCATTTTTGTTTACGATAAATTTGTCTTCAAATGGTTTGACTGTAAGGTATATATTTTCATTAGTAATCTCTGTCCCAAAAAAATTACTCATATCAGCAAAAAGGCTTTTTTCCCAAATAAGCATTTTGGGAAAAACATCTGTAAAGGATCTAGCTTTCAAAAGAATAAATGGGTGTTTGGTGTTTTCTTTAGTTTTAAATACCCCCATTAAAAATCCTGTTTTTAAAACATTAATTCCCTCCAAAGGATATGATGAATTAATTTTTTCTAAAAACATTCTAGAACTCAAAACATTCTTTCCCTCAGAAAAATACACACCCTCCATTCCTCCAATCTTCACATCTGTATTTGATATTTGGTTGTAAAACAAAGTAGCAACTTCGTTTTTGGTTGGAAGATTATCTATTTCTAAAAAAGTAGTTTTATCTGTAAAGATAATCGGTGTAAACTGAGTATCCACTATAGCTGTAAAAACATTTTCTTTTAAAAAAACAGAAGCAAAGACAGCTCCTGTCGCCCCAATTATCAAAAAAAGGCCAATTAACATAAAAATTTTATTTTTAGTGCTTTCGGGAGATAAGTTTTTCTTTTGTAAATCTCGTTCTTCTTCTTCGTGAATAATCTTTTTTATCAATCCCCCTTTTTCATGCTCCAAAACCCTGACCATGTCGTCAGTAAAGGTTTCAATATTTTTTAATTTTGGTTTATTATCAGAATCCATTTTAAATAATGTTTACTGAATACCCTTTTAGTATATTTTCAGTAATATTATATTCTATAATAACATTATAACACTAAAGAGAAAATCTTTAGTGTTATAATCTACCTTCTTTATTTAAAATATTAAAGCTTAGAAACTAGGATTTTTTGAAAAAATCTTTATCAGCTTCTTTAATAGAAAGACTGATCCTACCTTTATCGTGCTCTACTCGTAAAACTTTTACAGGTACAATCATTCCTTCTTTTACAACATCAGTAATTCTTTCTATCCTAAAAGGAGCAAGCTCTGATACATGCACCATTCCATCAACAAAAGCATTCAATTTCACAAAAATACCAAAGTCAGCAATCTTTACGACTTCTCCTTTAAGCATTTCTCCTGGTTGAAATTCTCTAGTCATTTCAAAAATCATTTCTTTTGCCTTCATTGCAGAATCCCCTACTCCAGTAAGATATACTGTGCCATCATCTTCTATTGTAATCTCCGCTCCAGTCTTTTCTTTTAATTCTTTTATAGTCTTTCCTCCACTACCGATCACCATTCCAATCTGGTCTGGTTTTATCTTCATAGTCAAAATCTTTGGTGCGTTTGGAGAAATATCTTTTCTAGGAGCTGAAATTTCTTTTTCAATAACATCCAAAATAGTAAGTCTTGCTTTTACGGCTTGTTTCATTGCTTCATCAAGTATTTTTATTGAAACCCCATCTACTTTCACATCAAGCTGTATTGCTGTAATACCATTTCTAGTTCCTGCCACTTTAAAATCCATATCACCATGATGATCTTCTGGCCCTTGAATATCTGTCAAAATTTTATATTTATCTTCTGATTCATACATAAGCCCCATTGCAATACCTGCAACAGGAGCTTTAATCGGCACCCCTCCGTCCATCAATGCTAAAGTACCAGCACAGATAGAAGCTTGAGAAGTAGATCCGTTTGAAGCCATTGATTCAGAAACCAAACGCATTGTATATGGAAAATCTTCTACTTTTGGCAACACCATAGCAAGAGCTTTTTCGGCTAATGCTCCGTGTCCAACTTCGCGACGATTTGTAAATCCGGCTCTTCCTGTCTCTCCTGCAGAATATGGTGGGAAGTTATAATGGTGCATAAATCTTTTTTCTATATTTGCTTCCATTCCGTCAACCATATATTTGTCTTCAGGTCCTCCCAATGTAAGCACAGAGAATACATGAGTACCTCCTCTATAAAAAATACCAGAGCCGTGCAAAATAGAAGACATCCCCCCTGCTTGAGCATACAAAGAACGAACTACATCCATTTCCCTTCCATCAGCTCTTTTGTTTTCATTTACTGCCTTTTGGTGTAAAATTTCATTTTCTTTATCGTCAAACAAATCATCTTCTAAAGCAAAATCTTCTTTCTCAGGATCTTTTTCTTTATAATATTCACGAACTAGATTATTCCACTCTGTATGCAATTCATCTATTTCTTTTTTACCTGGACCAGAAAAAATAGCCCCCTCCATTTTTGGTAAAATCTTTTCATTAAACAAAGAGACAGATTCATCTGCTATCTTTTCTTTAGCTAAGACTCTTTTTTCTTTACCAATCTCAGTAACTATTTTCTTTTGAAAATCTTCAAGTTTTGTAATCTCTCCGCTTGCTTTATGCAACGCTTCGGTAATACCATCTTCTGACTCCTCATGAGCAGCCGCTTCTATCATATTTATACTTTGATTTTTTCCACATACCAACAAATCAAATTTGTATTTATCATTATCTTCTCTAAGGTTTCTAGGTGCATTTATTTTTAAAGTATCGTCATCATACTTACCAATACGTACAGCTCCGATTGGTCCATCCCAAGGAATATTTGACACTGCCAAAGCTAAAGAGGCTGCATTTACCGCAAGAACCACAGGATCATTTTCATCTAAAGAAATTACTGTCACAATCACTTGTACAGCATGTCTGATAGATTGATCAAAAAGAGGACGAAGAGTCCTGTCTATTACACGACTAGCCAAAACTGCATCCTCTGATGGTTTTCCTTCTCTGCGCACAAAACGAGAACCTAAAATTTTACCACCAGCGTAAAACTTTTCCATATAATCCACTGTAAGATTAAAAAATCCCAAACCTGCTTGTTTGTCTCTAGACATACAAGCAGTAGCCAAAACAATAGTTTCACCATATTTTAACAATACTGATCCATGAGCTTGATCAGCCAAATCACTAAAGATAGCAGTCATTGTTTTGCCACCTATCTCTACACTATATTCTTTCTTTTCCATGCTTTTTAATTTTCACTTACTTATTTTTTAAAGGACATCTCGTGATATCCCCAAAAAACAAAGCTGTGAAACACGGTTCCTCAAATGAGTTTGACTTCGTATCAAATTCTTCAGACTAAAGTATTGTTCCCTTCAGAAACCGGAACACTACTATCTGTCTGAAGATGAACCGGATTAACTTATAATTTACTATCATCCTAACACTAGGGGAGTAAAAAGCAAGACTTTTATAATTTTTACTAGCGAACTTTTATATTCCCCATCAAAAACTTTTTAGGGCTATCGGATAAGTCCACAAAATCATCTGCTGATTCTTTTAGTTTCATAGAAGTTGTTTTACCGAAAGAAACCACCTCCACTTGTGCTCCTGTATAGTTTTGTAAATATTCTACCAATGGGACAAAATCCCCATCTCCAGAAATCAAAATAACTGCGTCGAGTCTGCTTGCCATTCTCATAACATCTACCGTAAGCCCGACATCCCAATCTCCTTTTTTACTTCCAGAGTGAAAAATCTGTAAATCTTTTGTCTTTGTCTCTATTCCAAGCTTTGTAAGAGCATCAAAAAAGTTTTTCTCTTCCCCTGCCTCTGTGGTGATCACATAAGCAATAGCACGGACAAGCTTTCTACCAGCCACTGCTTCTTTTAGCACAGCTCCGAAGTCTACTCGTGCTTTGTATAAATTGCGAGCGGAATGATATAGGTTTTGTGTGTCTATGAAAATTCCAACTCTTTGTTCTTTGTGTTTTATTACTGTCATATGTATTTATAATACCACACTCACTGTCAAAATGGTGTAGCTCTAATTTAATTGTTAAATATTTTTATAATATCTCGTGTAAATAAAAAAAATGGAACTATTTGTCCATTTTTTTTACTAAAGCGGAGTGACGAGATTTGTCTTTGCGTTCAAGATATTTTAAATGAGTCCTTCTGTCTGCTACCATTTTTATAAGACCACGGCGAGAGCTATTGTCTTTCTTGTGTGTCTTTAAATGATTTGCAAGCTCACTAATTTGTTCAGAAAGGACGGCCACTTGAACATCAATAGAACCTGTGTCTTTCTCGTGAATTTGGCTTTTCTTTATAACTTTTTGTTTCTTTTTGGTGTCTAACATTTTTTAATCATAGCATAAACTAGAAAAAAATGCAAGCCCCAAAAGGCTCTAAAACCAATTGAAAAGTTTGGCAACGAAGAGGACATAAAGAGCCAAGAAAAATGCCCCTTCCCATAGATATATTTTTTTAGATATTCCTGATATAACAAATAGAAGTGTTGCCATTGCCATTACAGGTACACCAATAGCAAAAGTTTGTGTATCTACAGAAAGTTTACCGACAAGTCCTGGAAGACCTACCACTACTAATGCGTTAAACACATTTGAACCAAAAATGTTTCCAAGGGCAATTTCTGATTTCTTTTGCAATGCAGCTCTGACTGACACTAGAAGCTCCGGCAAAGATGTCCCAATAGCCACTGCGGTAATAGAAATAACTCCTACTCCAATATTCAACAAAGAAGAAAGGTTAATCAAAGAATCTATCAAATATTTTGCACCAAAAACTAGACCCACTAATCCCACAGCCAACATAACAAAATCTTTGACTTTCAACTTGGGACGAACAGTATTTGCTTTTAACTCTAAATCTTCTAAAACATCTTTTTTTAGTTCTGCTTCTTCTCTTCTTATTCTTGCTTCATCTTCATCTGCAGGAGAATCATCCCTCTCTTTGTGCATCACTGTATACAAAAGATATATCCCATAAGTAGCAAGCATTAGTATAGACTCCCCTAAAGTAATCTGTTGATCCCATAAAACCCCAAGCATTAATGCAGTACTGAGCGCGAGTAACGGAAGATCAAGGTTAATCAAACTTTTACTAACAATTAGTTTTTTGCCTATCAAAGCAGAAAATCCTACTATCAACAAAATGTTGGCGATGTTTGACCCGACAGCATTTGCTACTACCACTTCACTTACATTTTGCATTACTGCTATAAAAGAAGAGAAAAGTTCTGGTAAAGAAGTTCCAATACCGACTATGGTAACTCCAACAATAAAAGGAGACAGGCCTAAAGCGAGTCCAATCTTCTCTGCGCTTTCTATGAGCCAATCAGCTCCTTTTACAAGGACAAACAAAGAAATCACAAAAACGATAATCCAAAATATAAGCATTGTATTAAAAATTATTTTTAAATTAAAATTAAGTAACAAATACATTAAAGCATATATTGACTAAAAAATTCAACACTCAAGACAAAAAACATTTGCGTTTAGATACTTGTTCTAATTCCAAAAATTATAACTTGGCACAAAAAAGGCTTTTTAGATTACAAAAATATGTTAATATATTTATATTAGTAATTTTTTATAGCTTTGGAAATATTTACAGAAATCAGCATAATACTCATCATCACTACCGTTATCGCGGTAATTTTTAAAATGTTACGACAACCCATCGTAATCGGATATTTGATTAGTGGTATTATCGTTGGCCCCTATGCTCTAAATATTTTACAATCAAATGATCAAGTAGAATTATTTTCTCAGATAGGTATATCCGTATTGCTCTTTATTGTTGGATTAAGTCTAAACCCAGATACCATAAAAGATACAGGCAAGTCTTCACTTATCACAGGTATCGGCCAGATAGTTTTCACATCTGTGTTTGGTTTCATGATAATGAAAGCCCTTGGTTATTCAGATATAATTTCTTTATATTCATCTATTGCTCTCACCTTCAGCAGTACTATCATAATTTTAAAACTTTTATCGGACAGAGGAGATCTAGGTACTCTGTATGGAAAAATCTCAATAGGATTTTTGTTGGTGCAAGATGTTGTCGCTACAATATTGTTAATCATAGTTCCGTTGGTTGGAGCACACAATTCTACAAATGGAAATCTTGGTGGGCAGTTTGTGAAACTTTTCTCAAGTGGGGTGTTAATCAGTATCTTACTCTACCTTATATCAAAATATATACTACCTAAATTCTCTGACTACTTAGCAAAATCCTCAGAATTACTTTTTATCTTTTCTGTTTCATGGGGGTTAGTTTTAGCTACTTTGTTTTATAAAATAGGATTCTCTATAGAGATAGGGGCTTTAATTGCAGGTGTTACTCTTTCCGCTTCAAAATATGCTTATGAAATTAGCTCCCGAATGAGACCCCTCCGTGACTTTTTTATTGTAATGTTTTTTGTTTTACTAGGATCTCATCTAGCTTTTGGAAATATTCAAAGCCTAATCATCCCTGCGGTAATCCTCTCACTATTTGTTTTAATTGGTAACCCATTGATTGTATTCATTCTAATGAACTTGCTTGGTTACAAAAATAAAACTTCCTTCATGGCAGGATTGACCGTTGCCCAGATCAGTGAATTTTCTTTGATTTTAATTTCATTAGGATATTCTTTGGGACACCTAGATCAAGCATCTGTAACTCTGATTACTTTTGTAGGAATCATCACAATTGCGGGCTCCACATATTTTGTCATTTATGCAAATGAAATTTTTTACTTCCTTTCAAAGATTCTTCAAAAAATAGCCATTCGTAAAAAATTAAAAGACATTGAATTGGAAGATGATTCTGCTCATGAAATGCTCATTTTTGGATTTGGAAGAGTAGGCTCAGAATTTGTAGAGAAAGCAACCGAGAAAAAAATAAGTTACTTGGCTGTAGATTATGATCCTGAAGTTTTCCAAAATGAAAAAATAGACAGAGAACATTATCGCTTTGGAGATGTAGAAGACTTAGAATTTTTAGAAGAAATAAAATTAAAAGAAGCAAAAATAGTAATCTCTACTATTCCTGATCTGCATACAAATATTTTACTTACTCGTTTTTATAGAGCAGAAAACAAAACAGGCACTATGATTATAGTTTGTCACACAGCTAAAGACGCAGAAACATTGTACTCTGAAGGTGTCACTTATGTAATACTCCCCCACTACCTTGGAGCATACCACGCAGTAAAAATGCTTTCTGAAATGGAGACAAATCAAAATGTATTTGATGAAGCAAAAAAAGTGCAGAAAAAACAAATCAGTAAACACTCTTAAACATATTTGATTGTTTGATTGCAGATATTTTTTAAACAAAAAAATATCTATAGAAAAAATATTGCACTGCTAGATACTACATCGGCAAAGAGTGTTCAAAAATATTTCTGTACTATTTTCTACTATGAAATTTTTTATGCACCTCTCTCAAAGCTTTATCAGTGAAGTGAGTATATACCTGAGTGGTCGAAATATTTGCATGTCCAAGCATTATTTGAACGCTACGAATATCTGCACCGTTAGAAAGTAAATCTGTAGCAAAAGAGTGTCTTATTACATGCGGTGTAACTTTTTTTGAAATCCCTGCTTTTATAGCATAGTATTTTACCAATCTTTCTATGGACCTAGTAGTAAGTCTGGTCGGAGCTTTTTGAGAAGCACTTTTGTTTTGTTTTTTCTTTTCACCATTTCCCTCTTTTCCATCTTTTATTTTTTTATTACTTTGGTTTTTTTCTTCTTTCGCGCCAAACCTATTTGGAATATTTACAAACAAGGCTTCTTCCATATCTTTTCTTTTTGCTAAATATTCTTTGATTACTTTTTTAGCACTATCTGACAAAAAAACTACCCTGATTTTTTCTCCCTTGCCTCTTATGGAAAATTCATCTTTAGACAAATCTAAATCTCTATTCAAAGAAACAAGCTCGGAGACACGAAGACCTGTAGAAAAAAATAATTCTAAAATTGCTTTATCTCTCAGATCTTTTAAATCATTTCCGTCTGGTCCTGCGAGCAACCTCCCAAGCTCCTCTACGCTTATCAAATCCAATCCCCTTTCTTTTGTTTTTGCTAGTTCTATTTTATCTGGAGCAATAGCTTGTATCCCTCTTTTATTTAAAAATTTTAAAAAAACTCGCAAAGCAATCAAGTAATAATTCTGCGTATTTTTCTTCATAGTGCTTTCTGTCTGCCCACGAACCTTTGCTCCTTTTTGTCTATTTAAAAATAATCTAAACTCTCTAATCTTATCTTCAGAAATATCTCTAGGAGAATTTACTCCTGAAAATTCAAAAAATCTTGTAAGGTATCTTTCATAATTAGCAACAGTTTTTAAGCTTGAGCCTTTCTCAATCTCTAAATATTCTAAAAACCCTCTTTTTAACTTATCCATTTCTTTCATTCATCATATTTTACCATTATTTAAAAGAGATGTCGCACAATATTTTTTAACACAATGTTTTACATACTCCCCTGCTAACATTTGTTTTCAAATATATATTATCAAAAGCTAATGAGAAAATGATAAATCAAATGCTGGAAAGTCAAAAAGAATATCTAAAAAATAAAAATGTTATAATAATAAGATGAAAATAATTAGCTGGAACGTAAATGGGATACGAGCTGTGCACAAAAAAGGAATGTTTTTTCTCTTTTTAGAAAAATACAATCCTGATATTTTATGTTTGCAAGAAACAAAAGCAGAACAAAGCCAAAATGAAATGGTCTTACCTCTGTATGAAGAATATTGGAATTCTGCTGAAAAAAAAGGATACAGTGGGACTGCTATTTTTATAAAAAAAGAAATAGTAAAAAAAGAAACACCTAAAGTTTTTTATGACTTCCCTGACTCAATTCAAAAGAAATACAAACTCAAAGATAAATATGGTAATGCTGGTAAGGAAGGACGCGTAGTTACTTTAGAAACTGAAAAATTTTATGTTGTGTCTGTGTATACTCCAAACGCAAAAGATGATCTATCTAGAATTCCTCTTCGTTTCAAAAACTGGGATCCAGCATTTTTGGAATACGTGAAAATGTTAGAAAAAAAGAAACCTGTAATATTTTGTGGTGACTTAAATGTGGCACACAAAGAAGAAGATTTGGCTAGACCGAAAGAGAACAAAGGAAAGAAAGGGTTCACAAGCGAAGAACGTGAAGGAATAGACAAGGTTGTTGATGGAGGATTCTTAGACACGTTTAGAATTTTTACAAAAGAAAACGGACACTATACTTGGTGGAGTCATTTTGCAAATGCTCGTGCAAGAAATGTAGGGTGGAGAATAGATTATATTTTTACAAGCAAAAAACTTTCTTCAAAAATACAAAAGGCAGAAATCCTCTCAGATGTATTCGGTTCTGACCATTGTCCTGTAATGATTGAATTAAAATAATAAAAAACTTTATGGATTACAAAACTATCTTGGGTGGCATTTCGATAGCAATTCAACTCTTTGCTTACTTTATATATTTTAAAGGAATCTATAACGGGAAAACAAAGCCTCATGCTTTTACTTGGTTTGTTTGGGGAGTGCTGAGTATTATCGGCTTTAGTGCTATATACACATCAAATGGAGGAGCTGGATCATGGCTTACTTTTGTAAATATTATTGCTTGTTTTGCTGTAGCCACCATTGGGATAGTTCAAAAACATGTGAAATATGATAAATATGACTGGCTTGCTTTATTTGGTGCTTTGCTTGGAGCAGGCCTTTGGTGGATTACTAAAAATCCATTATATGCTGTAATATTAATATCTATATCTGATTTCATTTGTGTAATACCAACATTAAGAAAAGCTTACAGGTTCCCTTTTGAAGAAAACGCCTTATCTTTTAGTATGGCTCTGATGTACTATCCTTTATCAATATTAGCACTAGAGTCACTTACCGTAACAACATGGCTCTACCCTGCCTCTATTGTTTTCACTGATATGTTTTTGGTTTGTATGATTTTGTGGAGGAGGAAAACATTAACTAAATAATTATTTTAAAAAGAAGTCATCAACAAAACCAAAATTGTTTTTTCTTTTATATATATCTTCTGAGATATAATAGAAATAAGGTTTTTTATGTTTAACTTTTATTTTTATAATCCCCTTGATACATTCTTTTACATTATTAACAGACATTCCAGACTCAACAGATGCTTCCTGTATGAATTTTTCATAAACATTCGCAGGGCAACCACCATCTAATCTAGTCCTAGCTGAAACTTTTTTTGCTAAATCATAAATAGCATGATTCATCCCCTTCTTATTGTTTTTATTATCAGGAGTTACTATTTGTATTTCAAATCTTTTATCTTTTTTTAAACCACCACCAAGATTCTTAGCAGAAACAATACCTGTAATAACAATAGCTTTGTATTCACCCTGAGATGTAGCGTTTTTTTCTACTTTTTTATCAATAGTACTTTTAATTTTAATTTTTTTTGAAAACTTTTTATTTTTATTTTTATTTATATTTTTATTTATATTTTTTAAATCATCAGAACTTAATAAATTAATATCCTCAAAGAGAACATTTTCCACATGCATTTGATTGATTAACCAACCAATCAAAACTTCAGAAATAACTGGTATATCTTCCTGTTCAATTGAAAGCTTAAAACCAACACCATCTTTTAATGCTTCTTGGATGTTTGCTTCTGGTCTATTTATAAATCTTAAAATAACCTTTTCAAAATCTTTGGCTCTAGAATTTATTTTTCCTTTTTTATCACCAAATTCTCTCAAGAAGAAAAGTTTGTCACCTTTTCCGTCTGTAGAAATAGAAATAAGTGGTGAATCTACTTTATTGTCACTAATCATTTTTGATTCGAATAAATCTTTTGCTTTATTTAATTCATTAGCTTCATTCTTTAGTGTCTCATATATAGCAATCATAACTTTTACTAAACGACAAAAAACTAAAGATTTAGCTAAGGCATGTTTATTACCATTTTCTTTTTTTGCTTTTTGAGTATTTCTAAGGATATAGAAGATATCTTCTTTAGAACTAATAGATTTTGGAAAATCTTCCACATTTACAAACAAATCTCTTTCAGAATAAAGCAAAACATTTTCCATAAAATCAAAAGATTGATTAAAAGCTTTATTTAATCTAGTAAAGACTTCTTCAGACTCTTTACTTTTACCTTCCTTTAAAATTAATTCACTTTTTATATCTAAAACCTTTTCAATCCAATCTAAAAAAACTTTTTCTTCTGTTTTACCTTCCATATCTGGTAATACTGTAAAATTAAAATCAATTGGTGTTGGTCTTTGTTTTGTAGGGATGTCATCAAAATCCCCTGCCATCATTTTACCAAAAGAGTCAATTTGCTTTTTTGGGTCTCCAATAGTTCTTTTATCTAAATATGGTAAATTTTCTTTCATAAAAATATTTTATAATTTAAACTCCATGTTTTTGGTGGAGTTGTTTTACTTCTAATTCTTCTAATTCTTCTTTTTTATCTTTCCCCTTCTTCCCCAATTTCTGTAATTCTTTATCTGAAAGATTGTTTAATTTTAACACAATTTCAGATAAGATTTCTATTGTATTTTTAGAAGGATCTTCTAATACTTCTTCCAAAAGAGCATTTAAAATCCAGCCCATTCTTGGTCCAGCACTAATTCCTAAATTTTTCATCATAAAATTACCATCTATTTTTAGCTGGGAAACTGAAATCGGATCATGTAATGCTTCTTCTATCATTGCGAAATATTTACGCAAACGATAAGGGGCTTCTTTCTTTTTCATTCCTACCCTATCGCACTCTCTTACTTGCATTAGCCCCCAAATGTTTTCTTTAGATACTTTAGTAATAATTCTACGCACAGCGGAAAGAGTTATGGTTTCTGTATCTGAAAAAAACATATGATTGCGAATTAATTTTTCCACAAGTTCTATTTCTTTTTTAGAAAATTTTAATCTCTCTAAAATATTTTTAGTCATTCTTGCTCCCACAACCTCATGCCCATAAAAAGTATACTTCCCTTTTCCTCCTGCTTTGCTTTGGTCAAATCTTCTAGTGCGAGGTTTCCCAATATCATGAAAAAGCGAAGCTAGCCTTATTTCTAAAGGCCATTTTTTGATTGCAGAATGTTCCATAGCGTGCAATAAATGATTCCATATATCATAGATATGTTCTCCTAGTTGCTCGCACCCAATCCCCTCTTCTAGTTCAGGAATTATGTTTTTCAATATGCCAAACTTTTGCAACATTGTAATTCCCACTGCAGGAGAATCTGACATAATTATTTTTACAAATTCATCTCTGATTCTTTCGGCAGATATTTTTTTTATTAAATCTACATTTTTCAAAATACTTTCTGTTGTTTCGTGTGAAATAGAAAAATTTAATTGAACAGAAAAACGAACAGCTCGCAACATTCTCAGAGCATCTTCTTGAAATCTTTCCTCCGCTTCTCCTACTGTCCTTAATATCTTTTTTTCTATGTCTTTTAGTCCATCAAACATGTCCATTACTTGTCCTTTACTATCCATAGCGAGAGCATTTATAGTAAAATCGCGTCTTTTAAGGTCGTCCGATAGATTTTGACTAAACCTAACATCATCAGGATGTCTAAAATCACTATATTCTGCCTCTGTTCTATAAGGAGTTACTTCAATTATCATATATTCTGTTCCTTGTGAAACGGCATCTTTTGTGGTTTCATAAGGAACACACACAGCAACAGTACCAAAAGTATTCTCATACACTGTCTTGTCAAAAAGTTTAACAATTTCCTCAGGGACAGCATTTGTAGTAATATCCCAATCCTTTGGCTCTAACCCCAAAACAAGATCTCTAACACACCCCCCTACTAAATAGGACTCGAATCCATTTTTTTCTAACGTGTGCGTTACATGTAAAACCTCTTTTGGTATTTTTTTAAGATCTATATTAAATTTCATTTTTTTGTGCACCCGGAGGGAATCGAACCCCCACCAACAGTTCCGAAGACTGTTGTGATATCCATTTCACCACGGGTGCTTTTTAAATAAACTAATAACTATAGTATTATACACTTTTTATTGTTTTATAAAAGGAGCTTACTTAATAACAAATAAACACGAAAAACCATTTTCAATTTTACTTGATGTTGAGAAATAACTACGTTTTATATGTTTTTAATTTAATGTCTAAAAAAATATAGAAAAACAAAATTTAATACTTAGAATAATTAAACACTTAAAATATTTTCATAAATCATTAAAAATCATTAAAAAAGTAGGTACAGGAGAATTGCAATATGGGTTTGATGATAGTATAATATTCAATGTTCTTTTAGAAAAAAAATTAAAATGGACTGAGCTTTGCAGAAAAAGCTTCAGTTAAAAAGCGGTCATGGTTTAGTGGTAGAACACGTCCTTGCCAAGGATGAGACGGGAGTCCGATTCTCCCTGACCGCACAACTTAGTGTCTATTTAATTATTCTTTATATGTCCTTTATATCTATCTTTTAAAATAAAGATATACTGTGAATATGTGGATAACTTTGTGGGTATTGTTTATAAAGGACATATTTAAACTGTCTAATAAAAGACCAAAAAACCAAATATATGCTTATAATATAAGGTTATCTTAATAAAAGACACTAAAAAATAATAAAGTGTTTCACGTGATAGAAGTTTCATAAAGAACCATTATTTAAAATTTATATCTTGCTTATATAAATGCCTAAAATATTTACTTCTGAAGCTCAAAAAATAGGGGAATTGGGGGAGAAAATTGCTATTAAGTTTCTTATGAAACACGATTTTTTAATAAAAGAACGAAATTATACTAAAAAATGTGGTGAAATTGACATAATTGCCTTTAAAAACAACAAACTCTATTTTGTAGAAGTTAAAAGCAGTTTAAAACATCAAAAAAAGTTATCCAGTGGAGGAAATCCAGGTTATTCTTCTGAATATAATCCGGCAGACAATGTCCATTATAAAAAGAGAAGGCGATTATCTAAAACAATCCAAATGTATCTATTTGAAAATGAAATCCAAAACACTAATTACCAGATAGATCTAATAATTGTAAATATTGATATAGAGAACCGAAAGGGCTCTATAAAAGTGGTAAAGGACATAATCTTGTGATATACTCAATTTGTTTTCAGTACATCTTCGGGCTGTAGTATACCGGTAGTACAAGCGCTTTGGGAGCGTTTAGACTGGGTTCGATTCCCAGCAGCCCGACAATAATAAAAAACCTTGTTTTAGAATATAAATTTGATATACTTACTTTCGTAAGAAAATAATAAATGCGGGATTAGTTAAATGGTATAATAACAGTTTTCCAAACTGTGGTCAGGAGTTCGATTCTCCTATCCCGCACCAAAATTTTTAATAAACTAAAATAACATGGAATTAAACAATTTATACCCATTTTTAGCAGTAGGAATAGTAAGTCTTATATCTCTTGTGGGAGTTTTTACTATATCTTTAAAAGAAGAAACTATAAAAAAATACCTTTTCCTTTTTATTAGCCTAGCTACAGGGGCGTTGCTTGGAGACGCATTTATACATTTAATCCCAGAAAGTTTTGAGGAATCTAGCAACGCTTTGCTCACAAGCTTACTTATCATCTTAGGTATTATTATATTTTTTATCTTAGAAAAAATATTACACTGGCATCACCACGGAGAAGACACCGAAGATGCTCATATTCATCCGGTAGGGAAGTTGACTCTTTTCTCAGACGGAATACACAACTTAATAGATGGTATTATTATTGGAGCTAGTTTTTTGATAAGTATCCCTGTAGGTATTGCTACTACAATCGCTGTTATAATCCACGAAATACCCCAAGAAATAGGGGATTTTGCTGTATTGATACATGCTGGATACAAAAAAACAAAAGCTTTATGGTTGAATTTTATTTCAGCGCTAACTTCTTTCCTTGGAGTATTTATTGCTCTACTTATAGGGGAAAAGACTGAGTCTTTTGTCATTTGGTTTTTACCAATAGCCGCAGGGGGATTTATATATATAGCGACAGCTGATTTAATCCCAGAAATGCACAAAACAAAAGAGATTAGAAGATCTTTTGTTCAACTTGGAGTAATATTGTTTGGAGTTTTTTTAATGGCGTTAATGACTGCTCTTGAAACACACTAAAATATTTCAAAATATAAAAACCCTACTTTCATAGGGTTTTTATATTATTTATTTTATTATATCTATCTAGCCCAAGAACCATCGGCTCCTGGATTTCTAGCCCCATGAACTTCAAAGTGCAGATGAGGTCCAGTAGATCTTCCTGTACTTCCCACAAGGCCTATAACATCCCCTTGAGATACCTTAGTACCACTTGTCGTACTTATCTTAGATAAGTGAGCATACAACGTCTGTGTCCCATTTGGATGCTTAATAATAACCAAATTACCGTAACCACCGTTATATCCACCTCTAGCAAGCAACACTGTCCCAGAAGCTGAAGCTCTTACAGAAGTACCAGTAGGAGCAGCTAAGTCAACTGAATTTTTTCCATGAATACCTTGGCTTTTTCTAGCGCTTGGGACAGGATTAATAAAGTATCCTGATAATGTTTTTGTAGGATTTTTCTCATAGTATTTATTATCTTTTGCAATACTTTCTTTTACATTTACAATTGGCTTGCTATTTTCAACTTCTTTTGTTGCATTTGGAATAATAAGCTTATCTCCTATTGCTAACTTTACATCTTCATCTAGATTATTGGCCCAAAGAATATCATTTACTTCTATTTTATATTTAGTAGCCAATCCCTTCAAAGTCTCTCCTTTTTTAACTTCGTGCTCTAAGCCGGAAATAGGCAAAATAAGAAGAACATCTCCTTCTTTTATGGTATCGCCTTTTTTCATATCGTTTGCCCAAAGGATAGTATTCTGAGTAACTTCAAACATTTCAGCAATCTGGGACAATGTATCTCCTTTCCTTACTACATATACACTAGTGCTTTCTGAAAAATCTCCCCCTTTAGCTCCTTCAATAGAGGATACAGCAGATACAGTATTTGCTACTAAGGCGTTTTGATTTACACTTAAAGACAAATCTACCGTATTGTCAGTAGACTTGTCTTTATCTAAAACATTTATATATGATCCATTTGCCTCTAAAATAGGCATATTTTGAGAACCAGTGGTATTATTTTGATTATTTTGCAGAGCTGATCCAATAAATACAAGGCTTTGAGCTGAAGCTTTGTTTCCTAAGATAGAAGGAAAGAACGCCTCAGCCACATTAGAATATCCAAAAGAAGACACTAAGAGAAGCCCAAAAAAGACTCCGGGAAGTAGGGGGGAAGATCTAAGGTGGGATATGTATAGTCTTTTTTTAATGAGTCTAACAAGTATTGTAGATATCTCGGCAAGCGACCTGTCTGGATTTGCACCCAGAAATCCGATATTATCGGCATAAATAGCTCTATTTTAAGCTTTTTGGTACATTTAAAGGCTATTTTAGCTCTTTTTTCCCAAAAAACTGAGAGATTTCTACAAAATTACAATCTTTCCAGCGTTTCTATCGTGGTCTTTCCTGCTTCTGATACCGTGTACTATTAAGGGTAGCCCAATACAAAAGGGAAGTCAAATGGTTATCCACACCCAAAACAAAATCATTTTCATTTATTTTTAAAAAAACTAAGTTATTTATAAAAATTAAATTTAATATTCCTTAAAAAGCTTTTTATTTTTACTATGTAATAAAATTTATTATATTCTTGCAGTGAAAATTTGCCGTCTCTATATTCCAATAAACGTTCTTTGACTGGTTTTGTATAACTGTTACTATCCCAACCTTTATTGTAAACGCATGCCACAACATTTAGCATGTCTTCGTTGTTAATTTTAATATCATTATTTTCACAAAATCCCTTCAAGTGCTTATAAATTGAACCCAAAATAAAAGGTGAGGCACTAGCTGCATATTGTACAGAATATTGATCCATATTAGAAAAAATATTTTGGTGTTCTTGCAGAGTTTTTTCTTCTTTTATTTGTCCAATACCTCTTGAGATGTCATCATAACCCAATATATCCCCCATATTTCTAACAAATTGAAATATGGTGCTTACTTCTTTTTCTTCTGCCGCTTCATTTTTATACTCTTCCCCATCACCAAAAGTCGATTCGTTACCAAATATTGCTACAGAAAGTGATAAAATGTTATTTGTTTCTTCTGTTGAAAAATTAAACATATTTTTTATTGTCTCTCTGTTATTTTTTAAACACTTCAAAAGTTTATATCCTGTTTCAGATTGTAAAGAAACTATATTCCCTCTATTATATGTATCATCTACAAATTCAGAAATATCATGGACAGGGAAATCCAATTCAACTTTTTTACGTGCAGACAATTCATAGTCTGGTCTTATTATCTCTGCTAAACCAAAATGGTGTCTCCCCTCTAGTGTTTTACCTTGCAAGATATCTTCTAATTTATCTTTTCTCCTGTTTTCACCAATAGTATGCACAACATATTTCTGACCATTTTCTTCTATAACAATTCCAGCATGTGTATGCATCTTACCTCCACCTTCTTTATATGCTAAATTAAAATAACTACTCCCAGAAAAATATAAGGACAAGATATCTCCATGTTTAAAGGTTTCAATACTATATATTTTCTTTGTATAATCTTCTATACATTTTTCCTCAAAATATTTCTTTACTTGCTTTTTATTAAAAGTCTCTATATTACTTTGGTGTAAATCATATATTGAATAAATTTTTTCAGCACCAGCGTCTAAAGCATTTCTCTCATAAGACCAAGCATCTCCCCATAACATTAATTCTTCTCTGGAAATCCCTGCTGCTACAAGTCCATCACACACATATCCAAAACACTCTTCTCTTTTTGATTTTTTAAATGAATCCGCTGTTAAATTTTCTATTGGAAGACGGTCTTCGCTTTCTCTTATTTCAATTGAATATATCGAAGGGGATGGGGCATCGATTTGATCTGTGTAAAATTTAAGATCTTTTTCCCCCATTATCTTTGATGCAGATGTCATTTCAGGCAATGCCAGCTGATTATTGTTTTCAAAAGCAAAAACTTCACTTGATAATATTTTATTATTCCAAGTTATTCCATCATTTCCATTTTTTGTTATTGCCCCAGATGCAAAATATATTGACCCGGCAAGAATAAGGTATTTAACTGTTGTCATGAATTTCTTTCGAGCCTTTTGCCATGGCAACCTAATAACTTCTTTCTTTTTTTGCCTTTCTTGACTACCTGTTTTTTTAATATCTAAAATTTGATCATTACTGTCTTGTGTAACAGGTGGCTCTTCTTTAAGAATATTACGAAAGTAATCTCCCTCAGAATCTCCTGTGTCATAATGATCCATAATACTCTCAACAACATCAGGTCCAACTGCCTCGGACACATTTTCTATATTTTTTTCTTTTGCAAGTTGTCTTACTTCAAGGAGTTCTTTTTTGATTAATTCAACAATATGTAATTTTTCCTTTTTTTGCCTTAAAAGAAGCTCTAATTTTTCTTCTAAGTTTGCTAAGTTTGCTAATTCTTTAGATGAAAATATCTTTTCCGTAGTTGCATATTCTATACTAGACATAAATAGGGCTTTGTTAAATAAATTAATTTAGTTACTATTCCTAATATTATACCTAGAATTAACAAAGAAAGTCAATTTTTAAATCACACTTTCTATTTTAAAAAACTTAACAATTTAACACAAATACTTATAACAGTATTTATACAAAAAGATTACAATCAAAATACAACACAATTGATTATAATAAGTTAGTGAGTATTGCCTTACTTATACACAAACACAATACATAATATATTGCAATATAATTTTAAAGTTGTACAATTAAAACATTAAATATACATAATATATATATATGTCCAAAGAAGATATTCAACCAGATGAATTAGATAAAATAATAGCAACAGATACAGAGCAATTGAAAAAACTAGAAGGGTACTTAAAAAGTATTCAGGAAATGAAAGCGGACATACAAGAAAAAGAAAAAACAAAAAAAGGGGAAAATAATATAATAAAACTAGAAAACAGTGTAGCCTTATTAAAAAAAGAGAAGGCTGTTTTAGAAAATTTTTCAAAAAAACATGAAACAATGTCTAGTTTAATTAAAACTTTTAAAAATTTACCTACTTCGAATGATTTTTTAATATATATAGAGACGGAAAAACCTATAACTAAAATCAATGATTTTATAAAAGAAATAGCGGCCTCAAACTTTCAAGAAACTCTGACTGACGTAAAAGGTATCCATGCATATATACAGTACCTTGAAAAAAATAGAGATGTTATATCTAATTTACTGAAAAAAATAACACAACCTGCTGAAGTTGGTAGCAATGAAGACAACAAAGAAGCTGAAGAAGGTATCAAAGCTGAAGAAGTGAGCAAAGAGGCACCTGGTGCGGATGTTGAAGAGCCTGCTGAAGTGGAGAAGGTGAGTGAAGAGGCACCTGGTGCGGATG
>JAIPHX010000007.1 GCA_021734995.1 Minisyncoccota bacterium
TATCCCAGGGCTCTGGAAGCTCTTTGAGAGCCTGCCTAAGACAAAGGATGAGCTGATCATGAAAAGTAATACTAAAGCTACCAAAAGAAGCCCTCCCTTGTCTGTCTCTATTAAAATATACTTGATTTTTTTAAACATATAATATATACTTCATCTACATTGCATTAAAGCATTGGGAGTTAAAAATAAGATAAAATATAAATAAATGGCACATAGAAAAGCCGGCGGTACAGCCAAAAACTTAAGAGATTCGCAACCAAAGTATCTAGGTACTAAACTTGCAGATGGTCAGACAGCAAAGTCTGGCTCTATTATCGTACGTCAGAGAGGTAACCCAATCGTAGCTGGTCAGAATGTCAGTATGGGTAAGGATCACACTTTATTTGCTTTAAAAGATGGAGTAGTAAAGTTTGGAGACAAAAGATTTACTTCTTTTAATGGTAAGACTAAGGTAAAGAAGACTGTGAGTGTTTTGTAAAAAATAAAACTTGGAACAAAAAAATACCCCTATATACACAACTAGGGGTATTTTTTTGTTTCACTTGACAAAATACTTTATTTATGCTATGATTTAGTTAAATAAATTTAAGGAGTTCTTATGGTTATTCTTGTTATTTTCGCTGTCAGTAGTTTGTTTTTTGGGGGACTCTATATGTACCGGCTGGGTTCCCTAAAAGCTCTTTCTTTCCTAAGTGAAAGTGATGAAAACATCTCGGAAGAGATGCAAGACAAGGCAACCAAAGCCGGGATACTATTGTTTATATCTTCTACTATCTTTCTTTGCTTATTGGTTTCAAAAAATTGAGACCAAAGCCGCAACTTGAAAAAGGGTGCGGCTTTTTTTATTCCCCCACAACCACCACCTTCAGTGTAGCTGATTTGCTCTTTACCTTTACTTCAACATCAAACTCCCCTACTTCTTTTAGTGGTTTTTCTAAGACTAAATAATCTTCATCTATCTCTGCTCTGTATTTTTTGGTCAAAGCTTCAATGATTTCTTTTTTATGAATACCAGAAAACAAATGCCCTTTTTCATCTGCTTTAGCTTTGATCTCTACCACTTTGCCTTTGATATCTTCTAAATACTTATCTAAAAGCTCGTCTTTGATTTCTTTACGGATAGATATCTCTTGTTTCTTTTGATTGATTTTATTTGTAGCTTCAGGGGTTGCTCTTTCTGCTAATTTTCTTGGAAAAAGAAAGTTGGTAGCATAGCCATCATTTACTTCTTTCACATCATATTTTTTTCCCACTCTTGGTACATCTTGTAAGAATATTACTTTCATGATTTTTATATTTTATTTAAATTAATAATTTTTGCGCTATCTCTATTGTATTTTTTGTGGGCTTATTTTATCCCAGGCCAGCTTTTCAATAGCTCTACTGCTTTTTGTAATTGTAAATCTGTCTTTTTATCTGCTTCTCCTTTATCATCTTTTTTATACTTTTCTACCACATAGTCTGGAGTAAGTCCTTTTTTGGAAATGGAATTCCCGTTTGGAGTGAGCCACTTTGCAACCGTAACTTTAAGAATAGTATCAGGTGTAACTTTTACCACTTCTTGTACGGATCCTTTCCCAAAGCTTTGCTCTCCTACCAATATCGCTTTTTTATAATCTTGTAGAGCTCCTGCCAATATCTCAGATGCTGAAGCAGAGCCACCATTTATCAATACTACTAATTTTAACTTATCTGAAAATACATTATATCCTACACTGCGATATGTTCTTTGTTTCTTTTCAAGACTATAATCTTCTATTACCACAGTCTTGCCTTTTGGTAAAAACCAGCTTGTCATATCTACTGCGGCGTCTAGATATCCTCCAGGGTTACCTCTAAGATCTAAAATGAGTTTGTCTGCTTTTGTTTTAGAAAATTCCTCTAGAGCGTTTCTAAAAAGTTTTGTGGAATTTGCTGAGAAGCTATATAGACTAATCACAAAGATTTTATCATCTCTTAACTCAGTCTTTAGTACAGGCACATTGATAACATCTCTTGTAACTTTTATTTCCTTTGCTTTTTCAAAGCCATCTCTATAGATACTAAGGGTTACATCTGTACCTTTTTCGCCTCTGATAAGCTTTATAGCTTCTTCTATACTCATATTAAGAGTCTCAGCGTCGTTGATCTTTAGAATCTTGTCACCAGACTCAATCCCAGCTTTTTCTGCAGGGGTATCTTTTAATGGAGCAATGACTGTCAGGACTTTGTCTTTTATTCCTACTTCCATTCCAACACCACTAAAATTTCCAGCTATATCTTCTTGAAAGATAATAGTCTCTCGTGGATTAAAAAAAGTAGTGTATGGATCATCTAGAGAATCTACCAACCCAGAAATAGCACCATATACTTTATCTTTGTCTTTAATATTTTTTGCATCAGGATGTTTTTCATTTAAAGAATTCCATACTTTCCAAAAAGATGCAAAATCAGTATCTTCTACAAGAGCATTTGTTTTGTTACTTATTCCTACCACTCTGTCTATTTCTGGCTGATTTGCAGATCCTACATATATACCAAAAGCAAAAAGACTGCCGGCTACTATTATTCCTGCGAGGGTATTTTTTATATTAGAAAAATTAATTTTTTTAAACATTTGTATTTTTTAAAGTTAAGTGTTTGATATGGTCTGCTCCTCTACTACTATTTCTATATTTTCAGAAAAGTTATCAAAAACAGGAGTATCTTTGGATTCTTTGGCATTGGCATGAAGTCTATGTAAAGCATATGCAAGTAAAGCAATAGCGATACCTAAAAGAGCGAATAATATGTTTTTAAAGAAATAAGGAATACCTAAATAAGGCAAAATCACAACAGCAACCCCAAGAATTAAAATCAATTTCAATTTATTCATATCTCAATTATACTTCATTTTAAAATGAAATCAAATCAAAAAAATGTTTGACATCTTTAGCTTTAGATGGTTTGAAAATATTCAGGAGTATTGTTTTGCATCCAATCTACAAGCTGTCTCATTACTCCTGAAGCATTAGCGGTGCCTGTAGCGGGACCTGACTCCATCATTATTGTAAAAGCATACTTAGGGTTTTCATAAGGGAAAAATCCCATTACCCAAGAGTTCACTCTATTTTTAGATATTCCCACCTGCGCTGTTCCTGTTTTCCCTGCGATCTCTACATAAGGCACATTCAAGATAGTAGCTGTACCATTGGTCACTACTTGTCGCATTCCCTCTCTGGCTACATCATAAATTTCTTTTTCGATATCAATATCTATTTTCCTAGCATTCTTTTCTTTTTCAGTATCATTTAAAATAAAATGCGGAGCAGGAAGTGTGCCATAATTGGCAATAGCTGATACTGCTCTAGTCATTTCTAGCACTGTGACTTGAAAGCCATACTGACCAATAGAAGTATTGTAAGTGTCTCCCAACCTCCATGGGTCTCCAGGGAATCTTTTTGCTTTCCATTCAATACTTGGAATCACTCCCCCTTTTTCATCAGGCATATCAATACCTGTAGGATCTCCAATTCCAAACACCTTTGCATATTTTTCAAGATTATTAATACCTATTCCCTTCTGATTTTCAAAACCACCACTGATTACATAAAAATATATGTCGCTAGATACTGCGATAGCATCACGCATATCTACCCAGCCATGAGCTTTCCAGTCTTTAAAGATTGTTGGTTTGTCTGGGAAATATTGATTTGGAATGACTAGTGTCCCTGTAGATAAAATCTTTTTATATGGGTCTATAATACCTTCCACCAAAGCTCCTATGGCAAAAAATGGCTTCACAATAGATCCTGGAGTATATAGTCCAGATTTTGTCCTATCTAAAAAAACTTTCCTCTTGTCCTTAAAATAGGCATTAATAGTCGGCTTGTCTTCTCCTTTTGATAATATCTCTGAACTAAATTCAGGGAAACTAACAGAAGTGAGTATTTCTCCATTTTGTACATCCATTATGACTCCTGCTCCGCCAGTAAAAGAATGTTGCTCAGAATGATCTTTTATTATTGAAAACAATTTTTGTTGAATACCAGAATCAATACTTGTATAAATTTCTTTTCCTGCCTTTGGATTATTAATAATATTTTCAGAATGAGTATTCCCTCTTGCATCTGTCTCTATTATCTTTGCTCCATTTTCTCCTCGTAAAAGTTCATCATATTGTTTTTCTAAGCCATCTTTACCAATAAAATCAGTCTGCCAAAATTTACCACTCTTGTCTTTTGCTGGATAGCTTACATATCCTAAAATATGGGAAAATCCAGGCGATAGATAAGCTCTTGTAGGAACTCGTCGCTCTTCTTCTCCTTCTTCAGCTAATATTGCTTCTTTCTTATTCCAAACCAACTCCTTGCCATTCTTGTCATAAATAATACCTCTATCACTAAAAATGATATGTTTTTCCAAAGTATTGTTCTCACTTCTTTGCATATAGGCCTCCCCTTTTTTGATTTGAAGATAACTAAGTCTACCTGAAAAAGTAGCAATAATTAAAAAGAAAAATACACCCAAAAAAATAATTGTTTTTTTAGAAATTGCTTTTTCTATTCTGCCTTCAAACTGTTGTTGGTCAAAATTTTCTAGATTTTGAGAATCCAAAAAAATCTCGTCTGGATCCACTCCAATATTTTTTTTTGATTTTTTAATTTTTACTATCATCTTTGTTAAAGTAGTCAAACCGTGTTTTTTTCTTTGTGTACTCTATTATCAATAGCATTATAGCTGTCAAAAACATTGATAAAAATGTAAATGTTCCGTATTTTTCCTCACTAACACCAAATATCAAATCAGAAATCAAAAACAAAAATACAGCTTCTATAAAATATCGGAAATAAAACATCATTCCAAAAGCTAGAACAGCTGAAACCCAAAAAGGTAAAAAAATTATAGATACCCCTAGAATGACCACAGCTAAAATACGAATTCCCATATACCTCTATCTTACAACATTTTGTTGGCTAAGCCAATGTAATTGAGAGGAGTTATTTTAAGAAGTTCTTTTTTTGTTTTTGTGGGGATACTTAGAGATTCAATAAATTGAGCAAAATCTTCTAAAGATACTTTTTTACCACGAGTCATTGTTTTTAATGTTTCGTAAGGAAAAGGAAAACCATCTCTTCTAAGTATCGTCTGGATTGCTTCAGCCACAATTTCTGGATGTTCAATAAGTATTGTCTTCACTTTCTCTTCGTTGATTGTAATAGTATTTAGTCCTTTTAGAAGATATTCATATGCGAGCAAAGAATGAGCAAACGCAGTACCAAAATTGCGTTCTACTGTAGAATCTGATAAATCCCTTTGTAATCTAGAAATTGATAGTTTTCTACCAAAAAATTCCAAGAGAGAATTTGCTAACCCTAGATTACCTTCGCTATTTTCAAATTTTATCGGATTAATTTTATGAGGCATAGTAGAAGATCCAATAGTTCCATCTTTTGGTTTCTGTCCTATCCAATCATCACTAATATATCTCCACATATCTTGGTTGAAATCAATTAAAATGTTATTTATTTGTTTTACTGTATCAAATATTTCTAGATAACTATCATGACATTCTATTTGAGTAGTCATTAGATTTGCCGAAAGTTTTTGTGTTCTATTTTTATTAAAACTTTCAATAAAATCTCTGCTCCATTTTTGCCAATTTATTTTAGGATAAGCTACAAAATGAGCATTCCAGTTTCCAGTGGCACCATTCAGTTTGGCTTCAATCTTGATAGAGGACAATTTTTTTAATTTCTTTTCTAACCTAACAGAAAAAACCTTAATCTCTTTTCCAAATGTAGTAGGACTTGCTGGTTGGCCATGAGTACGAGCAAGCATAGGTAAACTTTTATGTTTTTGTGCCAATAAATCCAATTGCTTTTTGACTTCTTCTAATTTAGGCTTTATCACTTTATCTAATGAGTCAGAAAGTAATAAGGAATATGCTAAGTTATTGGTGTCTTCTGATGTTAGAGCAAAATGAATCCACTCCAAGCTGTCCTTAATAGAAGTATTTGCAAGTTTTAACTTCAAAAAATATTCAACAGCTTTCACATCATGGTCTGTGGCTTTAATGTTTTTGTATCCTCTTTTTTCAATATCACTAATTATCTGAACATCTGTATTTGATAAGTTGTATAGATCACGGATTAAAGCTTTTTCTTTTTCTGAAAACTTTCTTAAATTTAATTTTGTTTCAGATAAAGCAATCAAATACTCCCCTTCTACTATTACACGATATTGCATTAATGCTTTTTCTGAAAAATATGGAATCAATGCTTTTGTATTTTCAAAATATCTTCCATCTATGGGGCTAATTTTTTCTTCTTTCATTTTTTTAATTAGGTTATATTTTATAAAGTTATTTATTCTGTTTTTAAATCCAAAACACTCTTTGAAACTCTCTCTTTGGTTGTTTGAGAAAAATCATGTTTAAACTCATTACCTGTAATGGTTTCATAAATTTCTACATATCGTCTAGATAATTCTGCCACAAGATCATTTGGGGCTTTGGGTAATACAGGATCATTGTATGGATCGCAATTTTCTTTAAACCATAATCGTAAAAATTCTTTATCAAAATATTCAGGTTCTTCCCCTTTTTGAATTCTCTCTTCGTAAGTACTTGCTTTCCAATATCTAGAGGAGTCTGGAGTATGTATCTCATCAATTAAAATGATTTGATTGTTCTCATCTAAACCAAACTCATATTTAGTGTCTACTAAGATTAAACCTTTCTCTAGTGCTATTTCTTGCCCTCGAGCAAAAAGAGCTTTGGATTTCTCCTCTAAAGTTTTAATAGTTTCTGCTGGTAGTAACTTTTCTGTTATTATCTCCTGTATAGTGACAGGCCTGTCATGCTTGTCATTTTTTGTAGTAGGGGTAAATACAGGAGTTTCAAGTTTTTGGTTTTTATACATTCCGTCTGGCAATACAAAATCTCCAAAATCTCTTTTACCTTTTTTATAATGAGTCCAGAGTGAAGTGTCTGTTACTCCTGTTATATACCCACGCATCACACATTCTATCGCTAAGGGTGTACATTTTTTTGCTACCAATATGCTTGGATCTGGTGAATTTAAAACATGGTTCGCGATGATATCTTTGGTTTTTTCAAACCAGAAAAGACTGATCTGATTCAAAACCTCTCCCTTAAATGGTATCAGAGCAATATTTCTATCAAAAGATGAGTGCCTGTCAGTTGAAATTAAAGTTAAATTTTCTCCACTTGCATATATATCTCTTACTTTCCCTTTTTTCTTTTCTCCTAGAGATGGGAAATGTGTATCTTCTAAAACATTTTCAATATTTTCTTTAATTAAGTCCAAATTCATATTGTTTATATTTTTTTATTTTAATATTACTTGTCCTTTTCCTTTGATAATTTTTCCAATCCAAGATACTTTGTTGTTGTCTAAAAGTTCTTCCACTCTGTCTTTGTCTTCTGGATTAATGATAACAACAAGACCTATCCCCATGTTGAACACCCGATACATCTCTTCTTCTTTAATCTTGCCTTTTTTTTGAATATATTCAAAAATTGGTAATACAGGCCAAGATCCTTTAGCTATCTCTGCATCTGTATTTTTAGGTAAAACTCTTGGAATATTTTCTACGAACCCACCTCCTGTGATGTGGGCAATACCTTTTATCTTTATCCCTTTATTCATTAGAGTAAATATTTCATTTGTATAACTAAGATGTGGATGTAGTAGCGCATCTCCAACACTTTCTCCAAATGGTAATTTTGTTTTTACTGTATGTTTGGCAATTGTAAACAAAACTCTACGAGCCAAAGAAAAACCATTTGTATGTAGTCCTGAAGAAGCAAATCCCAAAAGTAAATCTCCTTTTTTAATATCTTCCCCTGTAATGATTTTGTCTTTTTCTACAATACCCGTAATGCAACCAACTAAATCATGTTCTCCTTTTGTGTATATTCCAGGCATTTCAGCGGTCTCTCCTCCTATTAGTGAAACTCCATTTTGAACACAAGCTTTAGACATCCCCTTTACCATACTAGCGACTACTTGAGGCTCTAGCTTTTCATTCGCAATATAATCCAAAAAAGTAAGAGGTTTTGCTCCCATGGCCAAAATATCATTTACAGAGTGATTCACCACATCTTCTCCTACTGTGTCGTATCTACCCATCATTTTTGCTACTGAAAGTTTTGTCCCCACTCCATCAATACTTTGAACTAGTACAGGATTTTTATATGTTTTTAGTATTTCTGGTAAATCAAAAAGCCCACCAAAGCTACCAATATTTTTTAATACAAACTTATTGTGAGTAGAAGCTACATCTTTTTTCATTCTACTTACTGCTTCATTTCCTGCGGAAATATTTACTCCAGATTTTTCATATTCACTTTTAACTTTTTTATTTTTTTTCATTTTTAAAAATTATTTTTCTTCTAAATATTTTTTATATCCTTTTGTATATAAATTTTTACTTTTTAATTTTACTTCTTTATTCATTTTTCCACGATATTCTTCCAATTTTTTTGCTAATAATTTATCATTTAAAGCAAGAATTTCTGTTGCTAGTAACCCTGCATTTTTTGCACCATTTACTGCCACACTAGCCACAGGGATCCCAGGAGGCATTTGAGCAATAGAAAGAAGTGAGTCTAACCCATCCATTGTTTTTGTTTTAATTGGTATACCAATCACAGGTAGTGTTGTCATAGATGCAACCATTCCAGGGAGATGGGCTGAACCTCCTGCCCCAGCAATAATTACTTGAAGTCCATTGTTCCTAGCTTCTTTTGAGTATTTATATAACATCTCAGGTGTTCTATGAGCAGATACTACCAATATTTCATATACCACCCCACAATCTTCTAAAACCTTTGCCGACTCTTGCATAACAGGTAAATCTGAATCTGACCCCATTATGATACTTACTTGTGTTTTTGTTTTTTTCATTATTTTATATTGAAATTTTTTTTCTAGCTTCCACAGCTTTGGCTTCTGCTTCATCTAGATTGTCTGATAATACTGTTATATGACCCATTTTCCTCTCTACTTTTGTTTTAACTTTACCATATATATGAGCTTTTGTGTATCCAAGAGATTCCGCCTCTTCTATCCCTTTCGGTTCTGCTTCGGACTCTCTTTCTCCTAGTATATTTATCATAACAGCATGTTTAGACAATGGTTCTAAGTCTAACAAATGCATACCTGTAATAGCTCTAATGTGTTGCTCAAACTGAGAAGCATTGAAAGCTTCTATTGTGTGATGACCTGAGTTGTGCACTCTTGGAGCAATTTCATTTACAAGAATTTCTCCATCTGTTGTTAAAAACATTTCTATCCCAAAAACCCCTACCCCCCGCAAAGCATCTAGCACTTTGTTGGCCATACCTTCAGCTTTCTCTCTGGTCTCTTTTTCTATTGGAGCAGGAGATTTTACAATATGACAAATATTATTTTTGTGAATTGTTTCCACTACAGGGAAAGATACTATGCGTCCATACACATCTCTAGCAGAAACTACTGCCAACTCTTTTTTAAATTTGATAAATTTTTCTGCATACAAAGGGCTTTGAGAAAGTTTCTGAAAAGCACTCTCTATCTCTTTTTTAGAATTCACTACACAGTTCCCTCTTCCATCATAGGCGTCAAATCTCGCCTTCAAAAGATATGGGTAACTAAATATTTCTCCCTGCTTTAAAGCATCATCCATAGATCCAACAAGAGCAAAAGGAGCTACGGGAATATTGTGTTCTTGTAAAAAAGCTTTTTGTTTAAATTTATCTTTTATAATCCGTAAAGTTTCTGGGTTAGGATTGACTGGCATTCCACTGTCTTTGATTTTTTGAAGAGTTTCATTGTCTGCTGATTCTATTTCAAAGGTCATAAAATCAGACACAGAAGCTAATTCTAGGATCTTTTCCCGATCTTTAAAATCTCCGACAATCTGTCTATCAGCAATCTGCCCTGCAGGAGAGTTTGGGGTTGGATCTAAAACAATTATTTTAAAACCAAGTTTATGCCCAGCTTGTGTGAGCATTCTACCCAGTTGCCCACCTCCTACTATACCGATTATCTTTTTGTTTTTTTTCTGATCCATAAAAATAATTTATTTAGTAAAATATTTCCAGTAATCTATATCAGGTATTTCTTCTTTCTTTGGTAAAATTTCAATTCTTTCTTTGATATCTACAATCTCAGCAAAACCATTTAAAAATCTTATTACATTTAAATTACCTTTTAAAGCCTTGATGTCACTTGTCCTTAACTTTTTCTTTTCAGATATTTTATTTAACATATCCTTAGAATCTTGTATGATATTATATTTGGTACTAAGTAAAACATCAATTAATTGGTAATCCCAAGATCCATCTTTTTTGTTAAAAAAGATAATATTATTACTACCAATACAATCAAAAAAAATATCATTTTTATTGATGAAATTAATAGCTTTGGTTAAAAAATCTTTAAAGACTATCTTAAAAGATTCATTAGTATTTATCATAGATATCAGCTCTTTTGTTTGTAAAGAGGAGTACATTTTTATAAAATTTTCTTGATGTTCTTTGTCTTGTAAATTTATATTTGAATGTTTACCAAAAATTAAATGTTCTGTAATTAGATTATATAAATTAATAATTTCTTTTTTTTCTTTAAGACCTAATTGTGATATTACATCTTCAACTATAGGAGTATTAAAAGAAATAGTATTATCATTATTAACATAATGACTTTTCTGCTGAATTAATATTACTGTCCATATATCTTGATTATCTTGAACTTTACTTTCAACATGACTTCGCTTGGAATCCATATCATAAATGTTGTAAATAATTTCTTTACTTACTGGAATTTGTTTCAAGTAAATTTTTTGATTCAAAACTTTATCTTGCCCAAAAGATTGTTTTAAAGTAGAAAAATTTTTAATTAATTCATTCACAAATAAAATAATTCTCTCTTTTCGCTCCTTAGGCATATATCCTAAAGGTTCTTTGTTTTTTATGTTTAAATTGAGTAACTTTTTTATATTACGATAATATGCTTTAGCTACTAAGTTTGGATGTCCTGCGATGTCATATACAATTTGTTCTCCCCCCATGTCTAAAAACGAAAGTTTGTAACCTTCTACCGAAAGTTTGTAGTCCTCTTTTGAGGGGATATAACATCCCATTGACCCACTTCCTGTTGTTTTAAAAAGATTTTTGTTAGTGTCCATCTTACTATATATATTTTATATTTAAACTTTTAAACCCTATATCTTTACGATATTGCATACCTTCAAAAGATATATTATTTTCTATCGCGTTATAGGCTTTCTTTAATGATTCTTTTAAATCTGACCCAATAGCACTTACCCCCAACACTCGTCCTCCATTTGTAATAAAATCACCCTCATTATTTAATTTTGTCCCTGCTTGGAAAACCACAATATCTTTTTCTTTTTCTGCTTCTTGTATCCCTTTTATAATACTACCTTTTTGATAATTCCCGGGATAGCCACTAGAAGCTAAAACAATAGTACACGCAAAATCTTTTTTCCAATTTACTGAGATATTGTTTATGTTCCCATCTATGCATGCATTTACAATTTCTAGTAAATCAGAATCTAAAAGACGCATATAACTTTGTGTTTCAGGATCTCCAAATCTCGCGTTGAATTCAAGTATTTTAGGTCCATTTTTAGTTAGTATTAATCCTGGATACAAAATACCCTTAAAAGGAAATCCTTCTTTTTGCATTCCAAGGAGCGCTGGTTTAACCACAGACTCTTCTATTTCTTTCAAAAGATCTTGGGAGACGAAAGGTAAGGGGGAAATCGTACCCATTCCTCCTGTATTCAACCCTGTATCCCCTTCTCCAATCCTTTTATGATCTTGGGATGGAGGGAAAATAGCATAATTGTTTCCATCAGAAAATAAGTGTATAGAGATCTCTGGGCCTGTCAAAAATTCCTCTATCACTATCTGCTTCCCTGCCTCTCCAAAAAGTTTATCTACCATTATTTCGTCTATTCTTTTTTCAGCTTCTTCTTTTGTTTGGCAAATAAAGACACCTTTTCCTAAGGCTAAGCCACTAGCTTTTACAACAACTGGTAAAGTGTGCGTATTAAGATATTTTTTTGCTTCTTTTTCGTCTTCAAAAATTTGAAAAGAAGCAGTAGGAAGATTGTATTTCTGCATAAAATTTTTAGCAAAAGCTTTTGAGGATTCTAGACGCGCAGATTCCTTTGTGGGCCCAAATATTTTTAACCCTACTTTTTCAAATTCATTTACAATACCAAGAGCAAGAGGGTCATCAGGGAGAGCTAGTGTTATGTCTATATTATTTTCTTGCGCAAAAATCTTTAAAGCTTCTATATCAATAGCTTTAATATCTATATTTTCTCCAAGCATGCTTGTGCCTGCATTGCCAGGAGCAAAATACATTTTATCTACAAAAGGAGATTGGGCTATTTTCCAACCAACAGCGTGTTCCCTACCTCCGCTTCCTATTATTAAAATTTTTTGTTTTCTTGTCATCTTTATATTAAATCATAAAAAAAAATATTTTACATACTTATCCATTGGGATACGCTTTTACAGCAATTTTTTTGCATTTTTCTAATATTTCAATTTCTTCTTTAGATTTTATTAATGGAATCTTTCTTTTAAAAATCTCTACACTTCCCTCACTAAAATCTCTTAACGCCTCAATTTGAGTTTGGTGTTCTATTGGCAGAAGTTTCATTTGCACTTTCTTTGTAGAGTCCCTTTCTTCTATTTTCATTTGAATTCTTTTTACTACTTTACCTTCATCAAACTTTTCAGTCACATAATGACAAGTAGCTTCTGTCCAGTAATCTCTTTTTACTCTTCTAATGAATTCCAATCTAGCTTTATGGACACGAATACCATACATTCCTTTTCCTCCAAAATCTGGTTTCCCTGTATCTAGTGGTCCAGGATGCTGGTTTACAATATGCCCTTTGTATTCTGTTATAACATTCTTAGGGGTAAGGACAAGCCAACCATATTGGCCAATAAAATTTACATTTCTTTTTTTACATTCTTTTAAAACCTTCTCCCCAAATTTTTCTCTGTTTTTGAATTCTTTTGGGTTTATTACTAAAATATCTTTTGGGGATATACCTAGATTTTTTGCTTTTTGTATCCCCCCTGCTTCTATTGTACTTGCAATCACCAAGACAGGTTTAACATTTTTTAATGTTTTATTCTGACAGGCTTTAATAATAGATTCCATAGTACTCCCGCTTCCAGAAATCAATAAAGCTAACCGTAAAATATTTTCCTTTTTAAGATTTGGGGACATCGTAATTTACTTCATTTTTCCTTTCTAAAATATCTATTGGGTATTCACCTGTAAAAAAAGATGTACAGAGTTCTTCTTTTGGTAATCCTACAGCATCAACAAGTCCTTCTAAAGACAAAAAATTAAGGGAGGTAGCTCCAATAAATTCTCTCATTTGTTCTACTGTGTTAGAAGAGCCAAGAAGTTCTTCTTGTTTAGGAGTATCAATTCCGTAAAAATCAGGGAAACGCACAGGTGGAGATGATATCAGTAAATGCACTTCTTTTGCCCCTGCTTCAAAAAGCGTCTGTACCAATCTTTTTGAAGTATGACCTCTTACAATAGAGTCGTCTATCACTGCAATTTTTTTATCTTTTAAAACCTCATTCATTGGGATTAATTTTAAGGCAACACTTTTTCTCCTAGAATCCTGATCTGGCTCAATAAAAGTTCTGTGCACATATCTATTTTTTATTAAACCAAGCTCCATAGGAATTCCAGACTCTTGAGTAAAACCCAAGGCAACAGGAACAGCAGTATCAGGAACAGGAATGATAAAGTCTACATCTAATTTGTTTTCTTTTGCTAGATTTATGCCGAGATTTTTTCGTACTTGATATACCAATTTCCCAGCTAAAACACTGTCTGGTCTTGAAAAATATACATATTCAAACACGTCGTGTTTAGGATTTTTTTCAGCAAGTTTAACACTTTTTAAACCTTCTTTATTTAGAATAATCATTTCTCCTTCGTTTATTTCTCTTACAAAAGAAGCCCCAATTGTTTTTAGAGCACAAGACTCAGAAGCAATAATATATCCATCTAATAGTTTCCCTAGGCAAAGGGGGCGCATTCCGTATTTATCTCTTACTGCCACTAGACTGTCTTTGCTCATCATTACCAAAGAGAATGAACCTGTCAGTAGTGGAAAAACTTCTTGTACAGCTTTTTCAATATTTAACCCTGTATCTAGATAAAAACCAATAGCATCAGCTATTAATTCAGAATCCGATCTATCTTGTTGGAGCACTCCTTTTTCTTTTAAAAATTTTTCTAAAGCTTTTACACTAGGAAGGTTCCCATTATGAGCCAATGCGAAATTTTCTTTTAAATTTACAACAGGCTGAGCATGAGACAATGCTCCCCCTTGGGAAGTAGAATACCTATTGTGGCCTATGCAAATATTTCCTTTCAATTTTAAAATAGACTCTTCATTATAAACAGAAGATACAAGTCCAGCTCCTTTATGAGTATGGAAATCAATACCATTTGTGCTTGTGATACCAGAAGCTTCCTGTCCTCTATGTTGTAGGGCAAATAAAGAAAAAAAAGCGTACTTCGCCACTTCTGTTTTTTCGGTAAAAATACCGACTACTCCACATTTTTCTTTTAGTTCATTCATTTTGTAAAATATTCAATTGCATTTTTAAAAATTTTAAGACTATCTCCGTTTAAGTTTGATAATTTTGCAGTAGACTTACCTTTTCTTTTTAGTATTTCTTTTTCTTTTTGCCATAAAGGACTTTGATGAAAGAAAATATTCCTTTCTGGATGAGGCATCATTCCCAAAACCCTGCCATTTTTACTTAAAACACCAGCAATATTGTACATTGCTCCATTTGGGTTTAAATCTAAGTTTTGGAATTTACATATTGGACCTTTTTCATATACAAAAGCCACTTGATTGCTTTTCTTTAAATTTTTATATGTTTTGGTATCTACAATATATTTACCTTCTCCATGAGCTATGGGTAAAGAAATATTCTTGATACCCTTAAGCCATGGACTTTTACCTGTGACTTTTAAATCCACCCATCTATCTATATACCTACCACCACTATTATGAGTCAGAGCACCAGACAAAATTCCAAGATTAGTCAGAATTTGAAAACCATTACAAATACCAATACACAGAGTATCTCTAGAGAGAAATTCATGCAGTTCTAAAGAAAGGTGATTTCGTATTTTATTTGCAAAAGCCTTACCAGAGCCTGTGTCATCTCCAAAAGAAAATCCTCCAGGAAAAGCTAAAATATCACATGTATCTAGTAAAGTTGGTTTTACTACTAAATCATTAATATGCACAATTTGAGCAACCCCTCCCGCAAGTTCAAAAGCAAATTTTGTCTCTTCTTCACAATTTAAGCCGTAACCAGAAAGGACAATAATATTTGGCTTTTTTGTTTTTCTTTTATTTTTTACAATTTGTTTTTTCATTTTTTAAAAAGTTATTGAGTATTCGAAAACCTATGGTAAGCTTTTTTTAATTTAACAATATCGGTATCTATAAATTTTTTGTTATTTGTCTCTAGAACTACAACTTTTTTATCTTTGGAAACATTTCCAATTTTTTTACAGGAAATATTAGAAAAATGTTTTTCAAAAATCTTCGCTTTTTTTGGATCAATGGATACCAAAATTCTGCCTTGACTCTCTGAGAATATTTTTTCGTCTGGAGATACTGCGTTCCCATAAAAATCTTTCAGGGAAATTTTGGCTCCAATCATTCCCCCAACACAAGATTTCGCCAAAGCAATCGCTAAACCTCCAGAATGAATAGATATTGCAGAAGAAAGTAACTCTTTTGAAATAGCACTCTGTACAAGATTATATATTAGTGAATTTTTTTTCCAATCTACTTTAGGAACATTATTACCTATTAGTTCAATATCTTTAGCTTCATTGGCAAGCATTCTATAGTACTCACTAGCTCCCAACTCTTGATCTGTATCTCCTAGTAAATAAATACAATCACCAGCTTCTTTAAACTCAGGAGAAATTGTTTTTGATATGTCATTTGTAACACTAATAGCTGAAATCAATAACGTCGGTGGTATAGAAATCTTTATTGAATTCTCATTCTCATCATAACCCTTAAAATCATTAAACATACTATCTTTCCCAGAAATAAATGGAGTATTATATCCAATAGAATAATCATAACAAGCTTTCACAGCATCTTTTAATTGTCCCAATCTAAATTCTTCATTAGAAGAGCACCAACAAAAATTATCCAGTAGGGCTAGTGTGTTCAAATCACCCCCTGCACAGATAATATTTCTTATTGCTGTGTCTATTGCACAAGCAGACATATCATAAGTACTTATATCTCCATAAAAAGGATACAGACTAGACGATACAACAGCTCCTTTCTTGGAATTTAGTAATGGCTTCAAAACTTGTGCATCTGTATTTATCCTTCCTTCACCAGAAATAGGTTTTAGCACTGAAGATGATTGTACTTCATGATCATATTGTTCAGAAATATATGCAAAGCTACCTATATTTAACTCACCAACTAATTTTTCAAATAATTTTGTTCTATTAGAATTTTTAGGCAACTGAGGTTCTTTGTATATTTTTTGAATATACGTAGTTTTTAAATCTTTTTCTGGTAATCCATCATGCAAAAAATCCATAGAAATATCCATGATTTTTTTATCATTATTGTACACTATACATTTCCCAGAATTATTAAATTCACCTATAATGGTTGCCTCTACACCCCTACTATCCATTAATTTTTTGAAAACTTCCCATTTCTTTTTTGGAACAGCTAAGGTCATTCTTTCTTGTGATTCTGATATCCAAATTTCCCAAGGAGTTAATCCTTCATATTTTAAAGGTATTTTTTCTATATGCACTTCTGCCCCACCACACTCTTTAGCCATTTCAGCAACCGAACAAGACAATCCTCCTGCTCCATTGTCTGTAATACTATTATAAAGATCCATATCTCGCGCTTCTTTTACAAGAGCATCGCTTAATTTTTTTTGAGTAATTGGATCACCTATTTGCACTGCAGTAGCAGGAGAATTTGAATCCATTGTGACAGAAGAAAAAGTAGCTCCATGAATACCATCTGCTCCTACTCTACCTCCTACCATGACAACATAATCATCTACCTGAGCTTCTTTTTCGTACGAATTCTTTCCATTTATTTTTTTTGGGATAATTCCTATAGTACCAGCAAATACAAGAGGTTTTCCTCGATATCTATCTTCATATTTTATAAAACCAGAAACAGTAGGGATACCTGAACAATTACCTCCTACATTGATACCCTTCACCACTCCATCCAAAATTCTTTTAGTAGGGAGCATTTTTTGTGTTTTGTTTTTTCCTTTATACAAAGACCTTGTGTCGTTTGGATTTCCAACACAAAAACCAAAAGTGTTAGCAATCGGTTTTGCTCCCTTTCCAAAACCTATTGCGTCTCTATTTACCCCTCCAATTCCTGTAATTGCTCCACCAAAAGGATCAAGAGCTGAAGGGCTATTATGAGTCTCTACTTTGTGGGTTATTAGATATTCATCATCAAAATCAATAGCTCCAGAATTATCAGAAAAAACAGAGACACAGAAATCTTCCTTCCCTTTTTTTTGACGAATAATTTTTGTAGATCCTTTTATATAGGTACGATAAAGACCATCTGTAATCTCATCTATTGGATTTGCAAAAATAGTATGCTTGCAGTGTTCTGACCATGTTTGAGCCAAAGATTCTATTTCTATATCAGTGGGGTCTCTGCCCAATTCAAAAAAATATTTTTGAATTACTTTCATTGAATCTAAATCTAAAGCAAGAGGACCTCTTCTTCCATTTTCATCTAAAATACCTTCCTTCCCTATTTTTTCCAATTCTTCATCAGATACTTTTAAAGAAACTTTTTTTACAAGTTCTTTTGTTTCTAAAATTACTTTTGGTACTTTGATAGACAGACTTCCATTGTTTATAATAGCGCTACTTTCAATTAATGGATTATGTAAAGAGAAAACTATTTTTTCTAAATCTATTTTTGTTAAACTTCCTTTGATTAAAAATATTTTAGATGTATAGACCTTCCAATTTGTATTTTTGTCTACTTGAAAAAAATCATAAAGAGTTTCCAGTGCTGTATTTCCAATATTATCAGTTACTCCAGGCAAAAACCCTATCTCAATAGCATTTTTAAATTTAATTTTCGAAGGTAATTCGTTTAAGAAAAATTCTTCTATATTTGGGTTTGAAAAAAGTCTTCCTATTTTTTGCAAATCTGCATCTTCTAAATCTGAATCTATAGTATAAGAATCCAAAATTTGCACAGAACTAACTTTACCTTTAATACCCAATGCGCGCCAAGATGCCATATATATTTTTTCTCTACTGTCTTTTATTTTCGGTAAAATATATAAACGTGAAATCATATTTTTAGATTATAACATATTACCAATATTTTTCTACAGAATGATGTTCTTCTGGTCCTGTCCCCACTCGAATAATAGGTACCCCTATCTCTTCTTCTAGAAATTGTATATACTTCACAGCCTCTTCTGGTAATTTGCCATCATAGTCAGATAATTTACCTTTCCAAATAGGGAAAGATTGGTAAACGGGTTCTATTTCTGATCTTGATATATCAAAAGGTATATTTTTTGTCTCTTGCCCATTAATTTTATATTTCACACAAACTTTAACCTCATTAAAACCAGACAAAACGTCCAACTTGGTCATTGATAATTTATCAACCCCATTTATCTTAACTGCATAATTTAATAAAGGTAAATCAAGCCACCCAGTCCTGCGTAGTCTTCCTGTGGTAGCACCAATCTCATTACCCATTCTTCTTAAAGCAACCCCTTGCTCAAAAAGGTCTTCTGAGTTTGGGTTTGGATTTGGATAAACTTCTTTTTCTTCTGTATATTTTTTATCTCTACACCAAACAGAAGATTTTTCTCCTCCAAGTTCTGTAGGGAATGGTCCTTCACCAACTTTTGTCACATATGCCTTAAAAATACCTAAGGCTCCGCCGACTAGTTGTGATGCCACACCTAAAGCTGGAGCTATCCCTCCTGCTATTGTATGTGATGAAGTAACATAAGGATAATTACCAAAACGAACATCTAGCAAAGTCCCTTGTGCTCCTTCAGCAACAACATTATTACCATTCTCAAATGTTTCTTGTATTAAAAGATTAGATTCTTTAACTTCAAATGTCTTCAAAAAATCAATACCTTCTAAAAATTTATTCTCTTTTTCTGTAAAATTATCAACTTCTGGATCATATTGATAACACTCTTTTAAAATTCTAAAATGTTCAGTTTTTAATGCTTCATATCTTTCTTTAAAATTAACATCTAAAATGTCTCCTACTCTTAAAGCTTTTCTCCATACAAAATCTGTATATGATGGTCCAATTCCACGCCCTGTGGAACCAATCTTTTTATCTCCTAATTTTTTTTCAGATATAGTATCAAGCAAGCAATGCGTCGGTAATGTAAGCACTGCATGAGGAGACACAGAAATTCTATGCTTTTCATTTTCAAAATCAGGAATTTCAATAGTTTCTTGTTTTAATGAATACGGATCAATAACCATACCTCCACCTAAATGCATTTTTGCTTTTCCAAAAGCCCCTGAAGGTATCAAATGGAAAACAAAACATTTACCATTGTACCAAATAGTGTGTCCAGCATTATTTCCTCCTTGAAATCTAACAATGACATCATTTTCATTTAAGCTAGAGGATATTATTGCAACATCCTTACCTTTCCCTTCATCTCCCCATTGAAGCCCTATTACAGGCATTATTTTATTTTTTGTAAACATTATATTTTAATTATGTTTATTGTTTATAATTAGGTGTTGGATCAACCATAAAAATATCATGAATATGGCTTTCTCTAAGACCTGAGTTAGTAATAATGTAAAAAGATGCTTCACGAGTATCTGTAATCTTTTTTGCTCCTATATATCCCATTCCAGACCTTAGACCCCCAATATACTGATGAACAACATCAGACAATGAACCTTTGTATGGCACATGAGCAGAAACTCCTTCAGGAACTAATTTTGTAGTGTCATATTGTTCTTCTTGAAAATATCTATCTTTGGAACCTTTTTGCATGGCATCAATTGACCCCATTCCTCTGTATTTTTTAAATTTTTGGTTGTTGGCAATAATAGTGTCTCCAGGAGATTCATCTGTACCAGCAAAAGCACTACCCATCATTACAATATTTGCACCAAAAGCAAATGCTTTGACTACATCACCGCTATATTTAATACCTCCGTCTGCAATAATAGGTAAATCCAAAGAAGCACAAGCTTTATAAACATCAGCCACAGCGGAAAGTTGGGGCACTCCTACTCCTGATACAATCCTAGTAGTACAAATAGAACCAGGACCTATCCCTACCTTTACAGCACTAACTCCAGCTTTATACAAAGCTTTAGCAGCCTCACCTGTAGCAATATTTCCACCAATAATGTCTAGCTTTGGATATATTGAATGGATTTTTTTAACCATTTCAATTACATTTTTAGAATGACCATGAGCAGTATCTACACAAATAAAATCCACTTCACTTTCCACTAATGCTTTTACTCTATCTAAAGTATCTATTGAGGTTCCCACAGCCGCTCCTACTTGCAACCTACCTAGCTTGTCTTTAGTAGCTAATGGATATTCTTTACTCTTTGCCATATCACGGTAAGTAATAAGTCCAACCAAAACACCTTTTTTGTTGATTAATGGTAATTTTTCAATTCCATATTTTTTAAAAATCTTATTTGCTTCTTGAATAGAGGTGTCTTCATTACCAGTAATTAACTCTTTTGTCATTATTTCAATAATAGGAGTTTTTATATTTTTTTCAAAACGCAAATCACGATGAGTAATAATTCCTTTTAATACACCGCTATCATCTACAATAGGAATGCCTCCAATTTTATATTTATTTTGTATATCTAACGCATCCCCTACATTTCCTGATATGTTTAGGGTAATAGGATCTACTATCTTACCAGCTTCATATCTTTTAACTTTAGAAACTTCCGACGCTTGTTCTCCTATTGAAAGATTTTTATGAATTACCCCTATACCTCCAAGCTGAGCCATACCTATTGCCATAGCAGATTCAGTCACAGTATCCATCGCAGCAGACATAAAAGGGACATCCAGCCATATATTTTTTGTTAGTTTTGTTTTAATATCAACATCTTTTGGTAATACTTCACTATATCCAGGGGCAAGTAAAACATCATCAAAAGTGAGACCTTGACCTAGATTTTTGGGAGATATATTTTTTTTAATCATATTTTTATCTTACAACTTATTTTACCTAATTACAACAATCGTATATCTTGACCTTTTGGATATATAAACAAATCATCTTTTCGCTCTTTCCATTTTTGTTGAACTGGATCCAAAATTCTCCACGATTCCAATATCTCTTTACCTCCTGCAAAAAGACTACGGTCACCTTTCACAGCACTCCAAATGACTTGTTCATAAGCTTTTGGTAGTTTTCCATAATGTTCTTTAAAAGCAAAACTCAACGCTTTGAATTCTTTTTGATGATCAAATCCAGGTTTTTTAGTCCAAATATCAAACTCTATTGCTTCTTTTGGTTGAAGACATAGTGAAAGCTTATTGCTCTCTGCTTCTTTATTTTTTTTGTAAGAAATAATTATTTGTGTAAATTTTTCAGACATATTTTTGCCAGTTTTAAGCAGGATCGGTACATCTTTCCAATTTGGATCTTTTGAAAAAAGCTCCAAAGACATAAAAGTCTCTACTCCAGAAGTAGGATTCTGCACTTCATTTTGATAACCTTCATATTGACCTCTTTTTACTTTTTGTATATCTGATATATATAAATTTTTTAAAGCTTCCAATCGCAAATCTGGAACTTTCTCATATTCTTCATTTTCAGGCAGGTTCATCAGTATTAAAGCTGATAATTGCAATAAATGACTTTGTGTAAAATCTCGTAAAGCACCTGTCTGTTCATAAAAATTTGCTCTACCTTCTATACCGATTTGTTCACTCACAATGATCTCTATTTTCTCAATAAAATCTTTGTTCCATGTTTTCTTGAATAAAGAATTCCCTGTTCTAAATACAATAATATTTTGTGCTGTCTCTTTTGCTAAATAATGATCAATACGGTATACATTTTCTGAAGGAAAGTGGTTTTTTATATGTAAAGATAATTCCTCAGCACTTTTTAAATCTGTGCCAAAAGGTTTTTCTAGCAAGAGTTTTGAATTTTGGAAACCAACTTTTCCTAGATTTTCTATAATTACCCCACAAGCTTCAGGTGGGACAGAAAGATAAAATATATACTGAGCTTCTTCTCCAAAAGAATCTTTAATATTTAAAACTTTATTTTTTAATAAATTATACTCATCAAAATTGTTTACATCCATACTAAAAATCTCAATATTTTCTTTTAAGAAAGAATTGTTTTGGATGCTTTTTATAGCTTCTTCAATATTAAAATCTTTTTGACGCGTAATTCCAATTACCTTAAACTTATCTGGTAGTACTTTTGCTTCTGCAATATCTGCAATAGCAGGCAAAAGAGATCTTTTAGATAAATCTCCAGAAATACCAAATATTACTAAAACTGTAGGCTCATCTGTCTTCATTTATTTCTTTTCTTCATTTATCTTATGCCCACCAAAAGCATTTCTAGTAAGAGCCAACATTTTTGTAGCAAAATTTGTTTTTCCTTTTTGAGATTCTAAACGAACATCAAAAGATGCTTGTATTGAAGGCATCTCAATATTTTTTTCTTTTGCTACTTCAAGTGCCCATCTAGCTTCACCGGACTCTGCTACAAAGCCATCTATTTTGTCAAAGTCTGGCTTTTCTTTTAAAGCATTAGTGATAAGTTCATTGAGCCAAGAAGCGATCACACTCCCATTTTGCCATACTTCTCCCGCAGAGATTAAATCTAAATCTTTATAATGACCTTCTTTTAAGAGTCTATATCCTTCAGCAAAGGATTCCATCATTCCGTATTCAATTGCATTATGTACCATTTTTACATAGTGCCCAGAACCACTACTACCAAAATGTTTATATGCTCCCTTAGGGTTTGCTAAACATACCAATAAAGATTCTATTTTTTCAAAAGCATCTCTGTCTCCTCCTACCATCATAGAAAATCCATTTTTATAACCCCACACCCCACCGCTAGTACCAATATCCAACAAAACAGAGCCAGCTTCTTCTACTTTTTTAGCCCTACGAATAGTATTTTTAAAATTTGAATTACCTCCATCAATCAAAACACTTCCTTTTGGCACTATTTTAAGCCAGCTATCCAATTCTTCATCTACTACTTCTGCTGGTATCATAATCCATATTATATTTATTTCTTCTCCAAAAAAATTTACGATATCTTCTTTCTGCAAAGAACCTGACACCCCAACAGATCGCATCTCTTCTATTTTTTGAATGGATCTATTGTGTACCATTACTTCATAACCCCCTTCAAAAAGTTTTTGTGCTATCTGAGAACCCATTCTACCAAGACCCGCAATTGCAATTTTCATAGTTTTAAAATTTAAAAATTTTTAATATTGGAACTTTTTTTAATGTTTGTGCAGGCATTAAAAAAAAATCCTTATCTTCATTTTCTAACTGTAATATTATATCATCCTTCTCCCCTTCTTTGGCTACCAAGACAGCTTCATCCAACATTCTAATACATTTTGGTGTAATGGTAATTCTGTTGTATTTCTCAGTACTGTATTGAAAAGCTAAACTTTCGGCTTTTACAGCCTCGCTTTTTGGTAGGATACCTGCAGTATGACCATCACCCCCAATACCAAAAATACCTATCTTATAGTCTGTAGCACCCAAAAGCCACTTTAAATTTCCTTCAAAATTCTTTGTAGTATCTACAATATTTTCACCTAAAAGTACGGGATACATTTTTGCTTGCAATGTATCTAAACCTTCTTTTTGCATTAAAGTCCAATTGGAATCAATATGCCCTACTGCTCCATATCTTTCATCTACCAAAGAAACATATAAATTATCTAAATTATGATTTTTTAGAATTTTAATTATTTGTAAATTTACAGAAACAGAAGAACCTCCGGAAAGTAACAACAAGACTTTTTTTTCGTCTGCCAATTTTTCTAATATCAAAGATGATATATAACTGACCGCTTCTTCCATTTAGCTTTTAGTATTCTTGATTATTGTTTTCCAATGTTTTTTTAAATCCTTAGCAAGCATCTCTGCTTCTTTTTTGTTTTCTGCTGATAGGTATTTTTTCATAACAGTATCTACTATTTTGTAGTATGTGGGCTCAGATATTTCTTTAGCTTTTTCAATTTTTTCTAGCACTTCCCCTTTTGCTTTTAATGTCCAACCTTTTATTTTCTTAATATTCTTTTTCCCATCTGGGCCTAATAAAAAATACCCAGCAGTAGCTAGAGCTACTACTCCTGCTCCTAATGCGACTAGATTACCTGTACTTGTATCCGAACTTTTTTTATTTGTTGTTTTTTTCATTTTTAATTGATGTTAAATTTATAAACGACATTACTGTATATTATACTACACTTTGATCTTTCTCGCTCTTATCTGCCTTTTTTAGTATTTTCTCTAAATTAATTTTTTTAAAATATTTTACAGAAAAGAATACAATTAATACAAACAAAATTAAAAATGGATACTTTAAGTAAATTGGTATTTGATCATATATATTTCCAAAGTGAAAACCTATAAAAATCAAAGTTCCAGTCCAAATAAACCCTCCTAAAAAATTCAATAAAACGTATCTCTTAAATGACACATGCAACATGCCGGCGGTAATAAGTACAGCAATCGCAGACCCAAAACCCATTGTAACTTTTGATAAAAACAAAATCTTATCTTGATGATGATAAAAAAGTTTTTCAGCTTGAGTAATCTTTTTGTTGTCTATTTTAAACAAATGTCCAAAGCGATTGATAAATTTTCTAGCACCAAATCTGCCGACTAGATACCAAAAAATATCTCCTATAAAATCTCCCAAGATAATAGCCATATAAAGTGGCCAGAAAGTGAATTGTTGCAAACTAAGCAAAAATCCAGAAGAAAGAGTAACTACAGGCCCCTCCAAAAAAGCTCCTATGAAAACCAAGAAGTATTTTGAAGAATGTATTAATATTTCTATATATTGTAAATTCATACTTTGGCAACAAAAAAACACCGCAAAGGTGTCTGTTTGTTTTAATATTCTATAACAAAATCAAAAGAAAGACTGGCGTCATGCTCTGGCAAACCAGAAGCATTATTTCTCTCCAGAACTAGAGTTGCTGGGCCGATATAATACTCTGGAACCTTTATGTCACTAGTAAATGGAACAAATTTTTCAGTCATCCACTCACCTTCAGCACTAGCATACGTTTCTACCAATACTTTTTGATCTTTATCTAAAATCTTTACAGGAAAACTCCCTTCAAAAAACCACACTCCTTTTGCTTGCCCTATAATCTTAAAATCTTTACCTGTCACTGCTCCAGGGAATGGTAAAAGCACTCTAATATTCTCAGGAGAAGAATTAATATAAATCAATCCATTATTTACATTTGCTGTGTATGTATTTTTCTGGATCTCTGAATTGTTCCCTGTATTAGAATTTTCGCTAGTATTTACAGCAGTGAATTCAGAGTTCAAATAAGTGTCTTTTCCTTTAAACAAATACGCCGAAAACATTAAGAAAATTACAGCAAAAAAAGTAACCCAATAAAGAGCGTTTTTCATTTATTGAACAGAATTTTTGTTTGCTAATTTAGAAAAAAGATAGTCTACAGAATATTTACCAGATCCCAAAAACACAAGAGAAAGAGAAGCTAGTAATAACACAAAAACATATTCGTATCCATTAGTAGCTAGACTAAATCCGTTGGCAAAATGAACCTTAAACATTGCTACAGCCATTATTACAGCGAGAACAACCCCAGCTTTTCTAGTAAACAACCCAAGCAATACCAAGATACCACCCGCTAGCTCTGCCCAAGATACAAAATATGCAAGAAATGTTCCAAATCCAAGAGATTGAAAGAATCCAGCGACCATATCTATATTATTTACTTTCATTAAACCTGCGTAAATAAACACGACTCCTACCAATAATCTCACCAAAAAAGTTCCTAAATCCACATTATGTAAACGTTTTAATAAATCCATATACTTATTATTTTTAATTTAATTATTTTTTAATATCGACAACACTGATACTATCTTAACATATAAATACTTATTTTCTACATGTGAAAATTATTTAAGTTATTCATCTGCGTTAGGAATATTTCCATGTTCTTTATTGTATCCTTCTTTTAAATTATTAATTCGGTCCATCATTATACCAAAGTCCACATTACCAAAGTCCACATTACCAAAGTCCACATTAGGGATATTCCCACATTCTTCATTGTATTCTTTTTTTAACTTTTTAATTTCTTCTTTTAAATTATCAATTCGAGCCATTGTTACACTAGGGGCTTCTTTTATTTTTAAATAATAAAGAGAAAGTTCATTTTCTTTGTCTGGATCAGGAATAATTTCCTCTTTCAACTTTTTTAAGTGTGTTTCTTCGCCTCTGATCTTAAGATTAAGTTCTTTCATATGTTTTACATATTTTATCATTTTATCTCCTGGTTTTGGATCATTATTTACACCTTCTAAATCAGACATATAATTTTAATTATTTATTACTAATATATTTTATTATAAACCTTTAAACTTAAGTGTCAAAATTTTATACCTATATTTAATCATTCTTTAATTTCAAACACAAAATCTCTACACTATTCCAAGCTTTTGAAGCAATTTCTTGATTTAATCCTTTTTTTGCATAAGAAAGAGCTAAAAAAGGCTCATTTTTTGTGGGTCTAATTTCAGAAACAAAACCCATATCTGTGTAGAATTTTAAAGATTCTTCTTCATCTTTAAAAGGATAATTGATTTTATCAAATGCTTCAACCTTCTCTTTTGGAAGTTTTTCTATCATGAAATTGTTTATACATAAATCTGAAGTGATCCACATACTATCTGGGTTTTTTTCAAGTATATATTTTATATTTTCAACTATTCTTTTTTTATCCTCTAGAGTAAAGTAACGCAAAAGACCTTCTGTTACTATGACTATTGGTTCATTTTCAGGAAATAACTTAAAAATCGTCTCAAAGTCTTTTCTGTTTAAAGCATCTCCATTTTTTAGTTTTAAGTTATCTGGTTTATTAATATTTGCTTCTTTAATTATTTCTTCTTTTTTGGAAATTACATCCTTTAAATCCAACTCTACTACTGTATTATTTGGATCTTGCGCATATATTAGTCCCCTTGTGTCATAACCAGAACCTATCTCAAAAATATTTTTAAAACCTCTTTCGTTGATTATAATATTTATAAGTTTAAATCTTGCTTCCAACTGAACAAAAGAGTAAGTATTCGCATCAGCTCCTACTGATTCGTCGCTTATTTCAATACCAGTATCTTTTTTTAAAACTGCATATATTTTTTCGGCAAATGGGATATCAGTTATCGATCGTATAGCTGCAATTCTTACTGCCATTTGATTTAACCCTAATATATTTTCATCTTCTGGAAATTTTAAAGATAATTGCTCTTCACCTTCTTCTGGTGCCATAGTTATATGTAAATGACCTTCATCCATAAATATAATTATACAACTAAAGCTTTAAAAGGCAATATTAAGGATTTCAGTTGCTAAACAAATATTTATCCTTTTTTATTAACCTTAAATTGCACACCATCTATTGCTTTCTTTAGAGAATCTAATATGTCAATTATTTTTTTAGATTCTAGTGGATCAATAATATTCACTCTAGACAATTGTAAAACCTGAAAATTTATATTTGCAATATAGTTTTTTATATTTACGAAACTCCTTTCTATTTCTATTGGTAATTTCTCTTCTGGATCTGTTCCTTCCATATACTTTAATTATACCACTTTCTATACTTAATTCTCAAGACTTCTTTATATTTATCCACAAAAGACTATTTATTTAGTAAATGCACTGTTTCTTCAAACTCCTCAGGTGTATATTTTTGTATACTACCTTCCAATATTCTTTTTGAAGTAATATCAGTAGTATCATTCATGGGTACTACGTGTATATGTGTATGCGGGACATCCCAGCCGGCTACCATAACCCCTACCCTTTTGGGTTTTATTTTTTCTTTTATTAAAAGAGATATTTTTTTTACAGTGGACATTAGAGATGTGTATTGTAAATCTTCTAAATCTTGAAATTCTGGTTCGTGTTTTTTAGGGATAACCAAGACATGTCCTTTATTGATAGGATTAATATCTAAAAAAGCAAGAGTACTCTCATCTTCGTATACTTTATATGCTGGTATCTCCCCGTTTATTATTTTACAAAAAATACAATCTTGCATGTTATTTATATTATAATACAAACTTTAATAAATACCTCTTTTCTTTAAACTTTCTATGCCTTGTTGTAGAAAATATATCCAATGATCAAAATCTTTATTCTCATTATGCGCTTCCCATTTATCGAGCATTTCTTGTGCATCTACATATACTAAATTAAAATTCTCATGGTCTTCTAGTTGGGTTTCTATTAAATCCGTATTCTTTAATATTAATAAATAACAGACACTCTCAGCGCAACGGTTTACGTTTTTAGTTCTATTAAAATAATGCACAAACACTTTGGCTAACTCTTCTGTTTCTAAAAAATTACAAAGACCACTTTCTTCTCTAACTTCCCTTAGAGTTCCCAATAACGGGTCTTCATTTTTATCAAAACCACCACCAAAAAGTCTTAGAATGTTGGCACCCCAATTATCTCTTCCTACCGCAAATTTTTTAGTCTCAGGATCAAAAATAACAGCACAACCCCCATCTCTTCTTTCTTCATTTTCTCTTTTTATACCAAATTCTAAAAATGTATTCATAATTATTTCTTTTTTATCTTAATATTTAGATCCATGAATGGATTTTTATCCAAATATTTTTTGGCTTGTTCCCCTTCAAAATAATCTACAAAAGATATATTAGTACTTCCTTGTTCATCTAGATTAATAAAAAAATCAGCATAAAGTTTTTTGTTTTCAAAATCTTCTCTTTTTAAAGATTTATTAAAGAACTTACAAATCTCCATTAAAAATTTCTTCTGTTCTTCGCTGGGATTATTTTTATATCTAAAACTAATATCTATTTTACCAGTTGTACCTTGAGTATCTAATTCAGCAACATAATAAATACTATCATTATTAAGAAAATATGAATCTTGGTCAGTCATTTCAATAATTACATGACCATCATTTATTACAATACCACCACTATATAATGGCTTAAAAGTCTCAAAAATCAAAACGTCTGTTTTTTCATCTAATGTGGTTAAAAGTTCTACTGCTTCTTGATAACTAAGTCCACCATGTCGAGCTACTTTGTTGTCCGCTTTTTTAATTCTCACAAAATATTTTTTATCTTTTACTTTTTCAGGAAGTAGTTTTAAAAAACTTTTTTTTCTATAACTTACATTTATAGGTAAACCACTCTCTTTCAATCTTTTTTCTTTTGATACATTTTCAGCATCCTCAACAATCCTTGGATCACGAGAATACCATTCCCCTATACCTGCTCTTCTGTTTCCTTTATCCATAAGTATATAATTAATCTTTTAAAATATCTTCTTTTAAGATCTCTGCAACATAAATATCTAAATCTTCTTGCTTTTTCATTTCATTAATAGTGAGCCATTGGTATTTTGTATTTTCTGATATATCTAAGACCGGCTCTCCTTCAGTGTCTCCACGGTATGAAATTCGAACAACATGCATCTCGTTTTGATGAATGATATCTTGTGTGTAGAGTAACACAGGATTGGAAATAATTTTTAACCCTGTTTCTTCAAAAACTTCTCTTTTGAGATTTTCCAATAAGCTAGATCCTGGATTAATTCTACCTCCAACAATATCCCAAGACCCCTTGGTGTCTTTATATTTTTCAGCAGATCTTTTAAGTAAAAGATACTTCCCTTCTTTATTCCTTAAAAAAATTTTTACTCCTACTTGTAGTGTCATATATTTATTGTTAATAATATTAATGTTTATTTTTTATGTCTTACCTTCATATTTTACTAAAACTTGTATTTTCTCGTATATCAATATCCCTTCTTTCTGTGTTCTTTTTTAATTTTCCAATAAATACTTTTAGAATCAGTGTATACTTTTTTATCTCTATTTTTAAATAAATGTGCAGGGTATTTTTCTTTTACTTTCTCTAATTTATTTAAGAATATTTTCCCCATATCAAAATTCAAAAGAACTCCCATATTAAAACAATATATAAGAACATCAGCTAATTCTTTTTTAATTTTTTCTATCTGCTCTTTATCTTTTTTTACTTCTTCCAACTCTTGATTTGTCCATTGGAAAAGCTCCAATAACTCAGAAGCTTCTATTGATATAGATTTTGCTATATCTGCTGGACGTAAATTATCCCAATCTCTTTCTTTTAAATATTTCTTTACCTCTGTTTGATATTTTTTCATTTTTTATGTTAAAAAACCCAACCTAATGAATGCTTTTTTATTCTAGTAAAATCAAACAAGCTAATATATCTCCTGCTGATAACATTTTTCACAATACACTATATCTGGTTGATCAAGGGAATAAGAAGTTCTAAAAGACGCATCACATTTACCTTCAAGATGTGTATGTTTTTTATTACACATACACGCACGATCATATAATTTAATTTTATTAATAAATTGATAACGATCTAGAAAACGACAATTATGACATTTATGTGGTATTGGTATTCCAATGCGTTTATAAAACTGAAATTCATTATTAATAATCCGATAGGCACGCTTACAACTTTCACATTGAATTACTTCATTTAATATATCTTCAGAAACATTTTTAATTGAATCTGCTAAATCTTTAGCGATAATCGTTATATCAAATTCACGGGGGTTTGGTTCACGCCACAAGAATCCTTTTTCTTTTGCTTCTTTAGAATCTAATGGAATGTAATCTTGTACCAAACTTTCATTGTATGCTAATGGAGAAAATTCAGCAGGGAAAAATTCACCATATTTAAATTTTCTATTTAAAGAATCTACATAAGGTAATTCATCCATATGTTTTATAATCTTTTCTCTTAATTCAAAGTATTCTTCTTTGGTATATTGTTTATTTAAAATACAATATTGCTTATTTTTTAAACCTACACAACCAAAACAATTGGAAGATCCTACGCAATATGCAGAATATTCTAAGTCCCTTGACTCTTCCCAGCAATTAAAAGAATATTTTAGATTATATACACCCTCCCCACAAGTAACACATTCATATGCATTTTCAGCCCCTAGGAATAGTTGGACACAATCATAGGAATTAGTAGCTTTTAATACGCTGATTTGGACATACCTCAGATTCTCTCCTCCCTGAATTGAGACAGAGTCTAAGACATTTTTTGAATCACTAATCCTTTCCCCTGTGCAATTTATATTTCTGATACCATGATAATATTTTACTGGAAATTTTTTCCAAAAATCTAAAACTTTTTGACGTAGAGATATTATTGATTGATGAGAATCTAAATTCAATTGAGATATTTTATTTTCATATTCTTCTTTAGATAATGGTTCATTAAAAAAATAATAAGATTTACCCGTTAGATTTACACAACCAAAACAATTAGTACAAGCTTTAAGTCCTTTAGAAAACCACACATCTACACAGCTTTCACAATCTAAAGAAAAAAATGTTCTATAAGATTTATATACCATTACATCTTCATAGCAAAGCTCATTTTCTATAACTTCGTGGGAATCAAAAGAATTATTCACATTAGTTGCTTTAACAAGATATGCTGAGTTTTCTACAAAATCAGCATCAAAACATAGATATGCATTACGTAAACTACTTACTTCATTACAATAATCAGAATTAACCATAAAACCAGCAGTGGATTTAGCAGGTAGTGGTACCTTAGAAAATAATTCCTTGAACTGTTCAAAAAAAGGTTTAGAAAAATCATAACTCATTTGATAATCTGTAGGATCCCATTGGTCTCCAAACCAATAATCATTTTCATAAGTATTCAAATTAGCTTCTGGAGGAAATCCAGAAAATAAATCTTTATCTGTAAGTGCATTTTTTCTACGAAATAGACTACGCTCATTTCTAAATACTAGACGGCGAACCATTCTACATTCTGAGCACCAAGAAGGTAATGGAACTTTCATTCTTTCATAAAAAAGTAAATCATTAGACTCAATAAGGAAGTCTTTTTTGCAGTTTTGACATGCTTTAGTTTCTGTCTCCATATAAAAATATTACCATTTTTCTTCTCTAGATATCAACTCTATTTATTAAAGTCTAATTTTCTTAAAAAATAGATATTTAATATGTGAGGAAAATCACTTTGTTGTTTTTACATTACTTTTTTTATCTTTTCAAAAAGAGGCTGGTAGATATCCTCTCTGGGGTTGATAATAAGTTCTTTTTTATTAACCTTATTCACAAATTCAACAGGAACATCTAAAACCAAAGCAAGTGGATATTGTTCTTTCCCTTCTCCCATACAAAGAACTGCACTAGTCGCCAAGCTATCTGCAATGTCAGTTTTAGACATTTTTAACTTTCTGCCAAAAATATCTTTTTTACCAACATAATTTCTAATTCCTTTAAATCCTGCATAACCCAAAGCAACACCGACAACTCCAGCACGTAATGGGAAAAGCCTGCTATCAGTAATCAAGACACCTAATTGTTTAATCTTAAATATTTTTTTAAATTCTCTTCTCAACAGATCAGCAGAACGAAAACTATCTTTTGGTAAAAGAATAATTTTTCCATTTGCATTAGACTCATCAACACCAGATGAAGACATCACCATTCCATCCTTTATGGTAAGCCATACATACTTTGTTTTAATAGCAAAATCGCTTTCTTTTTTTATAAGTTTTATTTTTTCCTCTTCATCTTTACATATAGCTATTCTTCCTTCTGAAAGTGCAACGATCTTTGAAGTCACAACTATAATCGATTTCTCTGGAAGTTTTTTTATATATCTTTTGATAAATTCTACTAAATTCTCATTCTCTTTAAAAACTCGTGTTTTAATTGGTTGTATTTTCATAATGTTTTTTTTCTTTTAAAAAATAAATTCCTAAGTAAGAAAGAGGAGTGTACAAAAACCCCAAGAGTACTTTATAGATCCACCATGGAATAATGATTAATACTATTGCTTTTAATGGCATAACCCCCAGGTAAGCAATAACCATAAATATCACTGAATCCAATAACTGCGACCATATATTAGAAAGGTTGGATCTCAACCAAAAATATTTATTATTAAATTTATTTTTAAAGAAGAAAAAAGAAAAAACATCTTGATATTCTGCAATAACAAAGGCCACAAGTGATGCAATTGAAAAACGAACAGAGAGACCAAATATCTGCTCATATCCATCTTTTACCCATAATCCATCTTTAGACCATGGCATAAGAGCTGATATAATAGAATACATTAAAAATATAATTATACTCACTACTCCTGCAAAAACAAAATTCTTTGCCATTTTTTTCCCATAAATTTCACCAATTACATCTGTCATTATAAAAATTATTGGAAAAGAAAAAATAGCTACTGATAAGTGAGTGCCAAACAAAAATGGCATTAATTTTACCCCTAAAGTATTGGCTGCAAAAAGTGAAGTAACATATATAGCAAGACAAATAAAAATCTTTTTTAAGTTTGGATTATCCATAGATAATTAAAATTACTAAGTTAATAATCTGTTCCGACAACAGAAAAAAACCACCAGGTAAAATTAGCATGGATCAAATCCATCTTTTAATAAATTTTCTATTGATAAAAATAATGGCTTGGGTAAATTATTCCACTCAACCCATTTCCATTCCTCACATTTTTCTGGTTCCCTTATCTCAGGTTCTCCATTTTCCCAATTAGTAATCATAAACAATGTAACATAATGTTTATTTTCTTTATCAAAAATATCATTAGTAAATTTTCCTTTTTCAAAATTACCCACAATCAATCCTGTTTCTTCCTCTACTTCCCTTTGTGCACAATCTTCTATTCCTTCTTTAAATTCTAAATGCCCTCCCGGAAATGACCATGTGCCTTCTCCGTGAGAATTTTTCCTCTTCCCTATAAGAACTTTATTATCTTTTTTTATAATTACACCAATTCCAATTTTTGGTCTGTTATTTTCCATGACTCAATTATACAATATTTATTTGATCAGTAATACTGAAAGTATGTTTCCAAAGTAATTTACAGATATAGTAATACCCTTATTTGTTTAAAAATGTAACTGTTAGCTGTAAACATGTAGCAAATAACCCCCATAAAAGATAAGGAATGTTAACATAAACAACCCAACGGAGCGTGGGTACATTGTGCCAGATTGAATACAATGCCCAAATGAGTGTGCCTATAACAAGTAGAATATCAATTGAAGCAAGAAAATTATTTTTCAAACCAAATTGTATTGGTGTGAAAGCAAAGTTAAAAACAAGATTCAAGGCAAAAGGTAATGCTACTATCCATGGGATTTGCTTAGTAAATGCTTTGTAAAAAATAGTACCAAAAGATATAGCAATAATAGCATACAAGACTGTCCACACTGGCCCAAAAAGCCAACTCGGTGGAGCCCATGAAGGTTTTAATAATTCTGCATATTGTGTTGTCTCATTCATAGATTTATTTTAGCATGTATATTGCTATATACTATACATGAATAGAATTTTATATATCTTTTAAGATACTAACTTTGAATTTGGGCTGGGGGACAGGGGCTCGAACCCCGATTTTTTGGACCAAAACCAAACGTCCTACCATTAGACGATCCCCCAATATTTTTATGAATTCCTTTAAACCAACCATTGATCTTCCTTACAAAAGAAGAACTATTTCTTACCTGCACACACATAAGACCAAAATAATTTTCAGAGATATTTTTTCTCTTTGTTTTTATTTTGTTTCTTTTCCAGTAAAGTCTAGAAAAATGGTTTACAGGGAACCCCGTTACTTTTGACCAATATTTCTTTACTTGGTCAACTCTATCTTTATGATTTTCATGAAGATATATGCTGAAATATATCATACTTTTTTCTACTTTGCACGCTTTTAGTAACCATACAATAATTAGCTGTATCATATAAGGATCCATGTTGCTAAAACTAAAACGAGCACTGGGACACCAAGTTTTCTCTTTTCTTCCCTCCGCCCAATACAAACATACCCCCATTAAAAACAACTCTCGCTTAGAAATATTCCCAATTTCTTTTAATGCCTTTTCATAAATATCTTTTTGATTTTTAATTCTTTGTTCTTTCCTAGCTAACCCTCCTTTTTTAGAAGCTTCAATCTTTGCTTGAGTAATTTTTTGTTTTTGTTTTTTGGCAAGTTGTACAGATCTAAGCCAAACAGAAAGAGTAGATTTTGATACTGAGACCAAACTCAAAATTTGAGAATATGTTTTCCCTTTTTTTCTCAAAAATATTGCTTTCTTTTTTTCTTTATATTTGATGACCATTAAATCAAATTAGCAACTCAATGGTCGTCAGATTATTTATACTATTCCCCCAACATCTCCACTATTGCCACCTCAAGAGGAAGCTCTGGAATAAATGCATTGTCTATATTTTCATAAGCCTTCAATAAAATCACTAGGGTACTAGAATTAAACATTTCTTTTGACACCGCTAAACTTTTCAAAAAAACTAGATCGTCTTCGGACAAATCCCCCATCATTTCTTTTTCCATTTTTGGAGCATATTTTAAAATAACAGCCATTCTAAATTTTTGTATGACTAACTTTATATACAACTTTAAATCCATTCCTTCCTTTGCTGTTTTTTGGATTGTCATTAAAGCTTGCTCAAGGTTTTTCTCTGATATGGCTTGAATAAAATTATTAACAAGTAAGGTTTTAGGAGCTCCTGTAATTTCTTCTATGTCTTCTCTTTTAATCTTTTTTCCTTTAGAAAAATTTAAAACCTTTTGTAAAATACCAAGAGCATCTCTAAAAGATCCATCTCCTATAATAGCTAAAAGTTCTGCTGATCCAGCCCCCAACTCAAAGCCTTCTTTCCCAGCAATCTTTAAAAGAATATCTTTTAAGATAGCTTCTGATGGTTTGCGAAAATTGAATACCTGACAACGAGAAATAATAGTCTCGGGTACTTTATGAAATTCTGTGGTAGCTAAAATAAAGATTACATGTGCGGGTGGCTCTTCAAGAGTCTTAAGCAAAGCTCCCCAAGCATCTTTGGAAAGCATGTGTACCTCATCAATGATATACACCTTGTATTTGGAATCAAAAGGAAGTACTCGCACACCATCTCTTAATGTCCTAATATCTTCGATACCACGATTGGAGGCTGCATCTATCTCATACATATCATTGGTAGATACTCCAAGCTCTTTAGCAAAGATTCTAGCCACAGAAGTCTTTCCTGTGCCTCTAGAACCCACAAAAAGATAGGCATGTGATACTTTCCCTGCTTCAATAGAGCTTTCCAACACATTTACAATATGATCTTGCCCCTCTACTTCTTTAAATATTTGTGGTCTGTATTTCCGATATAAAGCTAAGTTACTTTTTTCTTTCATTTGAGTATTATATCACACCTAGCATTTATACAAAAAAAGCACTTGTTTTTTGAAGTAAAATACGATACTCTAAGTTTAGAAGAAAGGAGGTGAAATTATGTCTATATTAAAATTAAATAGTTCCAATTAATTCATTGCCGGAGGGGGTCAGCAAAAACTGATCCCCGTTTTTTTATTTGACAATATTTATACTACATTATATAATAATTTTAAAGTAATTTATTTTTTTAAAATAAAAGGATGTACAATGAAAAGTTTAGAATTTTTCATTCCCATATTTGTGGGCATATTTTGTATATATATAATATATGCCAGTCCTTCAGATTTTCCTGAAACTTTCGGGAAAATCGAGATCTACATATCCAGGGGGATAGCATTTATTTGTCTAGTGGCCTTAGCAGGCACTGATGATAACCCTCCTGATGATGATTATGGCGAAGATTAAATCTACCC
>JAIPHX010000003.1 GCA_021734995.1 Minisyncoccota bacterium
GATCTAATGTTTCTCCTGGAGTAAATGGTCCAACAGCAAAAACCCTCGTTCCAAAAAAGAGGGAGAAAAGAACCAAGAATACAGAGTAAACTATCTTTAAGAGTGTTTCTTTTTTTATTAAATTTTTTACCATTTCTAGCTTTAATTATACCATTAAAACTATTATTTTTATATGAAAAATATCAAAAATTTATGTGGATAACATTTTAATTTTTTTCTCAATCTTTTTTCTCTAATTTTATTTAAAATTTATATTTTTTTTCGCTAAGTTTTCCATTTTCTTTTGTACCTTTTTCTTGTTTTTTTATTAATTTTTTTTCTGAAAGTACTTTCATCTTTTTTATTTAATTTTTTTTTGTTAAATATTCTCTAGAAAATATTTTTAAAATGATTTTCTCCAAAAATTGAAAATTATATTGAAATATACTATAGTGAATTGGTGTTTTGGTATTGGTTTTTATAGAAATAATGCCGTTGTAGCTCAGTTGGTAGAGCACGCCCATGGTAAGGGCGAGGTCATCGGTTCAATCCCGATCAACGGCTCTAGTTTAATAGGTGTATAATATTAAAAGCTTGTTTTATAGATTATTTGCTTTATATAGAAGTAGGCAGAAGGTCGCCACCCTAGCTCAGTTGGTAGAGCAATGGTATCGTAAACCGTAGGTCCCGAGTTCGATCCTCGGGGGTGGCTCATTTTTAATATATGTTGTGTAGTGTTTTTTAAAAAATTCAGTTTAGAAATTTGTTTACAAAAAGTCAGTTTGAAAAATAAATTCAAAAATAAAACATTAAATTTTTTATCAAAATAAGTAATAAATATATGAAATTATCTTTTACAAAAATGCACGGGCTGGGGAATGATTTTGTAGTCTTTGATAATAGAGATGGCAAGATTGCATTAGAAAAAGAACAAATAATATTTTTGTGTGATAGGCAGAAAGGGGTAGGAGCAGATGGTGTGATTTTGATAGAGCAAGACAGAGGTTTTGATGCTTTTATGAATTATTACAATAACGACGGAGAAAAAGCAGGAATGTGTGGCAATGGTATTAGATGTGTAGCAAAGTATATTTTTGCAGGAGAAAAGTTTCTGCGAATTAATACTTTGTCTGGAATGAAAGAAATAGTTTGCAAAGAAAACGGAGATTTTTCTGTAAACATGGGTGCCCCTATTTTTAAACACAATGATTTCCCCAAAGAACAAAAAAATATAGAAGGGTTGGATTTTTCCTTTGTTTCTATGGGTAATCCTCATGCTGTGACTTTTGTAGATGATTTGAACAAAATCAATTTTTTAGATCTTGGACCCAAAATAGAAAACAATGTTTTGTTTCCCAATAAAATAAATGTGGAGTTTGTGCAAAAAATTTCTGATCAAAAATTAAAAATGAAAGTATGGGAAAGGGGATGTGGACCTACACTGGCTTGTGGGACAGGAGCATGTGCTGTGTATGGTATCTTTTTGAAAGATATAAAATCCAAAGGAGCAGAAACACTAGAAGAAATAGAAAACAAAAAAAATAGAGAGGCAGAAGATAGAAAAAAAAGAGAAGAAGGGGAAAATATTGAAATGGAAGAAATAGAAGTGGAGTTGCCTGGGGGAAGTTTGTATATTTCTAAAAATGAAAAAGGTGAGATTTTAATGAGGGGGCCTGCGGTATCAGTATTTGAAGGAGAGATTGATTTGGCTTGAGTAATGTTTGTCGTTTTGAACCAACGAGCGCCTGAGTGGCTAGTGAGTTTTTGTAATTTTGGAAAAAGATTGATTTAGTGTAAATTACCCTTTATAATAAAATATATATGAAAAATAAAGGTATTTTTGAAGGAGAAAATGGAGTGTTGGATTTTCTAACTCCACAAAACAATGGCTTCACTCCGATAGTAGAGTTACCTAGCTCTATTAATTTTTTAAAAAAAGAGAAAGTAAAAATCTTTTTAAAATTAAATCAATTTGTTCCTTTAGGAAATATAAAGTCCTTACCTTCTTTTGAAATGCTTCAAAGTATTCCAAAAGATGTTTTAAAAAACACAAAAAACTTAGTGGAATATTCTTCAGGGAATACTGTCCTTGATTTGGCGGTACTGAGTAGACATTTTGGAATTAAAAATTTGCATGCCATCATCACTCCTGATGTTCCTGAAAACAAAAAAAGAATTTTAAGATTGGCTGGAGCAAATATTTTGATTTCACACGGACCTCCTTCACCTGCTGTTTTTGAAAAAGTAGGAGGTATTTATGATGCAGAAATATTAGGACAAAAAAAGGGTTGGCATAATCTCAATCAGTACACAAATATTGGTAACAAAAAAGCATCATACAAATATATTGGGGGAGAAGTGTGGCAACAATTGGGAAAAAATCTTTCAATTTTTATGGCAAGTATTGGGACTGCGGGGACGATTACGGGAGCAGGAGAATATTTAAAAAAGAAAAATAAAAATATAAAAGTATGGGGGACTGCTATCAAAGCAGGTTCTTCTATCCCTGGACCAAGAGGGGAAGTAATGATACACAAGCTCGGTATTGATTGGAAAAAAACAGTAGATGAAGTTTTTCCTACAGATACAAAAAACGCTTTTAAAATAAGCTTAGATTTGATAAGACTTGGACTTTTTGTAGGGCCTTCTACTGGTATGCAGGTATATGCCTTGCTTGCTTTGTTGAAAAAATATAAAAACAAAAATCAGCTTAATAATCTGCGTAATAAAAATGGAGAAATAGTGTGTGTAGCTATCGCATGTGATACTATGTTTCCATACATAGATGATTATTTTTCAGTTTTGCCTGCAAAGTTTTTTCCAAAGATTAAAGATTTGTAGATGAAAGAATTATAAAAAAATGGAAGAAGATACAAAAAAAATAGAAGAAAAGATTAGTCAACTGGAAATGCAAATGAACACAGTGGATTTTTGGAGTGATAAGGTTTCTGCTCAAGCAGTGATCAAGGAATTAGCAGAATTAAAAACAAAAAAAGAAGGGGTTGGGAAATACGACAAAGGGAATGCTATCGTATCTATAATTTCTGGAGCAGGAGGAGATGACGCAGAAGATTTTTCTAGCATGTTACTAAATATGTATTCAAAACATTTAAATAAAAAAGGATGGAGTATTACTTTTGTTCACGAACACCAAAATGATCATGGGGGCTATAGAAATGTTTCTTTTGAAGTGGCAGGCAGAGGAGCGTATGGTTGGTTGAAAAATGAAAATGGAGTACATCGGCTAGTGAGGATATCTCCTTTTAATGCAAAAAAAATGCGACACACATCTTTTTCTTTAGTAGAAGTATTACCAAAGTTTTCCAAAATGGAAGAAAAAGATTTTGTTATTTCTGAGACGGATTTAAAAATAGAATATTCTAGGGCAGGTGGTCCAGGAGGACAGAACGTAAATAAAAGAGAGACTGCTGTGCGTATTGTGCATGTGCCTACCAATCTTTCTGCTCATGCTTCGGGGGAAAGAACTCAAGAAAAAAATAGAGAACAAGCTATGAGTCTTTTGAAAGCTAAGATTTTTAAAAAAGCTTTAGAAGAAAAGAAGACTATTGAAGAAAGCATGAAAAGCACAAAAGGGACTGATATAGAATGGGGGAGTCAAATACGATCTTATGTATTACACCCATACAAAATGGTGAAAGATCATAGAACCGAAGTAGAAACTAGCGATGTGGAGGGGGTACTAGATGGGGATTTGGACTTATTCATTGAAGCAGAGAGAAATATATGATAAAATAGATAAGTGATTTACTTTAACAACGTTTCAAAGTTTTATGATGAAGAATCTCCAGCACTGGAAGAAATAAATCTCACAGTAAATGCTGGTGAATTTGTATCTATCGTCGGTCATTCTGGCGCTGGGAAAACGACTTTAGTAAAAATGATACTAGCAGAAGAATCTCCTACACATGGTGAGATTTTTTTTGAATCTGTAAATGTACATCATTTAAAAGATGCTAATCTTACCAAACTTCGTAGACGTATCGGGACGGTCTTTCAAGATTTTAAATTGTTAAACAACAAGACAGCCTTTGAGAATATTGCTTTTGCTATGGAAGCAGTAGGGAAAACAGACGAAGAAATAAAAAGTGATGTTCCTCATGTATTAGAGCTTGTAGATCTATCAAAGAAATCCCATCATTTCCCAAGACAAATGTCTGGAGGAGAGCAACAACGTCTAGCTATTGCTAGAGCTATCATCAATCAACCAGAACTCATCATTGCCGATGAACCCACAGGTAATCTTGACCCTGTAAATACTTATGAAATTGTACAAATTTTGAAAAAAATAAACGATCTGGGGACAACAGTTATTTTGACTACTCACAATAGAGGAGTAGTAGAATCGGTAGGCAAAAGAGTTATAACCTTAGAAAAAGGAAAAATTGTCAGAGATGACAAAAATGGTAAATATGTTATATAATCAAAAAAAGATATGATAAAAATTTTAAGAATAATTAAAGCAGGTTTTATAAGTTTTAAGCGAAGTGGTACTATTTCTTTTGCTTCTGTTTTAATTATGACTGTTACTCTTTCTGTAGTTACTTCTATTATCTTACTGCAAGCATCTTTGAATTTTTCATTAAATCAAATAAAAGAAAAAGTAGATATTACAATATATTTTACAGTAAAAGCACCGGAGAGTCAGATTTTATCTTTAAAAGATTCAATTTCCAAGCTTCCAGAAGTGCAGTCTGCTACTTATGTGAGTGCTGAAGAGTCGCTTGCATTATTTAGAGCTAGACATTCAGGAGATTATGCTACTATTGCAGCCCTAGATGAGATAAACGAAAATCCACTTGGAGGTTATTTGAATATTAAAGCGAATGATGTGTCTCAATATGAAAGCTTGGCTGAAACCATGAAAGCAGACAATGGTCTCGTGTCTGGAGCAGACAACATAATAGACAAGATTAATTACCATGACAACAAAGTAGTGATTGATAGATTGAATTCTATAATTTCTGGAGCTCAGAAACTAGGGGTTTTGGTCACACTTATTTTGATTATTATCTCTGTGATTATCACTCTAAATACAATTCGTCTTGCAATATTTATATCAAAAGAAGAGATTGGAGTTATGCGTCTTGTGGGAGCAAGTAGAAATGCTGTTAGGGGTCCTTTTATGGTAGAAGGTTTGATATATGGGGTAGTAGCTACTTTCATTACTTCTTTGCTATTCATTCCGGCTAGTATTTGGATGGGGAACAACATGACTGGGTTTTTAGGTTTGAATTTAAAAGATTATTACCTTTCAAATTTTGTACAAATATTTGTGCTGATAGGATTGTTTGGTATGATTCTGGGGATAATTTCAAGTTTTTTAGCAATTGGTAGATATTTGAATAAATAATAAATATAATGCAAAAAAAGGAAACAAAATATATTTTTGTGGTGGGGGGTGTTATTTCCGGAGTGGGAAAGGGTATTACTTCATCTTCTCTTGGCCTTATTTTAAAAAATCGTGGGTTGAAAGTAACAGCTGTAAAAATTGATCCATATGTAAATGTAGATGCAGGCACTATGAACCCCGTAGAACACGGGGAAGTTTTTGTGTTAAATGATGGATATGAGACAGATCAAGATATGGGCAACTATGAGAGGTTTTTGAATACAGAGCTCAGTAGTGTGAATTATATGACCACAGGGAGGGTGTATCAGAGTGTTATTGAACAAGAACGCAATCTCGCTTATAAAGGCAAATGTGTACAGGTAGTACCTCATATTCCCTTAGAAGTTATCAGTAGAATTAAAGATTCTGGAAAAAGAGTTGATGCCGATGTGGTTATTATAGAGATAGGGGGGACAGTAGGCGAATATGAAAATATTTTGTTTTTAGAAGCAGCTAGAATGATGAAATTGGAAGCTCCAAAAAATGTAGCTTTTGTGATGGTGTCATACTTACCCACTCCCAACAATGTCGGAGAGATGAAAACAAAGCCTACTCAGCACGCGGTTCGTACATTGAATGCATCTGGAATACAGCCAGACATATTGATTGCTAGAGCAGATGTTCCACTGGATCAAAAAAGAAAAGAAAAGATTTCTGTTTTTTGTAATATGCCAGCAGACAGAGTGGTATCTGCTCCTGATGTTAAAAGTGTGTATGATATACCATTAAATTTTGAAAAAGAAAAATTATCTGATAAGCTTTGTGGCTTACTAGAGGTTGCGTGTCGTAAGCCTGATGAAAAAGCTTGGCTTGCTTGGAAAAAGTTTGCAAAAAAAGCACACAATGGAAAGAAAACTTTAAATATTGCAATGGTTGGTAAATATTTTGAAACAGGGGATTTTATGTTGTCTGATTCGTATCTTTCTGTTATAGAATCTGTAAAATATTCTGCTTATGCAAAAGATTTGAAACCTGTCTTTTCTTGGCTGAATTCTAGTGACTTTGAAAAAAATCCTAGTTTGGTAAAAGAATTAAAAAAATATGATGGGATTATTGTTCCAGGAGGTTTTGGATCAAGAGGAATAGAAGGAAACCTAAAAGTAATACAATATGCTAGAGAAAACAAAATACCGTATTTTGGACTTTGCTATGGGATGCAAATGATGGTGATAGAATATGCTAGAAATATTTTGGGATTAAAAGATGCCAACACTCGTGAAGTGGATCCAAAATCAAAAAACTTGGTTATTGATGTTATGGAATCTCAAAAAGAAAATTTAGAAAAAAATATTTATGGAGGTTCTATGCGTCTTGGTGCTTATAAAGCAGTGCTAAAAGAAGGCAGTATTGCACGTAAAGCATATGGACAAAAAGAAATTGTGGAAAGACATCGTCATAGATATGAAGTAAACAATGAATATGTTGCACAACTTGAAGAAAAAGGATTGATTTTTTCAGGAGTTTCTCCAAAAGGAGATTTAATGGAAATAGCAGAGCTTTCAAAAAATCAGCATCCATTTTTCTTAGGAACACAATATCATCCAGAATTTTTGGGGCACCCACTAAGCCCTCATCCACTATTTACTGCTTTTGTAAAAGCGTGTATGGACAAAAAATAATTTTTTAAATTATTTAAGCCACTACCTCTACACTTTCTTTAAATTTTTTATTTAAGTTTCCTAAAAATGAAGCAATTTCTCGACAATGCTTGCATTTTATTTCGACCGTGCCTTTAAATAATGAACCTTTGAATAATAATTTGCCACAGGGACATCTATATTCTTTTAAATTATTTTTAATCATGTAAATATTTTACTTTTTTGAGGTTAAAAACATTTAAAATTTAATTAAAGACAATCTAAAGATTGGGGAAAACTAAAAACATAGTTTTATTTATGATAAAGCTTAAATCTTTGTGTATCTTAAACTCCAAAATAACTTTTTATAAAATCCACAGAAGAATCTCTTTCTTTTAAAGCATCTTCCGATATTTTCTTACATCTTTCTGGAAGGGCCAAAAGATACTTTGGGTTTTTGATAATAGACGTATTGTGTATTGATTCTATTGCTTTTTCTGCATATTTGATACTTTTTTCTGCGAGTTTTGGCATAATATCAAACCAAAAATATTCACGCACTTTCGGTAGATCTGTAATTAGATTTATTTTTTTTGGGAATATCTTTTGTTTTTTTCTTAAAAATAATTCTACCGCAGTGCTGATATGACCTCTTTTAAGATCTTCTTCAAAATCATGCATATCATCATTTATCTGCATTGATATTAGTAAGTATTTAAAGAAAAGAATTATGTTTTCAATATCATTTTTGTAATTGTTATGCTCTGCACTATTGTTCTCTTTTGTGTAAGTCTGGTGTCCTGTATTTGCGTCTTCTCCATGCTCTGTATCTTTATTCATTGTGCATAGTATCAATACTGGACCCAAAATATGTCCAGAAGAAGGCTCGTATTTGTGTTCATAATCTTGGTAATCTGGCAGTACTTCTGGTATTTCAAAAAAGTTATTTTCAATTTTTGCCCTACAATTTTGTAGTTCCCATAGATTGGCGCCATCAAGCCTATTCATAAGTTTATGAAAGAATTTTTTAAAAGAATCATTTTGATTTAAAGCAGAAGTAAAAAAATCAGTATAAATTCTAGAAAAAAAGTTTGCAATTGGTAAAAGCTCTGGTTTAGCTTTTTCATCTTCATCCCAAAAATCATCATAGATAATGAAAGCAGACCAAAAGAAAATGTTTATCATTCCTATTTTACTTGCTATGTTTTTTTGTAACTTTTTCCCAAGAGATTTTTCTAAATAAAATCCTACCAAGGACATTTGTTTGTCTTTGTTGTCTTTGATTGTGTTTTGAAATACTTTAGTGGCTAGTTTTTGGAAATAATCAGGGAGCTCTTTTATAGTATCTTCAAATAGAATAAAAATTTGGTCTATTGTTGGTTTTTCTTCTTTGGTAAAAAGTATCTCTGTGTTTTCTTTCTGTCTATCTTTTTCCTTTTTGTTTTTAGGATAAAAGGGAAGCATATTGGGTAGATATATATCTTGTGTCGCTAAAAATCTAGCAATGCTTGTATTCGTTTTGATATCTCCATTTGCATACGGGCCACCCTCTTTTACTTCTAGATTGGTCAATAATTTTATAACCTTCCCCATAATACCCTTATTTATCAAGCTATTATCTTCTTTTGATATTTTGTATAGAGTATCAAAAGTGTCCTTGGTGTTCTTGGAAAAAATCCAATTATGAGTAGTGTCTGAAAGTTTGTCTTTGATTTGATTGTTTATTTTTTTGTTCATAGTATTTTTTTATTTTAATAATGTTGAAATACCGGAGATTTGAATCCCTCACTTGTAATATTTATCTATTGAGATAATTTATGTATTTTTTGAGTTAAGCTGTGGGGCAATGGGAATACTTACAACAAAAGAAGTCCCTTTGGTAATGTCGCTTTGTACTGATATTTTTCCTTTAAAGTTTTTCTCTATAATATCTTTGGTCATAGAAAGTCCAATACCTGTGCCCTTGGTCTCTATTTCTTTTTTGGTAGAAAAGAATGGTTCAAATATTTTTTGGAGATTTTCTTTGGGAATACCCATTCCATAATCTGTAACACTAAATATCAGCTCGGCATTTTTGATATTTGTTGCAATTAAAACTTCTTTTTTGTCACTCTCTACTTCTTCATAAGCATCAATAGCATTGGTGATTAGGTTTAAAGTAAACTGATTCCATTTCATTTCGTCTCCAAATATCTGAACGTCGCTTTTTAGATTGGGCTTAAGGATGACAGAATTCGCATGTGCTTTGTAAGAAAGAATATCTAGGACTTGTAATATGTTTTCTTCAATTGAGAAATATTTTTCTTCTGTCTCCTTACTAATCTGTTTGCGAACAGCTTGAATAAAATTCTCCATTCTTTTTGAGGATACAATAGCTTGGTCTAAATATTTTTTAATGTATTCAATATCTTTTCCCAACTCTTTACTATTTTGTGCCATCTCCATATTGAGAGAAACTGCATTTAGTGGATTTACTAAATCGTGGAATAATCCAGAAGAGAGTCTTCCAAACTCAGCAAAGCGATACAATTGAGCTACTTTTTCGGACTCAGCTTCTCGTAATTCTTTTGTTCTTTTTTCAACAGTCACTTCAAGCATATCTCTTTCTTCTTGTAAAATCTTCTCTGATTTTCTAGCTCTAAGCAAAGACTTTTCTATCTCTTTGTTGGAAAGCCAAGAAATTGTCGCGATAGACAAAAATATTATTATAGTCATAATGGTGTCGCTATTTTTCCATGGTTCTGTCCGCCAGTATTGATTTACAGAGAGTATATCATTTGTGTGTATGTGATTTATAAAAAACATACAAAAAGTAATAACCCCTGTAATAACAAAAGAAAATTTGGTACTAATCAAAATACTAGACATTATAATTGTCAGAGCATACAACAACAAGGAAGCGTTTACATCTACACCCCATTTAATACTCATAAATACAGCTAAAACAAGAAAGATACCAATAAAAATATATGCAGATATGTTTGGATATCCTTTTCTTGATATCTTGTATAAGGTAATAAAAAATCCAAGAATAAAGATAAGAAACATTAATCCAACAGAGCTTTCTGCGTGTGAGTCTGGCCTAGCAATAGAAACAAAAATATTTACAAGTATACCGAAAACAAATAACACAATAGATGATACTAGCAAAATGTTTAGAATAAATTCTTTTCTTTTAGAATCCTCGTTTTTTGCTTTTGGAAAAATTAATTTTTGGATTGTTTTTCTCATCACATTTTATGGATTATATATTTTAGATTTTACTATATTTAGAATATTTTTTAAACATAAAATACCAAACCGATCTGATGTATGGGTAGGTAATTTAAACACAAAATGCCGAGCCGAAGCTCGACACTTTGCGTTGATCTTACTCTTCTCCTGACCAAGGAGAGCCCGCTTGCATGTCTTTCCCAAAAAGGAAAGACATAGATGTAAAATCTCTTAGATTTACATTGGTTAGAATTTCTTTGATTACATTATTCATTTTTTATACATTTCTTTTAAACCTAAATGTATTGGTTGAGGAGATTTGAAACCTTCTTTTGGTTTGTAAAAAGTCTTCGACCTTTTTGTAAAGACTTTATGTTCCTAGAGGAATCTAATATGCAGATTATAGCATACTAAGATATTTTATAGCCAGCTTTGACCATGGTTTTTATAATAGGTGGTTTGTCCTTGTCTTTTATTTTTCTTCTTATGTTGGCGATATGAGTCTCTACAGTGTTGGTAAATAAGTCTGCATTCATATCCCAGACATGTTCAAGAATTTGAATTCTAGATAATATTTTACCTTTATTACGCATAAGATATTCTAGTAAGGCAAATTCTTTTGGGCTTAAAAAGATTTCTTCACTTTTTCTTTGAACTGTTTTGTTTACAGTATCCAAGATTAAATCTTGAACGCATAAGGTTTCAGTTTTGTTTTCATTTGTTCTGCGAAGTAATGCTTTCAGTCTAGCGGAAAGTTCATTGAAAGAAAAAGGTTTGCTTAGATAATCATCCGCTCCTATATTCAAAATATCTGCTTTAGTATCGGGCTCATTGTTGACTGAAAGCATTATGATTTTTGTGTTTTTACCGTGTCTGCGTATTTCTTGGCAAATCTCTTTGCCACTTATTTTTGGAAGAGTATTGTCTAAAATGATAATATCGTAGTCATTAGATAGAGCTTTTTTTAATCCAATAGCTCCGTCTTCTGCCGTATCGGTCACAAAACCATTTTCTTTAAGTGCTTGTTTTAAGAATATCAATGTATCTCTGTTGTCTTCTATTATTAAAACATTCATTTTTATATTATCTTTCTTTTTATTTTTTATGCAAGTTTTTAGTAAAAAATAATGCTAGATTGGCATATTTGTATTTTATTTCCTTATTATTTTTGGAGTTTCTTCTCTATTTGCAACAATCGATTGTATTTACAAACTCTTTCTCCTCGGACAAGGGAACCAGATTTTAGAAAGTCAGCGGATACTCCCACAGCAAGATCTGCGATAAAAGTATCAGTGGTCTCTCCTGAGCGATGAGAAACAATCACTGCTATATTATTTTCTTTTGCTATTTTAATTGCTTCTAAGGTTTCTGAGAGGGTGCCTATTTGGTTGGGTTTGATAATCACTGCATTGATTGCTTTTTCGTCACCACCTTTTTGGATTTTTTGTGGGCTAGTCACAGTAAGATCATCTCCTGTAATTTTGATTTTACCCCCTAGCTTTTCAAACATTTTTTTGAATCCATCCCAATCTGTTTCTTCTATTCCGTCTTCAATAGAAATGATAGGATATTTTTCTACCCAAGATGCATACATTTCTATCAGAGCATCTTTGTCTAAACTTTTGTTGTCTTTCTCTAATTCATATTTTTCATTTTTAAAAAATGAAGAGCTAGCCACGTCTAATGCCATGTTTACTTTGCCTGTATAGCTAGACTCTTTGATTGCTGATTGTAGGAGAGAAAGAGCTTCTTCATTGCTAGATAATTTTGGAGCAAATCCTCCTTCGTCTCCAACTCCTACAGAAAGATTTTTTGCATGTAAATCTTTTTTTAGAAATGATATGATCTCTGCTCCAGCTTGAATATTTTCTTTGACAGTAGGGAAGTCAGGTACAAGCATATATTCTTGTATATCTAAGCCACTATCCGCGTGCTTTCCTCCGTTGATAACATTTAGCATCAATGTCGGCATCTTTTTAAGATCAGAATTATTTTCAGCAAGCTCAGCAATATGTTCAAAAAGTTCTTTTCCTTTGGCTATCGCTTCTGCTTTAGCAAAGGCCATCGATACGCCGAGAATAGCATTTCCTCCAAGGCGGGATTTATTGGTAGTACCATCTAGAGCAATGAGAGTGTCGTCTAGGCTTTTTTGATTAAATTTTTTTCCTATAATTGTATCCTTTATTTCTTTTTGTGTATTTTGGATTGCTTTTAAAACCCCTTTTCCTCCATAGCGTAGAGGGTCATTGTCTCTGAGCTCTACTACTTCATTGATACCTGTACTAGCTCCTGAAGGAACCGAAAAAACACCCAGTGCTCCATTTTGAAGCTCACAGGTCACTTCTAAAGTAGGATTACCTCGTGAGTCCAAAATTTCTAAAGCATTGATGTTTTTGATTATTTGCATTTTGTTTTTTTTATAAATTATTAAAAATTATTTTACCGCGTAGATTTTTTTCTGCTTCTACTGCGATTTTTTCCATAAACATAATTGCTTGAATAGGGTATTTACCGACGGTAGTCTCGTTGGAAAGCATCACTGCATCTGCGCCTGTCAATACAGCATTTGCAATATCAGTCACCTCTGCTCTAGTAGGTCTTGGATTACTAATCATAGAGGTAAGCATTTCAGTAGCTACGATCACAGGCTTGCCCGCCTTTTTACATTCTTTAATAATCTTGTATTGGGCAAAAGGAACTTTTTCCATTGGAATTTCATCTCCAAGATCACCTCTGGCTACCATCACTGCATCTGCTTTAGAAATTATTCTTTTCAAATTATCTATCGCTTCTTGTCTTTCTATCTTTGCAATAATTTTTTGGTTACCACCTGCATCTTTGATGACTTGTCTGCATTTGTCTATGTCTTTTGCGCTACCAACATAAGAAACTGCAATGTATTCTATATTGTGTTTTACTCCGAATTTTATAAATTCTTCATCTTTTTTGGTAATAGCAGAGATTGCTTCCATATCTCTACCATGTCCTTCTTTCTTTGTAATCCTTGGTCCTGGAAGGTCTATCATAATCGGAATTCTTTTATTCATTTCTTTTGCGACCTTCTGTATCATCTTGATTGTCTTTTCTTTTTCTTCTAGGGTTCCCCAAGAGAAATTTAATCTAGCGACATCCATTTGATGCTCTATCATACTTTTTAAAACTTTTGGCTTATCAGAAACAGGTCCGATGGTAGCCACAATCTGTGCTTTTGAATACTTCATGCGTTTACTTTTGATTCTATTATTCTTAATTGTTTGTCGACTTTCTTCCCATTAACGTCTATATCATATATCATTACTGCTCCAAAAGGAAATTCTACTTCTGCCATCTTGTCATCCGTTATATCTTCAAGATATTTTAAAAGAGCACGGAGAGAATTTCCATGAGCAACTATTAAAATATTTTTACCTTCTAATATTTTAGGTAAAACACTTTCGGTGAAAAATGGAATAACTCTTTCATATACCATTTTTAGAGATTCTCCATTTGGGATTGGGTAATCCCAAGAACGACGAAGTTTGTTGAATTCTTCTTCTCCGAGCAATTCTTTCATATCCCATTTATTTTTCCCTGTATAGTCTCCATAATCTCTTTCATCGAGGGCAGGGGAATGAATAGTCGGGACAGAATGCCATTCACATGTATTAAACATACAAGTGAGAGTTTCAATAGTGCGAACTCTAGTAGAGGTAAATGCTTCATCTACAGGAATATCTTGTATTAGAGCTCCCATCTCTCCTGCTTTTTCAAAACCATATTCAGTAAGGTGTTTGTCTACTTTACCAGTCCAAAGACCAAGTTTGTTCCATTCGGACTCATGATGTCTTGCTAGTAATAATTTTCCAAGCATAAAATTTATTTAATTTATAATATATTTTGGGGTGCGACCTTCGAGACAGTCTATAATATTTTGAGCAGAAATTTCAGCCATTTGATTTCGGACACTTACAGAAGCAGAAGCAATATGAGGAGTAAGGATAGTATTTGGTAATTTTTTTAATCGTGAGTTTACTTTTGGTTCAAATTCAAATACATCCAATCCTGCTCCAGCAATTGTTTTTGATTCAAGAGCTTTTACTAAAGCCACTTCATCTATCACGGCTCCTCTTGCTGTGTTGATAAGATAAGCGGTAGGTTTCATTAGAGCAAAAGTTTTTTCATTCATTAAATGAGTAGTAGATGGTAAAAGAGGAACATGTAGACTAACAAAATCAGAAAGAGAAAGAAGTTTCTCAATAGAATCTACATATTCTGCTTTGTAGTTATTTTCTAAATTTTCATTTCTTTTGATATCTGTGTAAATAATTTTTAAACCAAGAGCAGATGCCATTTGGGCAGTTTTTTCACCAATACGTCCACCACCTACTAGACCAAGAGTTTTGTTTTGTAGATCAGATCCCAAAAAAAGCATTGGTACCCAGCCTTTATATTTTCCATCTCGGATAAATCTATCTCCATCTACAATTTTTTTACCAAGAGCAAACATGAATGCGATTACTTGTTCGGCTACCGCATCAGGGGTCAGTGGAGCAGGGGAGTTGGCTACCATAATCCCCATTTTTTTTGCTTCCTCTATGTTTATATTATCAAAACCCGTTGCATAGTTGGAAAAGATTTTCACACCTTTGCTTGCTTCACATACATCTTGATCAATTTGGTCTGTTAGCAAACTAAGCACTGCTGTGTATTCTCCTTTTTTTAATATTTTAATTAATTTTCTTTTTGAAAGATTTTCATCTTTTGGATTTACTTCTACGATATATCCTTTAGCTTTTAGCATTTGTTCGGCTATTTCAGGAATTTTTCTGGTAATATAGATTTTATGCTGATTGTTCATTTATTATTTCATTAATTTTTAAATATTTTATATCTCGACTTTATATATGTTCTACTCCAACTGCTTCTTCTATGTTTTTAAATCCATCTCTTTTTAAAAGTTTTACTAATCCTTGATTGATCTCACTGATCACTTGAGGTCCTTCAAAAATCATTCCTGTAATCATTTGTAGAAGAGAAGAGCCAAGTCGAATTTTTCTATATGCATCTTCCGCGTTAAATATTCCACCTGAGCCGATGATAACAAAATCTTTCCCTTCTTTTTTCATTGGTAAGACTAAATTTTTGTACATATAGCTGATCATTTTGTCTGAGGAAGCGTCCACTGCTTTGCCGGACAATCCACCTTTTATTGGGGTGTTTTTCCCTAGTTCCATTATTTTTTCCTTTCGCTTGGTTAAGTTTGTGCAGATGACGCCATCTACTTTGTGCTTTTTGATTATGGTTATGATGTTTTGCATATCTTCAAAAGACATATCAGGAGAAAGTTTTAGAAATACTGGCTTGGTAGGATTAGTGGTATCTATAACATCCAAAAGATAATCTAGATTGTGGGGGATTATGAATGGCTGACCACCAGAGGTGTTGGGACAAGAAATATTGATAGTCATATACTGACTATATGGATACATTGTTTTGAAAGCATGCAAATAATCCAGCACTGCATTTTTTATATTTATATTTTCTTGGCAATTTGTCATTGCTACACTCATACCTATTGGAATTTCAAATTTTTGTCCTTCCAGTCTTTTGGCAATTTTGTCACATCCTTCATTTTTGAGACCATAATATACTGCTAGACTCTTTGCCTCTTTTAGTCTCCAAAGTCTTGGTTTTGGATTACCTTGGCAAGCTTTTCCTGTAATGGATCCTACTTCTGCAAAACCAAAGCCAACGAAAGGCAAAATACCAGTAAGCTTTGCGTCTTTATCAAAACCCGCAGAGAGTCCGACTGGGTTTTCAAAATGTATATTAAATATTTTTTGTGAAAGGATTGGATTTTGATAATCAAAAAGTGCCTCGGTCATTTTTTTACCAAAAGAATATCTAGAAAGAAAAATGCCCATATCGGTCATTTTATCGTGCACTTTTTCTGGGTCTTCTAAAAAAAACATAGGCTTCAAAATATGCTTATACAACCCATGCGTTATTATGTTTCTATATTCTACACTTTTTTCACTCATATATTTTTAAAATTAATGATGTTCGTGCTCATCTGCTTCTGCCTCGGCCTTTGTCTTGTGAATAGTTCCCTCAGGGTGATTTGATGGAGCATAGATAGTATATAGCTTCATTTTTTCGGTAGCGGATGTGTTTATAATATTGTGAGTTGTGCCAGAAGGGACAATCACTGCACTACCATCTGCTAAAGCAAACTCTTCTCCATTTAGTATTGCTTTACCATTACCTTTTTCTACTCTGATAAATTGGTCTAGATGATGTACTTCTTCACCAATATCTTCTAGGGGAAGCAAACTCATCACTACGAGTTGCATGTTGCCTGAAGTATGTAGTACTTCACGGAAGTTATCATTTTTAATAGATTGCTCTTCTAAGTTGTTTGTATAGTATTTCATACTTATATTATATCACTTTTTTAATAAATACAAAAAAACACCCTTTTGGGGTGCTTTTTGTGTACTTTAATTCGGTAGGTTTATTGAGCAGTAGCTTCTCCTTCAACAGGAGCTGCTGCTGTGCCCATATCTGCGCCTTCATTAGCTGGAACATCAGATGCTGGAACATCAGATGCTGGAACATTTGTGTTTTCGTCCATAAAAATATTTTTTAAATTAAACTGACAATAGACGACCTTTAGACACCATAACAAAATTAGCAAGATATGGCAAGCTTTTTTTGCAAATTTGCTTAAAAAATAAAGGGATTATGGAATTTTTGGTCTTTAAGTGGGGTCTAGGCTAGATCCAATTTCTGAGCTTAAAGAAGGTAAATAGCCCCAAAGCTACTGCTAGCATGAAGCTAATAATTTCAAAAAAACCATTACTACTTTCGGCAAAAGGAAGATGGATTAAATTCATACCATAAATACCTGCGATAAGGTTGAGGGGGAGGAAAATAACAGAGAAAACAGTCAGGACGGAGATGATGCTGTTCATTCTGTGATTGATAAACATTTCATGAGCTTTGGATAGGGTTTTTAAAAGGTTGTGATAATCTTCCAAAGTATCTCTTTGGCTGAAGATTTTGTCGGCGATATCTCCCCAATATTCTTTCATGGAAATTCCATTAAATGTGATATCTTTTTTTTCTAGCTCATTGAAGTGTGGAGCCGAGGTGACTAGGGAAGTGATGAAATAAATAATATTTCTTTGAAGGACGGCTGTCTCTCGGATGATGTTTGGGGATTTGATACTTAAAATAGTGTCATCTATTCTTTGGATAGATCGAGCGATACGCATAATAGTATGATCTGACATTTCAAATATTTTTTCCAAGAAACGATACATCAGTAGCCCAGGAGTTTCTGGTAAAGAAATATCTGCGATTTCTCCTTCTTGGGATTGCTCAATAGTAAAGATGTTGGTCTTTTGGTGTGTGATAGTGATCACATCGTCTTTGGTCAAGAAAAAAGAAACTTCAAAATTGGTTGCTTTTTTTGCTGGCTCTATGCCCGTAGGAAGGGTCTCAGACAAGAAAAGGTATTTGTCTGTGATGTCCATTTTGGAGTGAGTAACTCTTTCCATGGAGTCTTCAAGGTTGGTGGGGTGAATGAAAGGGAATTCTTTTTTTAAAAATTCTATATCGTCTTGATTGGGCTCTTGGATATCAATCCATCTTCCTTCTTGTAGTTTGTGAATAGTATATGACATAACGAGTTTGATTATACCATTTTAATTTGTTATTTCAATGGTTTTTTGTTTATTTTTTTCTCCACGTAATATTTTTATATTACTTTTTGGAACTTTAAAATACTTAGAAAGAATTTTAAAAATTTCTTCGTTCGCTTTGTTTTTTACAGGAAGAGCTTTGACGCTGACTAAATATTCTTCAATGTCTTTGTCTTGAGGAGTACTTTTGTGGAGGTTGTTTTCTGTATCTTGCACTTTCTCTATTTTGTTTGTTTTAGCTCTAGTTTTTACTTTTATTTTTATAAGCATAGGTCCATTGTAGCAAAAGATTGATTAAAGGGTTATTTTGTATTAGAGTTAAAATACTTGTAGAGGCAATTATTAATATAACTGCCAAAGTCATTGCGAGATCGTCTAATGGTAGGACAACGGTTTCTGGAACCGTCTATCTAGGTTCGAATCCTAGTCTCGCAGCAGTCTAGTTTTTCGTACCTAGTGACCAAGATGGGTGTTCTGTGTTAATTTTTTAATATAATTCTAACTTATGAATAAACTGGATAAAGAAATACTAACCATCGATAAGGCCATTTGTAAAAATATCGATAAATACCACGCATCAGAAAGAGGTCTTTTGGCGCAGAATATCCTTTCTCAGCTCAGAAATTTTATAGAACGCGTCGCTCTTAAAGAAGAAACCAACGGACAAGATATTGATTTTAATTTCGAGGATTTAAAAAGAGCTCCAAATAGACTACAGCCAAATGGGTCACTATGGTTTATTAGAAGGTTCCATAATTTTCTGCAAGGTGTTGCAGGTCACGATACTCAAACCGAAGAAAATTCTGAGCGCTTGATGTTAAAATATTATGAATATTTACTAAGAGTCAAAGCCTACCTAAAAAATACTCACGGTTTAGATGTTCTAGATAATATTGATAAATTTCCAATAAATACTGACCCTGCGTTGCAACAGTATTATGAAAAGATAGCTGAAAGAATTGAGCGTCCAACTAAAACAAGAATAATCAATTCTTATAATGGACGCTATTACATTCAAAAGATTAAACCATTTTTTGTTAATCACGAAATATACTATGAAGTCACTTTTACAATTGCCAGTGCTCAAGTTAGTAAATTTGATAGAGTTATTGCTTTTACGAAATTGAATATCCCTGATAATTACGCTGTTAAATTTTCTTTAATTCATGACGACATAGAGGTCTTAAGCAAAAAAATGCCCATACAAATTATCGATAAATTTGAAGTTTCTATAAGGCCTTGCGAACTCAACAATTTTGGTCGCATTTTAGGTGAGAATGTAAAGATCGAGACAAAAAATGCAGAGTATAAAAATCTAATGGGTTTTCTAACAGACACAAAGCTAAGCCTCGTTGAGCTTATTGACCTTCCAGATGATTATTATGATGCTATAAAAACACGAATCGTTCAGGGTCTTCAGGTTGTATACTTTTTGCCAATCTTAGACAAAGTGAGGACTCTAGTTAAGAACAATGAAGTTGGCATCAACGTAGTTAGATACTTACTCCATTGTTTAAATAATAGAATTATAAAGTTACAGAATAGTTATTATGGCGGGTATAAACTTCGCACAGACTTCAATCTAAATCTTGGATGTAAGCCGTTCGACACAATGCCCGTTAACTCATCTTTAATAGGACATAATCCCGAAATTTCAACCGTTTTTGAATGTATTGATGCAACAGATCGAGAACACGAACTATTTGGAAGACTTATAAAAAACAATACAGAGAATAAGGGAAAGCTGTACACACCTCTAACAGGTTTGATCAAGACAAAGAAAGAAATTGAATCTCTTGTTAAGACTTATAATAGTAAGTTGTATCTCCCCAAACATAACCATCGCAAGCTGGAGAATTTTAATGATTTTATTTATATAAATGGATATGAAAAAGATACTTTAGACATTATCAAAAAATTTAAAGAATTGACCTTAAATGGTATAAGCAACTACTCAAATTCGGTGGACTCATGGTTAAGATCATCTGCGTACAAAATTGATTGCAAGGATAAAGAAAAAATACTCAGACAGTTATTTGCTGATTCAGAGATAGCCTTGGTATATGGGGCAGCGGGAACAGGAAAATCGACATTAATAAATCACATATCAAACTTTTTCAACGATAATAAAAAGCTCTATTTAGCAAATACCTATCCAGCACTTGATAATTTAAAGAGAAAAGTAACCGCAGCAAATTGCAAGTTTCAGACAATCGCAAAGTTTCTATCACCTAAAAACACTGAAGTCGACTTTGATATTCTCATCATTGATGAGTGTAGTACTGTCAGCAACATACATATGGTTAATGTCTTGAGTAAGGTAAAATTCAAATCATTGATACTAGTTGGCGATGTGTTTCAAATTGAACCTATCATATTTGGAAACTGGTTTAATATCGCGCGATATTTTATACCCAAGACTGCTGTCTCAGAATTAACCGTTCCTTATCGCACTACCAACAAAGAATTGATTGAATTCTGGAATAGGGTCAGAAACTTACAAGACAACATTCTTGAAAGTATGACTAGAAACGATTATACCACTGTTTTGAATGAATCAATTTTTAAGAACCTTGAAGATGATGAAATTATTCTTTGTTTAAACTATGATGGCCTGTATGGCATCAATAACTTAAACAGGTTTCTTCAGAATAGTAACGAAAACGCACCTGTTGATTGGGATATACAAACCTACAAGACTGGAGATCCAATACTTTTTAATGAAACCGAAAGATTCGCGCCACTAATATACAATAACCTTAAAGGTAGGATTGTTGACATAAATAAAGCCGAGAAGCAAATTCAATTTGATATTGAAATTGACAAGGCCATAAACGAACTACAAGCATCTGACTATGATTTTAAGTTAGTTGGAAGTGCTGAAAATGGAAACTCAATCATTAGATTCATTGTTAATGAGCGAGGCAACACGGATGAAGATGATGATCCTTTAGATTCCGTAGTTCCATTTCAGGTTGCTTATGCTATTTCTATTCATAAAGCTCAAGGTCTAGAGTATAATTCAGTAAAGATTGTTATCTCAAGTGAGACTGAAGAAATGATAACTCATAACATTTTCTATACAGCCATAACTAGAGCCAAGGAGAAACTAAAAATATATTGGACACCTGAAGCAGAGAAAAAAGTTTTGGCTGGTTTTCAAAAACTTGATAGTACTGAAGATGTAGAGATTTTATTTTCAAGGTTAAGTCCATAGTAACTAATTTATTCAATTACTACACGCTTATTGATGAGTATCAATTTACTCGTAAACGATTGCATCAAATCTCTCTTTTCTTGAAGAGTTCCTTCTTTAAGAAGATATTTCATATAGTTTCTAACATCTAGTTTTGTCTTTGCTATTTTTTCGTCATTGGTTAGGTCTAATACTTTATTTCTAAACTCACTATATCTTTCAATTTCTTTTTCAAGTTTTTCTTTTATTCCAACATTATTTATATCTATCCGGTCAATGATTTCAAGTAGTTGGGAAATTAATTCTTCTTCGCGAATGTAAGTATTTTTACATTGTTTATCATTAAATTTAGTACAACCATAATAAATATATTTTGCTACACTTCCATTCGCTAGATTTTTATGTTTTTCATCAGCGGTAACTCCCGATTTACACATCCCACATTTTATTAGCCTAGTGAAAGCAAATTCTTTTTCAATTTTTTTGTCATTCTTTTTGGTGTCCAATCTTTCTTGAACCCTTTGAAATATTTCCTTACTAACTATTGGATCATGTCTTCCTAAGTACCATTTACCTGATTGTCTAGGATATTCAATCATTCCCATGTAAAAATTATTTCTTAGAATAACTTGGATATTACTAAGAGTTAAAGGTTTTCCGTTTCTAGTTGTAAATTTTACATCTTCTTTTGCCCATTTATATAATTTTCTTATACTTAAATTTTCATTTAAAGCTTTTTCAAATAATAAACGTACCACATGAGATCTTAATGGGTCTGGTATCACATGACATTTCATAGTCCTATCTGGATGATTAAGATATCCAGTAGGGGCGACGCTTGGCCAGAGCCCACTCTCTACTCTTGTTCTTAATCCTCGTTTTACATTTATACTTTTATTATCATTTTCTAATTTTGCTTGTGATCCAAGAATCATTAATAAAAATTTTTCATTTGGGTTGTTTGTGAATCGCTGACTATAAGTTCTGATTTCAATTAATTTCTTTTGATCTAGTAAATCAACTATTGCTCCAAGGTCCCCAGCATTTCTGGCGAGACGATCTGGATGCCACACTAGAATTGCATTAAATTTCCCAATACGAATATCATTTAGAAGTTGATTGTATACAGGTCTTTGTCCACAATCTTTTGCTGAGTGTGATTCTTTATATATTTCAACAATATTTAAGTTTTCTCTCTGAGATAAGGTGAGCATCTCCTTTATCTGAGAATCTATAGATAAAGCTTGTTTTTCCTCTGCCTCGCTCGATTTGCGGGCATATAAGCAGTATTTCATAGTAATGGCTTCTGTTAGCTTGGGATTTATTAGGATGTTTGTCGCATATGTTTCCATACACACAACATACCGCGAACGTTTATTAAGTCTAGTAAACACATCGAAATGGAGCAGAAATTTTATAAAGTCAAATATAAAGATGTGATATAATCAACTTATATGAAAATCTCTAAAATTGAAGTTGAAAATTTTAAATCTATTGAAAAATATGATTTTGACTTAAAAGACATTAATATTTTTATTGGTAAAAATAATCACGGTAAAACAAATCTTTTTGATGCATTAGATTGGTTTGATTCTGGAAAAACAGAACCTTCTAATTATAGAAACAATGATAGGGCTTTGCTAATAAAAGTGAGATTACATTTCGTCGGAGCTCAGGTAGCAGTTAATGCACTTGAGGATGGTGCATATAAAACAGCAATGATAAATGCCCTAGAAGGAACAGATGAGTTTATTGTTGAAAAAGACAGCGAAAACGATAAAAGAGTTTTGATTGTTAACGGCACTACAAGACCAAATCCAAGAGGTTTTGATTCTGCTCTAAATTATTTTTTACCAAAAATAATTTATGTAACAACAAAACAGCGTTTGTCTGATATTGCTGGTTATAAATCAAAATCTCCAATCGCAGAAATGTTAGGAGATGTCCTGAAAGATATGGTTGATAATGAACCAAAATATAAGCAATTTCTCGAACTTTTTGATGATCTTTTTAATGAGAGTGATTCTGTGTTTAGACAATCAGTGAACAACCTACAAGACAGAGTAGAATTTTATCTCGCAAAACAATTTGATGAAGCAGCTGAGGTTAAATTTCGAATTGAGAATCCTGCTATCGAAGATATGCTTAAGAAATTTGAAACAGAGGTTGATGACGGAATTAAAACAAAAGCTGAACATAAGGGGGATGGAATGCAACGAGCAGTAATGCTTGCAATTGTTCAAGCATATGCGGATTTTCGAAAAGAAAAAGGTATCGCTAGAACATTTACTTTTCTTATTGATGAAGCTGAATTACACTTACACCCAACAGCTCAGAGAGCTTTAAAAAATGCCCTCCGTGAGATTGTGGAAAATGAAGGACAAGTACTTATAAATTCACATTCCCCAATCTTTGCAAACGAGCTTTTTACAAATCAAAAGATTTATAAAGTAGAAAAGGAAACAGGAGTTTCTCAAGTTAATGAAATTATCACTGAGCAAGAGCAATTAGACTCTATTTACCAACTTCTTGGAGGTAGTCCGCAAGACATTTTATTACCAAGTAATTTTATAATTGTTGAAGGACAATCTGAATTCCATCTATTAAAAAAGCTCATTGAAAAACTATATTTTGATAACAAAAAATGTTCAGCCATTAAAATACTTTTCGCTCGGGGTGATCATGAAAAACATAAAGATATTTATCATTGCATTCATCAATGTTATACTCCATTACTTACAAACGGTATTTATAAAAATAAGGTAGTATTTCTCATGGATAGTACAGATCCATCAAAACAAGCCTCTTTTGATACCTTCAAGGCAACACATAGTTGGCTTATTGAAGGAGAACAACTACATGTTCTAACTGTTCCAGCTATTGAAATGATTTACCCTGATTCATTTAAAAAAACAAAACTAGAAGTTGATAAAATGACCAATCCAAAAGAAAAAATAAATATTGCTTTAGGTGTAGCAAATTCAATCAACACCAAACAAGAGCTTCAAGATAAAATGCCAGCAATTTTTAACATGTTAGAGAAAGCAATAGAATTTGCTTATGAATAATTAATACTAGCTTATTTCCTACTTTTTATATATATTTATGTTATGAATGTACTTACATTTTTACCCAAAAAAGATATAGAGAAATTTATAGATAAAGATGCTTACCTTGTTATTGAATATTTATTAAGGAAAGTAGCCTTTTCTCAACCAGAGGTAAGGAATAAATCTGAACTTTCTGGTATCCAAATAACAAAAGAGTTTTTGGAGGATTGGATAGCTCAAGCATGTAATTTAACAAAAGTAGGAGCTGGTAATTATCCTATTGATGTATATAGTCAAAATAAGTATGGAATAGATGTTAAATTTTTGACAGCAAAAATAAATAAGAGTGGTGATTATACAAATAGCTATTCAAATGAAACTTCACTTAGCCAAAACTTTAAAATTGCCGGATTAGATTTAGATCAAATGTTTGCCAGTAAGAGATACGAAAATATATTATCAGCTTGGATAAAAATTCTTGAAACTAAAATAAACATACCTATCAAAGATTTTAAACTGAAAAAAATTTATTATTTTATTTTTATTAGAGCTGGAAATAAAGTTTCCTTAGCAATAGCTGATGTTAACAATAAAGAAATAAAAAAACTTACTACAAATAGATCAACAGATTCTTCTGTTTTTGTTCAGAATTTCATTGAAGATAAATATGGTAATGTAAAAATATATAAAAGTAAAAAAAGAATGGAACTTAGAGTTTTTCCTAAAAAATTAGAAGAGGATAAAAAAATGATCTCTTGGAATTTTAAAGATTTATATCCAGATATAATTTCACTTAGAGACGTAATTAAACATGAAGAGATAAAAGAGCACACTAAAAAACAGTTCAAAAAATTCTTTTCTTAGATTACTCCATCGCTTTCATCATCTGTTTAGCAACAGCTTCAACAACCGGAACACTAACTGAGTTCCCAAATTGTTTATAAAGTGCTGAATCTGCTAGATTTGGTAATTTAAAGTTATCAGGAAATCCTTGAATTCTAGCACATTCTCTTGGTGTTAATTTTCTTATCCCTTTTTTATCTTTTATTATCGGCACATTGTGTCCACCCATACCCATATTAGCTGTTAGTGTGGGGCAAACACCGCTTTTATTTTCCCTGACATATTGTCTTCTCCATTGATATACCTTTCCTACTTCTTTTACGTCTTTTTTAAGTTTTTCAAAAAGAGGTTTACCATTATAGTAATATTTCTCAGGAACATTTTTCTCCAATAAATCCGTAATCTTTTTTGTTAATTTAACTGGTTGTGGAAATTCAAATTTATCATAATAATCTTTGTTTTTAAACCCGACTATATAGATACGTTCACGATTCTGGGGGACATTACCATACTCCATGGTATTTAATACTTTTGCTTTAACATGATAACCCAAGTCGTGTAAGGTTTCTTCGATTACTTTGAAAGTATTGCCTCCATCATGACTTTTTAAATTTTTTACATTCTCAAGCATAAAACCTTCTGGATTTTTTGCCCTAATAATTTTTGCTATATCAAAGAATAGATTTCCTCTATTTTTTGGATCATCAAATCCTTTGCGATATCCTGCAATTGAAAATGCCTGACAAGGGAAACCTCCCAAAATGAAATCAAATTCAGGTAAGTCATCAATTCCTAGTTTTCTTATATCTTCAACTACAAGTTTTGAGTCTTTGAAGTTAATATCATATGTTTGTTTACATGGAGCATCAAAATCATTTGCAAAGACTGTTTTAAATCCTGCATTTTCAAACCCCATTCTTATTCCTCCTATACCAGCAAATAAATCTATTGTTTTAAATCCATGCTTAGTTTTCTTTTGAGACTTCTTCTCTTCTTCCTGTTTTGGGCTACTGATTATTTGAACAACCACACCTCTAACCTCAACTTCTTTTCTGTAAAAAGGAAGCATCGATTGATTTCTAGGTTCTAGTCTAAATTTGTTTTTTTCTCTGTATAATTTTTTTAATGTTGCTTCATTATCATCAATAATAGCAACAACCGTTTGTCCATTTTCAGCTACTGACTGTTTTTTAATCACCACGATGTCTCCATCAAATATTCCTTCTTCAGTCATACTGTCTCCTTGAACCCTGAGAGCATAGTATTCTTTTGGGTTCTTAATACTAGAATTTATTATTGAAATAGTCTCTGTTCTATCCTCAATAGCTTCTATTGGCTGTCCAGCGGCGATACTTCCCATTACTGGTATTTCTAAAACTTTAAATGTTTCGATTTTGGGTTCTATACTTCTAGATAAATTCTCTGATTTACTTATGTATCCTTTTTCTTTTAATGCGTTTACATGTTCGTGAACAGTAGAGATAGCCTTGAGTTTGAATTTCTTACGTATCTCATCATTCGTGGGGGATATGCCATTTTCGGCTATGTATGAGTTAATAAAATCCAATATTAGTTTTTGTTTTTTTGTTAATGATTGCATATTGATTAAATTATTTGATTGCGCTACAATTCTATTATAACCGAATATATACCGAAAGTCTAGGCAATATAGGTATAAATAATTAAATGGCTAAACCTAAAATAACAAGAACATATGGACCAATACACTTCGAAGATTTAGACCCGAAGCGCTTTGAGGATTTAGCTAGAGAATTAATATATGACTTTAAAGATTGGCAGACAATAGAAGCAACTGGTAGAGGTGGTAATGATGGGGGTTTTGATGTTAGGGCGTATGAAAAAACTTCTGACATTTCTAATGAAGAAGATAGCGAAGAAAATGAAGAAAAAGTTGCCCATCCCATGGATGGTAATTTATGGATGATTCAGGGAAAAAGAGAGAAGGAAATTGGTCCTAAAAGAATAAAAGAGATACTAAAAGATGTAGATTCAAAAAATCCCCCATATGGATATATGTTAGTCGCCTCGGCAAATTTTTCTAAAGATTCTTACGATTCTTTTAGAAAAGAATTAAAAAAGAAAGGAGTAATGGAATTTTATCTCTGGGGTAAAGCGGAGTTAGAAGATATGTTACATCTTCCAAAAAATGATCGCATACTATTTACCTTCTTTGGTATTTCGTTGGTAAGCAGAAGACGGTCTAAATCTGCTGAAGTTAGATCTAAGTTAGTTATTAAGAATAAAATTTATAAAACTCTTGGTGGTAGTTGGGAGTCTTTAAATGACACCTCTGTTTTAGTCAGAGATATAGATGATATCCATTATCCGTATAAAAATAAATATAAAGATTTTGATAAAAAGCCAAAATGGAAAGAGTATTTTGCTTATGACTATCATCCCTTAGGTGTATGGTTCCATACACGCAAATACTACGCTTACGTTGATTTGGCAAAAAAAGAATGGGACTACACTTCTGAAGTAGATTTATTATATCGACAGGTAAAAAGTGAGAAAGAAAAGGAATTAGAACTTAATAAACGCAATGAAATAAAAACTATATGGGAATTTTTCCCTAATTCTCACAAAGGATATTTTAACCTAGATGGATTAATAGATTTTGAAAACATACTTTTAGTTGATGATAAGGGAGATAGTTTACACACATTCCCTCACTTCTACGCTGAATATAAAGATAAATCTGGACCTTTTGTTGGAGGTTGGGAAAGTTTTACTTTTGAAAACAAAGAGAGAAATATTACTTTAACAAAAGATTGGAAAAGAATAGAGATGTTTCCAAAAAAGATAAAGAAAATTCCCAATGGTAAAATCCATACAAAGAAAAAAATTATCTTCGATGAAGTTACATTAAAAAATCTAAAGGATTACGACCAAAACCTTTTTGCCTTATATGACACAGATGATAAATATAAATTTTTGAATCAAAGAGATATAATCTCGGTGGAAGGTGCAGGAGATGAAGAATATAGTAAAACTTTTTTACAAATAACTCATAAGTTTAAAGTTAAGGTTAAAGATTATTTAGATCAAAGTAGATTTGGTTGGTTACATAATAGAATAAAAGAACAGCTTGGAAGGGACTTTGATGAAAACGAAGAAATAAATGTTTATGAATTCAAGAGGGTCTACAAGCGAGAATTTGATGTAAGTGGATAACTTAACTACACAATAATTTAAATTCAAGCTAAGCTTTTAATACCTCTAAAAATGAGGTATAATTTTAGTACAAGTGAATATGAGTAGCCTAAACCATTGAGAAATTGGTGGCATGGTGAATAAGTCGCGTTCAACATAAAAACCCTATCATTAGGGCGTTGAACGCGCTGTATGAGGAAACTCATATATGAGACTTCGGTCTCTACCTAGTGGTAGGATTTTTGCGTCTTATCATAGGATTTATTACTAAAACGCAAAAATAATTTTTATGGAAGAAAAATCAAAGAAAAAGTTTTATAAGAAGTGGTGGTTCTGGGTTATTGTTGTAATTGTAGTATTAGCAATTGCTGGTTCATCATCTGATAATAATCAGCCAGTTTCAGTTAAGACTCCAGCGCAAAGTCAATCTGAACAAAAAGTTGAAGCAATTAAATTGAGTCCGGAAACTTTAAGACAAGCATACAAAGCAAATGAAGTTAATGGTGATAATTTGTACAAAGGAAAACTTGTAGAAATTTCTGGGACTGTAGACACTATTGGAAAGGATGTAATGAAAGAAGCATATATTACTTTTGAAACACCTGAATCTGTTTCTTTTGATAAGGTTCAATGCATGTTTAACCAAACAGAAGAAGCTGGACTAGCTCAGTTAAAGAAAGGGCAAGCTATAAAAGTACAAGGAACAGTATCTGGAGCAACTATAGGAAGTGTAATAGTAAGAAACTGTAAAATTCAGTAAAAATAGTTATTACATAAACATAGCCGATAAATATTAAAAGCAATAAGTGGATAACTTATTGCTTTTAATATTTTAGATTATGAGTTACAATATAAATATATAAGTATGCTTTTTGTTTAAGCGGAGAGCAAACCCTTAAAAGAACTGATTCTAATTTTTAAAGAAGAAGTTTAACCCTAACACTAATCTGGTTCGGGTTTTTTATTTTTAGTCGATTATTATAACTTAATAAATAAAATTTTATGGAAGAAGAAAACAATAAAATAAATAATCAGACAAAGGATTCATCAGCAATTAGAAAAATATTAATGAGTCGAATGGATAAAAAATACGAAGTATTAGAATATCAAAAAAATCAACAGTCTCGAACTTTTAAAAAGAAATTGGAGTTTGTTGCTAATCTCCAAAGAACTCATGGAAATATATCTGCTGCTTGTGAACTAAGTGGAATTAAAAGCAGAAAGACAGCTTATAATTGGTTAGAAAAGGATCCAGAATTGAGATCTATAGTAGATGAATTGATTACAATACAAAATGACGAAATGAATGATGTGGTTTTACACTTAGCGCTTGTAAAACACGATGGTCCAACTATAAGACACTATTTAGATCATAATCATCCAGATTATATGAAGCCTAAAAGAATCACAAGGCCCCCATATAATCATTAGGGCCAGTGTGTAATTTTGTTCGCTAATAGCCTGCAAAGTGTGTAAAAATGTATAATTTGTACAGAAAATAACCCGACCTAGACGGGTTATTTTCTGTACCCTATAAATGCTACAATACCCTTACACACCCGTCTTGGTCTGGTACTAGACCAGACCTTGCAGCCATGTTGTGTGTAGCCCGAGATACGTCACATTCTGATATTTTTATCATATTATATATAATATAATCATGGAAGAAAAAACAATTAATGCATTAAGATGGATAATTTCAATTTTAAATAAACATAATATTCCATATGGAATAGGAGGAGGTTTTGCTGCTCACATGTACGGTTCAAATCGTAAAGTAAATGATATAGATTTTTCTTTATCTGGAAAATATTTCCCTATTATTGTTTCAGAAACTAAAGATTATATCACCTCTGGTCCTAAACATTATTCAAATGCTAAATGGGATTGTGATACACTCTCACTTAAATATAATGATCAGGAAATAGATATTACTGATATCGACACCTTAAGGATGAGCAATAAAGAACAAGATAAATGGTTTAAAACAAAAGATTATTTTCGTAAATATGAAACGGTGCCTATTGAGTTTCAAGGAATGATAATTCAATTTATTGACCCTCGTGATTTGGTTGCTTATAAAAAAGAACTGGCTGATCAAAACCATTTATATCAAGCTTCTGATGTTGAAGCAGTAGAAAAATATATTAAAGCAAAAATCATTCCAGAAAATTTACTTATGTTACAGTAGTTGGAGGGCATGTTCTTGTTATAATTTAAAAGATTATATGAAAAATACATTTAATAATATAGAAAATAATAATATAAAAATTGGTTTTCCAAAGGTTTCAGAGATTGATCAGGTTTTAAATATACAAAAATTAGTTTTATTGAAAAATAAAAATTTAGGATTCAAAGAATCTTTAGAGATGGAAGGTTTTCTTGTAAATGAAATAACTAAAAATGATCTTGATTATGCAATAGAACATAATCAAAAAGAATCTTTTTTCATAGTTTCAAGAAATAAAGATACTAAAATTAATGGTTATTTTCTTGCTTATGATATGGAATATTTTCTTGCAAATCATCCTGGTTGGTTTATTGAATCTGGGGTTAGTCCTGAAACAATTAAAAACAAAAAAGTGCTATACGGCAAACATCTAGCTTCTGATGGAACTATCAGTGGAGTAGGAAAATCTTTAAATATGAAGATGTTTAATTTAGTAAAAAAACAAGAATATTCTCTCTATTTAGGAGAAATATGTGAGGGTCCAGTAAAAAACGATAAATCTTTAAATTTACATTTAAACAAATTTGGAATGAAGAAGATAAGTGAGTATAAAGATTCAAATAATTTTGTTTGGGGTGTGTATGTTAAAGAAATTTAAAGAGTTATTAGTTTGGTATGAAGTATGCTATATTTCAAAAATATCATATGTAATTATCTACAAAATATTCCATGCAGGAAAAACTAAAAAATGATACAATTTATGTATTGAAAATAATGTATATTAAAGAGAATTAAAATTATGAAAAAGAAAGAAATGGCACCAAAAATAAACATTAAAACTTTAACTGAGCGTATAATAGATTTTCGTGATGCTAGGGATTGGAAGCAATTTCACAACCCAAAAGATATTGCGTTATCTCTTGTTTTAGAGGCAACTGAAGTGATGGAACATTTTCAATGGAAAAGTAAAGAAGAAATGGAAAAATATATTGTCACTAATAAAGCTGATATAGCTGAAGAACTTGCAGATGTTCTGTATTGGGTTTTGCTCATGAGCAGTGATTTAAAGATTGATGTACTCAAGGCTCTCGATAAGAAAATTTTAAAAAATGAAGGGAAATATCCGGTGCACAAAGCTAAAGGGAAACATACTAAGTATACTAAATTATAAAATGTCTAATATTGTAACTTTTAAATATAAAAAGGAAAATTTTTATGAAATAAAACAATTTAATTTTGGGAGAAATTGGCCAGTAGTCTATTTAATTGAAGACAAAAAAGAGATTTATATTGGGCAAACAATTAATGCATATTACAGAAGTAAGCAACATTATGAAAATCCAGACAGAAGAAAACTGAGTGAAGTGCATATTATAACAGATGAAGAATTTAATGTTTCTGCCACGTTAGATATTGAGTCTTGGCTCATTCAATATATTTCTGCTGATGGTAAATATATATTACAGAATGGAAATAGCGGGCTTAAAAATCATAATTATTATGATCGTATAAAATACAAAACCAAATTTGAAATAGCATGGAACGAGTTGAGAAAGATGGGATTAGTTAAAAATTCTTTAGAAGATTTAAAAAATAGTGATTTGTTTAAATATTCGCCATATAAATCTCTTACAGAAGATCAATTTTTTATTGCAAGAAAGATTTTTAGAGATATTAAAAGAAACAAAAACAATACTTTTGTTATAAATGGTAAACCTGGTACAGGTAAAACAATTTTAGCTACATACCTTTTTAAATATTTAAAAGAACAAGATGAAACAAAAAATATGAAAATTGGTCTTGTTATTCCGATGACTTCATTGCGTACAACTTTAAAAAGAGTTTTTAGTAAAATAAAAGGATTGAAATCAAATATGGTTATTGGGCCGAACGGTGTTGTTCAAGAACAATATGATCTATTGATAGTCGACGAAGCACATAGATTACAACGAAGGAAAGGTATTATGGGTTTTGGTGCCTTTGATAATATAAATCGTCGGCTTGATTTAGGAAACAATGGTACACAGCTTGATTGGGTTATGAAATCTTCTAAACATCAAGTTTTCTTTTATGATGAAAATCAAAGCATAAAACCTGCTGATATTAGATCTGATGATTTTAAAAATCTTAAAACAAAGAGATATGAATTAAAATCTCAGATGCGAGTGGAAGCAGGAGAAGAATATATCAAATCTATTGAAGATTTTTTTGATTTAAAAATTCCTCAAAATACAAGTTTTCTAAATTATGATTTAAAAATTTTTGATGAGGTAAAAGAAATGATTACTTTGATTAAAGAGAAAGACAAAAATTATAAATTATCTCGTGTAGTTGCTGGTTACGCATGGCCATGGCATACAAAGCCAAAAAGTAAATCAACTAAAAAACATGATATTGAGATAAGTGATTTAAAACTTGTTTGGAATTCTACAGCTCAAGATTGGGTTAATTCCCATAATGCTATAAATGAAGTTGGTTGTATCCATACTGTGCAAGGTTATGATTTAAATTATGTTGGAGTTATCATTGGACCAGAGTTTTATTATGACCCAATCAAGAAAAAATTTGGAGTAAATCGTGAACAATATTTTGATGTCAATGGAAGAAATGGTATTACAGATCCGAATGAATTAGAAAGATATATTATTAATATTTACAAAACACTTCTTACTAGGGGGATTAAAGGAACTTATATTTATGTTGTAGATGAAAATTTAAGGGATTATTTTAAAAAACAATTTAAACAAAAAGTTTCCGAAACAGGTCTAAAGGAATTTTATAATACAGAAATGATAACCTCTCCTTTCACAATGGAAATGATTAGAATTCCATTAGTTGGTTCTGCTCCATGCGGAAATCCTTTTCTTGGTGAAGAAAACATAGAGCAGTATATTGAAGTTGAAAAAAATAAAATTAAACCTGGAACAAAATATTTCATAGTTAAAGCAAATGGAGATTCAATGAATAAAGCAGGTATTAATGATCAAGATTTAGTACTTTGTCGTTACTCTGAAAAAGGTGAAACGGGTGATAAGGTTATTGCATTACTTGATGGTGAAAATGTTACCATAAAATATTACGATAAAAAAAATGGGCGTAGAATTTTGTTGCCAAAAAGTACAAATATAACACATCAACCAATTTTCCCTAAAGAAGGTGATATAGTTCAGGGGATTGTTCAAGAAGTTTTGAATAAAAAATCTTAAATTATTTATTAATAATTGTTCAAAACAATATTATATAGAATGAATAAAACCACAAACTCTCAAGAATCTAAAGGACGTGTACGTTTAAAAAAACTTGAAAAAGAAGGGAAGTGGGTTTTTCATGGTTCTGGATTAAAAATAAATATATTAGAGCCCCATCAAGCTTACAATTATCCAAAGAGTTCAGGGACAAAAGGGGTACCAGATGACAAGCCTGCAGTGTTTGCTTCTGTTTTTGCTGATGTTGCGATTTTTATGGCTGTGGTTAATAAATTAAATGCTCCATATAATTTTCGAAGTGGTTTTAGTGTGCATGGTGATAATACTTTTGAGTTTAGAGCGACAAAAGAAACAATGGAGCAAATTCAGAACGTGAAAGGATATGTGTATGTGTTTGATAAATCAAAATTTAAAAATCGTTCTACGAGTGAATTACTGTCTTATAAAGCTGTCATACCAGATGAAATGATTGTGGTTAATGAAAAAGATTTACCAAAAAATATTACTAGCATAAATTAATAGATTTTAGAAATATAATATTAAATTTTATGAAAATAACAGAAGACTATTTAGAACAACATACTGGGCATAAATATATTTTTGAATATGAAGAAGTGGATTCTTTTGATGATTTACCGTATGAAAAATGCAGACAATGTTATGGTGTTTGTTTTTATGATGACAAGATAATAATAGTTTATAACAAGGAAAAAAATGTTTGGGGGATTATAGGGGGTACAATTGAGAAAGGGGAAACATTTGAGGAAACTCTTAAAAGAGAAGTAAAAGAAGAATCAAATATGGAAATCATAAAAGCTATCCCTATAGGATATCAAAAAGTTACTGATCCAAAAGATAAAGATTTTGTTCTTTACCAACTTCGTTATGCATGTGCTGTCCGACCATATGGTCCTTTTGTTGCTGATCCAACGGGTTCTGTAACAGAAATCAAGATAATTAACCCGAAAGACTACAAAAAGTATTTTTATTGGGGGAAAATAGGAGAAAGTATATTTAAGAGAGCTTTAGAGCTAAAAGCTGTTCTTTATTAAATCGATTAAATCCATAATACCTCATCTATTGTTTTAGTAAAAAGTTCGGTTTTTGTTTAAGAGACACAGTTTGAATTTTATTTTGTATAAATAAATTATTAGCGATATAATAAAGTGATGAGTGAATATAAAAAAGAATTAGAGATTGCAAAAAATATTGCAAGGGATGCAGGGTTAATTATGCTGAAGTATTTTGATGGAGATCAACATGTAGAAATCAAAGAAGACAATTCTCAAGTAACCATTGCAGACAAACTTATTAATTCTCTAGTAATAGAAAGATTGAAGGTTGTATTTCCAGAGGATGGGGTAGTAGGGGAAGAAGAAAGTAATACCGAGTATGGTACTGGAAGAAAATGGTTTTGTGATCCAATAGATGGAACAATGGCTTTTATTTGGGGCACACCTACTTCAATGTTTTCTTTGGCTCTAGTGGTTGACGGTATTCCTGTCCTTGGAGTTGTTTATGATCCGTTTCTTGATAAATTATATGAAGCAGTAGTAAACCAAGGAAGTTTTTGTAATGGGCATCCTTTAAAAGTTTCTAACAAAGAATTAAACGATGGACTTGTGGTTACTACAAGTAGTATAAATAAAATAATGAAAAGACCAAATCATTTAGTTCGTCTGTCAGAGATGGGAGTGCGTTTTGCTACTTTTAGTGGAGCTGTGTATAAAGCTTGTCTTGTGGCTAAAGGAAAAGCAGAGGCTTATTTTGAAGATGGTGTGAACGCTTATGATATTGCTGCAGTGCAAGTGATTGTTGAGGAAAGTGGCGGGAAAGTTACAAATATTAAAGGAGAAAAACTTGACTATACGAAACCATTTAAGGGAGCTGTTATTTCAAACAAGACTTCCCATGATGAAATGGTTAAGTGTTGCTCTTAAATGAAAAAGTGTTAAATAGCATAAAATAAAAATTTACAAAAACGTAAAAACGGACAGATGTGTTATAATTTATAGATTACAAGAAAGGGTGAAGTTATAAGAAAATTATAATACCAAATAAGAGACAAAAATGGCTTACGAAATAGAAACAAAGGTTTTAGACATAGACTCACTTGATATAAAACAAAAACTCATTGATTTGGGAGCAAAAAAAATTCAAGAAACACGGCTTGTTGTTGATTGGTATAGAATATTGGGGATAAAAGAAGGAGAAGATCCGTGGTTTTTAAGAATAAGATCAAATTCAAGTGGGGGACACGAGGTCACATGGAAGGCAAAGTCAGATATTTTAGGGGTGGCAAGAAAACATAAAGAAATTAATTTTGAAATTAATGAGCCAGAAAAATTAGCTGATTTGTTTGAAGAATTAGGGCTTGAAAAATATGGACATCAAGAGAAAGACAGAACCTCTTTTGTTTATAAAGACTGGCAGTTTGATATAGACCAATATCCTAAAATGCCTGCATTCCTTGAGATAGAAGGTAAAAGCGAAGAGTCGGTAAGAGAGGCGATGAAAATTCTTGGGATAGAGAAGAATCCTACTTGGGCAAAAGGAGAAAGGATTTTAATTCAGGATACTTACGGTTTAGATTGGTATGATATGAGATTTTAATAAATATTTTAAAAAGATAATAAAAAAACACTCAAAGTAAAATAATATCCCCAAATGAAAAAACTCAAAAACTTCTTAAAAAAGCTTGGTCCAGGATTTATCACAGGAGCAGCGGATGATGATCCTTCGGGAATGATTACTTATGCTCAGACAGGAGCTAAGTTTGGTTACAATCAGCTCTGGACATCTCTTTTTAGTTTTCCTTTTATGACTGTCATTCAAGAGATATGTGGAAGGATCGGTATGGTTACAGGAAAAGGTCTAGCTAGTATTATTAGACATCACTATTCTAAAAAAGTTCTTTTCTTTTCTGTCATCCTTTTGTTTATTGCCAATACAATAAATGTGGGGGCGGATCTTGGAGCAATGGCTGCTTCTGGTAGGTTGCTTTTTGATATTCCTTTTGGGGTATGGCTTTTGATTATTACTATTTTTTCTGTTGTGTTGCAGATATATGTACCGTATCCTACTTATGCAAAATTTTTAAAATATCTCACCATCTCTTTGTTTGCTTATGTGATAGTAGCTTTTATGGTAAAGCAACCGTGGGATCAGATTTTTTTGAAAACATTTATCCCGAGTTTTTCTTGGTCAAAAGAATATCTTTTCAATATTGTTGCAATTTTAGGAACTACCATTTCCCCATATCTTTTTTTCTGGGAGACAGATCAAGAAGCAGAGGAGGATTTTACCCAACATCGTGTGCGGTCTTATGGTAAGGGAATTCCAAAAGTCACAAAGAAAGATATAAAAGATATGAGAATGGATACATTTATTGGAATGTTTTTCTCACAGCTTATTATGTTTTTTATTATTATTACCACTGCTTCTACCTTGCATCTAAATGGAATTACAAATATAGAGACAGCCGATCAAGCAATTCTCGCCTTGCGTCCTTTGGCAGGGGAGTTTGCTTATATTCTTTTTGCTTTTGCTATTATTGGGACAGGCCTACTTGCAGTGCCAATTCTTGCAGGATCAGCAGGATATGCTTTATCTGAAGCGCTTGGATGGAAAGCAGGATTGAATTACAAGTTTAAGCAGGCTCATTCTTTTTATTTAGTGATTGCTATTTCTACCTTGATAGGTGCCTTGATTAATTTTATTGGTATTCCTCCTTTCAAAATGCTTTATTACACTGCTATTTTTAATGGAGTGATTTCACCACCTCTAATGGTAATGCTTATGCTTATTTCTAGTAACAAAAAGATATTAGGGGAATATACCAATGGTAGATTTTCTAATATCGCTGGGTGGATTATTACTATTGTAATGTCTATCACCGCTCTAGCCCTTTTGGTTAGTTTGTTTTAATGTGTATAATATAGTAGTGAGAGATTAATAGTTAATCATTTAAATAACATGAATAAAAATATTGTAATTGGGGTAGTGTTGGTGTTGGTGCTTGTGGGGGGTGTATATTATTTTTCTTCTGAAAAAAATGAAGAATCAATGATGCAAAATGAATCAGCCGAATTGGTAGAAGAAAATACAGGAGAGGTAATGGAAGAAAAAGAAGCCGTAATGCAAGAAGAAAATGTAACAGAAGGAAGTGAAGATGAATCTGTGTCTAGCGAAGTGGTAGAAGTAATGAAGAAAGCGGGCTCTTATGAATTATATAGTGCAGAAAAAATAGCTTTAGCTTCTGACAATAATGTAGTGCTATTTTTTAGAGCAAGCTGGTGTCCTACCTGTAAAGCGGTAGACAAAGATATTCGAGCAAATCTTGATGAAATACCAAGCGATTTAGTTTTACTTGATGTAGATTATGATAAATCTTCCGAGTTAAAAAAGAAATATGGTGTCACATATCAGCATACCTTTGTGCAAGTAGATAAAGAAGGGAATATGCTTAAAAAATGGAGTGGTAGTTCGACACTAGCTTCTATTTTGAAAGAAATAAAATAATGTTTTTGCTTCTGATTTCTTTTTTGGGTGGCGTATTGACTGTCTTGGCCCCCTGTATTTTACCACTTTTACCTGTGATTGTTGGAGGTTCTTTTGATGATACAAATGTAAACAAAAAGAAAGCATTGACTATTGTATTGTCTTTGGGTGTATCTGTAATTTTGTTTACTTTTATTTTAAAAGTTAGTACAGCTTTTATTGATATACCAGAATATACTTGGAAATTAATTTCAGGAAGTATTGTTTTGTTTTTAGGTATTACTACACTGTTTCCATCTTTATGGGAAAATAAATTCTTGGCTAAGTTGAGTGCTAGATCAAACATTCTTCTGGGAAAAGGTAATCAAAAAAATAATTTTTGGGGAGATGTCATTGTAGGAGCTTCTCTTGGTCCGATATTTTCTACTTGTAGTCCTACATATTTTATCGTCTTAGCAACAGTGCTTCCGGTCAGTTTCTTTTTAGGTACTATTTACCTACTTGCTTACGTATTAGGTCTTTGCCTTTCTTTGTTTTTGATTGCTATTTTGGGGCAAAAGCTTGTACAAAAGCTTGGCTTTAGTGCTGATCCAAATGGAATCTTCAAAAAAGTATTGGCTGTACTATTTATCTTAGTAGGTATTAGTATTTTGACTGGATTGGATAAAAAGATTGAAACAAGTATTTTGAATGGTAATTATTTTGATGTCACCAAAATAGAGCAAGCTCTTTTGGAAAAGAAAAATGAAATGGAGGTAAATCAGTCTAATGAAGAGATAAACTCAGAAATAGAAAATAAAGCTGGGCTAGAAGCATTAGAAAAAATAGATGAGCCAACAATTATAAAAAAGAAAGGAGAGCGACCTCTGAAAGCTCCAGAGTTTAGCTCTATTGACGGGTATATCAATACAGAAGGTAAAATTGTTACATTAGAAAGTCTAAAAGGCAAGATTGTGCTTTTAGATATATGGACGTATAGCTGTATAAATTGTCAAAGAACTTTGCCGTATTTGAATTCTTGGTATGAAAAATATAGAGAAAATGGATTAGAGATAGTAGGGTTGCATACTCCAGAATTTAGTTTTGAAAAAAATAAAAGCAATGTAGAAAATGCAGTGAAAAAATTTGGTATAAAATATCCTGTCTTTATGGATAATGATTATTCCACTTGGCGAGCATTAGGTAATCAATACTGGCCTAGAAAATATTTGATTGATGCTCAAGGATACATTATATATGACCATATAGGAGAAGGAGCTTATGAGGAAACAGAAAAAGCTATTCAAGAAGCATTGTCAGAGATAAATACAGAAAAAATAGTTGCTAAAAAAGTTCAGGCACCAAATATTGTAGATGTGAATTCTCGTAAAATAAAAAGTCATGAGACATATTTTGGTTATTCTCGTAATGAATATCTTTCCAATGGTGTAGCTTCTAAGTCTGGCGAACAAAATCTTTATTTACCAGAAAACATCTTACCAAATAAATTATATTTAGATGGGACTTGGTTTTTTAGTTCTGAATATGCTGAAAATCTTAGTAATGCCCTTATTGTATTCAACTTTGAAGCAAAGAATGTATATATGACAGCAGAATCCGAAAAGGGAGTAGATATAGAGATATACAAAGATAATGTTTTTGTGAAAAAAATAAACATTAAAAATGCTGGTCTTTATGATCTTATCTCAGGAGAAGATTATAATCAGCATACTTTGAAAATAAAGGCATTAGGTAATGGGTTAAAGGCCTTTACTTTTACTTTTGGATAAATATTAGATTAAGCTATAATATTTAGATATGGAAGGAAATATCAAACCAAATGTAGAAAATTTATATAAGCCAAACAAAGAGAAGATTGATAAATTTATTGACCAATTTTTGTTAGAAGAAAAAAGGATAAACGAAGTTTTATTTGGTTTTTTTGGTTTAGATGCAGACGTATTATCTGAAGAAGAAAAAGAAAATTTTATTTCCTATGCTGGATACGCTTTGAAAAGAGTTGTAAATAATGCTTTGCATGAAGAAGGTTTTGATGTTCGTGAATCAGGAAATTATCTTGATAACAACCGTTTAAAACGTAAATATAAAGATATTTTTATGCATGATCTTGCTCATACTGTTGTCACACAATATTTGACCAATACTAAAGAATTTAACTCATCTTTTTTTAAGGGTGAAAATAATAATGTTATTCTAATAAAAGAAGAATTAATGTCTTTGCTTTTTTTTAATCCATTATCCAATAGACCGATACCATTAATGTTGTTAAAAGAAAAAACTAAAACTATATTAAAAAATATTTTAGCAAAGAATTATTTCCATGCAGATATGCTTTTAAACAAAGAATCACTTTTTCTTAGAATGAAAGAATTTGATCCTGCTAAAGATTCTCTGGAAACATTTAAAGATATTTACAAAGATATTGTCTATATTTTGGTTGCAAATATTGATGTGGAATATATTCCTGCAATTAAGGAATTAAAAAAGGTATCAAAAGAAAACAATGATGATGTTTTTATAAAATTTACGGATGATCTTTTAGAAAAAATATTTAATGAATATAAAGAAAATGAATTATTGTATTCTGAAAAAGAAACATATTCAACAAGATTATTGTATAATACTTTTATACAGATTTGTGGACCATCAATAAAAAAGGCTAGAATAATCAAATCAAGAGTAAAAAAAGAAGAAAACAATGATTAATTTATCAAACATTCTTATACTAGATATTGTCGGGTTGTTCATTTTGTTGGCTGGTTTTATCATTGGCCTCGGTGCTGTGACAGTGATAGACATTCATGGTTTTTTGGGTCGCAAATCTTCGTACTGGACTGTCGCTACTACTCGCACACATAAAGTCACTAAGCCACTTATTTGGTGTGGTATATTTTTAGTTATAATAGGTGGTTTGATTTTCTATAGAAATGATACTGTTTCTGTAATACCATTCATTCATTTAGGATGTTCCATTTTGCTGATTTTAAATGGATTATTTTTGTCATTCAGAGTAAGCCCTTTTTTACTGCAGAGAGAAAAAGATAGTAGAGATGGAGAATTATTACCAACTTCATGGCAAACAAAAATCATATTTAGTTTGATTTTATCTGATATTCTTTGGTGGGGAAGTTTGTTGCTTTTGGTTATTTATGTATTACAAAAATAATATCTGGCCCATGTATTTGTACTTTTTTAGTTTATAAAAAATGAAAAATAAAACAGTAAAGGTGAACGACAAAATGCAAAAAAGTTATTCTTATGTTTTGTCTGAACCAATAGGTAAAAACTTTCATCCAGATTTCAAGCCAGATCTTTCTCCAAAGCAAATGCTTGCATTGGGAGTATTCGGTGGAAAATATATGAATGATTGCAAAAAAGAGTTTCCAAGTAGTTGGTTTCAAAAAGCAAAATTGTCTCTTTTAAAATCTGACCCAAAATTAAACTTTTTTAAAATTTCTGCTAGTCAATCTTTAACTGAATGGAAAAAAAATGGGTGGATAAATAGAGAGCATGATCCAAGGGGATGGTTTCAATGGTATTGTAGATATTATATGGGGAGACGTATCCCAAAAGAAGATGAAAGGCAAATTAAAAGATGGAGAATGATCGCAAGACACATTGCTCAAATTAAAAAAAATTGCAGAGTGGGTGATATATTTTGTCGCAGAAGGCAAAGACAGGCAGTTCTTCATTGGGCTTATGATTCTAGAAAGATTTAAATATAGACGAAGGTGTTCATTAAATATATTCTATGTTTAGATTTTTAGGGTTGTTTTTTTTGCGTGTGCTTTGCTATTTTTTTGAATGTGGTAAAATGTATATATGCATATAAAACATAAACTTCTCATTACTTTTGGGATATTAGCTTTCTTGGCTATAAATGTTCTTGTTTTTAACTATATTTATATTGACAAAGTGCAGGAGGTAGAAGCTCCATCTTTCGCTTTTGATTATTATTTAGAAGAAGTAGAAGATGAGTATTTTACCGGATCTTATCCTGTGGTTTCTGGGTATGCTTTGGTGTCAAAAGAAGCATTTACTTATGTAAAAAATACCATAGAAAATTTCCGCAAGGAAGCATATGATTCATCTTCTATTATAAAAGAAGAAGCTGATGACACAGAAGTGAAAGAAGGAGAAGTGAAAGAATCTAAAACAGAAAATACTGAAACAGAAAACACTACACCTATTTCAAATTATTCAATAAACATGGGAGCTAATTATTTTGCAGGAAATGTGATTGAGACTGTTGTGATTGGTACAGGGATATATACAGGTGGAGCAAACGGTACTAGTTTTTACAAAACTTTCTCTTCTTTCAAAAATGGTGAAGTGTTGCTTTCTATAGAAGATATTATAAAAAAAGACAAGCAAAATGATTTTGTAAATTTAGTAAAAAATAAATTAGCAGTATGGAATCCAGAAGATTTTCCTGTAGAAGATGGAGAATCTCCTCTTTTTGAAGATGCTGTCGATTCTCTTTCTCTTGGCGATCTTACCTCTTGGGCAATAGATAAAGATGAGTTTGTTTTATATTTTGATGAATACCAGATAGGCCCAGGAGCTCTTGGGGCTATCTCATTTCCAATACCACTTTCGGAGGTATCAAATTTTTTGAGTTTTTAATTCACAATAATGCCTTCGCAAAAAAATAGCCATTCTAAAATAAAAAGAGTGACCAGAAGTTTTCACTTTTGGATTTTTGTGATTGTATTATCTTTTGTTTTCATAATTATCTCTATTTTCCCTCAGCTTCTTGGTCTGAAGGCCTATTATAAAAATGAAAACTTTTTTGTGGCTTCAAATAAAAAAGAAGAGCCAATAGTGCCAAAAATACCACCGCTTGATAAAGCTCTGTATGATCAGAAGTTGGAAGCTCTCGCCAACAATCCTATACCTGAGCCAGTAGTAGAACCTACAACACAAACATCAAATACAGATACAAATCAAAATGTTCAAAAAAAAGTAGAATTAGATAAAAATACAGAAGTGCAAAATGTTCCGATAAAAAAACCAAACCTTTGGCCCGTGAAGACTGTCTATCCAAAAGATGGAGCAATCCTACCTTTCAAAAGAATAATTGCATATTATGGAAATCTGTATTCTACGAGAATGGGGGTATTGGGAGAATATAAAGAAGAAGAAATGTTTGCTCTTTTACAAAAAGAGCTAGACAAGTGGAATATTGCTGATCCCTCTACTCCTGCTATACCAGCCCTGCATTATATAGTGACCACTGCTCAGCTTAGTGCTGGTAAAGATGGAAAGTATCGTTTACGCATGCCTGATAGTGAAATTCAAAAAGTTTTGACTATGGCACAAAAAATAGATGCGATTGTTTTTCTTGATGTTCAAGTGGGTTTTTCTACTTTACAAGAGGAGCTTCCTTTGCTTGAAAAATATTTAAAACTGCCTAATGTGCACCTAGGTATAGATCCTGAGTTTTCTATGAAGGGGGATATAAGACCAGGAAAAATTGTAGGTACTTTTGATGCGATGGATATCAATTACGCAATAGATTTCTTGGCAAAGATTGTACAGGAAAATGATCTTACTCCAAAAGTTTTAGTTATTCATAGATATACCCAAAAAATGGTGACAAACTACAAAACAATAAAAACATTACCTGAAGTGCAGATTGTCATGCATATGGATGGTTGGGGGCCGAAAGCAAAAAAGTTGAATACTTATAAACAATTTGTTTATAAAGAACCAGTACAATTTGCTGGATTTAAAATATTTTATAAAAATGATCTTTTGGAACCAAGCAAATCTTTGATAACTCCAGAAGAATTAATGCAGATTACCCCAATTCCGATATATATTCAGTATCAGTAGTTTTATTATGATATAATACTTGATAGTTTATTAGTATGTTTTAATAGATGCTTGGATATTTTGATATATTAAAATATTTAATTAAATTTTATGTCGTCATTAGAATTTTCAAAAAGTGAAAAGAAAAGATTTTCTCTAATAGCTAGAATTAAAAGTGCCAATCACGCATGGAGAGGCGTTAAGATTATGTTTTCTGCTGGGCATAATGTACGTTTGTATATGTTATTCCTAATCGCAGTAATTTATCTGGGTTATGCTCTATGTATTTCTTCTTTAGAGTGGGTTGCGTTGGTTATTGTTATTGGTCTAGTATTTGTTACTGAAGCAATCAATACTGCTATTGAGATACACATGGATCTTACTTCACCTGAATTTCATCCCCACGCTAGAGATACAAAAGATGTATCTGCAGGAGCTTCACTTTTGGCGGTCTTTACAGCTGTGATTGTTGGCCTTATTATTTTTTTACCAAAAGTTATTGTTTTATTATAATTTTAAATTTATTAAAAAATGTTCAAATTAAATAGAGGAAATGTTTTGGGTTTGTTTTTGGGTTTTGTAGTAATTTGGTTTGGGATCCAAGAAGTGTCTGATCCAAAAGGTTGGGTATCTTTCGTCCCTTCTTTTATTGATGTGGGAGTAAGTGCGACCAATCTTGTGATGATCCATGGAGTAGTGTTGATAATAGCCGGAGCATCTTTGATACTAAATTGGTACAGAAAATGGTCATCCTTGGTAGTTTTTGTCTTGCTGGTAAATATTGTAGTTACTATTGTTCAATCTAAAGGCTTAAATGCAATAGCTGTGAGAGATATTGGGCTTATGGGTATGGCGCTTGCTTTGTTTTTGAGAGATTAAAAAATATGTTATAATCCTTACTATGAATACACAAGTTAAAATTTTTTTGGGAGTTATTGCAGTCCTTGTGCTTGGCACAGTTGTGACTGTCTTTGTGCGTGGTGGGGCGGAAAATGTTGCCAGTTCTAAACCTTCTGGTTATTACGATCAATTTGCTCAATGTCTGACTGATCAAGGAGCTGTCTTTTATGGAACTTTTTGGTGTCCTCATTGTCAAAATCAAAAAAGAATGTTTGGAAGTTCTGTAAAATTTGTAAATTATGTAGAATGTTCTACACCTGATGCTCAGAAGACTACACCTATTTGTATTGAAAAAGAAATAAAAGGATATCCTACTTGGGAATTTGCAGATGGTTCTAGATTGAGTGGAGAGATTCCATTAGCAACTTTAGCAGAAAAGACATCTTGTGAATTACCGCTATGATGAGTTTTGAAGCAGTACACAATCTAAATGTTTTTCTTGGTATTGGAATTATTATTATCCAGTTTTTTTCTGTTCTAGCTTTATTTATTTTATTTTTTGGTCCAAAGAAAAATTCTTTTCTTGATTTTATAGACAAACATTTTTTGATTTTAGGTTTTCTGATATCTTTGTTTTCAGCATTGTTCTCTATGGTATATTCTGAGATTGTCGGTTTTTTGCCTTGTATGTTGTGTTGGTATCAAAGAATCTTTATTTTTCCACAAGTATTTTTGTTTGGAATGGCTTTGTGGAACAAAGATCGTAAAGTAATCCACTATTCAATTCCATTACTTTTGGTAGGATTCGTGATTAGTGCATATCAAGTGCTGGTGTATTATTTTACAGAAAGTTCTACATTACCTTGCGATGCTTCAGGAGTATCCTGTTATCAGCATTTAGTATCTGAATTTGGTGGATATATATCAATACCAATGATGGGGCTTACTGTATTCATATCAATGCTTGCACTCGTGTCTGTGGTGCACTTTTACGGTAAAAGAAAGTTACTAGATTAATCTCAACAATATGAAAGATTTAATTCCAGCAAAAAAAGAAGATATTTCTCGTTTCAAGAGTGTTTTGTCTGAGCAAGCCAAAGGTTATGTGCTTGGAGGGCTTGGGGTAGTAGCAGGTCTAGCGTGGAACGAAGCAATTAAATCTTTGATTGATATGCTTTTTAATTTCTCTCGAGATAGTGTGTGGGCAAAATTTATTTATGCAGTGATGATTACTGTGGTAGTTATTATTGTTGGGAAATATATTTTTAGGGCTTCTAAAGACGATAAAAAATAAATGGACAAAAAAGAGTGGCAGATTTTGATAATAGATTTGGGTTCTCAATATACTGAGATAATTAGAAGGAGCTTGCGGTATCTTGGAGTTCACTCTGTAGTTATTTCCGCAGAAAATACTTTAGAATATATAAATGATTTTAAACCTAAAGGAATAATTCTTTCAGGTGGAAGCGCAAGCGTTTACGAACCAGAAGCCCCTCAAATACCTAGTGAGATTTTGAATAGTGGTATTCCTATTTTAGGAATATGTTTTGGTATGCAGTGGATTGCTTATATGAGTGACAAAGATTCTGTGCATAGAGTACAGTCTGGTAAGTCTTATGGTCCTGTGGAGATAAATTTTTCTAATAAAATAACAAGTCCTTTAATTAACGAGCTTGAAAATACCATTAAAGCTTGGGCAAGTCATGGAGATTCTGTCAAAAAAGCACCAAATGATTTTGAGGTTTTTGCTACTTCTGAAAATGGACAAGTGATAGAAGGAATGCAAAATCTAGATAAAAATATATTTGGCGTCCAATTTCATCCAGAGGTAGAGCAGACTGAAGATAACAACAAGATCTTAGCTAATTTTATATTTAATGTATGCGAAGTTGTTAAAGATTATTCCAAAAAAGAAATTGTAGATGAGATAAGAACAAAAACCTTAAAAGAACTTGGTGACGGGGTAGCAATTATTGGGGTATCAGGAGGAGTAGATTCTACTACCTTAGCAGCTATTCTTGCCCCCACTTTAGGAGATAGGATAAAAGCTTTTATGATAGATACTGGAGGAATGAGAGAAGGTGAAATTCAAAAAGTACAAAATATGTGTCAAAAAGCAGGTATTGATATACTTATTATTGATAAGTATGTAGATAAATTTATAAATGAGGTTGGGCAGACTATTGATGCAGAAGAAAAAAGAGCAAAGTTCAGAAAAGTATATGGTGAGGTTTTTAAAGAAGTGGCAAAAGAATATAATGCAACACACATGATACAGGGGACTCTTGCTACTGATCTTATAGAGTCTGGTAGTAAAGGAAACTCTGCGATGATTAAAACACATCATAATGTAAATTTAGACCTTGGGCTAAAAGAGATTATGCCATTGGAAGACTTTTTTAAATTTGAAGTTAGAGATCTTGCTTTTGAATTTGGTCTTGAAGAATTGGTTGTAAAAAGACAGCCTTTCCCTGGCCCTGGTTTATTTTTGAGAATAGTAGGGGTACCTGTGAATAAGGAACTTTTGGAAATAGTGCGTGAAGCAGATGTAGAAGTTTCTAAAATTTTAGAAAAATATTCTGTTTATGAAAAAATATCTCAAGTAGTAGTAGCCCTTTTAGGAGTTAAAACAGTAGGGGTAAAAGGAGATGGTAGAGTATATGAATACAGTATAGTGGTGCGTCCAGTGGAAACTACAGATTTTATGACAGTAAAAGGATTTTATTTAAGAGAAGAGATTTGCCAGGAGATTATCGCCGTACTTACAAGACATCCAAAAATCGCGAGAGTGTTTTTTGATTTTACTCCCAAACCTCCTGCTACAACAGAATTTGAATAGATATATAATCATATGCAAGAATTTTCTCTAAAAAGTATTGAAAAAGATATCTTAGCTAAAGGTGATAAAAATAAAGCTCAAGTTTTTCAGAGATTTTTTAAAACTGGGAAAGGGGAATATGGCTATGGAGATGTTTTTATTGGTATTACCGTTCCTGAATCTAGAAAAATTGCGTCAAAATACATGGGGGTCTCTTTGAAAACAGTAGAAGGACTTTTGAAAAACAAAATTCATGAAGTACGACTGATTGCATTAATAATATTGGTCAATCAATATAAAAAAGGAGATGCTTTTCAAAAAGAAAAAATAAAAGATTTTTATTTAAAAAACACAAAACATGTCAATAATTGGGATTTGGTAGATACTTCAGCATACAATATCTTGGGTAAATATTTAACTGAAACAAAAAATAAAACAAAAGATGGATTTGATGTTTTACTACATCTATCAGACTCCAAAAATTTATGGGAACAAAGAATTGCAGTCGTGGCTACTTTTGCTTTTATTAAGAATAATGATTTGAAACACATTTTTGTACTAGCTGAGAAATTTTTGAATCATAAGCATGATTTGATACATAAGGCGGTGGGTTGGATGTTGCGAGAAGCAGGGAAAAGAGACTTGGATAAACTTTTGAAGTTTTTGAATAAAAATGTAAAAAAGATGCCTCGCACTATGCTTCGATATTCAATAGAAAAGTTACCAGAAAAACAAAGATTGGATTATTTAAAAAAATAAAATTTTATAAAAAATATTAAAAAAATGTCTAAAGTTTTAAAAAATAATATACAAAATACTTGGAAAAAAAAAGAATTTTCTTTTTTAAAAAGATTGAATACTCCAGCCAAGATTCAAGATTTTTTAGAAAAGATACCTTTTAATTTTGAAAAAAATGGAATAGATACTATAAAATCACCCATTAGGACTTTCAGAGAAAATAATGCGCATTGTTTTGAAGGAGCCTTGCTTGGTGCTTATATTTTATCCTTGCATGGTTTTCCATCTCTTTTGTTGCATTTAAAAGTCACAGGCGGAGATATGGATCATGTTATCGCCCCTTTTAAAATAAATGGATATTGGGGAGCTTTATCTAAGACCAATCATGCTGTGTTACGTTACCGTGAGCCAGTGTATAAAAACATAAGGGAGCTTGTGATGTCTTATTTCCACGAATATTTTTTGGATAATGGACAAAAAACTTTAAGACAATATTCTAAAGTACTTAATCTAAATATTTTTGAAAAAGATTGGGTGACTGACTCAGAAGATTTGTGGGGGATTGATGAAGAACTTGATAATATAGCGCATTATGATGTTTTACCAAAAAATCTTGTTTCAAAAAAAGTTTCAAAAAAAATATCTTTGCGTAAAGCGGATAGGGTAGAGATCTTAGCTAGTAGAATTGAACAATATAAAAAATAGCTTTGGTTTTAGAATAGCTTTTTTTGTGTTAAGGTATGTTATTTAAAAAGTTTTAAGATTTTTAAATAAATTGATTTTTTATTTTTTCTTCTATGAGAATTTTTGGACTGCTATATAAAAGATGATTGATATCTTTTATTATTCCCATATTTGCAGAGGTATTTGCCTGCTCTGCCTCTGGTTGGATACCTTTTCCAGAGAAAGCAGAACTTGTTTTTCCATCTATCATAAGCTTAATATAGAAATGAAATCTAGGGAGATTGATGAAATCTTCTGGAGTAATGGGATCAAATTCTTTCGCTAAGATTTCTGCATCTTCTGCTCCGACTTCAAAAGCAATTATTGTACCTACGTTACCAAGTACCGCGTCTTTGATTTCATCAGGTAACTGCGCTAGGTATTGATTGGTAAGATGTACACCTAGGCCATATTTTCTGGATTCACTCAAAAGACTGACGAATGTATCAGTGGTAAAATTTTGAAACTCATCTACATAGAGATAAAAAGGAACTCTTTGATTGGTAACCTGATATGCTCTACGCATAATAGATGCTTGCAGTTTAGACAAAATAATGAGTCCAAGCATGTGTGCATTAATCTCACCAATTTTACCTTTTGAAAGATTTACAAGTAGTATTTTGTTTTCATCCATTACTTGATCAAAATTAAAACTACTCTTGTATTGTCCGATTATATTACGCATTAGACTATTACTCATAAAAGATCCAAATTTTGACATGAAGTAATTGAGCATTTCACTTTTGTGAAAGTCTGCTGTTTTTGCCATTTGCTTTGACCAAAACTCTAAGACTAGAGGATCTGTCACATGAGAAATTTTTTCTTTTTGAAATTCTGTATCTACAAAGAGTTTGGGAATTTCTATAAGACTTCCACCTTTTGGATCTGCCATAATGGTCAATCCTGCATTTCTAAGCCAGTGTTCAAATTGTGGACCGATAATACCAGTCTTGTTGGGGTCAAATAATTTATAAAATATTTGAATACATTCGTTTATCAAAAAACTCCTTTCTTTGTCGTCTTTTGCTTCTAGTAAGTTCATCCCAAAAGGAAATTCTGTATCGCTTGGATCAAAGAGTATTACATCCTCTCTACGATGAGCAGGGATATGTTCTAGAAGCCAATCAATAGATTCTCCATGAGGGTCAATAAAGCAGGTTCCTTGCCCATTTTTAATGTCTTCTAGACACATATTCTGGAAGATGGTAGATTTTCCTACTCCAGTCTTACCAATCATATAAGTATGTCGTAGACGGTCATTTCCTCCACATTTTATGGGGGTTTGCTTTCCTCTGTATTCATTTATTCCAATAGTGACGTATTCCATATATTTATATATTTAAACTTTTCTTAGTAAAATAATTCTCATCTAAATCTTCTTTTTTGTTTTTGGTTTCTTCTTTCTTAATAGTCAAATTATTACTTTGTATTCTTTGTTCAGTATTATCAAAAGTCTCTATCAAACTATCTTTTTCTTGTTCTAGTTTATTTTTTATTTTTTCACTAAGCCATGGCGAAACAATATCTTTAATCTTATTAAACAAAGATATTCTTTCTTGGTATATTTTTTCTGCTAATTCTTTTGATAATATTGTGTTCATTTTATTAAGACTTCAGTTTAATTTTTATTGGTAATTTTGTTTTTAATGTAATAATTTCCGTTATTTCTTTTCATTTAATAATGATTGGACCATCAGAGATTCACAAGTCTCTTCAATAAATCTTTTTACTGGCCTTGCTCCAAATCTTGGGTCCGCAAGCCCTTTTATTTTTTCTTCTAGTGTGTTGGTATCAATATCAAATTTTACTTTATGTTTTATCAGTCTTTTTTCAATCTTTTCTATTTCAAGCTTGGCTATTTGTAATAGACTTTCTTGGGTTAGGGGATTGAATACCAATAGATTATCAAAACGATTTATAAACTCAAGACGGAATGATTTTTCTAAAGCAGGTATTATTCTTTCTTTAACAAAGTCTTCAGGGATTTTTCCTTCATTTTCAAAAAACTCTTTGAGGATTTCTTTTACTCCAGCATTAGAAGTAGCCATCACAATGCAGTTTTTGGCATCTACTGTTTCATTTTGTCCAGAGGTAATTCTACCATCATCAAGTAATTGTAAAAATATATCAAAGACTTTTGGGTGAGCTTTTTCTATTTCATCTAGTAGTATAAGACAATGAGGTTCTTTTTTTAGAGCATTAGTCAGAGCGCCACCACTTTCATAGCCACTATATCCTGCAGGAGCGCCGATCAGTCTCTGTACTGTATGTTCTTGTCCAAATTCAGACATATCAAATCTTATAAAACTTTCACTCTTACCAAACATATATTCAGCTATTAGTTTGGCTGTTTCAGTTTTCCCAACTCCAGATGGACCCATCATCAAGAATGAACCCAATGGTTTGTTGGGGTTACGAAGCCCTAGCTTGGCTCTTTGGAGTGTTTTTGAAATTAATTGAATAGAGCTTTCTTGATTTATAATTTTTTTATTTAATACTTCTTCTAGATTTTTTAAAATTTCTATTTCATCAGCATTTAGTTGATTTATCGGAATACCAGTTTTGCTTGATATCACTTCGGAAATAGTTTCTTCAAAAAGTGCTTTCTTTCCATTTGCAGAAGCTAGAGCGATACTTTCATCTAGTAGCGAAATAGCAGATTGAGGAAGTTGCCCAAGATTTGGGAATCTTTCTGTGTAGGATACTATATCTTCTAAAGAAATGGTTGGTATAATCACTCTGTGTTTCTGATTAATCTTTGGTAAAGTATTTCTAAGTATTTTTACATAGTCATCTTTCGTTTGATTTTTTAATTGAATAGTTTCAAAAAGCTCTACAAAAGCAGGGTATTCTTTTTCTAGCCATGAGTATTCTCTACTCTCTAAACATAATACAATAGAAGGGTTTTGATTTTTTAGTAGGTTGTTGTAGACTCGCTCAATATTTTGGATTAAATAATTATTTTTATATACAGCTTTACCAAAATTATCTATGAAAATTACAGAATGGGGGATACGTTCTAGTATTTTTGTGATAGTTATTCTTTGATCTTCGTTATTTTCTAAATCATATAAATGTTCAGTATCAAACTGGATGTATTGAGTATTTTCATTTTTTTTATTTTGTATTGCATTTTTAACCCAACCATAAAAAAGAGTAGTCTTTCCAATTCCTCTTGGACCTATAATCATGATGTTGTTTCTTAAGCTTCTGTTGGTCACTCTAGATATACGGTGGACTTCTTCTTGCCGACCAATGAGCTCAAGTATTTTACCTCGTTCTACTTCTTCTCTAAGATCATAATATTCTATTTTTTTAATGGTTTTGGTGGTCATTTTTTTGAACTTCTATATGTTTTTAAGATGCTCTTCTTAGAGTAATACCGTTGGAAGATTGTGTTTTTGGTGTTTCTACTTGGATTGGTTGGATATTAACAGGATTGTTTATAATATTTGGGTCGTCGCTTGCTCTATTGAATTGATTTGGGTTATTTCCTTCTTCAGATAAAAAATTTAATGGATCAGCTACTTGGTCTTTTTTTGTTGGGGCGGTAGAATATATTTTTTGCATATCTTCTATGAATTTTTCAGGAAGACCTAGAGCTCTATATGGTGTCTCATTAAAAATAGTAGGATTAGCAGGGGTGAGAATTTTTTTTTCATTTGCTGTTGTTGGGTTAGTAATTGTCGTGGTTTCGACTGTTTTAGGTTGTCCGATTGTATCTAAAGTAGGATTCTCTGTTTTTTGGATTTCTATTTTTGGAGTTTCTGCTCTTTCTGTTTGTTTTATCGCAGGGGCTACTTCCTTTGTTGTATTTGTTGTGGGTTCTTCTTTTGTTGGTTTTTCTGGTGCTTTTGTTGTTGTTTTTTCCTGTATTTTTACCTGCACTTCTGTTGTGTCTTTTTCTGTAGGTACTTTTACATCTATTGTTTTTGTTGTGTTTTGTTCTTTTGTTGTGTCTGGGTTTACAATTTTTCCCCGCATTTGATCAATCAAAAAGTCTAGAGATGTTTTTTCTGTTTGATTTATGGCTACATCTTGTTCTGTTGTTTTTGTCTTATTATTTTCGGTACTTTTAGTATTTTTCGCTGTGTTGTGTTCTGTATTATTAGTTGTTACTTCTTCAGTGTTGATTATTTCTTTTCCATCTTCAATCTTAAAAATTTTGGTATGAATTTGTTCATTCTCTGTATTGTTTGTTTCTTGTGGGTTTTCTATTGGTTGTTCTTTCCCAACTTCCTGTGTTTCTGTTTGTATTATTTCTGTGGGAGTTTCATTTTCTACTTTGTCCGTAATTGTATCATCTTGTATGTTTTCAAAACCACCACTCAAATCTCCAGCTAGTTTTTCAATAGGGGATTCTTGTGGTTGTACATTGTCTGGTGCATTATTTTCTACCACTTCTATATCACTGACTACTTTTTCGGTATCTATTATCTCTGCACCATCTTTGATATCAAAAATTTTAGTATCAATTTGTTTATCTTCTTTGTTCTGTATTTCTTTTAGATCTATATTTTGTTCTATTATAGTTTCTGCTTCGCTTGTAATTTCTTCGCTTGGTTTTATCGTCTCATCTTGTGTATCTTCAAAATCACCACTCAAATCTCCAGCTAGTTTTTCAATAGGGGATTCTTGTGGGCTTTCCATTGCTATATTGTCTGGTGCATTGTTTTCTGCTAGTTCTGTATCAATGACTACTTTTTTGGCATCTATTATCTCTGCACCATCTTTGATATCAAAAATTTTAGTATCAATTTGTCCTTCCTCTGTATTGTTTGTTTCTTGTGGGTTTTCTATTAGTTGTTCTTTCCCAACTTCCTGTATCTCTATTTGTGGTGCTTCTACTGGAGTTTCATTTTCTATTGTTTGAGTGAGTTCTGGATTTTTTAAATCATTAATATCTTCTGGGTTGTTTCTGTCCACTACCTTTTCTTCGGTTTCTTTTTTTTCTTCCTTATATTTTTTATTTTCGTAAAGAACATCTTTGTTTTCATCTAGTATACAGAAGATTAAAAGTATCTCTTTTGTTCCATCAGGGTTTGTCTTCACATTTTCTGTTATTTGGTATGGTTCATTGGGGGTTTTTTGTACATGGTCTAAAAGTTTTAAATGTTCTTCCCATACTTTTGGTTGATTATTTTTTTCTGCCCATTCTTTAATAAGGGCGGTGATTGATTCTCCGTTTTTGTCAAACATTTCTCCGTTCTCTATTTTCCCTGTACCTTTTATACTTTCTGTTGTCCAATCACCTTTTTCTCCGTAATATTTTCCATCTATAATCTTATCAGCATATGTTTTTAAGATTTGTGCTGGGGCTTGTTTTTCTGTTTCATCTTTTTGTATATTTTTTTCTGCCTCCTCTTCTTTATCTGTATCTTTATCTCCTTCTTTTTCTTCTTCTTTTGGTTTTATTTCTGTTTTAACACTAACATCAAAAGGATCTTTAAGATCTTCTACATGATCATCTATTTCATATACTTGTGGTGATTCTTGTTCCATAAAAATGATATAAAAAAATTCTGCTTTTGGGCAGAATGTGTGTTTTTGGAGTTATATAAAAATACCCCAAAAATTATCCTGCTCGGGAAAACATAAAAATAATTGGCAGTCGGACTTGTTCTCTTTAGTTTTCAAGAAACTAGAGACTTACCGTAGCGGCACTGTACCGGATTCTCACCGGTTTCCCCCATTATTTTTCTTAATTTTTAAACGACTTACATATACATTGTACCTTTATTGGATTGCGTATGTCAACCTTGTGTTTTGTACCCCAAATTTGTAGGTGTGACGCTTGCAGTTATCTTATATCTAAAGCATTTTTACTTTAAATATGTATAATATGAAAGATGAAAAAAACAAGAATTATGGCCTTTGGAACTTTTGATGGTTTACACAAAGGACATCTTGATCTTTTTAAACAAAGCAGAGCTCTTGCTCTAAACCCATATTTGATTGTTTCAATTGCTAGAGATTCAAACGTAGAAAGAATAAAAGGGGAGAAGCCTTTGTTTAACGAAGATACTAGAATGAAAATAGTAAAAAAATCTAGTTTGGTAGACAAGGTGGTGTTAGGAGCAAAAAAAGATTATCTTTCTCATATTGTAAAAGAAAAACCAGCCATTATTGCTCTTGGTTATGATCAAAAATATTATGTAGCAAATCTAAAAAATAACCTTTTGGTTTTGGGGTTAAAGGTAAAAATTTACAGATTGAAATCTTTTAAAGCTTATATTTATAAAAACAGGTTGATTAAGCTTAAGAAACTAAAACCTAGACGTTCAAAATCACAGGGATAACCAAAGGTCTTTTTGCTGTTTTTTGATACAAGAATTTTGAAATATTTTCTCCCAAGTTTGCTTTTAAATATTCAAAGTCTACAGGACGAGTTTTGGTAGTAATATCTTCTACACTCTTGCGAATGATTATTCTGACTTGTCTTAGTAACTCTTGATTTTCTTTTAAGTAAACAAAACCACGAGAGATTAGATCTGGAGATTTTTTTAGTTTGCCAGTGTTTTGGTCTACGACAGCAATAATTACAAACATTCCGTCTTGAGCAAGCATTACTCTATCTCTTATTACCACATCTTGATCATCTCCTACAGAAATACCATCTACCATCATGAGTCCAGCTGGAGCTTTTTCTTTTCGAACATTTATTTTTTCTCCATCAGGAGATATTTCTATAATGCTTCCATTATCTGGGACGACGACATTTTCTTCAGGCATTCCGAGTTCCATTGCGAGTTGTTTGTGCAGTTGGAGTCTGTAGTGATTTCCATGGATAGGGATGAAGAATTTTGGATGAGTTTTTCGGTGTAACCACTTTACGTCTTCTTGATTACCATGTCCTGTAGCGTGCACAAAATCTTCTCCAGGGGTTCGATAACTGATGATTTTTACCCCTTGGCGAGCTATACCGTCTTTCATTTTTTCTACAGCTCTTTCATTTCCAGGAATAACAGAAGCAGAAAGAATAATAGTATCACCTTTATGAAGAGCAAATTTAGCATGTGACTTATTCGCCGCTCTATTCAAGGCAGCAAACTCTTCTCCCTGTGCTCCTGTCATCAATATTACTATTTTATTTGGTGGATATTTATCTACTTCTTCTAGGGGAATTATTGTATCTTTTTTAGGGACAAAATAGTTTGCTTCAATAGCTACATCAATATTTGTTTTCATCGATCTTCCGTCAAGAGCTATTTTTTTACCAAGTTCTTCTGCTGTTTTTACTACATTAGCAAGTCTTGTGATGTGAGAAGCAAAAGCTGCGATAATAATTCTACCATTTATTTTTTTGAGCAAGTTTGCTAGTCCAGCATGCACTTTTTCTTCAGGGAGAGAATACCCTTCGTTCTCAACATTAGTGGAATCAGTAAGTAGAAGTAATACTTTTTCTTTATCAAAAATAGAATATTCTTTTTCTTCTTCTTTACTTGCTACACCATCTTTGTGATCTAGTTTGTAATCTCCAGGAGTTACAATCCAACCGTGCTTGGTATCTATCATAATACCTATAGCATCTGGGATAGTATGAGTTACTCCAAAGAATTTTATTTTAATTTTTCCAAGAGTAATAGTCTCATTTTTTTCAACTATATTTTCTTTCATTTTTGGTAGGTGAGGGAACTCAGCAGCTCTTTTACGCATAAGCAAAATAGAAAGGTTACGAGAATATACAGGAGGGTTTCCAATACGTGAAAGGACCAACGGTACACCCCCGATATGGTCTAAGTGGCCATGAGTAATCACAAGTCCACGAATCTTATCTTTCCTTTCTTCTAAGTAAGTAGTGTTTGGAATAACATAATCTACTCCAGGAGTTTCTTCGGTGGAAAAGTGCATACCAGCATCAACTACGATAATATCGTCGCCAATCTCAATAGCAGTCATGTTTTTACCGATTTCTTCCACTCCTCCCAATGGGATAATTCTAATCACCCCTTCTTCGATTGGTGGAATTTTTTGGTCTATGTTATTTCTCCCTCTACTTTTGTTTTGAGAAGAAGAGTTTCTTCGGTCTTTAAAACCTTTTTTTGCATATTGAAAAGTGGAAGTTTTTCTAATTTTCTTATGAGAAGAACTATCAGTATTACTTTTATTATCTGTGTTTTCTTTTTGTTCTAACTTTTTTGCCTCTTCAAAGCTGACTGCGCTGAATGACAATATATTTTTTTTCTTCATTTGGTTGTTATATTAATTTTTAATTATTTGGAGTAAATATTTTCCATACACTATCGGTCTCTGTATACCAATTGTATACTTCATTAAACCTATCTTTAGAAGAGGGAATATCCATATTTGAGATTCCTTCTAATTTATCTTTTACGACATAGATAAATTCTGGGCTATAGATAAAGACAGCAGGATTTTCTTTTTTGATTTCATTTTCAAATTCTAAATATTTTGCTTCTCTTTTCTCTTTGTCATGGATGGATAATGCTTCTTCTAAAATTTTATCTACTTTTACGTTTGTATACATTGCTACGTTTAGGCCAGGTTCTTTTCTTTGGGAGGAATGCCAGAAAGCAAACAAGTCAGATTGACGATTGATGATTTCTCCAAAAAGCAATGCGTCATATTTTCTTGGTTTGATGACGGATTGATTTAGATCTCCAAGTTCAAAAGTCTTCACTTCTACTTTCATACCTATTTCCATAAGATTTTTTTGAATTAACTCAGCTGTTTTTTTTAAATCTTCAGAGTTACTTGTAGATATTGAGAAGGACAGGATAGCTTCTTTTTTTGCAAAAAAACCATCTTCATTTTTTTTCCATCCTGCTTTTGTTAAAATATTTTCTGCAAGATCTTTTTTCTCTTCTCGTGTTAGTAATTTTTCATCTTCTTGTGCATTTTTATTTGGCATAGGACTGTCTATTATTTGCCCATAGCCATACAATACTTCCTCCAGTATTCTTTTTTTGTCTAGATAAGTATTGATTGCAGAAACGATACTTTTGTCTATAAATAATTGGTTTTCATTGTGATTGAAAAACATTCCAAAAATTCTTGGTAAGACATATGACTCTATTTTGTATCCTTTTTCTTTTAATTTTTCAGCATTTTCGGGTGATATTTGACTTATCTGATCTACTTCACCTTTTTCTAAAGCAGAAATTAGGTCACTTTCGTTATTGTAGAATTTTAAGTTAATACTTTTTACATAGGGTTTTCCAAGGGTGAATTTTTTGAATGGTACCAATCCATAGGATTTCACTATCCCTTGTGCTTCTTTTGTGGAATTTTTTATCATAAAAGGACCAGACCCGACAGGAGAAGTGTTTCTATCATTTAGTTCCATTGGGAATCCTTTCCATAAGTGTGCAGGCATAATTCCTAAAGTAGTATTTTCCAAGAATCCTGCATCTTGTGTTCTTAGATTAAAACGTACAGTTTTCTCATCTATTTTTTCTACAGAAACTCTTTCCCAGTTGCCAGCATTGGATACTCTGAGTACAGGATTTTTTGCTTCTTGAATAGTAAATATTATATCGTCTATGGTTACAGGTTCTCCATCTTGGAAATAGATTTTATCTTTTAGTGTGAATGTATAAGAAAGATGGTTTGGGGCAACTTCATAACTTTCAGCAAGATCTAGTATTAGATTTCCATCTTTGTCTTTTCGCATTAGTCCTGAATAGATAAGATTTACCAAATCTTTATCTACATCAGAAAAAGCAAGAAGAGGGTTAACAAATCTAGGTGTACCAATAATACCTTCAGTTATATTTCCACCTTTCATTGGAACTTTTATCATAAAAGATTGATTGACATAATGAAGCACAATCAAAGTGCTCAATATAAATACAAAAACAAGAGAACCAAAAATTGCCCATTCTTTTTTAGAGAAGGCCTTAAAAGTTAGAAGTATTTCATTCTTCTTTGGCAATTTAAAATTGCTTATAGATATATATTTATTTTTCATAAAAAGAATATTTCTTTAAAAGTTTTTTAAAAGAGTAAAAGAAAAAACTTTTGTTTTGTATATTTGTAAAAAACAAAAATTTAAACCCCTGCTCTTATGATTATTGTAAGAATTGCAGATAAGGCAAAAAGAATACCACAGATGATAGATAATATAAAAAGAAATTTTTCAAAACCACGTCGAGTACTGTGAAAAGAATTATCACTACCACCTAAAGCACCACCCACACTAGCACCGGATTGCTGGAGCAATATGGAGGTTATTAATATTACTGAAAAGATTATCTGCGCATAGGGCAGAATGTTAGCCAATAACTGCATTCCGGTAGTATCTCATAAAAGCAAAGAAAATGCAATATTGCGTATTTGGAGCTTTAATATACAATATATAGATGAACACTTTAAGTAAAACAATTAAAAAGAATCGCGGTTTTTTTGATTTGAAATTAATCATAATAATAATCCTAGTTTTAGGTATTGGTACTTATTTTGTTTGGTCAAATAATCAAAATACACAAAATATTGATCAGATGAACACTCAAGAAAATGCCTCTATAGATACTTCTAGTCCAGAGCTAGCTTTTGGAGAAGATATAAAAGAAAATATTACAGAAGCAGAGTATTATCCTCCAGTAAATTCAAAACCTTCCAACGAAGATAGAGATAGATTGTGGAAAAAATCTTCATTATTTAACATTTGGTATTTGGATGGTATGAACATAAAAGAATATTACCAAGAATCAAGCAATCCTTATGGAGCAAAAGTAAAAGCAGAAACTTTTGAAGCGGTAGATTCTTCTGCTCGGTTTGTCATTAGATGGGGAGGACATTATTGGGCAATGGTAGATGGTACCGGCTCAGCTTGTGATCAAAATACTTTTAAAGGTGAGCAATATGATGATACTAGAGTAGCTTGTATAAAAGGAATAGTTGCGCAAATCACAGGAGAAAATCTTAAAATAAATGATTTAGAATTATTTAGAGAGTTTGTATCTAGAAACAAATAAATGTTCAAATATTTACTAGCTACTGTTTTACTTTCTTTGGTATCAGTGCCAGGATTTGTAGAATGGAATGGTAAAGATCCCTATCCCGCAGTGGATTGGAGTGGAGCAGTACCAGAACTCTATGATCTCGTGATTGATTTTGAAAAAAAATGGGGAGAACCTCTTGTTGTTTTGCAAGTCTATAGACCATCTGAATATGGAGCACATTTGCGTTCTGTGTGGGAACTATGGAGGCATATGAATGGACAATCTTTTACAGAAGGATATAAATGTGAAGAATACAATCATATAGACATTTCCAAAATAAAATCTTTTTCATATTTAGAAAAAAAGATAATTGAAAGTGAAGCAAAGAAGCATGCCTTTTGGAATGGGGGTACTCCACCTGCGTGTCAGTCTGATCACGCTTTGGGTATTGCTGTAGATATAGTGCCACCAATCAATACAAAGATTTACAAAAGATGGATAGAAGCAGGTGCTTCTGTGGGACTTTGTCATTATATTGCAGGAGATAAGCCACACTGGGCTATTGCTTCATATTTACCAAAAGGGACAAATTGCAAAGCTCTTTGATTTTTATGTGGATATCTAGTTGTTATTTATATTTACTATAATATTCATTTATTCAAATAATTATTTTTTAATAAATTATAAATAAAACATTTTACCTAAAACACCCTTCTAAACAAAGGGTGTTTTAATATTGGGTTTTGCTTGACTTTGCTAGAATGATGATATATACTCCTAGGGCAAGACGTCAATGTAATTGGCGTTTTTGTTTAAGTGATTCTTTGACAATTCAAGTTGAATAAAAAAATTGAGAACCCCGATTTTTCAATCGGGAGCAAGTCTCATATATTTCGTAAATAATTTTTAGAGAGCAAAGTTCAAATTTCTTAAAACACAAACGCAAACCAAACATGCTATTTTTTGTTTTGTTTCGTTCTAGTTTTATTCGTGATTTTTCGCAAATAAAACAAATAACTTTTAATTAGAGTTTGATCCTAGCTCAGGATGAACGCTGGCGGCGTGGCTAAGGCATGCAAGTCGAACGGACAAGTCCCATGAATTTATAAGAAACTTTGAGTAGCAATACAATTAGAATCAAATATTGGATTGGGTTTGCTTGTTAGTGGCGAACGAGGTAGTAATACATAGGAACTTCCCCCAAAGTCGTGGATAATTCGTCGAAAGACGAACTAATACGCGATGGTCTCGCAAGAGTAAAGAATTTCGCTTTGGGAAAGGCCTGTGCGATATCAGCTAGTTGGTAGTGTAATAGACTACCAAGGCTATGACGTCTAGGGGAGGTGAGAGCCTGACCCCCACCGATGGTACTGAGACACGGACCATACACCTACGGGTGGCTGCAGTCAAGAACCTTCCGCAATGGGCGAAAGCCTGACGGAGCGACGCCGCGTGATTGATGAAGTCCCTACGGGACGTAAAGATCTTTTATGAGGGAAGAAGTTTATTGACGGTACCTCATGAATAAGAGGCTCCTAATCTCGTGCCAGCAGGAGCGGTAATACGAGAGCCTCGAGCGTTATCCGGAATTATTGGGCGTAAAGGGTGCGTAGGTTGTTTTGTTAGTCTCTTGTTAAATACCTCGGCTTAACCGGGGGGTTGCGGGGGAAACGGCAAAACTAGAAAGTGCGAGAGGTGTACGGAACTCATGGTGTAGGGGTGAAATCCGTTGATATCATGGGGAACACCAAAAGCGAAAGCAGTACACTAGCGCATATTTGACACTGAAGCACGAAAGCGTGGGGAGTGAAGAGGATTAGATACCCTCGTAATCCACGCCCTAAACGATCTTCTCTCGGTTTTCGGAGTATCGACCCTCTGAGAGCCTTAGCTAACGCGTTAAGAGAAGCGCCTGGGAAGTACGGCCGCAAGGCTAAAACTCAAAGGAATAGACGGGGACTTGCACAAGCAGTGGATTATGTGGTTTAATTCGATGGTAAACGAAGAACCTTACCAGGGTTAGAAATCAACGTGAAAGCTCTAAGAAACTAGAGCCCTCGCAAGACTAGTTGACAGGTGATGCATGGCCGTCGTCAGTTCGTGGTTTGAATTGTACCCTTAAGTGGGCTAACGAACGCAACCCTCGTTGTGTGTTACAAGTGTCACACGAGACCGCCCCCACCAAAGTTTTTAAAATACTTTTTGTCATTTGATAAAAAAATTGAAAATTTTGGTGGGGGAGGAAGGAGAGGATGACGCCAGGTCAGCATGTCCCTTGATACCCTGGGCTACACACATAATACAATGGTCATTACAACGCGCAGCGAAGAGGCGACTCTGAGCTAATCGTCTAAAGGTGGCCTCAGTTCGGATTGGAGTCTGCAACTCGACTCCATGAAGCTGGAATTGCTAGTAATCGCGGGTCAGCTAAACCGCGGTGAATACGTTCTCAAGTCTTGTACTCACCGCCCGTCAATTCAAGGGAGCCGGGAGTACCCGAAGGCTCTGCGTTCGCAGGGACTACGGTAAACTCGGTGACAGGGAATAAGTCGTAACAAGGCACGGCTAGCGGAAGCTGGTCGTGGAATAATTCAATTTGAAACTCTCTAGATTTATCTAGATTATAGAGTCGATATTATGTCGCTCAATTGACGACATAATGCCTTTTGTAAGGGCTAATTACAAGGACTATTATTCTAGTCTTTAAAAGAATATGACACATTGGAAAGACTTGAAGTTATACGTCGCAAGACGGAGAACGAAACAAAACAAAGGATAGCATTTCTTTGTTTTAAGAAAAACACCTCGCACAAGCGGGGTGTTTTTTGTTATAATATACACAATGGAAAAAATTAGAGTTGGAGTGATTAGAGGAGGGGAACATGACTATGAAGATTCTTTACAAAAAGGAGGAAAGCTTCTTTCTGTTTTGTCTGATAATCTTTATGACAAATGGAAACCTCTAGATATATTTATAGATAAAAAAGGTGTATGGCATTTGTATGGTATTCCTGTATTACCATCTGAATTAAAAGATAAGATAGATATATTTTGGAATACTTCTCACCCTGCTTTTTCTTCTGTACTTGAAAGTTCTGGAGTTTCTTCTCCTATCATTGGTCATAGTTCTTTTTCTCATGCTGTTTCAGAAAATAGAAGAATGTTTGAGCAACACCTAAAAACAAATAGTATTAATGTACAAAAATCCTTTATTATACCTGCTTACAAAAAAGAATTAGATGGTCCTATTGAAGAGTGTTCATTAAACAGAGCTAAAGAAACACATCTAAAGTTTGCTCCACCTTGGATTGTAAAAGTTTTTCCTTCTGGGGTGATGAGTGGTCACCGTGTGGCAAAGAATTTTAACGAATTAATAAATTTAATTTATGAAGGACTTCAGACAGGAGAGAGTCTATTGGTTCAAGAATTTATGACTGGCAAAAATATACAAGTACATTCTGTCAAAGGTTTTAGAGGGCAAGATATATATATGTTTCCAAATGCCTCATTGCATAAAGATGAAAAAGAAAAGATTGTTTCTTTGGTAAAAGATTTACACAAACATTTGGATACAGATCATTATTTACATTCAGAGTTTGTTGTTACTCCTCGCAAAAGAGTATATATATCTGGGTTCTCTGTTTTCCCAATTTTAGAAGAAGAATCCAGCTTTCATAAAGCTTGTGTATCTGTTGGGGCAAAAATGCATGATGTTTTAAAACATATAATGGAACATAAACTCGAAAAGCATCATGATTTGGAAAGACGTTTTCAACAGGAAGTTTTTTGATATAATAAAAGTGTAGTATAATATTACAAGGTCGTCTTATTAAGGAATAAAAGAAAAATATCATGTCCTTAGGAGGTCACTAAAAATAAAAAGACAGCGTTAGCTGTCTTTTTATTTTAAATATATGTCTGAAAAAAATAAATTAAAATGTGAGTATTGTGGAGATGCATATGTAAACCATGGTTTTGTTTTGTTTGGAGGATATTTATCTGCTCTCATTGATCCAATGTTTCAAAAAATGAATAAGCTTTTACCGGATTGTATGATTCGTTTTGTGGATATATTCTTGAAGTTTCTTTTTAATATACATTTATTTTTAAGAGTGATTAAACTCTCAGAGAATGTAGAAAAAGCCAATACCCTTCGTTCTAAGGTTATTTGGGAGGAAGCAATCAAAAGAGGTATAAAAATGTCTCAAGTTGTATTTATGGGCATCTATACAGATAATTATAGAGCAAAAATAAATGGGGAATATGTTTATTTTGATAGTTTGCCAATACCAGATAGTATGAATACTTTGAGAAAAAATTGGGATAATAAATATTATTTTAAAAAACATTTCATGACTCAAGATTTGCCAGTCCCAAAATATTTTAAAGTTTCTCTTTTTAAAAATAAAAGAAAGCAACTTTTTGATAAAATAGACAAACCTTTTATTGTAAAACCCCAAGAAGGATCAAGAGGAAGACATACTACTACTCATATATATAATATTGAAGATTTTGAAAAAGCATACAAGATTGCTAGACAACTTTCTCCTGCAATAGTAATGGAAGAGCAACTTATGGGATACGTGTGTAGAGCTACCTGTGTGAATGGTAAACTTGCTGGTTTCTACCGAGCTGAACCTGCTTCTGTGATAGGTGATGGTATTCATACAATAGAAGAACTAGTGGTTTTAAAAAATGAGAACAAACCAGAAAGAGTATCTGCTGTAGAAATAAACACAGAGATAAAAGAACACATAGGAAGACTCGGTCTTAAGATTGATGATGTTTTGCCTAAAGATAAAAAAATATTTTTGTCTTACCGTATTGGTAGATTGTTTGGTGGTGTCACTAGAGAAATGCTAGATGAGTTACATCCTTCCTTTGTCCCTGTGTTGGAAAAAGCATCACAGTTTACCAAACTTCCTGTAGTAGGACTTGATTGTATCATTATAGATCCTGAATCTGATGAAAAAACTCAAAAATGGGGGATCATAGAATGCAACACTTTACCTTTTATTGACTTACATTATTTTGCTTTATTTGGGAAGCCAAAAAATATCGCAGGGATGGTATGGGATCTGTGGAAATAGCATTTTAAAAGCCTTATGTTATAATATATATAAATGAATTGTTTTTTCCTGTAGCGAGTGGTCGCACTCACATAGGCACATATGTTGGAGTTTCGCCATCACTCGCTTCAAGTGAAAATAATTTTGTAAAAAAACCGCTCTGTGCGGTTTTTTTTATTGATTTTGTGCGCAAAAAATTTATATTTGTAATTTTTTTTAAATCTAAAAATATTTTTAACAAATTTTATTCTTTTTTATATAATTTTCATTTGTAAATTAAAAAAATATTTTTTTTGAAATTAATTTTTTTAAAAGTTATCCACAGATTTTTCAAAAAAGTATTGTATTTGTTTTCAATATGCGAGATAATTAAATTGTCCTTAGCAATAATTTTTCAAAAATATTTTCTTGAATTAAAAAAATATTTTCGGGTCGAAATTATTGCAGACTAAATTAAAAATTTAATTTTTAAAAAAAATATTATGGCAGCAAAAAAGAAAGCTTCAAAAGCAAAAAAGACAACAAAGAAAGTTGCAAAGAAGACAGCTAAGAAAAGAGCATAGTCTTTGTTCAATCTTTGACAAAACTAAAAACTTTCGGTACACCTTTGGTGAATCGGAAGTTTTTTGTTTTTATGGTAGAATCATATGGTATGGGAATTTTCAATAACATGTTTGGTAATGCGAGCTCTAGATTTTTGAGCCAAGCAAAGCCTATATTAGAAAAGGTTAATCTTTTAGAAAAAGACTTTTTAGAATTGCCTGATGAAGATTTTACTAAAAAGACCTTAGAATTTAAAGATAGATTACAAAAAGGAGAGACTTTGGAAGATATATTGCCAGAAGCTTTTGCTTTGGTTCGTGAGGCTTCAAAGAGACAACTCGGCGAGAGGCATTATGATGTACAGATTTTGGGAGGTATTGCTTTGCATCAAGGGAATATTTCAGAAATGAAAACAGGTGAAGGAAAGACTCTAGTAGCTACTTTGCCTGCCTATCTTAATGCACTTTCTGGTAAAGGAGTACACATCATCACTGTAAACGATTACTTGGCTCGTAGAGATGCTGTACTTATGGGACAGATTTATAATTTCCTTGGTCTTTCTGTGGGAGTAATAAATTCTCAAAATGTTTCTTATATGTATGATCCAAAACACACAGACGCAGATGAAAAAAGAGACGAAGTTGGAGAATTTAAAATTATCTATGAATTTTTAAAGCAAGCATCTAGAAGAGAAGCATATTCCGCTGATATTACTTATGGAACCAATCATGAGTATGGTTTTGATTATCTAAGAGACAACCTAGCTACTTCTTTAGATGGGATTACTCAAAGAGAACACAATTTTGCGATTGTGGATGAGGTAGACTCTATTCTTATAGATGAAGCTCGTACTCCTTTGATTATTTCTTCTCAAGGAAATGAATCTGAAGATTTTTACATAAAGTTTTACCAAATTGCACGACAGCTAAAAAAAGAGACTGATTATAAAGTAGATGAAAAGCTAAAAGCTATTTCTCTTACTGATGAGGGTATTAATAAAGCTGAAGGTTTGTTGGGAATTGAAAATATTTATACAGAAAAAGGGATAAAATACGTACACCACCTAGAAACTGCTGTAAAAGCACAAGCTCTTTTTGAACGAGACAAAGACTATGTAGTAAAAGAAGGGGAAGTCATAATAGTAGACCCATTTACTGGTAGATTACAACCTGGACGAAGATGGTCAGAGGGCATTCACCAAGCCATTGAAGCAAAAGAAGGAGTAAAAATTGAAAAAGAAAGTAGAACATCTGGTTCTATTACTTTTCAAAATTATTTTAAATTTTATAAAAAATTATCAGGTATGACAGGTACAGCCGAGACTTCTGCTGAAGAATTTTTGAAAGTTTACGGATTGGAAGTAATAGTTATTCCTACCAATCGCCCAATGGTTCGTTTGGACAGATCTGATCTTATTTATCAGACTGAAAAAGGAAAATTCCAAGCTATTGCCAAAAAAGTAAAAGATATAAATCAAAAAGGGCAACCTGTCCTTATCGGTACTATTTCTATTGAAAAAAACGAGCTTCTGTCTACATATTTAAAACAAGAAGGAGTGCCACATACTATTTTGAATGCAAAGAATCATGAAAAAGAAGGAGAGATTATCGCACAAGCTGGTAAAAAAGGAGCCGTGACGATAGCTACAAATATGGCGGGTCGTGGTATCGATATTAAGCTTGGCGGAAACCCACACACTGAAAAAGATTATGAAGAAGTGAAAAATCTAGGTGGACTTTTTGTGCTTGGAACAGAGCGCCATGAAGCTAGGCGTATAGACAATCAGCTTCGTGGAAGATCTGGAAGACAAGGAGATCCAGGAGAAACTCAATTTTTTGTTTCTTTAGAAGATGATTTGATGCGTATTTTTGGATCTGAAAAAATACAGGCGATGATGGGAAGATTTGGTATTCCTGAAGATGTACCTATTGAGAATTCTTTTATTGGCAGACAGCTTGAGGGGGCTCAAGCAAAAATAGAGGGCTTCCATTTTGATTCACGTAAGCATACTTTAGAATATGATAACGTGATGACTCATCAGAGAAATATTATATATAACAGAAGAAAGAAAATGCTTATGGCCGATAGAGATGGGATAGAAGAATTACTGGAAAGTATAAAAAATACTAGAGAAGATTCAGAAAAGATTATTCAAGAAAAAAGAGAAAAAGCAGGGGAAGAAGCATTTTTTGAGACAGTTCGTAGAATTGCTCTTTATACTACCGATACTCTATGGATGGAGCATTTAGAAGCAATGGATTATTTACGAAGTTCTGTAAATTTGCGTGCTTATGGACAAAGAGAGCCAATTGTAGAATACAAGAAAGAAGGACTAAGCATGTTTAAAGAAATGGAAGAAGTATTCAAAGATCAAGTGCTTTCTTTGATTGAGAGCATGGATACAGAGAGTTTAAATGTATCAAAAGAAGAAAATCCTAGTAATACAATAGTCCTTACAAGTCATAGTGAGCCGGTTGAGTTTTCTGACTTAGACAAAACCACCCAGATATCAGGTAGTTCAAATCCTACAGCAAATAATTCAAAAGATTTAGGAAGAAATGACCCTTGCTGGTGTGGTTCTGAAAAAAAGTTTAAAAAGTGTCATGGAAAGTAAAAATATAATAGATTTTTATATTTGTTTCTGTGATTGTTTGTTGGTATAATTTGCTTATGAGTTATTCATATTATGTTGTAAAAAACCACGATATATTATTGGACAGTAAGGATAAACCTTACTATTTAAAAGTGCGTGATTTGCCCGAAGAAGAAAAACCAAGAGAAAAATTGTTGAAACATGGTCCTACAGCTTTATCTATCTCTGAGTTGCTTGCGGTCATTTTAAATACAGGTACAAAAAAAGAAGGTCTTTTGGAAATGTCCCATAGAATAATTAAAAATTACGGAGAAGGTGGGATTATGAGTGAAAAAAGTCCAAAAAATATGGCAGAAAATTTAGACATACCACTAGGTAAAGCTACTCAAATAGTAGCCTGTGCAGAGCTGGGCAGAAGATTTTTTCAAAAGAATGAATCTACTTTACCAGTAGTTAGGACGGCTCGAGAAGTATATGAGTATGTACAAGACATGCACCATCTTTCCAAAGAGCATTTAAGAGGTATTTATCTTAATGCACATTACAAAGTGATACACGATGAAGTCATATCTATCGGGACAGTAGATGGAAGTATTATTCATCCAAGAGAAGTGTTTAAGCCAGCTATTGAGCGTTCTGCTGTAGCTTTGATTTTGGTGCACAACCATCCCTCAGGAGAGACTACTCCATCAGAAGCTGACATTGCAGTGACCAAGCAACTCGTAGAAGCAGGGAAGCTTCTTGGTGTAGATTTGATAGATCACATAATAGTGACCAAAAATGCTTTTGCTAGTATTTCAGCAAATTATCAATAAAAAAGCTAAAATGGTTACTAAAGAATTAAAACAATACAAAATTATTTTTCCAAAATATTGGTGGGTAGAAGATAGATCAAAAGAAAAATATAAATCTACAAGGGAAGAAAACCTTCTTTTTCATGTATCTCAAAATGATTATTTTGGTACTTTGGCAACTGTTTTGCAATTGGTCCAAGAGGATCTTCCAGAAGTGACTCAAAAATCAAAATATCATAAAATGATTTTAAAAAATTCCACAAAAGATTTAATGTTTTTGCAAAAAAATTACAAGATTTCACCTAAAAACTTTAAAGAATAAACATGGAGGTTTAGATATATTGGAAATAATTATTTAAATACATATACGATGAAAAATATTTTTAAAAATTTAAAATTAAAAAGAAGAGGAATTACTTGGCTTGCTAGGATGGGTTTTCTGGGAAATGCTTCTTCAAAAATGAAAATCATTGGAGTTACTGGCACTAATGGAAAGACTACTGTGACTACTTTGTTGTATAAAGTTGCTACAGAGCTTGGATGCAAAGCAGGGCTTGTTGGTACAGTAGAAAATATTATCGCAGGAGAAAGATTTTCAGCTACTCATACTACTCCTGATCCTGTATCATTGCATAAGCTTTTAAGTGAAATGGAACAGAAAGGTTGCCAATACGTCTTTATGGAGGTTTCTTCTCATGCCTTAGATCAAAGTCGCACTGCGGGAGTGCGTTTTTCTGGAGCTGTATTTACCAATCTTACGCATGACCATTTGGATTATCATGGTAATTTTGAAGATTATTTTAAAGCAAAACGAAAGCTCTTTGATGGCTTATCTCAAGAAGCTTTTGCTCTTTCTAATACTGATAATGAATGGGGAGAAAAGATTTTGGAAAAAACTAAAGCACGCAAATTTTTATATGGTTTTAAAAAGAGAGCAGATTTTTTTGCTAACTTAGAAAAAAGTAATTTTGAAGGGACTGAATTGGAAATAAATGGAGATACTCTTAAATCAAAATTACTTGGTGAATTTAATGCGTACAATATGCTAGCGGTGTGGAGTGTGTGTGAATTGCTTGGATTTTGTGAAGGTGAATCAAAACAAAAAGTCCTAGAAGCTTTTGAAAAGATTACTCCACCAACAGGTAGATTTGACCATTTTTCTGCTCCAAATGGCGCTTTGGTGATAGTAGACTATGCACATACTCCAGATGCTCTAGAGAAGGTCATAACGACTGCTAGAGGGATAAAATTAGAGGAAGGGAGAATTATCTCTGTATTTGGTTGTGGAGGAGACAGGGATCCAATGAAAAGGCCTGTGATGGGGGAAGTGGGATCTACTCTTTCTGATATTGCTATTTTTACTTCAGATAATCCTAGAAGTGAGAACCCAGAAAAAATAATTGAAGATATGAAAAATGGTTTGTCTGAAGATTTACTAAAAAAAGTTGTCACTATGCCTGACCGTAGAAAAGCTATACAAGAAAGTGTCCGTCTTTCCACCGCAGGAGATATTATTTTGTGTGCCGGAAAAGGACACGAGACATATCAAGAGATCAATGGTGTCAAAAATCACTTTGATGATTTTGAAGAATTTAGAAAGATTTTTGAAGGAAAATAATTTTCTTAGAGATGATTTTTCTGAAAGCTTCTTTGGGGTAATATATCTAAACTTATTTCTTTGGAAACTTAGTCTCCATTAGATTGGGCACAGACTTTGTGAGTCCTAGAAGTGGACCAGATGAGATGAGAGCTATAATATCATCTTTCTTTACTATTTTATTTAACACAGAAAGTACTTCTTTTTCATTTTTTCCAGCATATACTTCTTTTTTATATTTTTTTATCTCAGTAACTATTTCTTGAAAACTCATTTGTTGGTGCGTGGTAGCTCCGTGAGTAGGAGGTGGAAGCACTATTACTACTTCACTTGTTTCAAAAATATCTTTGTACCAAGCAGATGCTTGCTTGTTGCGCCAAGAAAAAGTATGAGGTTCAAAAATGGTAATAAGTTTTTTGTTTGGAAAGTGTAATTTTAAAGCAGAAAATACTGACTGAGCTTTTGAATATGAAGAACCAAATCCTTCATATATTTGGACAGAAGTTTTATCACTTTTTAAGTCTAGTCTTCCAGAAATTCCTTTAAAGCTAGCAATACTTTTTTGGAGTTCAGTAGGAGATAATAATTTTTTTTCTAAAAGAAAAGCGCTGACACCAATAATATTTTCTATATTATGCATGCCTAACATTTTTGTAGATAGATTGATTATCTTTTTATTATTTTTATATAAATCAAAAGTTGTTTTCTCTCCATATTTTATATTTTCTGGATGCCATGTGGAATCTTTTGAAATTCCATAATCCACCTTTTTACTTTTTGTTTTACTTGTAATAGAAGCGACATTTTTGCCGTTTTTAGAATATATCAAAAGACCTTTTGCAGGCAGTAAAGATATAAATTTTTGATATGGTTTTATATAATCTTTTTCAGTAGGGAATACATTTATATGGTCATGCTCTGCTGAGGTAAAGATTGCATTTGTTGGATTTAAATGAAGAAATTTAGCACGAGGATCCCAGCCGGCAGAAGGGTATTCATCTCCTTCAAAGATAAAATGCCTGCTTTTACTTAGATGTGCATTTTTTTTCATTCCAAGAGGCATTGCTCCGATAAAATATGATGGATTTTTTTTACTTTTTTCTAGGCACCATGCAAGTAGAGCAGAAGTAGTAGATTTACCAAAGCTCCCCACAACAATGGTATTTTCTGTCTTATTGGCAAGTAAGGCAAGACCTTCTGGTAGAGATTGGATAGGGATTCCAGAAGAAAATGCCTTTGCTACTTCTTCATTGGTATTTTTGTTTAGTCCAGCGTGATTACCTATGATGATAGTATCGGCATCTTCTGGAATATTTTCTGCACTATATTTAGTGTTAAATTTTATATTATTTTTTTTCAATAAACCCAATATTGGTTCATAAAAACCTTCGTCTGTGCCTGTTACTCTGAACCCTTTTTCTTTTAGAAGAATAGCTAAAGCAGACATTCCTTTTCCACAAATGCCAATGAGATGAATTTTTTTTGTTTTGTTCTTAATCATTTTTTATTAAAATATCTTTTATTCCCATGATTACCTCACCAAAAAGAATTTCTGAATTTGGACTAAAATCTTTTTCAAAAGAAATTAGATCTGCTGGGTATTCGTTCATTTCAGGAATAATCCCTGTGGTAAGATTGGCGGTCGGTATATTAAGAATATCGTATTTTTTAAAAATTTCCAATTGAGCCAGCTTTTCTTTGTATTCTGATAAATATTCTACTTGAATAAATGAGCCAAAGCATTTAAAGCCATTTATGAAAGCAACTGTGATAAATACAAGTATAAGGGCAGGGCAGAGTTTGCCATCTGTGATTGCTTGGATTAAATCTTCTTTTTTTTCTGAATCTAAAGATAAAGAGAAGTTTTTTGAAACCAAAGAATCTTCTTTTAGATAGGCATTTTCCATTACTTCATATTTGCCTTTTGTTGTTTTAACATAAAACATAATCTCTTCTGGAAAAATACTTGTAAATTGGTCACGAGTGTTTTTGTCAAAAAGTATTTTATGTATTGGGTGGTCTTCTTTATTTAAAATATTTTTTAAATATTCAGCAGTGATTTCATTTATATCCAAAAGAACAATATTTTCTTTTTTAAATATTTTTCTTTCAATATTCTCACAGCTATTCATTGCCCATTTTGTATAAGAAGCTCCAAGTTCTGCTTTTTCTAAAACATTTTTTAAATTTTCTGGTAAGGTCTTGATCATGTCTAAAAGTTTTTCAGGGATAGTACTTCTGTATACAATAGCATCTTGTAAATTTGAATGAAAAAGATTCACAGAGTTTTCTTTTCGATTGATTCTGCCAGGTCTAGAAGAATTGGAGAAAGGGACACCTGAAAATACTGCTGATATATAATATTCATTTTCTGGTACAGCTAAAGAGCCAAGCCATTCTACGCATGACATTCTAGGGCTATAAGTGACACCCAAATGTGGAGCAGTTTGCAATACTCTTCTTTGGACTAGAGATTTTAAGGTAGCATCTTTTAGCACACTTTTTCCTGTTCGAACTAATTCTTTCTCAAAAGCTTCTTTTAATTCTTTTTCAATAGGTATGTCTGTATGCCAATCATTCAAATCCTTAGAATAGTCAATTGCTTTTTTGTCCCAATTTTTTTGTATACATTCAGCTAGATGGTGTTTGCCTTGTTTTTTTATGTTTTGAACTAAGTCCAATATTTCGCTTTCTAAATCTTTCTGCATCTACATAATACTACTTTGATTGACGTTTATTTGCAAATTACCATAAAAGATATAATCTCTATACTTTTTGCTTAAATATTGTATAATATTGCGGTAATGCGTTATAAACTATACACAAAAACAGAAAAAGCTTGGGATGCAATGTTTCATACTATCAAACGCGCGCGACATTCTATTTTTTTAGAAATGTATATCTTTTCTGACGATACTAATTATGATTTTATAAATCTTTTGAAGCAAAAGTCCCAAGAAGGAGTAAGAGTAAAAATGATTTTAAATTCTTTCAAAAGTATTAGTTTTCTTACCCCAGCTACTTTAGAAAAATTACAAAGTGCTGGAGTGGAGATTCTTTTTTTTAAAGATTTATTAAGATATACACATAGAAAGATATTGATTGTAGATAAAAAGATTGCTTTTGTGGGTGGAATAAATATTTATAACTTTTTTAAAAAATGGGATGACTTGCAGATTAAGTTAGATGGAAGAATTGTTACTAGGATACTAAGCTCTTTTGCCAAGGTGTATCGTCTTTCCAGTGGGAAAGATGTAGATGTTTTAAAATATGAAAAAGAACATTATAAAGATAATAAAGGGAAGTTTGGATTTATAGAACACATACCACCCAAAGATTCTTTTACTCTAAGTAAGTATTACAAAGACAAGATTGAATTTGCAAAAAAAAGTATTCTGATTACTACTCCGTATTTTATGCCAAGGGGTTGGATTCGTCGATCTCTGATAAGGGCTTCTAAGCGGGGAGTAAAAATAGATTTTATCATTCCTCAAGATGCCACAAGTCCAAAACTGGCAAATTTACCAAATTATTTATATATGCGGAAATTGCATAAATATGGAATTAACTTTTTTTTAGTGGGAGATATGGTGCATAGCAAGATGATGCTTGTGGATGGGGTAGAGGGAATTTTGGGATCGCAGAACATAGATATTCTTTCTTTTGATTTTAATATGGAGTCGGGTATATTTTTTTCAGATAAAAAAATAATGAAGGAGCTTACAGATATTGCAGAAGTATGGAAAAGTAATTCTGTGATGTATGAGACTTCTATGGGTAATCATATTCTTTTTGATTATTTTTTGGATATTTGTTTTAGCTTGTTTGAGTATATTATTAGAGCCTTCAATCGTTTTACTAGGGCTTTTTAATTTTCTATTTTAGAGAGAACTTTGGTTCTTGCTGGCACCAAACAAAAAGCCTTTGTTATTGCTTGGTATTGATTAGTCGCAAGATATAAGCTAGACGATGAGATAAAGCACTGATACCTGCCCCCAAAATTAGCATAAAAATGATTTCCATTATTCCATATTTAAAAATTGGATAAGTAAAGACGATTGCCCCAATGACAAAATCTATTTGATCCCAAGGAACAAAAGATTCTCCTGAGGGGATATTATTTTTCCGTTTAAAAAATGATTTTATTAGATCTCCAAAGATAGCTCCAAAACCAAGCAAGAATCCAGTCATTAAAATGTATTCTGTAGAGATGGCAAGAGTAGTATTGGTGCTATCTTGTATCGATAAAATTATAGTATCTAGCCATCCGATTTTGTATAAAATAAAAGTGGCGAGTGTGCCTGCTAGTATTGCTCCAATAAATCCACGCCAAGTTTTATTTTTACCAAACAATTTTTCATTGATGGGGGATTGAAGCCATGAAAATTTTAGAAGTACAGGAGTCATATTGGCGATCATTGCAGGAAGTAATATTAGTAAGATATTTATAAAAAAATTAAAATCAAGTGCAATCTTTTTAGAAAAGATTAGAATCACGACCATTAAAGCATAAGTATATAGGCCGGCCACTACATCATCTAGAATGACATTCATAGATGTTTGATTTTGGTATTTATTGATAGTACTTATAGGTGGTACTTTTTTTGAAATATCAAAGATGCGAAATAAAACAAGAGCGACAAATAGGTACAAAAGAACTTCATTAAAAAGCAGGTTGGCTTCAAACAAAAAAAGACCAGCAATCCACATTCCAATCCATTCATCTATTACAATCCATCCCCAGTCTTTTTGACCTGCATTTTTTTGAGTATGTCTAATAGAGAATACCCCGATTAAAATAGATAAAATTAAAATTAAGATGTATGTTTCTTTATTTAAAAAAATAAAAGAAAGCAAAACAAAAAAGGCAGTCACAATACTAGCTAATGTCCCAGGGAAGGAGCTAATCTTTCCAACCCCAAATAGGTGAGCAAACATATTTATGATGGAGAAACTTTTTTTAATCTTGTCCGACATTTTTATATTTGAAAAAATGGTGATATGCCGACATAAAAGTAAATATAACAGTCAGCGTTAGATAGCTATACAAAAACATAGCAGGAATAAATGAAGTGGTAGAGTAAATAAGCAGGAACGGAATCAAGGTGATTTGGAGCACCATTTTGATTTTCCCTATTTTCTTTGCTTGAGTTTCAGGACCAACAGCAACCAAGGAATGATAGGCAAGTAAAGATTCTCCAAGGATGATAAGTATTGTAAATAGGTTGGAGCCGAAAGGAATAAGCAAAAAGATGATAAATATTTTGTCTGCAATTCTGTCCAATCTGCCACCAAAGAAAACATTGTGTTCACCTGTCTTTTGTAAATATCTAGCTAAAACTCCATCCATGTAGTCTGTCAGAACAGCTATGAAATATAAAATTAAAAAAAGAATTAACAAAAAAGTGCTTTCATTTTTTAAAATACTCATTGCTCCTAAGGCAAGCCATGGAGCAGAAAAAATCCTTGAATAAGAAAGCATGTTTGGACTAATACCATATTCATTGTGAAGGTAAAGGGCTATTTTTTCCGTGTGTTTTTTCATATGTAGGCATTATATCACAAAATTATCTTTGTATTAGATATTGATAATATTATTTTGTGTTTAAAAACTTGCTTTTATTTAAATAGTATGATATACTTGTGATGTGAGTGTGAGGTTGATCCTCACTCTTAATCGAAAAACATATGTGCCGTAAAAGCCCCCTGATGTAAGTCGGTGGGTTTTTACGTTTTATGTTGCAAATATTATGAATATATGTAGTATTAATTTTAATTAAAGTTTTTTGAAATTATTGAAACTGGAGGCAGAAATGCTTATATTCTCAGATTTTGACGGGACTATAGCAGAAACTTTTCTGCCTAGTCCTAATAATATTGGGGTAAATCAGGCTTATGAAATAGCCTGTGAAAAAATATGGGGTAATGTAGGGGTAAAAAGATTCCATGCTGTTGGGGGATTACTAAACAGAGCACCTGTCCAATTAATTGAACATATGATGATGGATGATTGTAATTGGTGGCTAGAGAACAGTAAATCTTTTTGGGATTTTAATAAAAATAAAGCAGAACTAAATCTCATACCTGAAGGTATGGGCGTGTCTCTAGAAAGAGATACACCTCCATTATTATTTATGTCTGAAGTTTTGGTGCGGGTAAAACTTCAGATTATGATGAAGGAAATCTCTCCAGAATGGCCCCTTCCATGCAAGGGGTTTTTGGGATTCTATAAAAAATTTCAAGGGGATTTGGCAATAATATCTTCGGGACATGATCTGTTTATTCAAAAAGTTTTTAATTCATGGGGAGTTAGAATGCCTTTTTGTTTGATTACAGATGATGTGATGCGAAGTGACCAGGCCTCCATACCTCTGGAAAAAAGATTTAAGCCCCAAATTGGTGCATTTATTTTTTTTGAAAAAAAATATGGCCCCATAAAAAAGGACCAAACTGTTTATGTGGGGGATAGTTTGGTACACGATGGGGGCCTCGCCGAAAACTTTGGGATACCATTTATTTGGTTTTCTAAAGAAAAAGGTGGGGTAGATAATTGGGAATTAATAAAAGGCTGGCAATGATTTGCTGGCCTTATTTATTCTGTATAAGCTCAGATATGTATGGCAGTCTTGATTGATAAAAACTAGTATGCAGATACATTTAAATTGTTTACTTTTATCTATATTATGATATATTAACTTCTGTAAGGGCCCTTAGCTTAGTTGGTAGAGCGCCTCATTTGCAATGAGGAGGTCAGGAGTTCGAATCTCCTAGGGTCCACCAGTATGCCAGCAAAAGAACAATTAATTGACTTTGCGTATTCTCTAAAAAATGTATTGGAGTCTGTTCCAAATGGGTTGATTTGGATACTTTTTGCTGTAGGTATTTTGATTGCAGGTACTTTTACTGCTATTTTGATTTATCATTGGAAACATTTTGGGGTAGAAAGTAAATTGATTGTGAAAGGGGAGAGAATGTATTATATCGGTATAGCAATCCTGATTATTGTAATGCTTGTTACCGCTTTTATGTTTACTAATAAATAACTTATGTCACTTTTTTTAGAAAATGAAAAATTAATATTTGAAGCTAGAAAACATTCTTTCTATTTTTATGCGCATGTGACAGGTGTAAGTATTATTGCAATTCTTCCTTTACTTATCCATAGAATAACAATTATTTTTGTACCAATAGAGCATTCTGTCGCGTTGATTTCTTTCTTGCTATTTTTCTATGCACTTTATCTTTTAATTCCTTGGATTTACGCATTTGTTACATGGACTGATTATAGTATGGATGCATGGTTTGTAACTGATAGCAGAGTTGTTGATTTTGAATTGAAAGGACTTTTCAAAAGTGAAGTAGCAAGTGTAAATTTAAGTGAGATTCAAGATATTAAAGTAGAGGTAAATGGAATAATTGAAAATATGCTCAAGATTGGGGATGTCCATATTCAGACAGCAGGGGCTAGTAAAGAGTTTGTGATCAATGGGATAGCTAATCCAGCAGAGTTGAAAAACAAAATACTGGAGGCAAAGAATGTCTATAAAAGATAGGGGAATATGGATAAAGTGAAAGGAAAGAGGTCTTTAAGATTTTATGCTTGTTTTTTGTGATATTTTTGGTAATATAATTAAAGTTCTTTCAACAATTAAAACATTCGGGAGTAGCTCAGCGGTAGAGCGGTCGCCTGTGGAAATGTATTACGCAGCTTTCTATCTAAAGATAGATCGAAAACGAGGTGAATTCGGGGAAGCCCAATCTTATAACAAGAGGGTAATCCCGAGCCAAGCCCTTTAATAGGGAAGGTGTAGAGACTATCCTTTATGGAGTAGCTTCATAATTTATTTATGTTGCGAAGCGCCTCGCTTCTAAGTCTTGAGAGTAATCAAAAGATATGAAGATGATATAGTCCATACTTCTAGTAATAGAAGATAAAATGTAAGCGATTGGTCGTAGGTTCGATCCCTACCTCCCGAGCAATGTTTTGTATTTAGTGCTATTTTTACTTTTTACCTTACTGGTATTAGGTTTTTTGAGTTCGAAGATTTGTTGAGCGTCAATTCGCTCTTGAATCCTCTTTGAAATCTTTTTTACCGAACTTTTCAATACTGTATTGGCTTTTTTGTCTTTTAATATCAAGTTCGAAAAAATATGAGATAAAAGCAGTCGGCGCTCCTCCGGACTTCTCTTTTCGTAAATTTCTCTGGCCCGGCGTGCTAGATCAAGGATGTTGATGTAAAGCTCAAAGTATTTCGTCTCTTCATTTTTGAGCTTGGTTATTTTATTCTGAATTTCTGCTTGCTCGGCATTTATTTCTTTCTGTTTGCTTTCCCACTTTTCTGGAGTTATCTTTTCTGACAGTCGGTCGTTGTAGAGTATATCCAACTGCCTCTGTAATGAGTTATAGCGTTGATCCAGAGCTTTAAGAGTGTTTTCCTTGTATTCAGCTTCTAGCTTGTGATCAGCTTTAATTCTGTCTCGTATAATGTCCGCTTCTTTTTCAGTTATATTTTCAAAGAAACTAAATACTCCCATTAAGGAAGTATCCAAATCCGTTTCCTTTGTCATCCCTTTTTGGGTGCATGGTCGGTTGTGCTTGCAGGAGTAGTAAATAGTTCCTTTCTGTATCTCGCCACTGATTGAGCCACCACACTCTCCGCACTCTATCATTTTACTGAATTGGAATGTATGTCTTTTGTAATGTGGAGATTTTCCGCGTGTTAGCGTAAATTGAACCTTTTCAAATAATTCTTTGGATACTAGAGGGGCGTGAAGGCCATTCGTGTAGGTAATGTCATTCCACCTTATACTGCCCATATAGAATGGGTCGCGTAATATGTCCTCCAACCTGCTCTTTGAGAGCTTGCTACCATTCCGGGTCCTTAATCCATCTTCATACAGCTTTTCTCGCAGAGATATCAATGAATAGTTCCCGGTTGAGTAATACTCAAACGCTTTTCTCATAAACGGAGCTTTTGTCTCGTCAAACACATGGGTCTTGTGGCCCTTCTCGCCAACTGTTTTGTATCCAAGTGGTGGTTTGGCTGGAAGCCAACCCTGCGCAATTTTTTCCTTCTGACCTTTTTTCACTTCTTCAGAAAGATTTGAGATGTATTTTTTAGCAAGAACTATTTCAATATCCCAACGAAATTTTTCATCTGATTTAGCATTTCTATGAATTACAAGATTTTGCTTCACAAAATGAATTTGTCTTTTTTCATCTGCTTCAATCCAGTCATTAGCAACAACTGCTTCTTTTAGATTTCTAGTAAGACGATCAACTTTTTCACAAAGAAGAATTGGTATATTCTTCTTACTAATAAACTCAATCATTTCTCCGAATATTTTTCTTTGCTTTGATCCACTAGCTGATTCAGCTATTGAAAAAACTTTTACAACATCAAACCCCTTACGAGTAGCATATTCTACAAGTAATTTTTCTTGTGCCGGAAGAGAATAACCAGTTTCTTCTTGTTCTCTCGATGATACTCTGCAATAGATTACACATTTATTTTTTTCCATGTTTTTATATTATATCTTAAAACTAATAATTTCTTAAATTGAGAGAATGTTCTCTCTTGGTTTTATCTATGATGTATTCTCTGTATATAGTATTTATGCAAGAACCAGCAATCAGTTTGCTGAAATCAACAAACTAGTTTACCCATATAAACTTCTACCAGAAGCTTTTTCTAATAAAGGGAAAAGTTTTTCTTTATCAATGTGAAAATGTCTTTTTCTTGGCATTCCTCTTGATTCTACTAATAAAATTCCTAATTCTTTCCATATTTTTATAGCCCTGTCTTGCTCACTCCTAGTCATGCCAGTTTCTTTTTTTATTTCATCTATAGTCTTATAAATCCAATCTCGATCATATCCCTTATGCCACCAAAATAATAATTGCGAAAGAAATAGTCCAGCAAGTGAACTATTGGAAATACGAGCTAAAATGGGATTAAACGCTATTGGTTTTTCTCCTAATTTTTCAATAATTAAAGAATTAAAATTCTTATTTAGTTTTTTGTTCAGCTCATTCATAAATTTTCTTAAATGTTAGAACCTAAAACTGGCCCTCTAGGAGCTGATACTAGGGGGTCAGTTTTAAGTGCCGACATTTCTTTTTGTTTATCTTCATAATCAAATTTTGCTAGCAAATCAAAAAAGGAAGAGATGTCATCCAACTCAAAAATATCAAACTCTTCATTTGTTTGATTATTTAAGTTCATTGTTGAAATACCAAAGACATATTTTTTCAACTGTCTTTGCAATAGTGCGATTATCTTCTACGGCCTTTTTCAAAAGCTTTTGGTGAATATAAGAATCAACACGAATCTGTTTCGTTATTCTTTTTCTTTTTGCACGATAAATTATCTTTACCATGCTTTAAGGATAGCTTTTTGAAAGTCATGTATGTAGATACGATAGAAAAATTAGTAAATTAAAAATACCTAACGATTTATTGGATATTCTAGTTAGTTTGAAAAGCTCTCCACCGTATTTTTAGCGTATATCTTATTTTACTTTATATACATCAGTATTTATCTCATATCCACCGTGTTTATTTATTATTAGAGGTTCTTTCTTTAACAGTTCAAGTTTATTATAAGTTCTTTCATTTACTTCTTTTACAGTTCTAGCCCAGTTGTTTTTACCGTCTCCCAGCTCTGATCTTTTTAATGGTTTAGGACTATTTTTTAATTTATCTATTAAATCAATAGGATATTTTTCAAATTTAAAATCACATATAAAGACTTTACCATCTTTGTTTCTTTTTAGAGTATTGTCTTCAAAATATAAAATTATCAAACTATCTTCTTCTAATTCATTTTTAAGAGTTTTTATTTTTTCTCTTGTAGACCATGTATCTAATCTCCTTAAAAAAATACTGTTTTTAGACAATTCATCATCAAAACCAACTCTATTTTTTATAACTAAATTAGTTTTTTCAATTACTTCAGATAATTTTTTTATATCTGCAACACTCACACCATACGCCCCCATGGAAGAGAAAGGTATTTCTATATGTTCCGAAGGACTAGTTTCATTCTGATATTTTTCAATCATATCTATTGATTCTAATAATTTATCACAGTCAGTTTTTGTTAGTTTATTTTTATTAACAATTTTTGGTTCCATAATAAATATAATCTCATTTTTTTACGCTTTTGTCGACAATTTATTCTCCTATAACACCCCTTAAAATGCGACCATTTGCTCCACATATTTTCTTACGATTTCCTATGTGAAGAAAATACTTATTTTTTATTAAAAAATCATAATATGATATCAAACAAATAACTCGATAAATAAAGAATTTTTTGATCACACAATCCCTCTTTATGCGACCTTTTGCGACCATATCAGACCCCACGTTTTCCCCCTATTTCCACCCATCATTATCAGACATTTTCAGATATCATGTTTCCGACCATTTCCGCCGATATACTTTATTGTATTTGTCGACAAAAAGAGCTATTATAAAAATACAACGCCTAAACCAGAAATGGCATGGCTACATAAGAATCCCACGCAAATAGTAATGGCCTCATAGTCATCACCATTTGCGTGGGTCCATATTCGAAAGAGTATGGGGTATCCTCGAAAGAGGATACCAGATGGTCTGTGAGGCCTTTACTGTTTTCACAACCATATTATAAATTAAAAACCCACGCAAAATGAAAAAAATACAAATAGTTTTTTTGTTTATTTTTTGCCTTTTTTCTTTTAATGCAGTTCATGCAGAAACTTTAATTATCAAATCGGTAGAAAAAAGAATTGAAGATATTGAAAAAATGAGAGAAAAATTAGATAAAGACAATGAGACAAATTACAAACAACTCCAAGCCGAACTTAAAAGTTTAAGTGCTCAAATAGATAGTAATATAAAAAGTAATTTTACTTGTGTTCAGCCGGTTGCTATGTGTGATGAATCTACTTACCAAAGAATAAGAGGAATCGCTATATCAAATGGTCTTACCCCAGACGCCATCGAACTTGCTCAATGCAGAGCCAAGATCGATGAGTATAATCAAAAACTTCAAGAATATAATATATGTTTTCTAAATTGGCAAAATAAAAAGATTGAGGATTCAGCACAAATAGAATATAAAAATCAATTACAAATTTATGAATTAAAAGCAGAACTTTGGTGTATTGATAAAGAGGGATATTATTCTTCTTACAACAAAAACACTAAAGAATGTGAATGTGTAGAGGGTTCAACTTTTATCAATGGAAAATGTAAAAGCAATCTAGAGAATCTTCTTTTTTGTGCCAAAAACTTTGGCTCATTATCTTACAGTGATGAAAAAGGAGCATGTGCATGTGAAGATGGAAGTCAGTTTGATTGGAATAATAATGGTCTTTGCACTAAAAAAGAAAGATCAGTAACTGAAAACAAGTATATCCCTATTAAAGAGCGTCAAGATATCAAAACAGCAATTATCCCATCTTCAGAAGTAAAAGCCCCGGAAATCGCAAAAACAAGGGAGGAATTACCTTCTAAAAGTGAAGTAATCCCAGAGACACCCTTACCTGTGTCTATTTCTAATACACCAGACAACAAAATACCTCAAACTACCTTTTGGAAGAAATTAAAAATTAGCATATCCAAACTTAAGTTTTGGTAGAATTTTTATGCAAATAAATTTATTATTTTGGGTATTTATATTGATTACTTTCACTGGAACATCTCTATATTATTTAGGTAAGACAAAAAGAGGTAATCAAAGTGAAGTTATTAAATTTTCTGGTGGAATTATTACATTTGGCATTTTGATTACTTCTTTCTTTTTCTTGGGGTGGAAAATTGCTATTTTGTTAATCATTATAGAATTTACAATTATTAGTTTTGTTTCTGCTTTTTTGATTGAATCTATTATGAAAAAGCGTATTAAATAATTTATTTATAAAAGTTTTATGGATAAAGATATAGAAAAATTAAAATTATTAACAATAAACATGCTTCAAGAAACACAAAATAATGACATGGAACACAAACAACAATTAAAAAATTTAGTAATAAGTATTTTATTAACCCTTTTGCCGATTCTGATATTTATGCTAATTCCCAGTATGGGAAATAAATACTTTGATATGTTTTCCGGTAGAATAATGTATATTAGCTCTGATCATTTCTTTTCTTTTTCACCAATCTTTGTTTTGAATTTACTGTATTTTCTACCACCAATAATCTGGATCTTTTCAATATGGTTTTGTCTTAAAATTAGAAGAGGAATACAAGACCGAAAATCATTTTTTAACTATTTCAATTTAATTTTAATTGTTTTAGGTAGTGTTGAACTCTTATATTCTTTATGGTTTTTATATAGGTATTATTTACTGTAAATGTGCTAGAATAAACTTATATCAGAAAATATTAGGTATCTATTTTGAGATTGGATATCTTTTTGGTTTTATTTTGAAAATGAGATGAAAATAAAGAAAATACAACTTATAAATTTTAAGAGATTTGATGATTTGACAATTGATTTAGGGAATATGCCTAAAAAGATTATTGCTTTAGTCGGCCCCAATGGATCAGGAAAAAGTTCGGTTTTTGATGCATTTGAAGAAAAACTTAAAAACTATAAGGGGACACATCAACAAGAACACGCTTCTTTTTTTGCTAAACTTTATTTTTCGATTTTTCCTGAAAAGAAAAGTGAATCTTATAATAAAGAAAATTCTATAAAAATAGAAAATGACAATAATAATGAATTTAATAAAAAAAGTTTTTACATAAGAACAGCCTATCGATTTACTTCAAGATTACAGGTAGATAATTTGAGAAAATTACCTGATGTGATTGATGATGTTAATAGGCCTTATAGCTCAAATGCTATGGATAATAGATTGCAGGAAAATTATGAACGGATGTTAAGTAAAGCCTTTCAAGAATTTTTTAATGACACTTCTGGCAAGACGGGTTTAGTAACAAGAAAGGAACTTATTGATAAAATCAATAATATTTTAGGTAATATTTTAGATATTAAAATATCAAACATTGGTGATGTAACTCAAGGAAAAGGGCAATTGTTCTTTGAAAAAGAAAGTTCAAAAGATTTTCCTTTTGAAAATCTATCTTCTGGTGAAAAAGAGGTGGTAGATATTATTATAGATTTAATTATAAAAACCCCAGAATATGATAACACTGTTTATGCTATAGATGAGCCTGAATTACATCTTAATACTAGCATTCAAAGAAAATTATTGATTGAAATTGAAAAACTTATTCCTGATAATTGTCAGATATGGGTAGCGACACACAGTGTGGGATTTTTAAGATCCTTACAAGAAGAACTAAAAGAAAAATCCCAAATAATTGATTTTTCAGAAAAAGATTGTTTTAATGGAACTCAAACTGCTTACCCAATCAAAACAACTAGACAAAACTGGCAAAGAATTTTTCAAACTGCCCTAGAAGACCTCACTGGATTAGTAGCTCCAGAAGTAATAATTTATTGTGAGGGTAGACCGGACCCAACAAATTCAGGAGGAGAACAAGGGTTAGACGCAAGTATTTATAACTTAATTTTTGGAGAAACTAACCATAATACATTATTTGTCTCGAGTGGAGGAAATGATGTAATTGCTAATTCTACCCTAGCATTAAAAATAATAACTAAAGCATTTACTAAAGTAAAATTATTTCTACTTAAGGATCGTGACGATCTAACTGAGCAGGAAAGAATCGATTTTCTTGGTGCTTCAAGTAGTAATAAGATGTTGGAAAGAAGAGAAATAGAAAATTATGTTTTTGACTATGAGATACTAAATGCCTACGCAGTTTCAATAAGTAATAATATAAATAAAACGGATTATGATAAAATTGTAACTGATATAGAAAATCAAGATCTTAAATTAGGAACTACTATGGTGGATTTACAAAAATTAGTAAATGGTAAAGGTTCTTTGGAGAGTTTCAAAATAGAGTTGTCAAAATTCATAATTCCTACCACAGAAGTATATAAAAGACTTTACACAGTAATTTTTTAATTATGGCATATCCACTTATAATTTTTGGAGCAGGAGCATCTCATGATTTTTCACCCTTAGGGAAAATGGCCCCTCTTACTAATGATCTCGCAGAAGATCAATTTATTCATTCTGGATTTCTTGAAAAATACAAAGGGGCAGGAAATTTATTAGTAGAAATAATCAATCAAGTAAAAAGTCGCAAAAGAAATTTTGAAGAAGTTTTGACTGAAATACAGAATGATTCCATAAAATCTGAGGCTATGCGAAGACGATTCGTAGATTTTGAATTTTATTTAAGAGATTTGTTTTCTTATATTTCAAAACCACATGACTTAAATCGTAAAATACATCAAGCTAATAATTATCATGCAATAATAAATCGCATTGATACTTATACAAACGGGAAAGCGTTAATAGCAACATTTAATTATGATTCTTTATTTGAAAATAGTCTTAGCTCCTTAAAACCAAAAAACATGAGAGATTATATTTCAAGTGATATTAAAATTATTAAATTGCATGGTTCTCATGATTGGGGTTATATTAGAAGAACATCAGAAATGGAAAGAAAGCATCTTGGTATAAAAGATGGCTATGAACTTTCCATAAAAGAACCTGACATTCTTAAGGAAATTAAAGAGGGTAAATATGACCCATATCATATTCAAGAAATAGAAGAAAATGCTGAAAAAAATGATTTTAACTCATTTCCTGCTATAGCTATTCCTTTGATAGGGAAAGATAAATATGTATGTCCGACTCAACATATTAAAGTTTTTGAACAACATTTACCACAGATAGATAGAGTTTTAATTGTTGGTTGGAGAGCAGAAGATCCATTACTACTTGAAACACTGAAAAATAATTTACCAAAAGAAGGAGGATATAAAGTTCTTGTTGTTTCTTGGACACTTGAAGGGGCTCAAAAAATAGCCAAGAAAGTTAAAGAAGGTCTTGGTATTCTTAATGATTTTTATGTTCAAGCCAGAGGAAATGGTTTTTCAACATTTATGGCGGATGAAGCTTCAAAGATTTTTTTCTCTCAATAATTATTATGAAAACAATTATACAAATTTTAATAATTTCATTTTTAATTATTCCTAATTTTTCATTTGCTCATCCGGGCCGAACAGATTCTTCTGGTTGTCATACTTGTCGGACAAATTGTTCTAATTGGGGATTATCTACGGGTGAGTATCATTGTCATAATGCTAAAGCATTGCCACAACCAGAAGAGCCAATTAAAAGCACTTATGGAGAAAACGGGACCGGATACACAACACTAGCACCGGAGTATAAGATTCCAGCAACACCTAAAAAAGTAATTCCAAAAGTTGTTGAACAAAAACCTGTTTCTACTACGCCCATAAACAAAATTGAAACATCACAAAATACAAAAATAGAAACTCCCGCTCCTTATCCAGTTCCAATACAAACCCCAGAACCTGTTAAGAAAAAAAGTTTCTGGTCAAAGATATTTTGGTTTTGGTAAATAATTTTTATGACAGCTAAAGATCATGTAAAAGAATGGTTAGATAGTATCTCTAAACGAGGTGGCTATATAGAAAAACAAGAAATTATTTTTCTAATGGTTCAAGCACGACACTTAATCGAAAACCACCCCAATATCTCTAAATATAGAACAATTGAATTTTATAGTAATTGGGTAGTTCATACTCAACTGGATAGACCATCAGAAGTGAGTTTATCTATATTTCGAGACATCACAAAAATACTTTCAGCTAATTGGAATCCTACTGACCCAGAAATGGGAAATCAAATATCAAAAGTAATTGGCCTTTCCACTTTAAGAACTGAACTTGTCTCTTTATTTCAAGAGAATAATCTTAATGTTGAACTTTTTAGTATTTATGAAAATTGGAAAAATATCGCAGTATTTTTGATTTACTTTTTGCAAAATAAACCATTGGTATTTCCTAAAACTACAAAAAATAAGTTTAAGCTCCTTATTGAAGAAATAATGAATCTTAAGAAACCGGCTGACTTTTGGATAAAAAACTTATCTATAATCGGGATAGATAATCGTCCCCATTGGTGCTTTGAATTAGGGGGTGAAAAAAATACTACGAAAATTATTGGAGAACTATTTATTGAAAAAGACCCTGCTTAATTAAACAAAAGAGATTTAATTTCTGCTAGTGCAATACTAGGGAAAGGATATTCATTTAGCCAATCTATCGTTCGAAAGTCATCCACCAAAGCGAGCCATCAAAAAACAGCTCAAATACTGGGCTGTTTTTTTGTTACCCCAATAGGGTTCAGAACTCAAATTTGTTATAATGGTAGTAATGAAAAAGATTATTATCTATTTTTTATCGGCAATACTCATTCTCGTAGTTTGTGGATATGGACTGCTTCAAATCAGTAAATCACGCACTTTTCAATTTTTCGGCAGTATCGTAAACCGAGTTGATACTGAAGAAAAAGTTATTGCCCTCACATTTGATGACGGACCAGAGACACACACGAATGAGATACTGGATGTACTGCAGGAAAAGCAAATAAAAGCCACATTTTATGTGATTGGTGAAAGATTGCAGGAAAACTTAGAGATTGGACAGCGTATTACTGATGAGGGACACGAACTTGGCAACCATTCGTACACGCATCAGAGATTTTTATTCAAACCTCTATCTTTTATAGATAGTGAAATTCAAAATACAAATCAACTTATCCGAGAAGCAGGATATGAAGGAGCTATAACATTCCGCCCTCCTTATGGAAAAAAGCTTCTGGGACTTCCTTGGTATCTAAATAAACACAACATTGAAACTATTATGGTTGATGTTGAACCTGATACTTATGGCACAACGTCGGACTTCTTTGTTGAATATACGATTGCAAATACAAAAGCTGGCTCTATTATACTTCTTCACCCATTTTGTGAGACCTGTAGTGAACAAAGAAAAGCTGTTCCGCTAATAATAGATGCACTGAAGGAAAAGGGTTATACATTTGTTACGGTTTCTGAATTGCTTTCCAGAAGATAAATCACTTAGCTAAAGCTATAAGATTATTGATTGTATTCAAATGATATTCAGGATCGGGATATAAAGTAGCCCAGTCAAAAGTTCGAAATGCACACCTCCATTCGAGCAAAATAAAACGTAGAGAATACGCTGATACATATAGAGTTAAAAGTGTGAAATATCCTACCTGTGAACAGGGTTCGAACTTTTACAATAACTTCCTAACTCTTTCAGTAAATGTATTCATATGGTAATGAAGTGGAAAAGGTACAAGCACTCCATTGTTTACAACGTTGAACCCGTCCTCGAGGAGAGGTTTTTCTAATAATCTACAAATGTTAGATTTGACTAAAATGATAGGTATCTGTTTGTCGCCTATAATAGATCGCAAATCATTCTTGAAGTTTTCGTAATTAGACAAAATAAGTTTGTCCGCTTCTTTATCTGAGAGTTTATTAACCGGGGTGTAAATTGGATTAACTAACAAATATCCCTTACTAGCCAATTTCTTCAAACCCTCATCTTTGTTGGTGGGAGAGAAATCTATAACGGCTTTCATAAAGGCACGAAACAATACTTCCGAAACACGTCCACTTGGATCGTAAAAATAACCGTGACCTGCTGGCGGGGACTCTAATACAAAAATAGCCTTAATCTTTTTAGGTAGATATTTATTCCGTAGAGAAACATAGTCCGTGTCCATATAAGTATTATATAAAAATTAGCGTGCCAAAGCGATTAGTCTGTCGATTTGCCCTAAGTGATATTCAGGATCTGTGTATACACCAACCCAATCAAAAGTTCGAAATGCGTCCCTCCACTCGAGCCAACAAATTTTTTAAAAATTAATAAAATAGTTTTTCTTATTAAACCATTTATCATACCAAGGGCTCGGGTCTTTATTTTCTTTTCCATAATAATGCCAAAGGTCATTCAGGGCACAATGAGCAAAAAGAAGTTTTCTGTCTATTTTTTCTCCTTTCAATTTTTCGTACTCAAGAACCATAGCTATTCCTAGATCAATATCATAACGACCCATTAATTGACGAAAATCAACTTCTGGATGGTCTAAACAAACATTTCCAAAATCTATTAATCCATTAAATTTATAAGAAGTAGTATCTATTATAATATTCTTCCAATGAAAATCACTATGAGTTAAAACTAGATTACTCTCAGAAAGAGAAAGCTCAATAATCTGACTAATTTCTGTAATTAGTTTTCCTATATTTTCCGACTTATCTTTATAACTATTTATAATACTTGCCTGATGTTGTCTTTTTGTATGATAGTTTTTATTGGGACAAGACTGAAGATCTATATTAATTTTTTGACTATGAAATTCATACAAAAAAGAACCTAGTTGTTTACCTAGCTCTTTTTTCTTCTCTTCGTCCATTTTGAATAAAAATGGTTTAAGTATCTCTCCTTTAATTAGATTTGATAAATAACAATTGAAATTCGAGTTACGATAAATCAATTCAGGCATGTGATGCATTTTCCCATTTAAAGATTCAAGAATAGCACTCTCTGTATTAATATCATTTACCTCTATTCCTTTTGGGTTTTTCTTAGCTACCTTAAGTACATACTGATTATCGATTAAAAATATTTCATTTGCGTTTCCTTCAGCAAAAGATTCTATTTTCCCAACAGGATTAATTAAATTCAATTCATCTATTTTTTGAACTATTTTTTTAATTTGATCCATTTCTAATGCCATATATTATTAATATACCTTATTTTTCCTTATTCAGACAGTTTCAAACATCATCCCAAACTCGGATCCATTTTAAAAAATTATATTTTATAATAATCATTTTGATACTAGATAGGGAAACTAAGTCATACATAAGTATCTCATATAAAAGGTAGGGGTCGTTTCCAGGGTCCAGAGACCCCCCTGCTTGCGTTTCTATAATAATTCTATATTAAAGATAATAAATGAGTAATCTCCTTGTTTGTTGTTTCTATGTCTCCCACAGCTTTAGGCCAATCATAAGTTCGGAAAGCAGACTCCCACGCGAGCAGAGTTTAACCCATATTTTATAAAGGTTATTTTTCGGAGGTTAGTATAAGTTCGAACCTAAGTATATAGTGCTACTTACAGTGGGATAAATATGATAAGATAAAAAAATGACAGAAGAATTTTCAAAACCTAATTTTAATTTAGAAAATATAATTGATCAAAAAATATTTGATAAAAATAGGAATTTTCATGGAGTAAAAGGTCTTGTTTTTATCGGTGATAAAATTCTTACATACAGAAGAGATACTAAAACAAAAAGTTTTCCACTATATATAGATTTACCTGGTGGTGGTAAAGAAGAAGGTGAATCGCCATTTGATACTTTTAAAAGAGAGACTAAAGAAGAATTTGGAATTGAAATAAATCCTGATGATGTAAAATATGCAAAACAATATATGAGTGCAATGGATACAACCAAGGAATCATATTTTATTGTTGTTAATCCATTAAATATGAAAGAAAGCGATGTAGTTTTTGGAGATGAAGGATTAGAGCCTGTGTTAATTACCCCTGATGAATATTTGAAGTTAAATGATGCAATCAAAAGACAACAGGATAAAGTAGTAGATTACCTAGCTACATTTAAAGAGTAGATTATTCTTTCTCTAATATACTCCCTCGAACTTCATCCCAAGTTCGGAGCCATTTTTTGAACCTTAATTTGCAATGGTTATTTTTCGAAGGTTAGTAGAAGTTCGAACCTACTCTTTATGTTATAATTCCCTTTATGAAAGAATTTCAGAAACCTATTGGTAGGTTAGATGGCCATACTTTTGTTTTAGGTACTGCTGTCAAAAAAGAAATAATCGGGATTTTGTCAAAAAAATCCTCTCAAAAAGCAACTCAAGAAACTCTAGCTGCTTTTGTTCCTGAAAGAGTTCGAAGTGTTGCTGTAAATCCAAAAAACATAGAACTCTATCAACTTTCCGATGAACAAGGTGAAATTTCAGTACTAGTACTTGAAAAAGATTATCCTACTAAACTAACTGATAAAGAAGAGTATAGTAAGTGGAAACACAATATTGAATTAGCAAAACAAGTACAAGAAAGAGTAAGATTCAAAATCTTACCTAATGCTCCTACCTCTGTAAACAAACTACATGCAAAATTTAGTTCACTAATTGACTCAGGATATTTATCTCTCTCTACTAGAGTCCTTATGTTTACCAAAGTATTATTATACCCAAGCAATCCAGAGGCTTTATTTGTGAAAGATTTTGATGGTGAGACTCAGCAAGGGATTGGGCAAGATTTTTATAAAAACCAACTCCCAGTATTGGCTAAGAATTTAGGACTAAGGTTTGTTGTAGGACAAAATAATGGCGGAAATTTTACTTTCTTCAAGGATACACTAGGAAGATATACTCAGGAAGACTTGAAACCAGAATTCAGAGTTGTGCTCTTTCCTGATCATATAAATGATAGATTTTTTACTATTCAGTTTTTATATCCTGAAGATATTGAGAAATATGTCCAGAAAGAAGCAATTAAGTCTTAAGTAATACCATTCGAACATCACCCCAAGTTCGGAGCAGAATTTCAAACCATATTTTATAAAGGTTATTTTTTGGAGGTTAGTAGAAGTTCGAACCTAATGATATAATTCCTTTGTGAATAATTTTCTCCAGCAAGCAATAGAATTATCAAAAAAATCTATCGAACAAGGAGGTTTTCCTGTTGGTGCTCTAGTGGTAAAAGATGAGGTCATAATCTCTGAAGGACTTAGTGACGGAAAAAATAGAAAGGACGCTACTAGCCACGCGGAGATCGAAGCAATAAGAAACGCCTCAATTAAATTAGATACTCGTGACTTAAAAGGTTGTGAAGTATACTCTTCGATGGAACCTTGTCTTATGTGTTTTTCTGCTTGTTATTGGGCAAAAATAACAAAGATAGTATATGCCGTCGGAAAGGATAAACTTTCCAAGCAACATTATGAAGGATTACATTCAATTGAAAATATCAATACAGAAAATAACAGGCAAATTGAAATTATTCATATCAAAGAATTAGAAAACGAAGCTCTTTCCCTTATCCAAGATTGGGAAAAGAATCTAAGATAGCCATTCGAATATCATTCCAAGTCTAGAGTCAACAAAATCACCTTATTTTACACGGTGATTTTTTCCTACCTTGATATAAGTTCGAACCTAAATGTTTTTTGTGTATAATATAAATATATGAAAAAACAGAAATTGGGATTTATTGGGCTTGGCCTGATGGGAAAATATATGACTCTTAATTTACTCAAAAACAAGTATCAAGTCGTCGGGTATAATCGTTCAAAGAAGGTATTAAATGAATTAAAAAAATCAGGTTTAATTATTGCTCAAAATCCTAAAGAGATAGCTCTTAGAAGTGAAATTATAATTTTAATGTTGCCGAGCTCAAAAGAAACAGGTGAGGTTATTTTCGGCAAGAGTGGATTAATTGAGGGTTTAAGAAAGGGGCAGGTTGTTATTGATATGAGCACTTCTAACCCCGCAGAAACTAAAAAGATAATGGAAGTTTTGAAAAAGAAAGGTGTGTTTATGATGGATGCTCCAGTGTCTAGGGGGCAAAAAGCAGCAGTCGCAGGAGTTCTGTCTATAATGGTTGGTGGTGATAAAAAGATTTTTAATAAATGTTTACCAATTTTTAAAGCAATGGGGGAGTATGTAGTATATTTAGGATCTTTTGGTTCCGGGTTGTATGTGAAAGCATTAAATAACTTTCTTTTTGCAATGAACTTATTGGCAAGTAGTCAGGGATTGATGATGATAAAGAAAAATAAGATAGATTTAAAAAAGGCAATAGAAGTTATTGAAGAGAGTTCAGGAAATAATACAGCTCTATCTCCATCTATTAAAAATCGTCTTGGTGAAAAACATCCTTCTATTGGTTTTTATCTTAAACATATGGCTAAGGATATGAAGATATTTAACGATGTTGTAAAAGATCAAAAGATCTACAATACTCTTGCAAAACCCGTTTCTGACTTTTTCGCAAAAATGGCAAAGTTGCACACTGGTAAAGATTCAATGTATTTGTTTGAGCATTATGTGGTAAAAAGCAATAAAAAATAGTATTTACCACTTATTTTTTTCCATTAAACTTATTCGAACATCACCCCAAGTTCGGAGCAAAATTTTCGCCCATATTTTATAAAGGTTATTTTTCGGAGGTTAGTAGAAGTTCGAACCTAAATATATATATTGATACCCACTGTGGGGGAAATATGATAAATTTTGCACATATTCTACATAGGCGTGAGATGATATAATGAGACCATGAAACAAGTACTTGGTCTTAGAAAGGGATTTGTTAAGATAGAAAAATATAATCCCTTGTGGCAAAAAGAGTTTGACAAAGAAAAGAAAAACTTGAAAAAAATTTTTGGTGATGTTTCTCTATCAATAGAACATGTAGGATCTACTTCAGTTGTAGGCTTGTCTGCAAAACCAATAATTGATATTGCTATTGGAGTTGATTCACTAAAAGACATAGCACAAGTTAAAGAGAAAATATTAAAGTTCTCGCATTATTCGATCAAGGAAAATAACGCAGATGGTGAAATCCTTATGAGAAGAGGTGTGCCAATAAAGTTGGGTGAAGATAAACCAAATTTTATAACTCATTTTATTCACATTATGGAAATAGATAGCAGGAAATATAAGGAAACACTAATATACCGTGATTATCTAAGAAAAAATAAAGAAGTCCTAAAAGAATATGATAATCTAAAGAAAAAGTTGGCTATAAAATACCAGAAAGAAAGAAAATCTTATACTAAAGCAAAGGATGAGTACATCAAAAGTATTTTAAGTAAGTGTAATAGCTCGAATTTATAGTACTGATTTGTAGCTAGACCCTTCTTACTACAACTTATTCGTAAAACTTATTACAGTATTACGATACTTACGATATATTTATATATCTTTTATTTATCATTCAATATCTCTTGTCGAACATCATCCCAAGTTCGGAGCAAAGTTTTAAGCAATATATCCCAATGGTTAGTCTTCTTACCTTAGTAAAAGTTCGAACCCCATTGATACTTGCACGGTTTTACTAATGTGATATAATAGGCGTATCACTATGAAGAAGACCCTTATGTAGATTCGTCTACATTGGGGGCTTTTTCTTTTTAGGCTTTATTTGAGAATTTGTGGTAGTGGTCGTTTAAGAAGGTTATTTCTGTATTTTTATTTCTCAATAAAATAGAGCACTTCTTCTCATCTGGAGCAATAATGCAATCCATCGATTTATTTTCTTTTAGAAATTCTACTAAACACCCAAAGTCACCATCTCCTGTTATTAAGATACAAGAATTAAATGATTTAGTATAAAAATCAGATGTGGCTTTTAGCACAAGCTCAGCGTCGCAATTTCCTTTTATTTTCTCTCCGATAGATACAGTTTGCTTAAAAATTAAAATATAACCGCACTTTTGAAGATGTTCATAGAACTTTGTCCTCTCTGGTACTAGCCCAATGAATAGATATACAATCCCTGGATTATATTTTTGACGGAGCCAGCCACGAAATTTTTTATAATCAATCTCGAATCCCAGTTCCTTGGCTGATCTGTATAAGTTATTTCCATCAATGTAAATGTTTGCCTTGTTCATTACGTAATTATATCACCCCTTAATCCTTTAACAATATACTTATTCGAACATCACCCCAAGTTCGAAGTCAACAAAATCACTTTATTTTACAATGTGATTTTTTATTACTTTAATAGGAATTCAAATCTATGATATAATTTTTGCATGAATGTTGATTTAAAAAAGTTAGGGGAGTCATTGAAAGAAGTTTTTCTTAATCAGGAAAAGTTTGAGATGGATTTAGTGATCAAAGAATTTAATGGTGCAGATTTTCTTTTCTTTTATATTTATGAGTCACAAGATGATGCATCTCCAATATTTTATTTTATTCTAAGTCCATGGGATGCTAAATCAAAGGTTGCACCGCAAGGGGCACAAGTATTCAAAGGTGGCAAGTTAATTTTTCAAACTGATTATACTGAGTATGTAAAAATACGTACTGGACTAATGGACGCTTTTGCCCTTCAAGCTATTGGGAAAGATCCATCAAATGCACGTATACTTTATATAGGAGCTGGTGGAGTGGCTGGTTGGTCATTACGTGCTCTTAAAACATATTTTCCAAAAATCACTAACATAGATTACAAAAATGAAACAAATGGTCAACTAATCTTTGAGGAAATAGGGAAAGAAATTGGTGTTAAAACAAAATTTATAGATAAGCCAGATTTTGGTGAATATGATTATATTTTTATGCACACTAATTCACGTGAACCAGTACTTTTAGAAGATGATGTACAGAAATTAAAAGATGGTGCATTTATTTCAATTTTCAGTGATAAAAATGAAGCAGTCCTTGATGTATACAAAGATGCAACTATATTAGTAAACTGGCTTGATAGTTTTGAGAAAGAATCAGATCTAATAGAAGGGAAGTCAAAAGGGATTATTGACCCAACACAAGCAATAACAATACGTCATCTTTTAGAAGGCGGAACATTACCCACTAAACATCATATTGTTTTCCGTTCTGGTGGTACGCCTATGCAAAACGTTGCAATGCTTAAGTATTTAATGATGAAGGAGTAGATAAATATATTCTAACGTTCTCCCAAGTCCGAAGCAAAATCTCTAACTTTATTTCATAAGGAATTTTTTTCCTACAATTTTAGGAACTATTGCGAAGTTTGAACCTGTGATAAAATTATTGACAATATGAAACAATCAATTGCTCTTACATCGTTAGTTGTTGCAGATTACGATGAGGCTATTAATTTTTATACAAAAAAACTTCATTTTTCTTTAATTGAAGATACATATCAACCAGAAGAAAATAAGAGATGGGTAGTTGTTGCTCCACCAGGTTCTTCTAGTTCTCAGCTTCTATTAGCAAAAGCATCTACACCTGAACAAAAATTATTTATCGGTAATCAAACTGGGGGAAGAGTATTTCTTTTTCTAAATACTGATGATTTTTGGAGAGATTATAAAGAAATGATTTCTGTGGGAATTGAATTTGTGAGAGAACCCAAGACTGCTTCTTTTGGGACATTTGCTGTCTTTAAGGACTTGTATGGAAATTTATGGGACTTAATTGAGGTAAAAAAATAGGATTTTTTATTTTCCTACAATACTCATTAGAACATCGTCTCAAGTGCGGGTCAAAATTTAAAGATAGCTATTAATACATATAAAGTATATGCTTAATATATTATCTTGTTTTGTCGGGAACATGGACTTATTCTAGATTTTTATTTTATGATTACAACAATTGCAATTATCTTATTGATCTTATGGGTTTTAGGTTTTATTGGTTTTCCTATTTTAGGAGGATTTATTCACATACTTTTAGTGATAGCTGTAATCCTTGTTTTGCTTCGTATCATTCGCGGGTAAAACTCATTTAATTTTATCCAAAAAGGTTCTCACTTCGTCTAGTAGAGGGAGCAAAATTTTAAGCCATATTTTATAATGGTTACTTTTTGCTATTTTTTTTTGCAAAAGTTCCTGCCTGAATTATTTTGGTGTATAATTTAAAAATGGAAACAATAATAGAAAAAGCAAAAAGATTTGCAAAAGAAGCTCATAAAAATCATTCAGAGAATGATTCACTTAAAACACCTTATTTCTTCCATCTACAGAGAGTTGCTAGATTGGTTCAATTATCTGGTGGAACAGATGAAGAAATCGCTTCTGCGTGGCTTCATGATACGGTAGAAGATACTGATGTAACAATTGAAGATATACAAAAAGAGTTTGGTGACAATATAGCAAGTATTGTTAACGGACTAACAGACCTACTTGAATGGAGTAAACTTTCTATTTCAGAAAAAAAATTAGCCCAAGCAGAAAGGATTTCCAACGAAAATGATTCTGTAAAACGAGTTAAGATTGCTGACCAAATCTCTGGTAGTGAATTAGATGCTAGAAATCTTCTTATAAGCAAGCAAGATAGATTGGAAAGTTTTGAAGGTGTTAAAAAGGTTGCTAGTGCTTGTAATGGAGTTAGTCAAGGTCTTGATGATTTATTTTCTGAAATAAGCGAAGAGATAGACTGGTATTTAGCGAATAGCTAGAATAGCTATTCGAACATCCTCTAAAGTTCGGAGCATTGCAAATATTCTCATTTTTCAGGGGTATTTTTTCTACTTTATAACAAGTGCTAACCTGTGGTAGAATTAAAATTATGCAAAATAATGTATTTATATTCCACGGAACTGAAGGATACCCAGAAGAAAACTGGTTTCCTTGGCTAAAAGAAAAACTTGAAGCAAAAGGTTGTAATGTTATTGTGCCACAATTTCCAACTTCTCCAGTAGTGCCTGCTAAAATAGCAGAATGGTTTGAGGTCCTAAAAGGTTATGAGCAGTATATAAATGAAGATACAATTTTAATTGGTCATAGTTTAGGTGGCGTATTTGCTCTAAGAGTATTAGAACAATTAAAACATCCAGTCAAAGCAGTTTTTCTAACAGGAACACCAATAGGAGTAAAACCAATTCTTAGTTATGATAGGGATAATAGTTTTGGTGGTTTTAATTTTGATTGGCAAAAGATTAAAACTAACGCTAAACATTTTGATGTTTTTCAATCAGACAATGACCCTTATGTTTCTTTAGGGAATGGAGAACAATTAGCTAAAAAATTAGGTGTTGAGCTTACTTTTATACCAAATGCTGGGCACTTTAATAAAAAAGCAGGATACTTAAGTTTTCCTGATTTATTAACTAAGATTGAAACAATTTTATGAGAATATATGGAAAATTATAGAGGTGTAATAATTGAAGAAAGCTTAGAAAACAAAGAAGTGCTTAAAAAAGTTCAGATTTTGGAAACCAAGATTAGTATTGTTTCAGAAAAACATAAAACTCCTTGGATTAAACAATGGACCTTGCATACTGTTTTAATTCCAGAAAATGAAGCTGAGAACATTGCTAAAGAGCTGAGCGTCTCTTTGGATACAGAGCATAACTGGTATGCTGATTATAGAAGCAAAACTCATCATTATATTATTTTCAGAGATAAGGTTTTTTACATAAACAGAAAAAGCATAGAAGAATATAATAAAGCAAAAGAGTATGGTCTTTCTTTGGGTATTCCAGAATACCAAGTAGATTTTCACCCAGATGTGAAAGAGTGGGAAAAAGAATAAAATTAGTTCTGAGCATTGGTGTTGCTTTTGTAATACATCTATTATTTGGTATAATTAATGTTATGAAAAATAACAAAGGTTCAGTGTTAGTTATTGTATTAACAATGGCGTTATTGGTTGCTGTTGGGGGTGTTATATATTATGCAGGTAAGAGTTCAAAAACTATTCCTTTTGTAGAGGAAAATAATCTACTACAAGAGAATCAAGGTAATGTTGTAAATAATCCAGTAAACAATAATACAACAACAGTAACAACTACAACAACTACAGTTGCAACTCCTTCTATTACAGTTCTTTCTCCAAATGGTGGAGAATCATATACTACTAGTACTACCATTAAACAGATTCCAGTAACATGGAAAAGTTCTGGTATTGTAAGTCGTAATGTTGCCATATATGTTAAAAATGTTTCTACTGGGAATGAAGCACCTATTTTAGTAGCTCCTGATAACGGCTCAACAGAAATTTACGGTATTCCTTCTGGAAATTATAAAATAAGAATTTGTAATACTAATGCCCAATCAGGAAATTTTGAGGTTGTATATAACCCAGATTGTTCCTCTGCTTCTGATTATTCTGATAATTCATTTACAGTTCAATAGGTATAAGTAATTTAACAAAAAGACCCATTGTAAGGTACCCCATTTTTAATACTAAAAGTTAACCTTTAATCCATGTTATAATTAAATTATGGTTAAACATATTTTACTTTTTAAATTCAAGCAAGGAGTAAGCGAAGAGGAAAAGAATAAAGGAATAGAAATGCTTAGATCATTAAAAGAAAAAGTTCCTGAAATTAAGGAATGGGAGATAGGAATACAGAGAGAGAAATCAGAAAAATTCTATGATTTTGCCCAAGTATCTTCTTTTGAAAATATTGAAGATATAAAAAGGTTTGGTGAAAATCCAGAACATGAAAAAGTTAAGGCATATCTAAAAGAAAGAGCAGATTGGGTAAAGGTTGATTATGATTTTTAAATCATAACTACTAATTTCCACCAATATACTTATTTGAACATCATACGAAGTTTAAATTTGCATTAAGGTTTATTTATGGGAATAAGAATCAAAAAACTTAAATACTGTTGTTTAATTACAGAAGAAAATGTTTGATACATTAAGATTCGTCTCCAAATAAAACTATCCAAATACTTCCATAGTATGAAATATTTTTTAGAACTGTATTTATGAATTAATTTTTATAAATGCTTCTTTCACTGACTTGTTAAATATAAAATAATAACCAATAATAAGGTTAATCACCAAAATAATGAAATTATCATAATTGCCATTTAATATTGATCCAATACTTACCAAAATTCCAAGAATAGAAATAATGATAACAAGAATTCTTGTCCAGTTTTTACCAGACCATAAACCCCTAGCTACAAAAAAATATACAAAACCAATTAGGATTACAATAAAACCAATAACAACAAAAACAGCAGTGCCTATTGTAGTTATTGGTGGGAAAAATTGACCCATAACTCGAGACAATATATTGCCTGCAAATATTGCCCAAATTCCTGAAATCCAAACACCTACCGCAATAATATAATTTATAACAGCTAGTATTTTTACTGGCAAAGGTACAATTTTTAATAAACTTTTATCCTCTATAATTTTATTATCCATAAATTTTATTAATATTAATTACTTTTCTAATACATATATATTAACCTAAATACTAAAAAATTCATAAAAATTAAACATCTTCTTTTTTCGCTAAATAACTTGGAATATTCGCTTTAGTTTCATCTTTGGTGAGATGGGACTGTCTCATGTTTGGATCCTAATTTAAAGTCATATATTTTAATGGTTATTTTGCCTACCTAAGTAGCAGTTCAAACCCATGATATAATACTAAAATGTTTAATAAAAAAAATATACAAAATATACCAACAGAGCAAACCTCACATAACTCTGGTTCTAGAAAGATGTTGACTACCAAAGAAGAAGTTGACTCTAGGTGCTTTGAAGCTTTTACTTACGGGTTTTTACCACCAAAAGAAAAATGGGTAATGCACAAACATGAAAATATTGTTGAAATATGTTTGGTAGTAAAAGGGTCTGGTGTTATCAGAAACTTAAAAGGGGAAACAGAAAAATTTGAATCTGGAGACAGATTTATTTTCCCCTCTGACATAGAACATGAAATAGAAAATCTTTCGGAGGAGACAGCAGAATTTTATTTTTTTAGGATTCAATGTATTTAAGACTTATTCGAACATTGTCCAAAGTATAGAGCCTGTGAATCACTTTTATCTTCAAGGCAACTTTTACCTACCTTTGTAGAAGTTCGAACCTATGATAAAATCATCATATGAAAAAAACACCAGAACAAGCATTAGAAGAAATATTTGATGAGTATAAAGATCAAGGCCTCATCTCCCTATATTTATATGGTTCAATTTTAACAAAAGATTATATTGAAGGTGCGAGTGATATTGATTCAATTGGTTTTGCCACTGAAGAAATGTCAATTACTCTTGAAAATGAAATAAAAAATAAATTGTGTGAAAAAACTGGTTTTGAACAATTTGGTTTTAGACTTTTATATAAATCTGAATTAGATACAGGGGTCATAAAAGGCAATTTAGCAAGTTTCATTCATCCACAGTTATTGCTTCTTGATTTTCCACATTGGAAATATGTAATTGGTAAAAACTTTCTGAGGTCAGATTTTTTACTAGTAGATATTGATGCAATTGGGGCTGTAAAAATTAGGTTAGATCACTTAGTAAGAATTGAAAATGAGTCATTTAAAACACATCCAGGGGGTAAACACATTTTGTTTTTAAAAGTTTTAGCTCGGATAATGTTTCATTTACAAAAAGAACGAGGTTGTAATGACCCTTTTTCATATAGTTCAGTATTTTCTAATTCAAACGAGGAAGAAAAACCAGTTGCCGAAGCAATCCTTAACTGTAAAAAAAGTAAATGGGATGAATCTATGTTCAAGGAAAATGTGACTATTTATAAAAACTATATTGATACTCTGAGGAGTCGTTATTTATAGAACCTATCATATTCAGTCGAACATTGTTCCAAGTTTGGAGTAGAATTTAAAGCCATATTTTACAATGGATATTTTGGGTACCTTTTTATGCTTTGAAACCTTTGGTATAATAAAATTATGAAAACTGAAATTGAAGCTAAATTTTTAAATATTGATGTTGAAAAAATAAGAACTAAATTAAAAGAAATTGGTGCTGTTTTAAAATATCCAGAAAGATTCATGAAAAGAAAGGTTTTTGATTACCCAGATGAAAGATTAAAAAAAGAAGGGGCATGGATTCGTGTTAGAGATGAGGGAGATGAAAAGATAACTTTGAGTTATAAGAAACTTATAGATAGAACTCTTAATGGAACAAAAGAAATAACCTTAGATGTAAGCAATTTTGAAACTATGTGTGATTTTCTTCAGGCATGTGGTTTTGATAGTAAATCGTATCAAGAAACTAAAAGAGAAAAATGGATGATCGGAAATTCAGAAATTACGATTGATACATGGCCTTGGATTCCAACATTCGTAGAAATAGAATCTGAAACAGAAGAAGAAATACATAGAACTTCGGACCTGCTTGGTTTTGATTGGAATAAAGCTTTTCATGGAAGCGTAGAAACAGCTTACCAAGATGTATTTGATGTTACAGAAGATGAGGTTGATGGATGGGAAGAGATTACTTTTATTCCTGTCCCAGATTGGTTAGAAATTAAGAGAAAATAGTATTTATTCACATTTCTTTCCAAGCGCAGAACAAACAGTGAATCCTAATTTAGATGGGTGCATTTCTTGTTGCGGTAATCTCCCATATATTTCTTGGACGTCGTTTTTCCTCCATAAATAGTTTAATCAAGAAATAATCTTAGTGATTTTTATAGATTATGCTAAAGATAATAATTAATTAAACAATACACTCGGGTTAGGGAACACTTCATTCCACTCTATAGCCCCTAAGTTATCCTTCCAACAATCGAGCCCTTTTTCTATACATATCTCCACATACTTGTTTGATCTACCTAAGTAGAAGGGTGAACCTATGGTATAGTGTTTATATGCAAAATAAATTTAATAGTAAGATTTTATTGGTTATTGTAATAATTTTACTGGTTATCGGGTTAGTTTATGTTTTCTTTAATAATTCAAAACAAAATCAAAATGAATTGATTAATCAGAACCAAACAGCATTACCAGCTGATTGTATAGATCAACAAGAAGGTGTTCCAGTGATAACATCAATATCAAGTTATTCAGGTTCTGTTGGAGATAAAATTGAAATCAAAGGATGTAACTTTTCTGGATTTGAGGGAGACAAAAATGTTTGGATGGAAAGTGATAATGGTATAAGAGGAATTATTTATGGAGAAAAAGAATCTACTGATAAATCAGTAATTTTTGTTTTAAAATCTACACTTTGCCAAACTGACAATAGTTATAGTGGTAATGAATGTGAAAAATCGTTAAATATTATACCAGGAGTATATAAAATATATACAACCCCTTGGGGAAAGAAAAGTAATGAAGTTACTTTTACTGTAGAAAATAAAGGAAATCTAAATTCTGAGCTGGAACGTAAACCTAGCCGTTATTTTTGTGTGGGAGAATTTTGTGATGGTAGCGGTAGTGGTAATCAAGATTCTTTAACTGTTTTAAAAATTCCCTTGGTAACTTCTGGGGGGAATGTGGGTTGTGGTTCAAAAATATTTTTTGCCCCACATACAGTTGCAAAAACTACTGCAGTTCTTGATGCAACCTATAAAATGCTATTTGATATAAAAACAGAATCAGAAATTCAAACTGTTGAGGCAAGAAATCCAATTGGAAGTTATACAAAATTATTTTATCAATCAGTCAGTATAAAAGATGGGACAGCAAAGGTTATGCTTACAGGTAATATGTATGGTCCGGGGGAATGCTCTTTTCCAGAAATTCGTGAGCAAATAAATCAATCAGCGTTTCAATTTGATACAGTAAGTAAAATAGAAGTTTATCTTAATGGGGAAATATTTGATTGGTGTTCAGTAAGTGATGCGGATATTTCAGAAAGTAAGTGCGACAAAATACCCAGATATTGGATTGATAAAAAATAAAAGCCTTAAGTATGCTTGTCTGAAAATTTCTACACACACAGAGCCTTTTGAGAGTTTCGTGATATACTTTTTGATATGAATAGTTACAATTGGTATTCGCAATTAATTAAACCATATTGGTCACCACCGTCTTATCTTTTTGGCCCAGTTTGGACAGTTTTGTATGTATTAATTTTTATTTATTTTGCTAAAGTATTTTCAATGGCTTGGCAAAAACAAATTCCACTTATTGTTGTTTTGCCATTTGTTTTAAATCTTATTTTTAATTTTTCTTTTACTTATATTCAATTTGGTTTGAAAAATAATCTATTAGCATCAATTGATATTTTGTTAATTTTAATAACTCTAATATGGGCAATGATTGCGATATCCCCATATGTAAAATGGGTTACTTATATTCAAATTCCATATTTACTTTGGGTTTCTTTTGCAACTGTGTTACAACTCACTATTACTTATTTGAATAGATAAATGGGTTTGTTTAAGGTATTCATTTAAAGCATTTTGACATCTAAATATATTTAGATGTATAATATAGAATATGAAAAACATAAACGTAGAAATAGTAAAAGATTTAATATTATTAATTGAGAATTCAAGTTTTTATAATAAAATTCAGATTACTGAAAATATGGATTTAGGGATTTCCACTGAGACTTTTTATTTTGCCGAAGAGGGTATTGGGCATGCTGTTTTGGTGGAGAAAACAAATGGAGAGATAGAAACTGTTCAAGAATCTCACATGGTTGATAAAGATTTTGTGTATAACAAATTATCTTCTGTAAGTGAAAAAGCAGTACTCAGTATCGCTGGAAATTCTGGTGAATATATACTTTCTCTAAAAGTATAGTTTTTGATATAATAAATATAAGCTTGTAATATTTTTACTTTTTTTACTATGTAATTTAGTATTGACTTTTATTAAAAAGTATGTTACTATATTTGAAATAATTATTTAGTTTTTTACAATAAAAAAGTAAAGGTAAGGGTTCTGTTATGAAAAATTTAAAAAATAGTCTTAAAGACTATGTATATTTTTTCGTTTGTGTTGTATTTTTTTCATTAATTTTTCCATCATCATCCTCTTCTTATGCAAAGAAAAGTGTTGCTGAGGTGGAGGCAGTAACAATCATAGAACGAGCAATTGATTTGTGTGATTTTATTCCTGATCCAAATTATAAACAATTAATTATTTCTGGTTTACAGAAAATGGTTATAATTGAAACAGAGGGGGAATATATTGAATTTTCAGATTCAAAAAAATTTGTTCTTTGGATAAGAGACTCAGAATTGCCTAAACTTGTAGGTAATATAAAAGTATTTGAGTTCTTTCTAGAACCTTTCGAAAAAAATGCATGTGTGCTTGTATCAATGAATAAATATATACATCTATTGTCCAAAGATCTAGATGCAAAAGCATGTATTTTGATACATGAATTTGTTCATGCAATACAAGCAAACAATCGCCTTGCCAATAATATTAAGGCGAACGAAGTTTCTTCATTTTTGGACGAAAGACAGGCATGGGATTACTCTGTTTTTGTTTACGAAAGTAAAAATGGTTTCTTTCGTAAAGATTCAGATTGTACCAACTTTTTGACAATAAATGGAGTTGATCCGTTTGTGCAGAATTTCCAATTCTTTCGTAACTGTGGGGATGAATTTTTGAAAACAATGTACAAAGACGACAGGTAATTAATTTACACACTACAAGTGCAATACGCATAAGTAGTGTGTTTTTTTTGTTTAAAATACATGCCTACAATATATATTGTATAGATTTATATTTTGTTTGAGTACTATTGGTTTCTACATAAATTTAGGATTTTTTTAGTTATATCATTTTTGCACCTTACAAAATTACTGGGGGGGGGTGATTCCAAGGTATTGAACCATAAGAAATTATTGACTTTTATTAATCTTTGTGTTAAAATATAAAGAGTTCTTTTTTAATTAAACAAATAAAGTAAAGGAGTTAAAAGTGGAAAGTTCAGGACAAATTTTATCTGGAACGTTATGTTCTGTGTCACCTAATAATAATAAAATGTCTGCGATAAAGTTAGGCATTTATCTTGGGGAAAAAATTCAAAAGATTTTCCCTGAAATTGGGGATTTGTACAGAGAGGGTCTCACCCTTTCAAAATTAGTACAGAGATTTAATATCATGGATCACTTCTCTGTAAATTTTAAAGTGGCTGAAAGTGCTGTTCATCGGGCCCTTAAGGGGTATCAAGGGGATCTTAGAAACATTGAGACACCTCAGTATCCAGGCTTATTGTCAAAAGAAGAGTTAATCTTTTATGGCAAAGAGCATAACAGACTTTCTGGTATTGAGACTGCCACAAAAATGGTAAAAGAAAAGAAGGGTATTTTCTCTTTTACTAAAGAGCAACAAGAGGAAGTACGAAGGAAATCTGTTTTCGCTTGTGGGGATGTGCCATATTCTCAAGAGGAAATAGATTTTATTCAGGAATTAATTTCACAAAAAAAATACCAGAAAGGAAGTTTGATAAAAGTTGATGAAATCGCGTCACAGGTAAATAAAATTTTTCATGATGGTAAAAACATCAGGAAACCCAGATCTATTTCAAAGATCGTTATACGCAGTAACTTATAAAAGTTGCGGCGTTTTCTATATTTAGTTTTTTTGATATAATAAATAGATGTTAAAAGAATATATTGCATACTTGAAAGACAACCCAAATGGCTATTGGTTTAAAAGAAAGCTCTATGGCTGGGGATGGACTCCTGTTAAGTGGCAGGGATGGGGTGTTCTTTTTGTATATGTCGCAATTATCTCTGCTTTATTAATTTCAAGAGAAGAGGACATACCAGGTAATCCTGATTCGGGAAGTAATTTTTTGGTATTCGCTTTGCCAGTCATCATACTGACCATTCTTTTTGTAATTATAGCTTACAAAAAAGGAGAAAAGCCACGCTGGCAATGGGGGATTAAAAAAGAAATTAAAGAGTAAGTATGACACCCTGTTTTAATTTAAATTGTTCTGTAAACAAATAATTAAATGGAAGAACTTTTAAATAAAAAAATACAAGAAGTGTCTTTAGAAAACCAAATATTCAATCAATATTTGGTTGATTTAAAACTTACCACTCAAGATTTAGATAAAGTAATTTTGGATGTAGGAGCAGGTGATGCTCGTTTTGCAAAATATGCTAAAGATAAAGGTGTCAGCTCTTCAATCTACAGCTTAGAACCAAATCAAAAAATGGTTGTTGTGGAAAAAGCTTTAATAGGTCACGCAGAAGAGATCCCCATGCAAGATAATTTTTTTGACTTAATTATTTCAAATAGTGCTATCCCTAATATATATATAGGAGATAAAAATGTTTATGAAAAAGTATATAAAAGTTTTTCTGAAATGTTGCGTGTTTTAAAAAACGGAGGTGAAATTAGATTGGCTAGAGTTTTGGTTGGAGATAAGTATGAAAACCAAAAGATATTGGCGAATAGTGTAAATAAAGTTCTAAATGAACTAAAAGAAAGGTATAACATTGAAGTTAAAAAGATGCATATATCAATTAATGATGTTTATGAAAATGAAAATAACAAAAAGAAAGCTTTATTAGCAGAGAGTTTTTTAATTATTTTAAAAAAGCCAAACAAAAAGAGTATTTAGTATTTGTTACTCACTCTCAAAAACCTTTGGTTTAAGTTTTTCAAAATCATAGTTTGGTGGAAAATGCTCTTCAAAAATCTGCATTGCAGGTTCTCCTGTGTATTCTTTACGTATAGATGCGTAATGCATAGCTAGAATCATTTCTTCTGGTTCTCCAACACAATCAAGAGGCTTGAAACCTTCTATTCCAAGAATTTGTTTAAAAAGTGGTAAGAGATTTTTGTGGGTATATAGGTTGGCGCCAAATATGTCAATTAATTCTTTTTTAGACAAAAAAGCTGAAAAAGAAGCAAAAAGAAAAACACATTTTGGGCAATGTTTGCACCAATAAGATTTACGTGATAATACTTGAGCAAATCGTGGAAGCCAAAAATAATTATTGCAACTTGTTACATAATGAAGATATTTTGGATATTGAACAAATCTTTTTACAATTTCAAGTTCACTAAATTCTCGTAATAGGGATTTTGTAGAAATATCCGGAGTGATATATTTTTGAATGTAATCGTTCGTTATTTTCTCTGCTTCAGATGATTTGCACCATTGGTGGTTTACACACAATCCTAAATAAGTAAGATTACCAAAATCAGCACTTCGTTCGTTGGAGAAAATAATTGAATTATAACCAAGAAGTTCTGCTAACAATGTGGCAATAAATGTAAAAGTTGAAACAGAAGGATATGCATTGGATACTCCGTACCATGATCTTGTATTTTCAATACTTGAATCTCGGCGGCGACTGACTTCTATTGTTTTTGCACCGACTAAGGTAGCAATTTTTTTATGAGCAGGAGTTGGAGCAAAAGCAAAAAAGTCAAAAGGAATATTTGAAGCTTTTAATATTTCAGATGAAAGAATAGAATCTTTGCCTGCGCCATTTAATAAAAGAGTACGAAAAGGGCGTTCAAATCGTGTTGGGGTAGGGGTAGACATAGTGTCTTTATATGGAAAAGCAATAAGATCATGGAAATCCATTTTCATATCGTAAAAGAATTCACCAAGTCCATTTAGATAGAGTGTGTTCCAAAAATCTGCTTGTTCTCGTGTTAGAGAAAATCCTTCTATGTGAATATTTTTTGTTGGGAAGACACACCAATAGTTGATACCTAGCATTAAAAGAAGAGCTTGTAGTGTGGGCTCGAGTACTGTCTTTGGTATTTTCTCCCATAACTCTGGCTTTATATTTTTTAAAAAGAGTTTGTCTGTATAAGTTTTTATTTTTCCTTTTTTGAATTCTACATGATAGGTAAAACTTATGGTTGAGCTAGAAGTATTCACTTTGTATTTACCAAATGTAAAAGAGGAAGCTTTGGCTATTTTCATGTCGTACCACATTGCTGTATTGTAGCATGTATTAGTGTCTTTTAAATAGAGTCTTTCAAAAGATAGTATAAATAATTTAACTCACCAAGCATTCATGTTAGAATATACAAAGCATGGAACAACAATTTTTTAGCATTTTGGTTTCTCTTGTAGCAGTCGTCTTTGTTTTTCTTTTTGCTGTTAAAAAATTTAGCAATCAAGTACAGCATCTTTTTGGTGATAAATTTAAGAATTTGCTTGAAAGATTTACAAATACTCCACTAAAAGGTGTCTTGGTTGGAGCAGGATTAACTTCAATAATACAATCTAGTACAGCTGTGACAGTTTTGCTTGTATCTCTTGTGGATGCAGGTGTCTTGTCTTTTACAAATAGTATTGGCGTGATTATAGGGTCCAACATAGGCACAACACTGACCACTCAACTCATTGCTTTTAAAGTTTTAAATATTGCACCTTATATACTGATATTAGGTTTTCTTTTGATGAATATTAATCATAGATACAATAAATTTCAGTATTTAGGTAAACCTATTTTTTATTTTGGGCTTATTTTTTCTTGTCTGTTTATTATTTCTGTTTTTGCTGATATTTTCCGTGATAGTACAATGTTGTTATCTTTAATCAGCAAAACTTCAAATCTTTTTGTAGCTATAGGGGTGGGAATTGTAGTAACTACGGTTTTACAATCAAGTTCTATTGCGACAAGTTTGATTGTTATTTTTGCTGGAGGTGGCTTGCTTACATTCGCTCAGGCATTTGGAATTATTTTGGGGACAAATATTGGTACCACCACTACAGCACTTCTTGCTTCTACTGTAACTGGTAAGCAGGGTAAGCGTGTTGCGATGATGCACTTTATTTTTAATTTTGCAGGAGTTATTATATTCCTACCTTTTGTTGGTTTGTTTTCAGATATAATAAGTCGCATAAATACTGGGTTGGTAGGACAGATAGCTATTTCACATTTAGTTTTCAATATTATTATTGCAACTCTTTTCCTTTTTATTATTAAGCCTGTTTCAAAGTTGATACACAAGATTATTCCTTGATTTTATTTAAAGGGAATGATATTTTAAATAAAGAGTATGAAATTCGAACTTCCAAAGATTTTTCAATCAAAAAAACCAAAAGTACAAAACGAGCCAGTTTCTATTAAAGAAATTATAAACGGTAAAGAAGTTTATCGGCCTATTATGACTTGCCTTATTGATTCTAGTAAAAAAGTTACAGAGCAGGAAATTGAAATAATAAAAACAAGAGGGTTTAATGTTAATTGGAAATATAGCAATAGAGAGTTAGAAATGTATCAACTTAAAAATAGTGGGGAAAGGACATATGTAATTTCTCGCATAGATAGTGAAGATAAATACTCAGAAGCATTTGTTAATTGTGTTGGTCTTGTAGCTGTGGGAGAAAATATCATTACGGGCAAACAGATATCTTTCATGTCTCATCAAAACCCTATCAGTATTTTAGGCGTAAATTATAGAGAATTTGAAAAAGATTTAGCAGATTCATTGAAAGAGTTAAAAATGAATTCTAAAGAAGGTAGTATTGATTTAATTTTGTTTGGTGGAAATAATTATATTATTCCAATGATTTCAAAAGACATACAATCTGAGGAAAATCGCGTAGATTATACAATGGTTATAAAGAGATTAGGAGACATAATTGAAAAAAATTTAGGTATTGATCCTCTTGTCATTACTGGTCCACATATTATTGGTGCAATAAGTTTTAATGATGGTAGTGCGAGAGATACAAATGTTTATTTTGATAACAATCAACGTCGTTTGTTTTTATTACGACCCTTTATTTCATCAGGAGCAAATGAACCCTATAGAGCAAGTAAATTAGATGAGATGGTGAGTAAGTATGAATTATTTTAGTAATGAATTTTCAACAATGAAAAAACTTTTTTTAATCTTTGGTCTTTCTTTTATAATAAATTGGATATGGGAAAACGCACACGCAGTCTTGTATTTTTTGCCTAACGGAGAATCAATATCGCAATATATGTTACTTAGGTCAACTTTCTTTGATGCAATATTTACTTTGTTGGTAGCATTTATTTTTATCAAGTTTCCATATTTTAATCAAAGAAAATGGTATGCATTAGTCTTTGGTATTGTTGTGGCTGTATTGTTAGAAAAAATAGCACTTGGTATGGGCTTTTGGGCATATACTGAATTTATGCCTATTATTCCTTTTATAAATACAGGACTTACTCCGACTATTCAGCTTGGTGTAATATCTTATACTGTCTTATCTTTTTTTGATCTTAAAATTAAAATATTTAAATAAGTCTCTTGAAAACTATCTTCGTTTCAAAATTATGTTATAACATTTGCTTGCGTTATGTTTTTTTAAATAATATAATTTTCATTATATGAATAATAATGAAAAAATAGATTTGAGGCCAGACTGGATGAAATCAAATGAAGTGGGGAAAGGAATTTTGGCTTATAAAGGTACAAATTATGAGTTTACTATTCTAAAGAAGACAGTAGCTCCCAAACTGCCGGGATTTTTGGGTTATTTAGATAAGAAATTTCTTTTTATTTCAGAGGAGGTACCAGAAAAGTTTAGATTGCCTCAATTAATGCATGAAATAATTGAATTTATTGAATTGTCAGGATTAAAAGATAGGTGCTTAGGTGCTTTAGAACGCGAGCTTTCTGATTTTGTTCCTGAAGATATTAAGCCAGAGTATATAGAGTATAGAAGAAATTTTTTCAAAAATCTTGTTTCTTACTATGATACAATTGAGAATTTTGAAGATAAAGAATTTCTGGCAGAAATTAAAGCTAGTTTAGATTTTTTGGAAGGTATAAAATAATTTATGACAAAAAAAGCAGTATTAGCAGGGGGTTGTTTTTGGGGATTAGAAGAATTAATCCGAAAACAGCTCGGAGTGGTAGATACAAGAGTAGGTTATGCTGGTGGCAAGAACACAAATCCCACATATCAGGATCATGAAGGTCATGCAGAAGCGGTAGAAATTACTTATGATGATACTCTGACCTCTTACAGACAAATTTTAAATTTCTTTTTTCAAATACACAATCCTACAACTTTAAATCAGCAGGGAAATGATAAGGGTACATCTTATCGTTCTGCTATTTTTTATACTAATGAAGAAGAAAAAAAAGAAGCAATTGATTTTATTGATATCGTAAACAAATCAGGCCGTTGGCAGAATCCTGTAGTGACCACTCTTGAACCATTCTCTAAATTTTATTTAGCAGAAGAATATCATCAAGATTATCTTCAAAAGAATCCAAATGGCTATACTTGCCATGCTATTTATTTTGATAGTTATTTGTAGGGGTAATTTAGTAAAATATTTTTATATTTTCTTTTTCTTGTTTCTTTATTTGTAATTTTATATAATAATATGTATGAAAATTACAATAAGAGAGATTCCTAACCCCAAAAAAGAGCCTGACCTAAAAGAGTCTATTACTACATATTTTAAAATAAATGGGCATAAAATTCCTTTTACTCATCAAGAGACTACCGCTAATTGTGGACCACTTGCTCTGGTAAATGGTGCAAAAACATTACAATCTGTCTCAAAAGAATTTTTTATGCCTAAAGATTTTCCTATAACCGCTAAAGGAATAAGAGAACTCTTTATTTTAAAGCCAAGTTTAAAAAAACAAATCTGGGGGACACACTCAGATGAGACTATTGTTAGTGACTCTTTTCCTTTACTTACTACTCATGTAGATAATTTATTAAGAATGCTTTGTCAAGGTTCAAATTTAAAAATCATTGGAGACAGATTCCATGTGAATAATACTAGTGAGGTTATGAAAATGGGGCAAACCGATAAATCCATTGATCAAGCAGACTGGTTATTTTGCCATAAAAGCATGGGTAAAATTGGTCATTATGTCAGTTTCGTACGGATCAATAAAAATGAATGGGTTTTACTAGATTCTCTGATGAAAGAACCGCTAGTTGTTAATCAAAATCATATAAAAAATGAATATAGAGATACAAAACAAAGCTTCCCTCTTTTTGTTGCTTTAAAGGTTTCTTTAAAGGTTGAGGCTTCTCCTATTATAATTACAAGAACGAAATAGTTTTGATTCTTTATGCTACGCAGAAGAATATCATCAAGATTATTTACAGAAAAACCCAAATGGCTATACTTGCCACGCTATTTATTTTGATAGTTATTTATAGATAGAGCTTTCTATAAAAAAATAGAAAAATAGTTTGGTGCCCAGTCAAGTCTACTTTGTGCTATAATGTATATATGAATAATATAAACAAATGGTACTTATATGTTGTTGTGCTTTTAGTAGTGGCTACTGCTGTATATTTTTTTGTTTTTAACAAAAAGGACAGTATTGATGATACTTCTATGTCTAAAACTATCCAGATGTGTTATCGTTACGAAGAAAAAACTTCTTCTGGGTTCTACGATAAGGCATGGCTTAAAATGGATATAACAGAAGAAAAGGTTGTAGGAGAATACAGAAATCTTCCTGCTCAAAAAGATAGTAAGATTGGTAAATTTGAAGGGACTGTTGGAGCAATGAACCCAAACACAAGTAGCAGAACAGCAGATGTGATGTGGGAAGCTTTAGCTGAAGGAATTCTCAATAAAGAGCAATTAAAAATAAATTTTGGAGAAGGAAGTGCTGTAGCAATGTTTGGTGTAATGTCTGATAAAGGAGACGGTACATATGTATATAAAGATCCAACAAATCTTTCTGCTAGCTTTCAAATGTCTCAAATTGATTGTGTTTATCTAGATGATTATATATTTGTAGAAAAGTATATTAGAGAAAATATTAATTCTATTGTGGAAGAAGCACCTGTCCTTGGAGGAAGCTGGTATCCTACTAGAATATATATAAATCCTTTTGCTCAATCTGGGACTATTTCTTATGAGGATGGCCATATTCAAGGAGAAATGGATTTTTATTATATTAGAGATGGTGAAAATGTAGAAATCAACAAATTGGATTTGTCTAAATAATTTTCTATATATAAATATTTTATTAATTCATTTTTTAAATGATTAAAAATAATTATAAAATAAAATCACAGGTCTGGGTTTATCCAGGAGAGACAGCTAATTGGCATTTTGTAAATGTCCCCAAAAAAGAATCTGATGAAATAAAAAAGAATTTTGGTCCACAAAAAGGTGTAAGACAAAGAGGTTGGGGTTCTGTTTCTGTCAGTGTCTCTATTGGTAAGACAAGTTGGAAAACTTCTATTTTTCCTGATAAAAGATCGGGGACTTATCTATTACCTCTAAAAGCAGAGGTAAGAAAAAAAGAGGGGATTTATGATAAAGATAAAATTAATTTTACAATAAAAATTTTACCTAAATAGTATTTAGGGTCTTGGTGTGTTACACTTAAAAAGTACACTAGAAAAGAATTGAAATGAAGATGGTAGTATAAAAAAGTATTTAAATAAAAATTATGAAACTTTCTGATGAAAATTTGATAGCGAGTTATTTGGAGGGAAACGATAAATCCTTGTCTGTGTTGATCGATAGATATCTTGATGATTCTTTTAGGTTTGCTATGAGTATTGTGAAAGATGAACAAGTAGCAGAGGATATTGTGCAAGAGTCTTTTATAAAAGCATGGAAAAATGTGCGGAGGTTTATTCCTACCAATAATTTCCGTAAATGGCTTTTTAGTATTATTCACAACACTGCTATAGATTATTTAAGAGCAAAAAAAGAAATTGTTTTTTCTCAATTTGAAAATATAAATGGAGAAAATCCATATATAAATCAAATTAAAGATGATGCAATGTTGCCTGATGAGCTTTTAAACAAAGCTCAAAATATGTTTTACATGCAAAGTGTTTTGGAAGAAATTAATCCAAAATATCGTGAAGTTATTCTTTTGAAGCAAGATAATGATATGACTTTTGAGAATATTGGCAAAATCTTAAAAAGACCTCTACACACTGTCAAAAGTCAGTATCGTAGAGGAATTGTTTTAGTAGCTAGATTACTGAAAGCTCAAAATATATAACAATATTTGTTTTTAAATGAAAATGCACCAAAAGAGGTGTTTTTTGCGTATATATAATATGGGGGGAAAAATATTAAAAAATGATTTAAAAAATAGAGTGATCCTTTCTATCCAAAAGGAAGAAGTTCGTCAAGCTAAAATCTGGGTATCAATCTCATTAGTTACTTCTTTGTTGTCATTTGTTGGTATTTTTTATTATATAAAAAATCTGATTAATGTTTTTTATAATTCAGGTTTGTATAATTATTTTTCCATTATAATGTCTGATACTGATATAGCATTAGAGCATTGGCAGTATTTATCATTGTCTATCTTAGAATCATTGCCGGTATTTCAAATTGCCACTTCTTTTGTCATTGTTATTATTTTTATGGTATCTATTCGTGTATTGGCGAGCAATATGCGAAAAGATATAAGTTTTTCTTTTATTAATTAATTTAATTTATTATGGATATTAAAGAATATTTAAAATCAAGTTCATTTAAAGGTGTGATAATTGGATTATCAATCGGGGTGTTTTTGCTGGTAATATTTCAATCAGGAGTTTTGGTTGGTTACAAGAGAGCAATGTTCTCAAATAGAATGGGGAATAATTTTAATAAAAATTTTGTAGATCCTCGTGGTCGTGGTATGGGAATGATGGGAGAAAAATTTGGTAAAGGAAACATGTCTGTGGGTCATGGTGCAGCTGGAAAGATTATCAGTATTGGTGATATGAGTTTAGTAGTTGCTGATGCTGAAAATCTTGAAAAGATGGTGCTAATAAATGAAGATACTGTAGTGAGAAAGTTTAGAGATGATATTAAATTTGCAGATTTAAAAGTAGGAGATTTTGTTGTGGTGTTTGGAGCACCAAATGAAAATGGTGGGATAGATGCAAAACTTATCAGAAATACTCCAGAAATATCAAATAATATGAAAAATGGTGTAGCACCTAAGAAATAATATGAAAAAAAAGTTTTTTACATTAAAAAATTGGGTTCTTGCTCATAAAAAAATAGCTATTTTAATATTAGTTGTTTTTATTGGATTGATTTTTGGTGGCTTTAAAATTTTTGGGAATAATGCCGAAGATCCTCGTTATGTCTTAGCTATCGCTAAAAAAAGTGATTTAGTCACTACCATAAATGGGACAGGGCAAGTTTCAGCGTCCAATCAAGTTGACGTGGTCAGTAAGGTATCTGGGGAAGTGTTATATCTAAATGCAAAATCTGGACAAGAGGTAAAGAATGGTCAGTTGTTGGCACAAGTTGATTCAGGTGATGCAAAGTATGATCTAGAAACAGCTAGATTGTCTTATGATGATTTGGTCACTGTTGATGCTGATGAACTTCGTGATACTGAAAACGCTTTAGAACAAGCAGTGCTTGATCTTGAATCTTCTTATTTAGATGCTAGGTCCAAATTATCTTCTGCTGTGACAGATATCAATGATGTAATGTCTGGAGTAGATGATTTATTTAGTGGTTATTTAAGTACTTCTAATAATTTTAATTTAAGTAGAGCAGAAAAAGATTATATTGATAGGGCAGAGCAATTTTGGTATAGCGCTGATCGTCTATTGAATACTTTCTCTAAAAAATATAGAACACTTTCTATTACCGCTAAAGATGAAGATATTGAATCAAATCTTGTAGAATTAAATAGTATTGTAAATTCTATTGTAGAAGCTACTAAATATGCAAAAGATGCAGTGGTATATAGAAGAGATACAGCAGACAATACTTCTACTTCTGCAGATACAGCATATCTTGATGTAAATGATTTATTGACCAAAATAAATACTACAGCTTCTAATGTTTTATCTGCTCGTAATTCAATCTTGAATAATAAAAAAAATGTTGATAATAAAAAGTATGATTTAAAAAAATTAAAAGATGGGCCTGATACTTTGAGTCTTAGAGAAAAAGAGCTTTCTGTAAGACAAAAACAAAATACTTATGCTGATTATTTTATCCGAGCTTCTTTTGATGGAATTATTGCTTCAGTGAATGCTACTAAGGGACAAAATGTAAGCAATGGTACAAATATTGTTACATTGATTACAAAACAAAAAATTGCTGAAATTTCTTTAAATGAAATAGATGTTGCAAAAGTTGAGGTTGGTCAAAAAGCGACTCTTTCTTTTGATGCTTTAGAAGAATTAAAATTGGACGGAGAAGTAATAGAAGTAGATTTGGTTGGTACTACTACTCAAGGAGTGGTAAATTATAAAGTAAAAATTGGTTTTAATTCAGATAATGAAAAAATTAAAACAGGAATGACTGTCAGTGCAGACATTGTTACTTCTAAAAAAGAAAGTGTGATAAATGTACCTATTAGTGCAGTAAAAACTCAAAATAATAGAAGTTTTATTGAAATTGTAGATCCGGCAATAGAGATTACTAGAGAAAATCAAGTTGTTGGCAGTGTTTTGAGCACACTTCCTAAAAGAACACCTGTTACTGTTGGAAGTCAAAATGAAGATTCAATAGAGATAGTTTCTGGATTAGATGAGGGGCAAATGTATGTTGTACGAATGATCGTCTCTTCTTTGACCACTACCACAAATCAAAATTCAAGTTTGTTTGGCGGTAACATAAGGACAGGTACAGGTGGGGCAACAAGAAATTTTCAGAGATAATTATGATTGAAATTAAAAACATAACAAAAACATATAAGACTGGAGATTTTGAATTTCAGGCATTGAAAGGAGTTTCTTTTGATATAAATGATGGAGAGTTTGTAGCCATTATGGGTCCTTCTGGATCAGGTAAATCTACATTGATGCATATATTGGGATGCCTTGATACCCCTACTTCGGGGAATTATCAATTAGATACAAAAGATGTGTCTGTGTTGTCAGATGATGAATTGGCTGATATTCGGAGAGAAAAAATTGGCTTTGTTTTTCAATCTTTCAATTTGTTGCCTCGGGCATCTGTAGTGCGTAATACAATTTTGCCTTTAGTGTATGCTGGAATTACAAAAGAAGAAAGGCTTGAAAAGGCAAAAATAGCCTTAGCTTCTGCTGGTTTAGATGAAATTTATTTTGAACATCTTTCCAATCAGTTATCAGGGGGGCAGATTCAAAGAGTTGCTATTGCTAGGGCTTTGGTAAATAATCCAAGTTTAATTTTGGCTGATGAACCTACAGGAAATCTAGATACAAAAACAGGAAATATTGTATTGGGAACATTTCAAAAATTAAATGAAGATTTTGGTAGAACTATTATTTTAATTACTCATGAAAAAGAAGTAGCAGAGCATGCAGATAGGATAATCTTTATTAGAGATGGCCTGATTGTGGAAGACACAAAAACACATCAGAAAAAAAGTGTAAGACATTTACTATGAAAACAATAGATATTTTACAAGAAACATATTCAGCTTTACTTTCAAATAAAGTACGAACAGGACTTACAATGCTTGGTATTGTGATTGGTATTTCTTCGGTTATAGCAATGGTATCTATTGGTAAAGGAGCACAAAGTACTATAGAGACAAATATTCAATCTATTGGCTCAAACTTGATTCAAGTTATCCCTGGGGTACAAGGAGGCGCTGGTTCACAGGTAAGTCAAGGAAGGGGAACTGCTAAAACACTTACTTATGATGATGCTTTAAACATTAAAGAAAAAATTTCTTCTATAAAAGCAGTTGCTCCTGAATTATCTGGGAGATATCAAATTACAGGAAAGGGGACAAATACAAATACTTCTGTGGTAGGAGTAACAGCGGATTATTCAGATGTTCGTAATATCAGTATTGCAGAGGGGTCTTTTATTTCTGAGCAACATTTTCGGGGTATGTCTAAAGTTGCAGTGCTAGGTCCAACCACAAGAGATGATCTTTTTGGTGAGGGTGTATATGTGATAGGACAAAATATTAGAATCAATAATATTCAGTTTAAAATTATTGGAGTCACCACCTCAAAAGGAGGAAGTGGATTTTTAAATCAAGATGATAGAGTGTTTATTCCTCTTACAAGCGCTCAAAAATTTTTAGCTGGGGATCCTTATCTTTCTAATATAAGTGTCCAAGTATTAGATAATTCTTTGATGGCAGAATCTCAGATACAGATCACCAATTTACTTTTAGAACTTCATAATATTTCAGATAAAGCTCAGCCAGATTTTAGTATTTTAAATCAAAATGATATTGTAGCCACAGCTTCTAGTATCACACAAACCTTCACAATTTTACTTGGAGCAGTAGCAGGTATCTCTTTGTTGGTGGGAGGGATCGGTATCATGAATATGATGCTTACGACTGTAACAGAACGTACAAGAGAAATCGGACTTAGAAAAGCCATTGGAGCAAAAAGAAAAGATATAAATTTACAATTTTTAATTGAAGCAGTGGTTATTACATTATTGGGAGGAATAATTGGTGTATTGCTTGGGAGTATCGCTTCTTTTTTTATAAATCTTTCAGGTTTAATCCAAACTAAAATTTCATTAAACTCTATTTTGCTTGCGTTTAGTGTTTCTGCGGTTATTGGTGTTGCTTTTGGTTATTATCCTGCACGCAGAGCTTCCAATCTAAATCCTATTGATGCATTGCGTTATGAATGATAATATTAAGAGGTGAATAACTTTTCCGAAGATGAGAATGTAATCACTGAGAGGATTGACCATATGATAGAGCATAGAGCTTTTTGGTTGATGCTCGGGTTGATTGCTGGATTATTTTCTACTCTACTTATTGCAAAATACGAAGCAATTCTTTATGCAGATATCCGTCTAGCTTTCTTTATTCCGATTGTGGTATATGTAAGTGCCGCAGCGGGAGTGCAGACCACTACTATTTACATAAGGGCATTAGCTAGTAAAAGAAAGATAGATTTTCATAAGTACTTATTAAAAGAGACTATCAATGGAGTAGGATTGGGGATAATAGCTGGTATAGTCCTTGGTGCTTTTGCTTATTTTTGGCTTCACTCAACACAGATTGCTTGGACTTTAGCATTCACAATGCTTATAAACCTTACTATCGCTCCAGCTCTTGGTGTTTTTGTGCCAAGATTGCTTTACAAAGAAAGAGCAGATCCTGCTTTGGGTTCTGGTCCTGTGGACGCTATTGTTCAAGATATTATTAGTCTTTTAATTTATTTATTTATGGCTAGTATATTTATTTTGTAGAAAATGTAGAAAGTAAATATAAATTGTTTATTTTTAAATTGTAGATGCCACAACAATCTATTCTGAAGCCTAGATTTTAGTTTTATTTTAGTATATTATTGCAAGTATGTATAAAAAGATTATTCATTATTTTGATAAGCTTGAAGATAGAATCCGAGCCAAATTATCTCGCAAGCCATTACTCTATGCTTTTGTTGGCAGTATTGGAGTTGTGCTGATATGGAGAGGAGTTTGGATGCTTGCTGATGAGATATATATGCCAAGTTGGATTTCTCTAGCTTTGGGAATTGGTATTACTATGGCTACAGGTCTTTTTGTTTCTTTCTTTATAGGAGACAAGATTATTATTTCAGGTATTAAAGAAGAAAAAAGAATTGACCAAAAAACAGCTGAAGAAATTATGAAAGAAGAAGAAGTATTGGAAGAAGCTGAAAAAGATTTGAAGGAAATTAAAGAAGAATTGGTGGAAATACGTAAAGATACTGAAAAACACCATTCTAAAAATTAATTAGAAATATGTTATAATACATATATGATGATGGATTCCAAAATAATAAAAGTTGTTCTTACCTGTGTGGCTGTTGCAGTGCTTGCTTTTGGTGTTTGGTATCTAGTGACTACCAAATCTACCATTAATGACTCAGTAGAAGTTGTGTCCATTGAAGATTTAAAAGACTCCACAGATGATATTCAAAAAGTGAATTTTCAATACCCAGAAAAGCTCTCTGCTCAAAATATATTTTTAGTAGATTGGCCACCAAAGATTGTAGTAATGAATGTGCCTTTTGTATGTAAGCCTAGTGAAGATTCTGGAGTTTTTTCTAAAAATATAAATGGGAAAGAATATTGCGTTAGGGTATCAGCCGAAGAGACAGCTCTTAGTCTATATACTTATTATTCTTATGCTTTTGAAAAAGAAGGCAGATCTCTCAATATGACATTTAGTGTTAGAGAAAACAAATGTGAAGCTGTTGAGACAAAAGAAGATAAAAATCTTTGTGAGGTAGAAAAGAATAGTTTTGATTTAGAAAAGATGATACAAGATATTGTTGCTACGATTTCTTTTGTTGCCAATCAGTAACATTAGTTTGTTTTATTAATGGGCTTTTAACTAAAAAATATATATGAAAATAAATTTACAAGGAAAGAATATAGAACTTACTGATCAAATTAAAGATTATGTATTAAAAAGGGTGACTAATCTTGAAAAACTACTTCAAGGATCTGAGGATGTGCAGAGTGAAGCTGTTGTTGTTTTTGAAGTTGGGAAAAATACTCAGCACCACAAAGCAGGGGATGTTTTCCATGCTGATTGCTATGTAGATATTAATGGAGATCGTTTTTATTCTAGTGCCGACGAAGAAGATTTGTACACAGCAGTGGACAAAGTAAGAGAAAGCCTGTTTAAAGAGATTAGTAGAAATAAGGGCCGTAAACAAACTTTATTTAAAAGGGGAGCAATGAGTGTAAAGAAAATGATGAAAGGACTTTCCAAAAGAAACCCTTTTACTAGTAAGTATGATAAAGAAGATTAAAAATCTTAGATTAAAGATAAATAATTTGTGTTTCTAAAAAAGCTTGAGGGAATCAAGCTTTTTTAATTAGTCTTTTTGTGTATTTTTTAAAAATATTTCGTAAGGAATTTCTTTTTTCCCTTCGGGTAAAACTTTTTTAATCTTAAAAATGTTATTTTCTAGTGTTGCCTCAGTGATAATAATTCTTTTATTATTTTCAAAAAAGAATGTTCTAGGCCACTCTATGTATGCTCTAAATTTATTGTAATTTTTTATTGCACTATCTTTCAGATCTATCAGTCCATCATCTTTTTGAATTTTGTGACAAAAAGTAGCATCATTTTCATTTTGCACAATAGGAGAAATTTTCTGCGCATATATTTCTGGTAGTGTTTTTGCTAAAAGCTCTCCACCAAGTGTGATTAATTTTTCTCGTAAATTTTGGGTGTTTATATCATTAGCTATTTGTATTTTTTCTACAGCAAGTATTGGGCCACTATCCATCTTTGATTCCATTTGTTGAATAGTTATTCCAGTCTCAGTATCTCCGTTTAAAATAGCACTTTCAAGAGGGGAAGCTCCCCGATATTTTGGTAGTAAGGAATAATGTATATTTATGGAGCCAAATTTTGGCATATCTAAAATACTTTTTGGTAATATTTTTCCAAAAGCGACTACAATAAATAAATCAAAATTATATGGGAGTAATTCATCTGTAAAGTTTTTGTCTATTTTTTCAGGAGCAAGAAATGGGATGTTGTTTTCTGTTGCCCATATTTTAGTAGGGGATGGAGTAAGTTTTAATTTCCTTCCTTTTGGTCTGTCTGGGGTAGTAACTACCAAAGAAGGCATTATTTGATGCTCTTTTAGGATCTCCAATGTTTTACTTGATACTTCTGGGCTTCCCCAAAATACAAAATTTAATTTATTCATTTTAGAATATGGATTGTGTTATTTTTAAGTAAGTTTATAGTTTTATTCTATAGGTGGTTCGTCATGAATGTCTTTTGCCGTATCAATGAATAATTTTCCTTTTAAATGATCGGTCTCATGTTGGAATATTTGTGCCAAAAGTCCACTTGCTCCTCTGGTAAATTTCTTTCCATTCTCGTCATAAGCTGTAACTGTCGCCTTGATTGATCTTAATACTTTTCCATAAAGCCATCGCACAGATAGACATCCTTCAGGAAGCCATTCTTTATCTCGTGATAGTTTTGAAATTTTTGGGTTTATAAAAATTAGATCAGGTATTTGAGGGGTTTCAATATTTTGATCTTGAATATTTTCGTCTGTAATTTTTTCTGTAGAGTTTTCTGGATCTACCTCTTTTGCAAAACGTACAAAATCTTCATTGAAAATTTTTCCAGACACTACAAAGATACTCAAAGAATATCCAATCTGTGGAGCTGCAATAGCCACGCCATCATTTTGACTAGCGAGAGCTTCACGCATTTCTTTTAAAACGTTTTGTATTTTAAGAGAAGTGATTTCTTCAATCGGAACTTCTTCAGCGATTTTCCTTAGAACAACATCTCCTTCTCCTTTTTGAAGGATTGTTTTCATTATTTTAATTCTTTTAGATATTCCAAAAGGTTTTCTATTTTCACTGTTTCTTGAGAACGTGTTTCCATGTTTCTAACGATTACTGAATTTTCAATTGCTTCCTTTACTCCAAAAATGATTGCACAGGGAACTGATAATTTTTCAGCAATAGCCAACTGAGAACCAAGGCTATCTCTGGATAGGGATTGAGTAATAGGAATATGTGCTTTGCGTAATATGTCTATAACATTTAGACTTTTTAATTTTGCTTCTACTCCAAGCTGAATAAAACATATTTTTGGTTTTTTCATTATTCTTGGAGCAAGCTTTTTGTACCAAGAAGCTTCTATGATTCTATCTACTCCAATAGAAAATCCAACAGCAGGAACGTCTTTTTTGCCACCTATTGTTTTCGCTAGGTAATCATATCTTCCTCCACCTGCCACAGACACAGAGCGAGTCTCTCCTCCTTCATTTGTTTCTTCTGTGACTACTTCAAAAACAGTGCGAGTATAGTATGAAAGACCTCGCACCAAGTTTTTGTTTAAATTATATGGAATATCCATTTCTTCTAAATATTCTAAAACTTCTTTAAAGTGTTTTTTACAAGATGAACATAAAAAACTAACAGAGTCTGGAGCTCCTTGATTGATCTCTTGAGTTTTTGGATCTTTGGAATCCAAAATACGTAGAGGGTTTGTTTTTAGTCTTTCTCTATCAATAGCAGACAAGACAGAGATATTTTTTTTGTAATAGTTAGTTAATTCTTTTAGATATCCATTACGACATTCTTTGTCTCCAATTGAATTTATATCAATAGAAAGGTTCTTTGCTCCTGCATCTTCTAGAATACTCATTCCTGCTTTTATAACCAAAGCGTCCATAATACTTTTTGGAGAACCAAGAGCGTCTAAGTCAAATTGACGAAACTCTCGATATCTTCCTTTTTGAGGATTGTCGTGCCTAAAAGATGGTCCAAATTTATACAGAAGAACTGGTTGGGGGAGTGTATGCATTCCATGCTCTATATAGGCACGCATTTGCCCTCCTGTTAGCTCTGGGCGCATTGCCAAATGATCACCACCTTTGGTTTTAAGGGTATACATTTCTTTATCTACAATATCAGTACCTTCTCCCACTCCACGACTAAAAATTTCCTCAGATTCTAAAATGGGAGTTTGTAATGGTTTGAACCCATAATAGACTGCCACTTCTTGAGCTTTTTCAAAAAATCCTTGAAAAGCATAATACTCATCATTCATGATATCTCTCATTCCTTTTGGAGAAGCCAATTCTTTCTTTTCTGTTTTTGTGGTAGTTTTTTTTGTTTGTTTCATTTTAATTTTGTATTGGTTTATAATTTCCAGGTAAAACACTAACATCTTGGATTGGTAAAAGTCTAACTAAAGCTCTACCTTCCATTAGGTCTCTAGAAACTGCTCCCCAGTATCTAGAATCTGAACTTGCACTTCTGTTGTCTCCCATTACAAAGTATTCGTTATCTTTTAATTCAAAGTGTATGTTGTTGTTGCCTTCCCATTTTACATAAGGTTGTTCTATTTCAAAACCTTCAGGATTTTCTTTATTAAAAATAGTGACGGTATTGCCTTTTATTTCTACTATTTCATTGGGCATACCTATAATGCGTTTTATAAAAAACTTCTCTATGTCATTTGGATATTTAAAAACTGCCACATCATATCTTTCTGGGTCAGATATACGATAAGAAATCTCATCTACGATAAGATAATCTCCTGTGCTAAAAGTAGGTGACATTGAAGAGCCAGATACTACAAATGGCTGAGCGACGTACATTCTAATAGGAGCTACTATGATAATGGCTAATGCTAAAAATCTTACTAATTCCCAAAAGGATTGTTTTTTGTCCTCTTCTTTTGGTATAGAATCTTGTTTCTCTGTATCCATTTGGAGAATTATATCACTAAAAATACTTTGACACAATAGAGAATTTCAGTGTATTATAAATATATGAAAATAATTGTAGGGCTTGGAAATATTGGGGAAGAATATCTTGGGCATAGACATAATGCTGGCTTTATAGTTTTAGATTATATCCTTGGGAAAAAAGCAGAATGGAAAGAAATTTCTGGCGGTAAATTGCTCTATGTAAAAGATTCTTTGGGAAGTAAACAAGTGCAGTATATAAAGCCTACTACTTTTATGAATAACTCTGGGACTGCGGTGGCTTTTATGAAAGAAAAAAATAAACTTACTCTAAAAGATATTGTTGTGATTTACGATGATATAGATCTACCATTGGGAAAAATAAAAATATCTTTTGATAAATCTTCTGGTGGGCACAATGGGCTAGAATCTATAATCAAAAAGTTAAAGTCAAAAGAATTTGTACGCATAAGGGTAGGGGTGTGTCCGACTACTCCTTTAGGGAAAATGAAAAAACCACAGGGAGAAGAAAAACTCCTTAATTTTTTGCTTGGAGATTTCAAAAAAGAAGAATTGGACCAACTTAAAAAAGTTTCTAAAAAAATAGCCGAAGCCTTGGAAATGATTTTTAATGAAAGCAAAGAGAAGGCAATGAGCCTGTATAACTAGCTATCTGTGACTAGATTTCTTTCATATCTTCTATAATGATGCTTTTTTCTCCATTACGTATAGATACTTTTCCAGATAGAGCAATACATTTTTCTTTTTGAATAATTTCTTTTTTATCTTTAAATAAAGAGGGGAAGACTACTGCTTCAATGTTACCAGTAAGATCTTCTATGTTTAAAAAAGCCATCTGATCATTTTTCTTTGTGATGACCTCTCGGATATTTGCAATCATTCCACCAATAGTGATAGGGAAGCCATTGGTTACTTCTTCCTTAATTTTTTTGATGTTCATATTTTTGTTTTGAAGTTTTTCTTTTACTCTCTCTAGAGGGTGACCAGAAATATAAAGACCAAGCAATTCTTTTTCCCAAGAAAGTTTTTCATTTTTAGTAGCGGGCTCTGATTCTTTCAATTGAAATTCTGGCATTTTTATTTCAGCCATTCCTCCAAAGAGAGAATTTTGATTTGCAGGCGCTTTATCTATCTCTTTGTTGTAAGCAAGCATACTTTCTAAATTATTTAAAAGTGTTCCTCGTTCTCCAAACTCATCCATTGAACCGGATTTGATTAAAGCTTCCATGGATTTTTTGTTTAAGTTTTTATGTCTGACTCTTTCCAAAAAGTTTCCAATAGATATAAATTTGCCTTTTGTTTTTCGTTCTTCAATTATTGCTTCTCCTATATCTGCACCAAAGTTTTTTATTGTATATAATCCAAAGCGAATAGTATTTTGATCTATGTATGTAAAACCTTTAAAACTTTCATTTATGTTTGGGGGTAGTATTTTGATACTCATTACTTCGCACTCTTTTACTATTTCAGATATTTTATCTACATCACCACTTTCTGCAGTAAGAATAGCAGTCATATATTCAGTAGGATAATTGGCTTTCATATATGCTGTTTGATAAGCGACTCTTCCATAGCTGGCTGAGTGCGCCTTGTTGAAACCATAAGCAGCAAAAGGTTCTATCCAGTTCCATAATTCTTGAGCTTTTTTTAATGGCCATTTACTCTTCTCTACACAGCCATTGATAAATTTTTCTTTCTGTTTCGCCATCTCTTCTGGAATTTTTTTTCCAACTGCTTTACGGAGTTTGTCTGCTTCTCCCCAAGAATATCCTGCTATGTGGATAGCGATAAGAAGTAGGTCATCTTGATAGACAAGCACCCCATAAGTCTGTTTGAGGATTGGCTCTAAGCTAGGATCCATATATTTTACCAATCTTGGGTTGTGTTTTCTTTCTATATAGAGGGGGATAAATTGCATAGGTCCAGGACGATACAGAGCTACCATTGCATTTATATCATGAATAGAAGAAGGCTTTAGTTGTTTTAAATAATTAGTCATACCAGAACCGTTTAATTGGAAAAGCCCTTCAGTCTGTCCTTTTGCCAACAGTTCAAAAGTTTTCTTATCTTCAATATCTACGTTCTCAATATCTACAATTTTGTTGTGCACTTTCTGTACGATTTTTACAGCATCAGCAAGAATAGAAAGATTACGAATACCCAAAAAATCAAACTTCGGTAGTCCTACATCTTCTATTTGGTACATATCATATTGAGTGATTACGTCACCACCTTTGGGATCGTATTGAATAGGGGTAAATTCATATAAAGGTTTTGGAGAAATGACAATTCCTGCAGCGTGCACAGATACATGTCGGACACATCCCTCCATTTTCTTTGCTAAGTCTATTATTTTTTTGGTGTCAGTTTCTTTTTTGTATGCTTCTTTTAATTCTGGGACTAATTCCATTGCATGATCAATAGTCATGGGTGTTCCTTGAGAACCAAGAGGAATTAATCCTGCTATTCTATCTCCAATAGCATATTCATAACCAAGAGCTCGAGCGACATCTCGCACAGAACCTTTTGCCATCATTGTGCCAAAGGTTCCAATCTGAGCCACTCTATCATGCCCATATTTGTCTCTAGCATAGGTAATCATTTCTGCTCGTCTATTGTCAGCAAAGTCCATATCAATATCAGGTAGAGATGGTCTTTCTGGATTTAGAAATCTTTCAAATGGGAGTTTATAAAAAAATGGATCTACATTGGTAATACCCAAGAGGTATGTAGTAAGGGATCCTGCTACAGATCCTCTAATATTTGTAAGAATATTTTTTTCTCTAGCAAAACGAAGCAAATCTCCTACCACTAAAAAATATGTAGCGTAACCTTTTTGTTTGATGATATCCAATTCATAAGTAAGTCTTTTTAAGTATTCTTCGCTTTGAGGTAGTTTTCTAAATTCAAAACCATTGTATGCTAGTTTTTTTAAAACTTCATTTGCATCCTCATCATTTTCTGTTTTAAAATCAGGGAAGTAAGCTTTGCCGAGCTCTATTTCGTAATCTTCACAAAGATTTGCTACAAGCATAGTGTTTGGTACTGCTTCTGGGGTATCTTTAAAATATTCTAAAGCAGTCTTTTCATTAATAATAGAAAAGTCATCATCAGAAAATTCAAACTTGCCTTTGTCTTTACCTGTAGCTCCTGTGTTCACAGCAAGAAGAGTGTGGTGTGCCTCATGATCATCTTTGCAAGGATAGTGTGAGTCTTGTGTAGCTACTACAGGAATATTACATTTTTTTCCCAACATTTTTATTCCATCTCTTAGTTCTTTATCAAATTCTATGCCGGCATGAGCTTGTGTTTCTAAAAAATAATTTTCTTTACCAAAAATTTCTTGATGTTGAAGTATTATTTTTTCTGCTTTTTCAAAATCTTTTGCTCGCACAGCATGAGAGAGCTTGCTGTTTGGACAACCTGATAGACATACAAGACCATCACTGTATTTTGCTAAATGCTCTTCATCTATTCTTGGCTTGTAGTAATATCCTTCAAGATTGGCAATAGTAACTAAGCGCATTAAGTTTTTGTATCCTTGAAGATTTTTTGCCAAGATGGTCATATGGTATCTACGATTGTCTATCCCAGGGTCTTTGTCTGTGAGTTTTCTTTCTGCAATATAGAATTCGCATCCAATAATGGGTTTAATTCCTGCTTTTTTGCATTCTTTGTAGAATTCTATTGCTCCATACATATTGCCATGGTCAGTAATAGCCACAGCAGGCATATTGTTTTCTTTGGCTATCTTTACGATTTGTTCTATTTTTGAAAGTCCATCAAGTAGGGAATAGTGAGAGTGGGTATGCAAATGGACAAATTGTGAATCTTTTTGGTTCATCAATTATATATTAACATATTTTTTAAGACTTGCCTTTTGCCTTTTTTTTAGCTCAGCAACCAATTGTAGGGCATGTATTGTCGTATTAGATATATCTAATTTTAAGTGTATTATGTAGTTTTTTAAAAAGTTTGATATAATAAATGCATGAATAAAATAAAAGTAGGAATCAATGGTTTTGGCCGTATTGGCCGTGCTTTTTTTAAAATAGCTTTTGATCGTGAAGATTTAGAAGTAGTGGCAGTAAATGATCTTGGAGATGTTCACAATATGGCGTATTTATTAAAACACGATACCGTTTATAGAACATGGGCACACGATGTTCAGTCTGGTGAAGGTGAGATAGTAGTAGATGGTAGAAAAATAAAAGTATTAGCCGAAAAAGATCCAGTAAATTTACCTTGGAAAGATTTAGGAGTAGATGTAGTAGTAGAGTCCACAGGATTTTTTACTTCTTTTGATAAAGCTTCTGCCCATTTGCAAGCAGGCGCAAAAAAAGTAGTAATTTCAGCTCCAGCAAAAGGGGAAAATGATTCAGTAAAAGGTGAGACTATATTACTGTCTGTAAATGAAGAAAAATTTGGTACTTGTGATGTGACTTCTAATGCTTCTTGTACTACAAACGCTGCTTCTCCTTTGATTGCGATTTTGCATGAAGCTCTTGGTATAGAGAAAGCAATTTTAAATACTGTACATGGGTACACAGCTTCTCAAGCATTAGTAGATGGAGCTAATAAAAAAGATTTTAGAGAAGGAAGGGCAGGGGCGCAAAACATAGTGCCAAGCTCTACAGGGGCTGCGATTGCGGTAATAAAAGCATTTCCAGAGCTTACAGGGCTTTTTGATGGTATATCTATCAGAGTACCCGTACCCGCTGGATCTATTGTAGACATTACTTTTATTTCTAAAAAAGAAACTTCTAAAGAAGAAGTAAATGAAATTTTACGCAAAGCTTCACAAGATCCAAAATGGAATAAAATTTTTGGAGTCACAGAGGAGGATTTAGTATCTAGTGATATTTTGGGAGAGTCTAGAGCATCTTTGGCTGATCTAAAAATGACTAGAGTGGTAGGTGGAAATCTAGTAAAAGTTCTTGGGTGGTATGATAATGAAATGGGGTATACTTATACTTTAGTAGATCATGTTATAAAAACTGGAAATACAATACGTTAAAAGTTTGAAACTGAGAAATTTAAGATGAGCTATTCGGAAGAAAGTAAAAATAAATTACTTCAATACTATAATAATTTAATTTCAGAGCATACAGATAATAATGCACAAGCTCAAGGTTGGGCGAGTGAAGATACAGAGAATGCTCGTTTTGAAATATTTTCTAAAGTTGGTGATTTAAATAATCATTCAGTTTTGGATGTTGGGTGTGGCTTTGGAGATTTCTACAGTTTTCTGAAAAGTAAGAGAATTGATTGCAAATATACAGGTATAGATATAAATCCGGAAATGATAAAAACAGCAGAAACAAAATATCCAAGTGCGCAATTTCAAGTAATAGATTTTGGGGATAATGATTTTACAGAAAAGTTTGATTATATCTTTTGTTCTGGCGCCTTGTCCTTCATGGTGCCCGACTATAAAAACTTTTATTTTGCTAAAGTAAAAAAAATGTTTGAATTGTCCAAAAAGGGAGTGGCCTTTAATATGCTTACAGAAAAAAATAATATTAAAACTGAAGATGAAAAATTATATGCGACTTATTCTACCCAAGAAGTTCTTGATTTTTGCAAAGAATTAACAGAAAAAGTATCTATACAAGAGGGTTATTTACCAAATGATTTCACGGTATTCTTGTATCACATTTAATTCGTTTCTTGCTATATAAAAATGTTTTGGTATGGTGTTCGTTGGTGATTAATTCATTGTCTCGAAAGAGGTCAGTCGGGTATACGGCTTGATGCTAAAAATGAAAAATCACAGGGCAGACATCTGAGCAAGGTGTCTGTTTCGTTCTTTAGAGTAAAATTTAACTAGGCATCACTTAAATCAATAAGATATTTTTTCAGCGTTCTTTGAATTTGAATGACTATTTTCTCACGAGAAATTGGTTTACTTCTCGCTATGCCTTTTGCAAAATTGTACAAATCCTCGTTACTCATCCGTATCCACTTTCCATTTTTATGACAAAGATAAAGCATACTCATAACTGCAATTCTTTTGTTCCCATTTTGGAATGGGTGATTTTTAATTATAAAATAGAATAAAACACTAGCTTTTCCAATAAGCCCTCTGTATAAATCTTTCTTATTAAATTGCATAAACGGGGTTTCTATACAGCTCTCGAGTATATTAGGAAATCTAGTGCCGAATTCGGGGATAGGTTCATCGTAAGTCATTAACTTTTGTGCAAATAAGAATGCAACGTATTCTATTTCCTTTACCGTAATTTTCTTTGTTCTCATTACTCTTTACTTAATTTATTAAATACTTCCCCGTATTCTTTTAATGCTTTATCAATTACTTTTTCTATTTCTGTTCTTTTGTGAGTACCAATAGTTTCTCCCAAAATTTCTTCGATAGATTCATAGGGAATGACATAATTGCGACCAATTTTTTCAGCCTTAATTTTTCCGCTCTTTATTTTCCTAAAGATCTCTACTCTACTTAAGTGTAGTATGTTAGCGACCTCTTGAGTTGAATACATGTTTTTCTTCATGTTTGTATGGTAACATATGTTACATTACAAATCAACCCATATTTAAAAGGTCAAACAAGACATTGCTATTTAAAACCAAGCTTGGTAAACTTATATCTAGGTGAGCTCGACAGGGGCTTTTCTTAGAGACTTTTATGATAAAAATGATATGGTATCGTAATGAAATGGGGTATACTTATACTCTTGTAGATCATGTGGTAAAGACAGGTGGGAGTATAAAATAATGGATAAAAATTTAGAAATATTAAGAGATGTCCCTCAATTAGATTTTAAAGATATCTATAGTGATATTCTTGATATAGAAAATTTAATTAAATATAAAGATTATACTAGCGATAAAATAGAAGAAGAAAAAAAGAAAAAGATAAAAAACAAATTAGGAACTATAAATAACTACAGTCAAGTTACTTTAGGACTTAAATTCTCTTTTTTCCAAAAAAAGGAACCAGACTTAGAGGAATTATCACACAAAGAAAGATTAACAATAGATATTGTTGATTATGATATGTTTGTTAATTTTTTAGAAAGTTTAAAGAAAGACATAGAAAATAAACCTCAAAATGATTTTTTGGTTTTCATTTTATCTAAATTAGTTGGTCAGTTTAGGTATCATTATCACTTTGATACATTTAATAAAAGAAAAGTAGATGATAATTTTTTAGATTTTGTTTTTTGTATAGAAAAAATATTAAAAGAATATGATCGATTAGGTTTAGAAAGTTATACAACAAAACTAAAAGAATATAATGATTTATTAAAGAAAGGTTATATTAAAGAATATATTCTTGCAAAAGAAATGGGTTTCATTAAATCAAATGATGAAAAGATTTTTAATTATTTATCTACTTCAAATCCAAAAATGTATTCAGAAAGTTGGAATGATTTCTTTGTGTTTGTTCAAAAATGTAAAGAAAATCCTAAATCCATCCCTTTATTGAAAGAAGTATTTGAAAATGCAAAAAATGCAATAAAACAGCACAGACAATATATAGATTATCGTTTAGAACAGTTTAAGAATGTAGATATAAAAATGATGAAAAGAAACGATAAGGAAATGTACTTATTTAAAAAAATTGTAGAAGATTATGATAGAGTTCACTCAGTTGATGATATAATTAAATCTGTAGAATATAAGTTTTCTTTTTTAGAAGAATATTTAAAAAATAATTAAATTATGAAAAAACAAATAGGAGGAGTTGTGTTAAGTAAAATAAAAAAAGGTAAATTGATATTTTTTGTTGTTTTGTTTTTCTCTTTTGTTTTTGTTACACAAAATGTTTTTGCTTGTAGTCCTATACAAAGAACTGCACAAGAAAATATTGAATATGCAGATATAATTTTTACAGGGGAACTTGTGTCAAACATAGAACCTAAATCTGAATATATAGAAAACTTGGGAGAATTTTTTGGTTTGCACACTATGACTTTTAAAGTTGAAAAATATTGGAAAGGTAAACCAGATGAAATTTTAGAAGTAAAAGGTGTCACAGAATCTTGTATAGGATTTAGTCCAAAGATCGGTGCTAAATATCTTTTGTATGCTAAAAAAGATAATAATCTTAATGCATATACTGTTTCCTTTTTGAATATAATTGAAGTCTCAAGTTTATCTGATTATAAAGTATTAGAATCTCTTGGAGAAGCAAAAACTTTTATCAATCAAAAGTCAATTATAAAAGATGATATTAATAAAAAAAATATCAAAAAAGAATCTGATAAAAGTATAGAAACAAAAGATTTAAATAATGATATTAATATTGAAGAATATAAACCTTCCATCCTACGAAGATTCCTTTTGTGGCTTTTGAGTTTTACTAAATAATCTTGTTTTTTATATTAGATTTTATCTACTCAAGAATCATTAAAGACTCAAAAATTTATAACTTATCAGAGTAGAATTAAAATTAATTTTTTGCTATTATTAAGTTATGAAAATATACATATCAAGCGATCATGCTGGATTTGAGCTAAAAAAGTTTTTAAAAGAAGCTTTGACTGGTCTAGATTATGAAGTCGTAGATAATGGCCCAGATACTTATTCATCAGATGATGATTACCCAGATTATATATCTATTACAGCAGATTTAGTCTCTAAAGAAAAAGAAAGTTTTGGAATTGTAATTGGCGGTTCAGGACAAGGGGAAGCTATTTGTGCAAACAGATACAAGGGGGTGCAGGCCATAGTTTGCTATGGTTTGGTCCATTCTTTAGGAGAGCTTGATGTTTCGGGTTCAAAATCTACAGGAGATGGTTTTGACATTATCCGTCTTGGAAGAATGCACAATAATGCTAATATTCTTTCTTTGGGGTCTCGTTTCGTATCAAAAGAAGATGCTTTAAATGCAGTTCAAATATTTTTGAATACTAAGTTTTCTGAGGAAGAAAGGCATGTTCGTAGAATTTTAAAAATTGATAATCAAAACAAAAATGGCTGATATTATCCCCGCAATTTTATCAAACAACTATGAAGATTTAAAAAATAATCTTTCTTTGGTGCGTCATATCGTGCCAATTGTGCAGATTGATATTTGCGATGGTATTTTTACCCCTCATATGACTTGGCCATTTTTAAAAAAACCAAAAGGGGATGTAAATGAATTTGAATTGGATTATCATTTTCAAAAAATATTAAACGAGCAGGAAGGTATGCCTTTTTGGGAAGATTTAGAGTTTGAATTGGATTTAATGGTGCAAGATGCAATGGAAAATTTTGATATATATACAAAAATGGGACCAAGACGAATTGTTTTTCATTTGGAAGCTTTAAAATCTTTGGAAGACTTTAAAGAATTTTTGGAAGGTGTTGATCCTTTTATAAAAGAATCTGTAGATATTGGTATTGCCTTTGGAACAAATATTGATTTGGAAAAAGTATACACCTTCGGTAATGTTGTAGATTTTTTTCAAGTAATGGGAATTAAAAAAATAGGTTTTCAAGGAGAGCCTTTTAATGAAGAATGTTTGGACTATGTAAAAGCATTAAAAGAAAAATTTCCCGATGTGCCTGTATCAGTAGATGGATCTGTAAATTTTGACACAGCCAACGATCTTTTGTCTGTGGGAGCAGATAGGTTGGTCATTGGTTCAGCAATTTTTAATACAAATGATATAATAAATACTATAGAAGAGTTTAAAAATTTATAAGTATAATTTTTTTTAAACAAAAATACAAAATGAGTTTTTTAAGTGATAAAAAAATAAAAGAATTAGAGCTTAAAGCAAATGAAATTCGTCAATCCTTGATTGAAATGTTGCTTGAAGCTGGAAGTGGGCATACTGCTGGACCTCTTGGTATGGCAGATATTTTTACTCTTTTCTATTTTCATATTTTAAAGCATAAACCAGAGGATCCATTTTGGGAAGAAAGAGATAGGGTAGTATTATCTAACGGCCATATATGCCCAATACTTTATACAGTGATGGCTTGCGCGGGATATTTTCCTGTAGAAGAATTAAAAACACTTCGCAAGTTTGGGTCTCGTTTGCAAGGACATCCTCATAGAGAGTTTTTACCATTTTTAGAAACATCTTCTGGTCCGCTTGGATCTGGATTGTCTCAAGCTGTCGGAATGGCTTTAGCTGATAAAATAGATCATAAAGAAAAAGACAGGTATATATATTGTTTTATGTCTGATGGTGAACACAATGAAGGAAATACATGGGAAGCGATAATGCTAGCTGGAAAAAATAGGTTGCACAACCTTATCGCTATTATAGATAGAAATAATATTCAGATTGATGGATTTACAGAAGATATAATGCCTTTAGAATCTTTGACTCAAAAATGGAAATCTTTCAATTGGCATGTAATGGAAGTTGGAGGACATGATTTGCGAGCAATCAATGAAGCAATAAATGAAGCGCACTCTATATATTCAAAACCTATAGTAATTATTGCAAATGTAATTCCTGGAAAAGGAGTGAAAGAATTTGAAAGAGATTATACTTGGCATGGGAAACCACCTACAAAAGAAGAAGCAAACATGGCACTTAGAGAATTGCGTACTTTAAAAGGAAAGATAAAAAGTGAACATCAATAAAATTATGCTTAACCCTAAATTAAAACTTAATCCAAAATTTTTTAGCTCTGAAGTGGAGCAAGTACCTATCCGTAAAGGTTTTGGCAAAGGGCTTGTCTTAGCAGGAGAAGAAAATGAAAAAGTAGTAGCTTTGTGTGCAGATCTTACTGAGTCCACCCAAATGCATTTGTTTAAAGAAAAATTTCCTGAAAGATTTGTAGAAGTAGGAGTCGCAGAGCAAAATCTAGTAACAGTAGCTTCAGGAATGTCTGCAATGGGTAAAATTCCTTTCTGTTCTTCTTATGCAATGTTTTCTCCTGGAAGAAATTGGGAACAGATTCGCACCACTATCGCATACAATGATAGAAAAGTGGTGGTAGTAGGATCACATGCTGGTATTTCTGTTGGTCCAGATGGGGGAACACATCAAGCTCTAGAAGATATTGCTTTAATGCGAGTAATTCCAAATCTTGATGTTATTTCTCCTTGTGATTCTATTGAAGCACAAAAAGCTACTCTTGCTTTGGCAAAAAGTAAAAGGCCTGCATATTTGCGATTGGCTAGAGAAAAAACTCCTGTAATCACTACAGAAGAAACTCCTTTTGAAATAGGAAAGGCAGAGGTATATTGGATTCCAGAAGTTGGATTAGCACAAGTTGGAATTATTGCTACAGGAGGTCTTTTGTACAAAGCATTGTTGTCCGCAAAAGAATTAGAAAAAAAAGGAATTAAAGTAAAGGTTATGAATATGTCTTCAGTAAAGCCATTTGATAAAGAGGCAGTATTGGCTCTTGCAAAAGAAACTAAAAAAATCGTCACAGTAGAAGAGCATCAGACAGCAGGAGGATTGGGGAGTGTGGTAGCTGAATTTTTGGCAGAAAATTATCCTGTGCCCATGAGATTTGTGGGAGTAAAAGATAGATTTGGGCAGTCAGGCACACCTGAAGAATTGATAAAAGAGTACAATTTAGATGTAAAAGACATTATAGCAAAGGTCGGGGAATTGTTATCAAATTAATTATTTTATGTGATGGTAATAAAAGTAGAGTATTTAGGAGCACAACCAGACAAAGAAGCTGTAAAAAATTTGATTAATAAGGTTAGATATGCAAAGGGATATATGTATCCACAAGGTGCAAATGATATTGAATTTCCCTCCTTAGATTCATTTCTTGATATATTACAAAAAGAAAATTTAACCCTAGAAGAGTTTAATAAAGTGCAAAAAAATTTTGAAGCAATGATGAATAGTAAACAGGAAAGATGACTAAAATTATATTTTAATATATTATTTTCTATTTTTCCCTTACCAATTTTTAATATAATTTTCTTATTATTCTTCTGATAACGCATTCGACAATGTTAAAAAAAGAGATATCTGTTCATTTTGAACATCTTTGTTTTTTATTGAGGGTATTTGTTTAAATATTTTTTCTATCCTTAACTTAATTGATGTTTTAAATTGTTCTTCTATCTCTTCCCCTAGTTTTATATCCCTCTTTTTAATTTCTTGTAAAATTTCTTTTAAACTTGATATTAATGTTTTAGGGTCTGCTGGTGTTCCTATCGTAAGTATTTGTGCTATATAGCTATTAGCTAGAATGATTTTTTTATTAAATGATTGCTCACTTTCTCCATGTATGTCACCGCCTTCCATATTTTATATCTTAGTTACTTTATAATCTGCCGGAGCATTATTTAGATAATACTCTAATTTTTCTTTTTGCAAAAGTCCTTTTTGTGCACCAATATATTGGACTACAGACATAGAATTTATCGGTCCCAAAGCAAATGCTTCTAAGGGTGTTTTACCTAAAGCTATTGCAGAAGTAAAAGTAGAAGCAAAAGCATCTCCTGCTCCTGTGCGATCTGTTGGTGGAGCAATATCAGGATATATTGGATTATGCCAAACTTCACTATCTACATAAAGATACGCTCCATTTGGACCATCGCTGATCACTACAATTTTTGGTCCTAAGGCTTTGATTCCTTCTGATAATACTTTTATGTCTTTTGAATCATTATTTAATATTTTTTGAGCTTCTTCTAAATTGCAGAAGAATAATTCTGTTTTAGCATAGATGTCTTTTAATTTTTCTGTTCCAAGTTTTATTTGGAAAGTACCAGGTTGGAAAGCAAGCTTGGTAGATGGATTTTTTTCTAAATATGATGCAACTTCTGCGTGATAAGGGAGGGAATTTTCAGAAAGGGAGCTTAGATAAATCCAAGACACATTTTTTATATCAGGCATTTTGTATTCAAAAGCAGTGTGCTTGATAAGGATCGTACGATCTACATCATAAAGTAATACATAATGATAATTTGTTTTTTTACCAGCTTCAGTTGTAATATAATCAATCAATACATTGTCTTTCTTGAGCCATTCTAGACATTCTTTTCCTTCATCATCATCTCCAATATTTGCTACTAAAGCAGACCTCAAACCAAGTCTTGAAGCAGATACTGCTGCGTTGGCGCTATTGCCTACAGCAGGTATTACAGTGACTTCTTCATAAGGGACTTTGTCTCCAAAACGAACACACAGCTCACATTCTTTATTGTCCACTCTGCAGTGAACGTTTGCATCTTTTAATCTAATAAAAGCATCGGTTACAATATCACCGATTGCTAAAAAATCAATATTGCTTTCTTGTTTATCCATGCTAGTATTATAACATATCCTTTTTAGAGATTTAATTTTTGTTCAATTTACAAAATTTTAAATTCAAAAAAAGAAAAAATGTTTTTGCCATTATAAATATAATTTACAGACCGCTCCGAGTGGCAAAAATGTTTATGTCTATATATTATCGTGCGAGAGTCTTTATGTTTTTTAAGTTTTTGGTTTTTGGTTTTTTGTTATTTATTAATTTCACCGTAGCTAATGCAATTTCAATTACTGAGATTATGTATGATTCGGAAGGATCAGATGTTGATTGGCTTGAAATCTATAACAATGAGAGTGAAAGTATAGATGTATCAAGTCTAAAGCTTTTGGTTAGTAATTCTACAGCCAATCACTCAATAAAAAAATATGCGGGTGAGTCTTCCTTGGCTTCTGGAGAATATGGGGTGATAGTAGTAAATTCTCAAATTACTTCTTTTATTGAGAAGTGGGGAAGTATTGGCAATATTTTTACTGCGAGTTTTAGTTTGCCAAATGTTTCTGAAGATCAGATCGCTAAAGTTGAGCTTAATGCTGGAGATAAAAACACTCCTCTTGCTTCTGTTGTTTATGAAGCATTGTTTGGGGCAAAAGGAGACGGCTCTTCTTTGCAGTTGTTTGACGGAGAATGGAAGAGTTCTACCCCTACTCCTTTTGTGGAAAATATTTTCAATTCTATAGATTCAGAAGAGGGTGAAAGTGAAGAAAGCTCAGACAATAAAGATTCAGATTCTAAGAAAAGTACACCCAAAAAACCAATTATAAGTGCCAAAATATCTTCCCCTAGCGTGGTTTTTGCGGGGGAACCGTTTCTTATAAAAGGGATGATTACTGAAAATAACAAAGATGCTCAGTATGATGGAAAATATTTTTGGAATACAGGGGATGGGGTGGCAGTGACTCAATATGGTCTTCCTAAAAAAATTAGTCATATATATCACTACTCTGGAGAGTATCCTCTTTTTTTAAAATATTTTCCAGATGTTTTCGCGGAAGATCCTACTTTTGAAGCTCGTATGAATATAAAATCTGTACCGATAGAAATATCTATCAAAAAGTTTGAAAATAATCATAATGATTTTGCTATTGAAATAATAAACAATTCTTCTTATGAAATGGATATATCTTCTTGGTTTTTATGGTCTGAAAATAGAATGTTCATATTTCCCAAATATACTGCTATCCTACCAAAGAAAAGCATGATTCTCTCAGGTAAAGTTAGTGGTTTTTCTTTTATAGATGAATTTTCTTTGAAATTGTATTCAAGTACTGGTGCATATGTAATAGGTTTTTAAGATGATAAACAAAAAAATACAGCAAATGGTCGCTGTATTTTTTGAAAATATTTTGTTTAGATAGCGCTCGCAGAAGAAGTGTCGATGTTTGTTTTTATGGGTAGGATGTCTTTTATAGTAGGTTCTATTTTTGTTTCTTCTTTTGAAATAGGAGTAGTATTTTGCTCTGTGGATTTTGTCTCTGTTTTTACTTCTTCTTTTTTGTCTATAGAAGAAATATTTTCATCAAGCTCTGTGTTGATATTGATATCTAGGCTTTCAAGTTCTTTTTGGATTAAATCAAACTCTATATTCTCTTCTATTTGGACATCTATTTTTTCTAATCTAGCACTAATGTTTGATTCTACTTTTTCTTTCACTTCTTTTGCTATCTCAGGATTATCTTTGTTGACTTCTTCTATGCTTGCAGATATTTTTTCTTTTTCTAGTTGGATTTCTGTTTCAGCAATAGATCTATTGGCTGGGGTGATTCTCTTCTCTTTAATCAATGTTTCAATTTCGGAAAATCTGTCCTCTATTCTTTTTTGTCTTAAAGCAACCTTTTTTTCTGGAGTAAATGTAATTTTTTCTTCAATGCTTTCTATCAGGTCTGTCTTTACTGAATATAGAAAATCACCGGGGAGAGAATCTGCGGATGCATAAGATAGGCCACCTAAAATCAAAATGATTGCAAAAGCAGAAGCAAAAGACATTCTACCAATTGCAAAAATACTTCTCTGGAAGAAGTAGGGAGATCGTAAAGGAATTGCTTGATAAGCAGGGGAGACAATCTTGTGAGACGCTTGTTTTTCTATTGCACTCATTATATTGAGTTGCATACGAGCTTTCTCCACAGAAGTCATTCTGCTTTTCTTTGCTTTATTTAAAATGTTATTAATATCACTTTCCATTTTTGTTTTCTAAAATATCTTTTAATTTATCTATACCTCTGTGAATCATTACAGATATATTGTTTTCATTTTTCTTTAATATATGAGCTATTTCTTTAACACTCATATCTTCTACAAAACGCATAAAGATTACTTCTTTATATTTCCTATCTAAATCCTCAATGGACTCTATTGCCATTTTTGCTTCAAATTGCTCTTCTTTGATCATTATTTCACTTTCTTCACTGGTAAGATCAAATCCTTTTTCTTGAAGATTGTCCAAAGATTCAGATTTCTTTTTTCTCCTGTAATCTATGATGAGGTTTCTAGCTACTTTGTATAAAAATGCTTTGATGTTTTTTATATCTTCCTTATCAGCAGTGCCAAGATATTCCCATGTTTTAATAAATGTATCTTGTGTAAGGTCTAAAGCCTTTTCTCTGTTGCTGGTCTGGAAATAGCAATATCTAAAAATAGCATCGGAGAACTCTTCATAATATTCAGTGAAAACTTCTTTATAATTTTGTTTATTTACTTCTGTCATATAAGACGAATGAGGGGCTGATTTGTTACATATTTTGGATATGTTCCCTTGTTGTATTATTTTAGCATTATTTAACAAAAAAGCTCTTGTTTGTGAGTATATAAATTTAAGAAACTAAATATATATTTTATAAGGTGGATTGAAAGTAAAAACTTGTTTTATATACCCATTATAGATTATAATATAAATATGTTAAAAAACTTTTTAATAAAAAAAATGCTTTCATCAAAAGGGGTACCTGAGGATCAGATAAATATGATTTTAAATTTAATGGAAAAGAATCCAGAGCTTTTTCAAAAAATTGCGAAAGAGATAGAAGAAAAAGTAAAAGGTGGAATGGACCAAACTATGGCTTCTATGAGTGTGATGAAAAAATACGAAGCTGAATTGAAGAACATTATGTAATGTCTTTTTATAAAACAACAAGATTTATCTTTATAGGTGTTTTAATTTTATCGGTATTTTTTAGTCCGATGGTGTCTTTTGCTATATATCAACCAGGGGAGACATTAGACCCTGATTGTGCCCCAGGAGATTCTGATTGTGCTGTTCAATTTACTTTGAACAGTCAACAGGGACAATACTATACTCCGATTATGCAATTTTTGACAATGAATACGCCAGTCAAACATCCCTCAAATCCAATTCTTGCTTTTGGTGAGTCTGGAACTTGTGATGCTGTTTCTTTAGTAGATCCTACTGTTGTGAAAGAAAGTGATGGTACTTACAAAATGTGGTATATCGGGTATAGTGGTTCTGGTTCTTCGCACAGGACGTGTTTCGCTACTTCAAATGATGGAATAAATTGGACAAAAAGTCTAAGCAATCCTGTCATGTCCGAGGGATCTTCTGGAACTTATGATGCGTACTTGTGGGAAAATAGAGTAATAAAAGATGGTAGTACATATAAAATGTGGTATCAGTCTGCTGATCTTTCTGGTGACGCACGATTTAGAACTAGTTATGCTACTTCCCCTGATGGAGTAACTTGGACAAAGTATGCAGGTAACCCTATTTTTGAAGGTGGAGAAGGTAAATGGGATCAAGATTACGCTGGATTTAGAGATGTTATAAAAGTGGGTAGTACATATCATGCTTGGTACGAAGCGCGTACGGGGAGTGAAGATTTTGCTGTGGGCTATGCCACTTCTACTGATGGAATAACTTGGACAAAAGTTTCTGTAGATGAACCTGTGCTTCAAGGAGATGCAGGAGAATGGGATGACTATACAATAATTCCAAACGTTGTCCGTTATAACGATATGTTTTTGATGTTTTATTCTACTCACATGGATAACAATACTGGTAAGATTGGTCTAGCTACTAGTGTGGATGGAGAGACTTGGACAAAGTATGCACACAATCCAATTATGGATTTAATGGATGGAGCAGAATCTTGGGAAAATACACTAGGGACTACTGTTACAGAAGTCATTCAAGATAGCACTTCTTCTCCTAGTTTTTTATTATATTACCGTGGGAGAAATTCTAGTAATAATTTTCAAACTGGAGTAGTGCGTTTTGATCCTTTTGCAACTGATAAAAATGTATTGATAAATAATAATTCTGTAAATCCAGCACTACATGTGTATCAATCCGGAGCGGGCTCTGCTCTTTTTGTAGAGAGTGGTAACGTCGGCATCGGCACTTCTTCCCCCACCCAACAACTCTCTCTTACAAATGCAATTGCTTTAGTAAATACCACAGACTCTACCACAGGAGTAATCTACAAAGGAGCTGATAGATTTTTACACAACTTTGCAGGTAGTGGAACAAATGGTGCTAACGTATTTATTGGTAAAAATTCTGGAAACTTTACAATGGGTGGAACAACCAATGAAGCTAGTTACAACACTGCTCTAGGAGAAGCTACTCTTACTAATTTAACAACAGGTTCATATAACACTGGTATAGGTAATAGCGCTTTAAATGCCAACACCACAGGAACAGGTAATACTGCTCTAGGAGATGAGACTATGATTGCAAATACCACAGGAGGATACAACACAGCAGTAGGAGTAGGATCACTCTATTCAAATACCACAGGAGACAACAACATTGCTGTAGGTTTTG
>JAIPHX010000008.1 GCA_021734995.1 Minisyncoccota bacterium
ATGCTCTATATCCTCTATTGATTTCAAGAGATGATTTTGATTTGGTGTAGCCTGCTGTATCGTCATCTGTAATGGTAATGGTATATGTACTATATGTTCCAAGATCTGTGTTGATTGGATCTTCTAAGGTGAGGATGATTGTCTCATTACTTTCGTCAATATCATCTGAAAGTATTGTAATTGTTTTTGTAACTGAAGTTTCTCCTGTTCCTAGAGATATACTTGTACTATCTACTGTGTAGTCTACTCCTTCAGTAGCTGTACCAGAGAGGGCTATGGTAGAAGTAACTGTTCTGTCATTGTCTTGTGTTAGTGATATTTGTATTTGAGTGGAACCTACACTCTCTGCTACTGTGGTGCTAGAAGATGTGAAGGAGATTTTTTGGAGGGGGAAGGATGCGAGGTATGGGAATGAAGCATCTCCACCAACAGTGGTAAAATCTCCACCGATATATATATTACTTTCTCCTACGGATATTGTGCGAGCTGTACTATTTAAAATTGGATTCCAGTCTGTAGCAGTACCGTCACTCAACTTTAATCCTGCAATTCTGTTTCTTGATTGACCTCCAATTGTACTAAAATCTCCTCCTACATATATACTACTTCCATTGATTGTAAGAGTAGACACTGGTCCATTTGCATTAGGATTCCAAGCAGTAGCTGTAGCATCTGCTAGACTAAGCTCTGCAATATAATTTCTTGATTGACCTCCAATTGTAGTAAAATCTCCTCCTGCATATATATTACTTCCATTGATTGTAAGAGTAGACACTTGTCCATCTGCATTTGGGTTCCAATCTGTAGCTGTACCATCTGCAATACTAAGTCCTGCTATTCTGTTTCTTGTTTGACCACCGATGGTAGTGAAGTCTCCTCCTGCGTATATACTACTTCCATTTATAGCTAAGGTTCGTACAGGAAAATTTGCATTCGAATTCCAAGCTGTTGCAAGACCTGTACTTAGACTAAGCTCTGCAATTCTGTTTCTTGATTGACCTCCAATTGTAGTAAAATCCCCTCCTGCGTATATACTACTTTCGTTAATTACCAGCGAATATACAGTATTATTTGCATTTGGATTCCAGTCTGTAGCTAGTCCTGTACTTGTGCTTAAACCTGCAATTCTGTTTCTTGTTTGACCACCGATGGTAGTGAAGTCTCCTCCTGCGTATATATTGCCTCCACTTATAGCGATGGCTCGCACAGTTCCATTTGCATTAGGATTCCATTCTGTGAGTTGACCAGTTGATGTATTTATGGATGCTATTTTGTTTCTTGTCTGACCTCCAATTGTAGTAAAATTCCCTCCTGCGTATATACTACTTTCGTTAATTACCAGCGAATATACAGTATTATTTGCATTTGGATTCCAGTCTGTAGCTAGTCCTGTACTTGTGCTTAAACCTGCAATTCTGTTTCTTGTTTGACCACTAATAGTAGTGAATGCTCCCCCTGCGTATATATTACTTCCGTTAATTACCAAAGAATATACAGTATTATTTGCATTAGGATTCCAGTCTGTAGCAGTACCGTCACTCAACTTTAATCCTGCAATTCTGTTTCTTGATTGACCTCCAATTGTAGTAAAATCTCCTCCTGCATATATACTACTTCCGTTAATTACCAGCGAATATACAGTATTATTTGCATTTGGATTCCAGTCTGTAGCAGTACCGTCCGCTAGACTAAGTTCTGCAATATAATTTCTATCTTGACCACCGATTGAAGTAAACCAACCTCCTACATATATAGTGTCTCCACTAATAGAAAATGTTTCTACAACACCATAAGAATTTGGATTTGGGTCCCAACTTGTAGCAACCCCTGTATTTTTGTTTATAGCAGCTATATAATTTCTATTTTGTCCTCCAATCAATCTAAAAAATCCTACCACATAAACATTCTCACCGTTAACAGCTAAAAAATAAACTGGATTATCTGCATCAGGATTCCAATCCGTAGCAAGACCTGTTGTTAAATCAATAGCTGCAATATAATTTCTGGTCTGACCTCCAATTGTAGTAAAATCTCCTCCTGCGTATATTACGGAACCATTTAAAAAAATGGTTTTAACTTCACCATCTGCGTTTGGGTCCCAATTAGGATCAACTGTGTTGTTTGCTAATATATGCGCAATATTATTTCTAGCTACACTTCCAACTTGAGTAAAATTACCACCAATATACCAACCTCCAGAACCGTCAGAAGTAATAATTTTTACTCTCCCATTTACTTTAGGAAAAGTAGCATCTACAGAAGTAGATGAAATATCTATTATTGCCATTCTTCCGGTATATGGGCCCATGAAAGTAAAATTTCCTCCTACATACATAGTATTATTTTCTTCATCCTCCACAATAGAGTACACGACACCATCTGTTGTCCATAAATCACTATTTGGCGTATCCACCGGATTCGCCCAGACATCACTAAAAAAAGGAAAGAAAAGAAAAGTACAAAAACCAAAGCTGAGAATTTTTTTATCATAAATATTATTAATTAATTCTATTCATTGTATCAAATTAAAACCCTGAAAATCAAGTTTTATTTTAATACAAAAAACCTAAATAGAATTCAACTTCTCCCTACTCTTCGGTCCAAAGATACCATCAGAAGTAAGTCCATTGTCTTTTTGAAATCTAATGAGAGCATTTCTAGTAGCTGGTCCAAAGTAAGTGGTTTCATTTCCTAGAGATCCTGCACCACTAGTAGAGACGGTGTAGCCTTTGAGGTTTAAGAGTTGTTGGAGCTGACGGACAGAAATATCTTTTGCTCCTGTTCGTAAAGTAGTACTAGTGTTTACTTTAAGATTTACCAAATTATTATTTTGTAAAGTATTGGTGTTATTTATATTTACACTTGGGCTTAAAGCATTCAAGTTGTTTATTGAATTACTAACCAAAACACTACTTGTACAAGGTTGCCCTGTCAAAGGGCTAAAATTATATCCAACTAAACATCCTGGAGGATTTACATTTGGTACTAAAGGATTTAAAAGATTATTTTGCACAACAAGAGTGTTTGTGTTATTCAAAGTAGTATTTGTATTTGCGGAAGAAGATGAACCTCCACCTGAAGAGCCACCTCCTCCACCTCCACCACTAGAAGAAGAAACATTTGTTATCGTCACAGTATATGTAGATGGAGAAGTGATAGTCGCCTTAGAAGCAGAAGATAATGTCAAAGTAAAACTTCTACTACTTTGATCTCCAGATCTATTTACTATCCCTACAGAAAAATTTACAAAAGAAGATCCCGCAGAGATAGATGCTGAGCTTGAACTTATCGTGTAATCTGTATTTTCTATTGCTGTCCCATCAGAATTAGAAATATTTATTGATACATCTTTTGCATAAGTTCCCGAAACAAGAATTGGTACATTTATAGATCCGCTATTTTCTGGCACACTTGTAGAAGATCCTGAAAAATATAAATTAGGTCTGCCTGATGTAGTAACACTAATATTCACAGTAGCTGTATCACTGAGTGGTGAAGATCCATTATCTAAAGCTTGCACAGTGAGAGTGTATGACGGAGTCACGTCATAATCCAATGTAACTCCACTTGCCAAAGTGATGGCTCCTGTTGTAGAAGATATCTCAAAAATATTTCCTGTATTCCCTGCTGTAATGGAATATGAAATACTATCAACGCTATTCTGATCAGTAGCTGATACTGTCCCCACAGAAGCTCCCGCAGTAGCAGTCTCTGCTATTGAAAGATTGTATGTGTCTGAAGAAAATTCTGGAGCAATATTTAATTCAACAAGATCTACATTTACAGTTGCGGTAGAAAAAAGAGGCCATTGCCAAGTATTAGATGTCTTTTCTGCTTTTACGCTTACTGATTTAGTAGAGGGCACAGATTGTTGAGCAAGTAAATCTTCATCTGCTACAGTAATAATCCCTGTAGATGAACCGATATCAAACAAATCAGTATTCCCTGCTGTAATGGTGTATGTTACACCTTCAGCTCCCGAGGTAGTAACTGTCCCCACTTCACTACCAGTAGAGCTTGTATTAGACAAATCAAAATTAAATGTATCGCTAGTAAACACAGGATATGGCTGAGGTGTAAAACAAGAAAGGTCTAAATCTGCTACTTGATATCCTCCACCAAGAGAAGTCATTGCCGAATTTATTTCAGAAACAAAATTTGTGTGGAATGGACCATTACTTGCTGAAAATACAGTACTTACTAAAACCAATCTTCCCCCAATAACTGCAAAAATTGGATTACCAGAGTCTCCTCCTACTAAAGTTTCATTAAAATCAGAGCGCGGACTACTTGGAGTGGTGTAGCCAACAGTAGTACTAGGAGTACCTGTCATATTTTTTATAATCACTTTATCTTCTCGGAGAGTGTTAGGTTCTACGGGTAATTCGGAATGTAACATTATAACAGGAACACTACTTACAGTCTGCACATATTCTTTAAAAGTGTCAAAATCAATAATTGGATAATATGTAATCCCATCCTCCTCAGTAATATCCTCGTTTAATAGTAATACTTGTATATCATGTTCTGCAATAAGAAGAGGGTCTATTGGTCCTACTGTTTTTTGGCCAATAATAGTTCTAGTAACAATATTATTAGAATTATCTACAAAAACAACAGTAGAGTCATCGTCAAGACCAGCGTGTCTAGCAAGTACCATATGCCTAGGACTAATTAAAGTACCTGCCCCAACATATCCACCACTAGCTCCACCTCCTGCTTGCACACTCCAAGGAGAAGCCCCTGTAAAATCTAAACTTACTGCTCCCTCCTTTATTGTCCATACAGTACTACTACGAGTCCACCCCCCTGAGCCATTACCTGTTGCAGAAAAAAGTTTTTTTGTAGAATCAGATGCCGTCACCCCGCTAATCCTAGAATCTATCTCATAAGCCATCTGAGTAGATAAATTTGTAGAATTTAAATCATTACATGTCTGTAAAATAGGTAGGGTCTCAGCTTGGACTTCTAATACAAGTCCAAAAGTAATCAGCAAACAAAAAACGATTTTCATAAATCGTGTCATATATACTTAATATATAACAAAAATAAGCACAAATTGCAATTTTGACAAAATGATAATTTTCAACAATAAAAAATAAAATTCTGGTGCCCTCGGCGGGAATCGAACCTACATCTATTCCTTAGGACGGAACTGTTCTATCCATTGAACTACGAGGGCTTATTTTTACTATACACTATCTATTTTACACCGCAAAGAGTACGCAAGACTTGCATATCTGCCTGTGTAGGAATCTCATTTATTCCATTATTCATTTTGTGCATTATAGACTTGGGGTCATCTAGGTGTTCCAACCCAAGAGCATGTCCAAGCTCATGTGCTAGCACTCTAATCAGCTTACTTTTGTTATCAAATTGATATATATCTATGCGTTCTCCTTCTGGACCTTTTATATATGTTCCTTCTTCAAATTCTCCAAGCTCTTTCCCAATAGTATTGAGCTTTTCTACTTGAATATTCAACTCACCCACAAGTCTATTTATCACTACCACCAAAGCATTCACTTCTTCTGCTTTTTTGTTTAAATTAGACTGATCTTTTTTAATACCTGATACTTCTTTTTCTAAATACGTTTTTTCTTTATTCAAATTATTATAAGTCTCCTCTTCAATCTCCCCTTTAGCATTCCAAGAAGCTACTTCATCTTCGTATTTTTTTTGTCTTGTTTCAAAAACAGAAATTCTTTTTTCCAGTGCTTCTCGTGTTTTGTTGTATTCAATTTTCAAAAATTCATATTTAGATTTTAATTCTTCATAAGAAGATTTATCATCCCCTACAGCAATCCCAATCTCTTGCAGAGTAGAAGTGGCTTCCTGTCTTACATTGTAAATTAAATTAATTTTTAAATTCCCATTTGGATCATATTCAAAAAGATTTTTATTAATAGGTTTTTCCCATATCTCTTCAGCTGATATCACTGCACGCAAAAAATCCTCTTGAGAAAGACCAAACTGATCATCAAATCTTCCAATCGAATACTTAATTGGATTTATGCAAGGTAAATATTTTATATTTATATCTCTCCACAAATTCTGCAAAGGTTGTTGAAACAAGAAAAAAACTACGATTAAAATCGCGATGTAAATTATAGATTTTAAAAAGGTAAACATTTTAGAAAATAATCTACTCAAAAATAACCTTTATGGGCATACAGGAAAACTAAGCAATTCCTAAAAGGCTTGAAATTTTTGATTTATCAAAACCTACGATCTGCTCATCTCCAATAAAGATTACAGGCACACCCATTTGTCCTGTTTTTTCTACCATTTCTTTTCTTTTTTCAAGATCAGAAGCTACATCATATTCGGTATATGACACATTTTTTTCTTTAAAGAAATCTTTTGCCATATGACAGAAATGACATGTAGGCGTTGAATATATAATTACATTTTTCATATAAATTTATTTATTATTTCTAATATTTATATTATATCATACTCGTCAAGTATCACGAATTTTATTTATTATTGTTGTCTTTGCTACTAGGGGTAGCGGTCTTGTTTTTTTGAATGAATGTAAATAATTAAGTTTGTATTATAGCAAAGCAAACATACTTTTCGTTGTCTTTGCTACTGTAGGTAGCAGTCTTGCCCTTCCTGAACGAGTTGCAATAGTGAGATATGTTTGCGTTTTTTATGTATAGCAAAGCAAACATACTTTTCGTTGTCTTTGCTACTATAGGTAGCGGTCTTGCCCTTCCTGAACGAGCGCGAACAATGAAAAGTATGTTTGCGTAGCTATATGAAATATAAAATATGAAATATAAAATATCACACAATTTAGATATGTGCGGTCAGGGAGAATCGAACTCCCGCCTACTGCTTGGGAAGCAGTCGTCCTACCACTAAACAATGACCGCTAAATCATATTTATTTTCGCACTATTCTAGTCAGCTTGCTAATCACTCCTGCAAATTTAGAGTAAAGGTGCTTTATGTCTTTTGATAACAGCGAAACACTCTTCAGTACAAATATAATCCTAAAAGCAATAATTGCAAGCAACACTCCAAGAACAGTCATCACCACTGATGCTACCGCATAAAATATAGTTTGAGTTAATGTTAAAGCTTCCATATAAATATTATATCACACATTATTCTTTCTTAAAAAATCCCTTAAATCGTTGCCATAAACTAATAGGTTCTTCTTCTACCAAGACAGTATTCTTTGTATCATCTACAATTACAATAACTCGCTCCCCTTCTTTTATCAACCCAAACTTTTCTCTAATATTTTCTTCTATTCCTTTTTGAGTACCCAACCTATCTATATCTTTTTCCAAAAGGTCTTTTTTTTCTTTTAAAATATCAACCTTTTGCTCTGCTACCTGTCTATTTTTTTCTATATCACCCACTTTCTGTAAGAAACCAAATAAATTCCAAGCAAAAGCAACTAGAACAATAGCAAGGAAGACCAAAAAAGGCTTGGACTCTAAAACCTTACGGAAATTGCTTTTTTTGTTTTGAAAAGAATACATAATAAATCTAATTGAAAAAAATAATATAAATGTTAATATGTATTATATGCTTTTCAACAAAAAACATCAAAAAAAGGTTCAGTTTATTTGGGCAGTCTTATGCGTATTGATCATCATAAGCATGGTGCTATTATACGCTCCTGGATTCTTTTAATACTTATTTATCCCCCGCTCTCATCATTTTCAAGAAAACATCTTGAGATATATTTACTTTTCCCTTGTTTTTCATTCTAGCTTTACCTTTCTTTTGTTTTTCTAAGAGTTTTTTCTTACGACTTACATCCCCTCCTCCTACCACCTTACTACCATGCATAAGCACATCTTTTCTAAAAGCAGATACAGTCTCAGAAGCTATAATCCTACCAAGAGATCTTGCCTGCACTTTGAAAGCAAACTGTTGTCTTGGTATGACTTTTTGCAATTTTTCTACTTGGGCTCTAGCTTCTTCTTCCAACCTGCGTCTTGATACAACTCTACAAAAAGCAACTACAGGCTCATCAGCTATTAAAATATCCATACGAGTCACATCTGCCAATTTATAATCTCCAAGCTCATAAGAAATAGAGGCATATCCAGAAGTGATACTTTTTAAATCATCAAAAAAATTACGCATTAATTCTCTTAAAGGCATATCCAAATCAATAGCAGAACGATTGTCTCCAAAACCATCAGTGGCATGAACTATCGCTTCATGATCAAACAAGAAAGGCATTAAAACACTAGAATATGAAAGTGGAGTAATTATTTTTACTTTAACCCAAGGTTCTTGAACTTCTTTTATTACTCCATCTTCAGGAAAAAAATGTGGAGAGTAAATAATTTTTTCTTGATCATTTTTTAAAATAATTTTATATGTAATAGATGGCATAGTGATAATCAAATGCAATCCAAATTCCCTTTTCAATCTCTCTGTGATTATTTCCAAATGAAGCATTCCCAAAAATCCACAACGGAAACCTTTACCCAAAGCCCCTGAAGCTTCTTCTTCATAAGAAAAAGCAGAATCAGAAAGACGCAATCTAGACAATGCGAGTTTTAATTCTGGAAAATCATCTGAATCTTCTGGATAAACAGAAGCCCAAACCACAGGATTTGGATTCATATAACCAGCCAAAGCTTTTGATGGACTTTTTGCAAAAGTTATAGTGTCCCCCACAGAAGCTACTCCTGGTTTTTTAATCCCTGTAACAATATATCCAATCTCCCCCTCTTTCAAAGAAAGAGCTGGCTTTTCTTCCGGAGCAAATATCCCTACTTCATTTGAGATAAACTTTTCACCAGCAGCGATAAACATAAGTGAATCATTTTTTTTCAATTCTCCCTCAAAAACTCTCGCATACACTATGATCCCTCTGTGGTTGTCATATTTAAAATCAAAAATTAAAGCTCTGGATTCATTACTGATGCTGTTGTTCGCTACTTTAGGTGGTGGTATTTTTTTTACAATATCAGAAAGTAATTTTAATACACCTTGTCCAGTCTTGCCTGATACTTCCATAATATCATCTGGATCCATATCTAAAAGCAAAGCAACTTCCATTTTTACTTCTTCTATTCTAGCAAGAGGAGAATCCACTTTAGAAAGAACAGGGATAATAACAAGTCCGCTATCTCTTGCCATATGCAAAGTAGTGAGAGTTTGAGCTTGTACCCCCTGTGTAGAGTCTACAAGCAAAATAGAGCCTTCTACGGCTTTCAGGGCCCTAGAAACCTCATAAGAGAAGTCTATATGCCCAGGAGTATCTATTAAGTTCAGAATATATTTTTCCCCTTCTACTTCATGTTCCATTCGGACTGGTTGCATTTTTATAGTTATTCCTCTCTCTCTTTCAAGCTCCATAGAATCCAGTACCTGCTCTCGCATTTTCCTTTCTGGGATTGTGTGTGTGATTTCAAGCATCCTATCAGCCAAAGTACTCTTACCGTGGTCAATGTGAGCTATGATGCTAAAATTTCTTATATGTTTTAAATCCATACATCAAATATAACAGAATATAGATAAATTGCCATTTAATCTACTAAATTAAATACCTAAAAAGGTAATTCAAAAAAAATATTTTTAGAGAAATTATTTATTCAGCCAAGAATCCACCTGTTTGTCTTTTCCATAATTCTGCATAAAATCCATTTTTAGCAACAAGCTCCTTGTGTGTTCCTTCTTCTACAATAGCTCCTTTGTCTAGTACAATAATTCTGTCCATTTTTTCTATGGTAGAAAGACGGTGAGCTACTACAATAGTAGTCTTCCCTTTCATCAATCTACTAAAAGCATCTTGAATATAATATTCACTAATACTATCAAGAGAACTCGTCGCTTCATCTAATATTAAAATAGGACTTTCTTTTAAAATAGCTCTAGCGATTGCAACTCTTTGCTTTTCTCCTTCCGATAATTTTATTCCTCTTTCCCCCACCAAAGTATCATAACCATTTGGCAAGCCTACAATAAATTCGTGAGCATGAGCATTCTTGGATGCTTCTTTTATCTCCTCATCTGTCACCTCAATTCTAGAATATTTTATATTTTCCAAAATACTACGATGAAAAAGAATTGGTTCTTGCGGAACATAAGATATTTTGTTTCTCAGATCATCTTGTCTCAATCTTGAGATATCTTGTCCATCAATCAAAATCTGCCCACTCGTAAGATTGGCAAAGCGAAGTAATATTTTTAAGATAGTGGATTTACCAGAGCCAGAATGCCCTACTAGTCCCACTTTTTCTCCTGGTTGAATAGTCAAATTAAAACTTTTAAATACATCTTGACCAGAAACATAAGAAAAATGAACATCTTTAAATACAATTTCACCTTTAGAAATATTACACACTTCTGGATTTGGATCATCTTCAATGTCTGGTTTTTGGTCTAATATTTTAACCATCTCTGTTGCATTAGCAAAAGCTTTAAACAATCTAACGAAAGATCTACCTAAACCCCAAAGATCTTCAAAAATCCCAGTCATATAGATCAAAACCATCAAAGCAATCCCTGGAGTAACAAAACCTTTATCCCAGTTAGTAATTAAAAAATATACAACAAAAAGATTTAAGGTTACCAACATAAACCCCTGAATGGCATTTTGAATATTATGGAAATTCCAAGCTCTTAATTTTTTATCAAATGCGTCAGTCACTAATTCTCTAAAATCTTTTAATTCACCTTTTTTGCTAGAAAATATTTTAACATTTAAAACATTCCCAATCACATCTGCCAACCTGCCTGTTACTGACGAATCTGCTTCCGCTTCTATGTGGTCATGTTTAATGAATCTTCTAATAAAAGAAAAAGTAATTAATATGTACACAATTGACCAAATTAAAAAAACCAAAGCAACTGTAGGAACTTTGTAATACAAAACTATTAAAATTCCTGTTAATTTAACAATACTAAAAAATATATTAAACCCGATAATATCAGATATTGTTTCGAAAGAAAAACTAAACCTTTTAACCTTTGCCACCAAACTGCCCGCAAAATTATTGGCAAAAAAAGAATATGAATGATTTAAGATTTTATCAAATACATAATAATTCAGATCGCGAAGAACTTTTGATTGAAAATAAGTCATTAAAAAATCTCCTAGTCTATAACAAGTTTGAAATATAACAACTATTAGAACCAGAAAATAAAAAGCTTTTCGAATATCTTGAAAATAAGTCCGATCTCCAATACTAAAAAAATCTATAATATTCTGATATACCAAAGGCATCAAAATACTAGAAAGTACAATTCCTATAAAATAAAATAAAAAAACTGCTATCATAGACAGTTTATAATTCCGAGCCTGTGACCAAAAATGTTTTAAAACACTCTTAATATTCATTGATACAATATACTACTATTAAAAATAAAGACAAAATACCTATACCTACTCATTACTTGACGGATATAGACCAAAAATATGACACCTGAGACAAAAACTATAAGTCTTCTTGGAATGGAGCAATCACTTTAGTTTTCCAGAATTTTTGTTTCAAAGTCTTGGCAAGATCAGCAAGCTCTGGACTTTTTAATACAAATAAAACAAAAATCCAAATCATAATACCAAAAATACCTGCAATCAGACCTTGACCAAAAATACCCCAAAATGTAGTAGTACCAAATACTCCTGAGAGAAAATTAAGTGCCCCATAAGATCCTAATGCCATAAAGAAAGAAGCTCCGAGACTTTGGAAAAAAGTCTTGGCAACAAAATCTTCCCCGCTCAAAAAATCTCTTTTTATAAAATGTAAATACAGTAAAAAATTTATTATTGATCCTACAGCAAAAGCCAAAGGCAACATAAGCACCTCTGTCCCTGGGACATCCACTACTTTCAATAAAGATTCTGTGAAGTCTCTGAAAAATGGATACTGCTCAAATATTTTCAAAAAAACATTAGCACAAATTACAATCAAAGAAGCTGAAAATAAATTTATCCACAGAGGACGCTTCGTCTCCCCTTTTGCATAATAAACTCTAGAGAATAAAGCAATCATTCCTTCTGCTAAAATAGCCAAAGAAAAGACCGCCAAAGTAGCAGCGATAAGGCGAGTGTTGTCCCAAGAAAAAGAAGAGGACCCCAATACTACTCTCACTATCTGTGCACGCAAAACAATAAACAAAAATGTAGCAGGAATAGACCAAAAAATAATTTGACGAGAAGCTGAAATAATATTTTCTTTAAATTTTTCTACATTATTGGCAGAATAAAATTTAGATAATATTGGAAAAACTGCTACAGCATAAGATATCCCAAAAATTCCCAAAGGAACAGAGTGTAGATTGAGAGATAAATTAAAAATAGAAATAGAACCACTTTTCAGATAAGAAGCGAGCACTACTATTAAAGTCAATGCTATATTATTTAAAGAAAGACCTAATGTTCTTGGAAGAGATACTAGGACTACCTCTTTCACACTTTGAAAATGAACTCTAAAATAAAACTTAGGTTTAAAGCCAGAATGCAAAACAAAAATAAGCTGAATAAAACAATGCAAGAATGATCCAAGTACAACTCCAATAGCCACACCTTCAATCCCCCACATTGGATACAAAAATACAACACCCAAAATAATTCCTAAATTATATAAAATAGGGCTTAAAGAATATACAAAAAATCTTTGAAATATTTGAGTAATGGAACCAAATAAATTGGATAATCCTAAAAAGATTGGAGATAAGAGCATTATTCTAGAAAGTAAAATAACTTTTTCTTGATGAAAAGAATCAAATCCAGGAGCGACCAGTGTAGCAAGCTTTGGCATGAAAACAAAAGCCAATATTGAAACAAGAGTAAGTAACAACAAAAAAGAAGAAAATATATCGCTTAAAAATTTCTGCGCAGAAGGGGTAATCTCTTCTCCAGACATCCTACGAACAATAAAAGGGATTATTACTGTAACAGAGATGAGTGAAGCGAAAGAAATGAAAATCAAATCTGGAATTCTAAAAGCTACATAATAAGTATCAAGAATAGCAGAAGGACCAATAAAATGAGCAATACTTCTGTCTCTAAATAATCCTAGAATTTGAGATAAGAAAGTAAATGAGCCAAGCAAGATAGCTGCTTGACTCAAATTACCATATTCTTTATTAAAAATTCTTAAGATTTTCTCCATTTTTACTAATTATATTTAACTCTTTATTGATTGGTACTATTTGTACTAGTAGAGCTGGTACTTTTTAAAGAGCGAACATAATCAGTAAGATTTTTATCAAAAGGAGTAATAGCTAAAGCTTTTTCAGCGTAAGAGATAGCAGAAGTATTATTGCCAAGACTTTTTTCAATTTGTGACATCACAATCATCGCTTCTATATAATCAGGTTTTAACTTCAAAGCTTCTAAAACAAATTCTTTTGCTTCTTTTGTTTTAGAAGCAGAAAAAGCTATTCTAGCTAGAGTAAGTTTTACTCCAGGGTTTAATGGATTCAAGGTACTAGCTTTCTTATAAGAATCCATAGCTTTATTGTATGCTTCTTCTACTCCAAAAGATCCAGCAGTGTTGTAAACAAAACCAAGAGAATTATGATTTAGATAGTTTGTAGGATCATAAGCTATTGCAAGCTGAGAAGCACCTATGGACTCATCTAGGATTCCTTGTAATAAAGTCTGGTCTTCTTGAGAAAGAGCAGATTGTTTCCCTGCTACTATTTCATTCATTTTTGCGACATTAAGCTGAGCGTATGTCCTGAGATACAGATCATTTTGATGTAGCCCAATAGCTTGAGACAAGCTATTTCTAGCAGAATCTATTTCTGTCGCAGATAAAGCTTTTTCAAAATAAGGAATTGAAGCAAATTTTTCTAAAAACTTGAAAGCTCCACTTACAGAAGTAAGCACCAGCAACACTAATACCATAATCAAGAAAAAACTCTTTCTAGGATCTCCCACAAAACTCAAAGTTAGTTCATTTTTTTCTTTCTTTGATACAAGTAGACCCACAAAAATACCAGCAAAAGCAAAAGCAAGCAATGGCACTACCGAACCAACAAAATAAAAGATAGAGGCAAAGAATAGATATATAGTAAGGATAAAAATTAAAGCCAATTCCCCTCTTGCACTTTTATTATCAGAAATAAAAATGGCTTTGATTCCTTCCCAAATCAATAATCCAAAAAATATAAGCCAAGATAATATACCCAGTATTCCTGAAGTCACAGCAAAAGTTGGGAACAACCCAAAACCAATCTTGAAAGAATAATTCCAAAAAGAAGTAGTATTTAAGGAGACATCTTTATATAAATTCCATGCTTCACTAAATCTATTTAGCCCAGAACCAAGCACGGGATTATTCATTATAGTATTTTTAATAATACCATAAGTAGCACTATAGGATGGAGCAACCTCCACAGAAGAGAGACCGAGTTTGGTAGGTAGATATCCACCAATAAATTGTCCTGACACTAAGAACAATAATGAGACCAACATCAAAACCAAAGCAAAAAACGGAAATTTGCTAATAGTATTTTCTTTTTCATTTTTTGTATCATACGAAAAAGATATTTTGTATATAAAGACAAACAAAGAAAATACCCCAAGCATTATCCAAATAAAATTTAAATTGACTAAAACAACAAAAAGGATAGATAGGACTGCTAAAGACATCATCCCCCATCTAAAGTATTTAGGTAAATGTAAAAACTCTACAATCAAAATTGATAGTATAGCGGAAAAACCTGCGAAGATGCCTAGATTGTTCCATGAACCAAACAAATTACCTGTATTATTACCTAATATACCTAAAGAAAGTTGTGTTGGAAAAAAGATTCTAAATATTTGAAAAACAAAAAGCAACAAAGAAGAAGCAATCAAACCCACCAAAACCATCCTAATTTTTTTAGAATCATTAAGCATTATGGAAGACAAAAACATCAACAAAAATGCACATAAAATGAAGTAGAAAGTACCAGCATCAAGCATTATACCAAACATAGATACCTGCATAGCGGGAGAAAACAGAGCAGAAACTAAAGCCACTAATACAACTACAAGTCCACTAAGTAGTATTTTAGATTTTGGTACAGAGACCTCTCCCTCTGTAAATCTTGCGATTGCCCAAAAAAGCAACGAAACAGTAAGACCTATCACAAGGAGAAAACTTTTGCTAATGTCTGCAGGAATTTTTACTAGAGGAATAAAAAAGATTGGAAGTAAGGTCACTACAAGAAACAACGACCAGAAAGAAATTTTATCTAAAATATTTGATAGCATTTGAAATATGGAGAGCAAAACTGCTCTTTTTAAAATTAATAAATTACTAATAGTAAGTATATCAAGATACCCAGTAAAATACAATTAAAATAAAAAGTGGAAAAGTATTAACACACAATATTTACCAATCTACCTTTCACATAGATTATTCTTTTAACTACATTCCCTTCCAAATATTTTAAAACTGAATTTTCTTTTGTTGCTTTTGCTTTTACAGATTCTTCGTCTTCTTCTATCCCAATATACATTTCTCCCCTTACCTTTCCGTTTACTTGTATTACAATCTTTACTTCATTTTCTTCCAACATTTTTTCACTCCATTTTGGCCATTTTGAAATATGAATGGATTTTTTTTCTCCAAAGATATTCCATAGTTCTTCTGTGATATGTGGAGCAAATGGAGAGAGTACTTGTAAAAATTTTTTGAAAGATTCTTTTGGTACTGCTTCGCCACTTCCTAAAGCTTTTTCTATTTCTGAAATAAAAATCATCATATTTGATACTGCTGTATTAAAACGCATATTTTCTATATCTTCACTTACTTTCTTTATTGTCTTATGTAAAACTTTTTCTACAGACAAAGAATTTTTCGGAGAGCTAGGATCTTTCTTTTTTTTCTTATCATTAAAAGATACTCCTACCCTCCATACCTTTTCAAGAAATCTTCTAGATCCAATAATACTGTTTGTATTCCAGTTGACTGCATCTTCAAATGGACCCATAAACATTTCATAGAGTCGCAAAGTATCAGCTCCGTAAAGTCTCACAATATCTGCTGGGTTTACTGTATTTCCAATAGATTTGGACATTTTGACTCCATCTTCTGCTAAGATCATTCCATGAGAAGTTCTTTTTTTGTATGGCTCTATAGTAGGTACCAATTTTAAATCATATAAAAATTTATGCCAAAATCTTGAATATAAAAGGTGGAGAGTAGTATGTTCCATTCCTCCATTGTACCAATCCACTGGTGACCAGTATTTTATTTTTTTACTATCTGCAAAAGATTTTGTATTTTTAGAATCCATATAACGCAGATAATACCAAGAAGACCCTGCCCAATTTGGCATTGTGTCTGTTTCTCTTTTTGCACTCATTTTACATTTTGGACATTTTACATTCACCCATTCTTTAATGTTTGCAAGTGGGGATTCTCCTGTATCCGTCGGCTGATAACTCTTTACCTTAGGTAAAACTATAGGTAAATCTTTTTCTGGTACAGGCACCATTCCACAATGTTCACAATGAATGATTGGAATAGGTTCTCCCCAATATCTCTGACGAGAAAAAACCCAATCTCTGATTTTGTATGAACTTCTTTTTTCAGCAAGACCTTTTTCTTCTAGATATTTAATTATTTCCTCTCTTGTTTCTCCTGCTATGCGCCCAGCAAAAATATTAGGAGCTTTTAATATACCTTTCTGCATATCAGAAAAACACAATTCTAGATTTAATACTTTTTTAGCCAAATCTTTGTCTTCTGGGAAAAGTACTGGCTTAAGTGGTATATTGTATTTTTTTGCAAAAGCAAAATCCCGCACATCATGAGCAGAACATTTTACTATCCCTGTACCATAATCAGCCAAGGCATAGCTTGCTACCCAAATAGGGAGATTTCCATTCCCCACAGGATCTACTATATATTTACCTGTAAATATTCCCGTAGGTTCTTTTTGTTCAAATCCTGCCTTTGATCTATCTTGAACCATTTTTTTTGCAGTCAGTAAAATTTCTTTTTCATTTTTCACCCCACTTACAAGTGTTTGTAAAAGTGGATGATCTGGTGCAATGACCACAAAAGTATCTGCACAAAAAGCTTCAAAGTGTGCTGAGAAAGTTTCAATTTCTAAATCCATATCTTTCACAGGTGCGGTAAAAAGCATCCCTTCACTTTTGCCAATCCAATTTCTTTGTGAGAGTTTTACTCTATCTGGGTAATCCACCAAATCCAAATCTTTATCTAGTCTATCTGCGTACTTTGTGATCGCAAGCATCCATTGTTCTTTTTCACGCTTTTCTGTATCAGTGCCACAGCGTTCACATTTTCCATCTACCACCTCTTCGTTTGCTAATCCGATTTTATCTTTTGGACACCAATTGATATAAGTCTTCGCTTTGTATGCAAGACCTTTTTTATAAAATTGCAAAAAAATCCATTGAGTCCATTTGTAATACTTTGGATCAGTAGTATCTACTTCTCTAGACCAATCAAAAGAAAAACCAATCTCTTTTAATTGTTTCCTAAAAGCATCTGTGTTTTGTTTTGTAACTTTTATTGGATGAACACCTGTCTTAATAGCATAATTTTCAGTAGGTAGACCAAATGCGTCCCAGCCAATCGGAAACAACACATTGTATCCCTCCATTCTGCGTTTGCGAGAAACAATATCCATTGCCGTATTAGAACGAATATGCCCCACATGAAGTCCTGCTCCAGATGGATACGGGAATTCTATTAAGGAGTAAAATTTCTTTCCTTTTTCTTTGGCTTTATAAAGATTTTTTTTCTCCCATTCTGTCTGCCATTTTTTTTCTATTTTTTTATGGTCGTAATTTTTCATTTTTTTCTATTTTTTCTATCAGTTTTAAAATAAAATATTTTTCTAAAAATCAACAAACATACAATAATTTTACTTTTTGTTGAAAGGTGGGTATATATCTTTATCTATTTTTCTTTCGAAACAACTACGCCCTAAATCATGAGCCCAAGAATCATTAATTATCTTACTTGGATAAGAGACGCTCACATCCATCATGGGTTCAGTAAACATTGGTCTGATTCCCCCATTCTCTTGCCACCCCTCTCTTGAAGGAAGATTAAAATCAGCACACAATTCAAAAGTATCTTTATTTTTTAAAATGTATTCATAAGATTTACCAGCTTCAAATTCAGGATCTTTTGGTAATGTATATCCAACCATTGGATTATTTAATTCACTCAAAGACTCTGGCAATTTTTCTTTTTGTTGCCAAAAGTTTATCAGCTGATATTGTATATTGGTCAAATCTTCAATCTTCTTTGCATCAATACGTAAAAGACGTTGCTCTTTTGGACTACCGATAACTGAAAAGCTACACCATACGGCCAAGATGACTAGTATCATAGCTGTGATTGCAAATATTTTATTGCTACTTTTTATTTCTATTCCAAAAACTTTGTTATTTAACAAATCAAAAATATAAAATTTACCGACAAGCAAAGCGGTTATAAACACCGCTAAAACTTTTAAAGAAAAACGAGTAGTGAGCTCACCAGAAATGAAATATTTAATCAACATTGTGAGAGTAATCATAAACATTCCAGAAGAAAGGAAGATTATAAGATACACCATCCATTTTTTTATTAGTATATCTATACTACTCATTACTCCACGACTATGCTTTTTCCAAAAATATGTAAGCAACATAAACACAGGGAAAAATATAAGAAGTATCGCGATAGATGTTTTCAGACTCTCTAATTCATAAGAATAGTATCCGTAATTGTAAGTTGCATTCAAAATATCAGGATATTTTTTATTTAGTGTTTCAAAAACAATATTTAAAAAGGCAACCACTGATACTATCAAGGTAATAATGGAGCCTAGGTTGATAAAAAAGAAACCGACACTTAACTTTGGTTTTGTTGTGTTTTCGTCTTGCATACAAACATCATAGCACAAAAAAGTCTATCTACCCAAGTCTGACATTTTCATAATAAATCAAAAAATTTATACAAATATTAATCACCAAAAGTCTATTTGGCTTCCCAAATAGCGACATTAGACAAAGAAATCAAGCGGTCTTTTGATTTTTCTTTTAAGCAAAGCTCTCCTGCTCTTATCTCTCCATTATATTTTATCATTACATCTTCTAGTGAATATTTTAAAGCAAGAGAAGAAGAATCAGTGGCATAAGAATTCAAAATAACAAACAAAGGTTTTTCACTTAAAATTTTCTGCACTTGATTTAAAAGTTTTGGTAACTGCTCTTCTATTTTCCAAATCTCTCCTTTTGGACCTCTGCCAAATTTTGGTGGATCCATTATGACACAATCGTATTTATTTCCCCTTCTTTCTTCTCTTTCAATAAATTTCATTACATCTTCGCAAATAACTTTCATTGGTAAATCTTCCAAACCAGATAATTTTTGATTTTCCTTAGCCCAATCAATAGTTTGCTTGGAAGCATCTACGTGTGTTACTTCAGCTCCAGCTCTTAAAGCAAAAATACTGGCTACTCCTGTGTATCCAAAAAGATTCAAAAATTTTACTGACTCGCCACCATTTTTCTTTCTGTGTTCAACTTCTTTTTTTATTTTAGATTCAATAAAATCCCAATGCACTGCTTGTTCGGGAAAAAACCCAAGATGTCTAAAAGGTGTAGGTGAAGCCAGAAATTTTATACCTTTATAAGATAGCTCCCATTTTTTTGGTACTTTATCATTCAACACCCAACGTGCTTTTCCTATTGAGCCTGCTTTTTCTAAAGAACTTGTTTTACTATTTTTAGAAGTATTAAACACTCCATCTATATTTTTCCAATCCATACTTTTTTTCCACACCGCTTCATCATAAGGGCGAGATAAAATATACGAACCAAATTTTTCCAATTTCATACCATCTCCTGTATCTAGAAGTTCGTAATCTTCCCAATCTTTTGAATATAATGTTTCAATCATTTTTTTATTTTTATAAATTTTTCCTTAAACCTTAAACTCCATCACGCTTACATCTTCTATTTCAGTCCCCAAGCCTGATTTGAATACTTGTTTTCATTAGAGACAATCTCAATTTGAGTCAGTATTTCTGTTCGATCGTATTCATTTAAAGGCTCAAACTCTTCATAGAAGCCAGTTCCTCGATCTGGTAGATAAACTGATTCAGGCCATGGTTGTTTTACAGCATCTTTTGATCTGCCGAAAACATGGACATGCAGAAATGGTTTGGTGTTAGTCTTCGTTGACCAGTTACCCATATCTTGATAATTAATCTTAACGACAGGGACACCTCTTTTGTTCATAGCAGTCTCGAAGGCCTCTCCGACAATCATCGTTAGCCTCATAAGTTCTATTGCTTGTTCAGGATTTAATTTAGTCCTATCAGAAATAGATAAATCTTTTACTTTGATTCGAATATGACCTCCATCCGTCCTACTCACAAAAGGTTTTTCGTGGGATTCGACTATAAAGTTTTTGGTTTCGAAAATTGTTGCCATTAAATTATTATACAATAATTTTCTTATATCTTAAACTCTATTACACTCCCATCTTCTAAATATCATCTTTTAAAGCATTTGTTGTGATTTGTTCCCCTTTCTGTATATTTCGGAAAGCAATATCACAGCCTTTTTTGATATCTTGGGTTGTGTTTGGATTTGATGAATGATTCACATATCTCTCAGGTATTGAGTAAAGATACTTTTCCCCATAATGAGTATGTACAGAATATTTTTCTTCTTCAGAAAGATTTTCGAGGTCGTCGTCTGTTAATTTCTTCAAACGATAATGAATCACAATTTCACCTTTCTTGAAATTTCTATTTGCATACACTCCCTTTCCAAATATTTCACCTTTTCCTATGATAATTTCAGGCATAGTTTTTTCTTAAACTTTAAACTCTATTACATCTCCATCAGATACAAAATGATCTTTCCCTACAGTAGCTACTAAGCCTTTGGCTTTAGCATTGGCATAAGATCCAGCATCTAAAAGCTTCTGCCAATTTATCACATCAGCTCTGATAAACTTTTCTTTAAAATCAGTATGGATTGCCATTCCTGCTTCAGGGGCAGTAGAACCCACCTTTATAGTCCAAGCACGAGTCTCATCTTCACCTGTAGTAAAATATGTCTCCAGACCAAGTAATTTATAACTCGCCTTAATAAGATCATCAAAACCTTTTTCAAAAACAGAATCTATCTTCACTGCCATTCCAGGACATTCAAAATCAATATTTTCATTTGCCTCTGAAGTATTCAAGACATAAAGCATTGGTTTTAAGGTAAGTAAATTTAATGATTTAATTTTAAATTTTTCTTCTTCGCTCAAGTCTAGAGTGCTTGCCATTTTGCCCTCTTCCAATACTTTTTGAATTTTATTTAAAATACTTTCTTCAAGGATCGATTCTTTATCTCCCCTCTTTACATCTTTTAAAAGATTGCCAAGTCTTTTTGAAACTATTTCAAAATCAGACAAAATCAATTCTAAATTTATAACCCCAATATCATTTAGTGGATCTATTTTATTTGCCACATGAATAACTGATGGGTCTTGAAATACTCTCACTACATGCGCAATAGCATCTACTTCTTTAATATTTGACAAAAATTTATTACCCAAACCTTCTCCCTTAGATGCTCCTGCTACAAGACCAGCAATGTCCACAAATTCTATAACTGCAGGTATGGTCTTGGCAGACTTTGAAAACTCTGAAAGTTTCCATATTCTTTCATCAGGTACAGGCACAATCCCCACAGAAGGATCTATGGTACAAAAAGGATAATTTTCAGCCGGCACACTTTTTTTGGTAAGTGCATTAAAAAGCGTAGATTTACCTACGTTTGGCAGACCGACGATTCCGATACTTAGTGACATCCTTAGAATATAGCAAAAATCTTTCTATTTTGAAAGATTATAATCTATTGTTTCTTTTTTAAATTTAAACGGATTAATCCTATGGCTCCCATTTCAAAACTAACTTTTGTGCCATATAGCCATAATTCCCAAGTGCGATAGAATTTCTTATTGAACATATTCTCAATTTCTTCACGATTATTTTCAAAGTTTTTAATCCATTCAGTTACTGTATAAATATAATCCTGATGATCATCTACAACTTCTTCTATTGCAAAACCTGCCTTGCTTGCATTATCTAAAAGTTCTTCCTTTGAAGGTAAATAACCACCTGGAAATATGTACTTGAGTGTCCATCTATCAACTGAGCGTATTTTTTTTCTAATTGTAGATTGTACAACAAAGTAAGATTCTGGTTTAAGTATTTTGTTTATTTTATCAAAAAATTGAGGAATATTTTTTTGCCCAATATGTTCAATTGATTCAATCATAACTATGCCATCATATTTAAACGCTGGGAAACTTTTTGATATATCTTTGTATTCAAAAGACAACAAGTCAGTAAGATTATTTTCTTTTGTAATTCTCTGGCAATAATCTAACTGTGCATTACTCAGAGTGTACCCTCTGACCTTCCAATGAAAGTTTTCTGCAGCAGATTTAGCAAAGCCACCCCAACCTGAACCGAGATCGAGGACATTTGAGCCATTTGGTAAATTTAACCACTTGCAAATAAAATCAATCTTGTTTTTTTGTGCAACAGATAGAATCTCTGATCCATTTTTATATAACCCAGCAGAGTAAGACATTGTTTCCTTATCTAAAATAAGTTCGAAAAAAGAATTACCTATATCGTAGTGCTGAGCAATTTGTTCTTGTCTACTATGGGGTATATTTCTACTGGCAAAAAAGACTGCTATGGCAAGATATAATGAAAATTTCCTTTTTTTGAACTGGTGACGAAGTCTAAGATAAGATTCAATATCTCCTTCAATTTTAATTCTTTCATCTACGTATGCTTCTCCAAACCCTATTGATCCTTGGGTTAGTAGGCGTTTAGCCGTCATGACATCACTAATAATCATAGAGAATACTACAGATTCTCCTCTGCCATAATAATGTTCTTCACCATTCCAAAACCTTATTGAAAATTTAGGGCCATTAAATTGATTAAATATTTTATCTATAACTCGAATATAATTCATTTATTTTAAAAATGTTAAAAGAGCAGAGACGATTATTGGGACTGTTAGATTGTCGCTTCCATAAGGAGAAAAAAATTCAGTAAGACTTGCAATTATAGCAATCAAAACTGCTATTAATGGGCTAATTTGGAAAATTAATAAAATAATAAAAGTCGAAACAAAAAAAGCAATTGAACCCTCTATGGTCTTTCTACATTTGAAAATTTCAAACGAATGAGATCCTAGATGTGTGCCGATAATATTTGCTAAAAGATCAGAGACGCCCAGAATTAAAATTACTATTCTAAAACCAGCTATATCGTTAGGTAAAAAAGATATAGCTGAAATCATTATGCCTAATGGGTAAAAAATTTCTCCCCATGATTTACGGTCAACCTTATGAATATGACTAAGCAATGAATGATACTTAGAAAATATCATTATGCCAAGAAGGATGAAAGATAAAATTAATACTTGTAGTAATGATAAATATGCAGGAAAGGTACAAGCAATAATAGCAGCACCTAGGTGTATTGTACGACGAGTTGAATTAACGGAAAGAATTTTTTTTCTCTTTAAAACCTCGAGTGAAAAGAAAGAAAGACAATATATTAATGTATATATTAAGATATTTACCATAAAGATTTTTTTATTATTTGCATTATAATTTGCGACTGCTCGCCGTAATAGTAAATATTACTAGGCTCATAAGTTGAAATATGCTCTGAAGCTTTAATTGGTTTAGAAATTGTAACCCTTGCTTTTCTTTTACGTAAAATAAAATCTCTGAAACCGATGTTAAATAAACCATTGATTGAAACTGGAATAATGGGCACTCCTGTTTCTTGTGACAAGAACAATGCTCCACCTTTTGCCTTACCAAGTATACCATCTTTTGATATTTTTCCTTCTAAGAATACACATGTGCTGTATCCCTTTTTTATGATAGAAATATGATTAATTAAAGATTTTCGGTAATCACCAGTCCCTCGATAAACTTCATACCCTCCAAAGATTTTAAAGAACAAACCACCATAAATATTATCTTTTAAAATACCCATATCTCTATAAAAATTTTTCTCTCTCGTAACACAAAACAAAGGTTTATTTTTTAGTTTTTTATTAAAAATGGTAAGAATAATAATAATATCTAACTCAGATGAGTGATTGGATACAATAATATATGGCTCATTTAAATTTTCAATATCTTCAAGCCCTCTAACTTTAAGATGAATAAAAAAATTAAAAAGTGGATTAAAAATAAAGCACAAAATGGATTGCAGTATAGAAGTTGTATTTTTATATATTTTCATATATTAAATTCAAAAAGTGAATAAGTTCTTATCTCAGATACATCATCTTTTGGAAAAAATTTAATATTATTATCATCTCGTACAAGAGCATATATTATTTGTTCAATACCTTTTTCTTTTGCGTCACAGTGAGCTAAATGAACAATAGCTCCTCCAATCCCATGTTTTTGAAATAAAGGGTGTACCGCAAGAGTTTTTAAAATTAAAACTTTTTCATTTTCATAAAAAATATTACAAAAAGCAATAAGTTTACCGTTATTTCTTACTATGTATGTTTTAAACAAATCTTTCATTCTATTATTACTATAAAGCTGTAAAAAATAATCAACTGGGAATGCCTCGTATGCTATGCTTTGTTGAGAAAAAATTTCCTCAGCAAGTATGTGTATTTCCATAAGTATCTCTCTGGAAACCTCTGACAACACCTCTATCTTTAATCCTGAGTTATTTAATAGCTCATGTGATTTTCTTGTAGCTTCTATAATCAGGTCAAAGCTTTTTCTTGCTCCTGAAGAATAAGTGGTTATTTTTCCATTGCCTAAATTAGAAAAAAAATCATAGTAAAAAAACTTAGTGGGAAGTTCTCCCTTAAAGAGTGGAGAATTATTTGAATTATTAATAAAACGATAAGGAAACCAAATTGAGCCATTTACTGGTCCTATTAATTTTTTAATATTTCTCTTCTTTGCTTCTACAAGTATATTTTCCCAAAAAAACCTTAAATCTTCTTCATTCTCGGGTGATTCAAAAAAACCAAAATATGCAGTTTCGTTGATATATTCTTTTGATGTAATTATTGAACAATGCCCCAACAATACCTCATTGTCCAATAAAGCTACTGTGGAAATATGTTTTACAGAAACAGAGTAGTCAACACTGATTTTTATATCTGACATAAAATAATCAATGTTCTTTTCTTCTTTATATAAAAAACCAAAAAGGTCAATATAACGATTATCGATATTCTGATTTGTAATGTGTATTTTCTTCATAGTATTATCTTTCTTTAATAACGATACTACCGAGTTTGCCATTAATTTCAACAAAGTCACCAGTTTTTAATATTTTAGTTGCATTTTTTACTCCAACAATAGCTGGAATACCAAGCTCACGAGAAACAATTGAAGCATGCGATAATATTCCTCCATATTCTATAATTAAACCCTTAGACAACCCGATAAGTGGTACCCACCCTGGATCAGTATGACTGGTTACCAATATATCAAAATCAATGTTATCAGGAATATAAAATTCATTAAATACTCTCACTCTACCAGACACAGAACCCAGAGAACTTGCTGATCCTTGTAATATATCTTTATCCTCATATGTTTCTGTTACTACTTCTGGGGAATCTCCTTTATGTAATGAAAAATGTGAAGGCAGAACTTTTGATGTATATTTTGAGTATTCTTCCTTTCTTTTATTAACAATGTTCAATAAACCAGAGTTGTTGTTTAACTTTTTGTTAAATATTTCATCAATTGAAAGATAAAAAATATCTTTTGACTCCTTCAAATAACCCTTTTCAGAAAAAATAACCCCTATTCTCATAAAAACCCTACGAACTAAAGAAAAAATATTTGAACGCAATAACCTCATTTCTTCTCGATTTGTTGCAAAAAAACTAATTAGAGAAATTAATAACCCCTTCTTCATGGAAGAGTTTTTAGATGCAGGTTTAATAAGATTTGTTTTACCATATATTTGAATAAGAGAAGATAATTTTTCAAAATCTTCCTTTAGGTCCTCAGACTCTAATTTTAATTCATTGGCAAATCTCCCTCCGTATATAATAAAATATCTATCATATAAATCCTTTAATTTTTTATTATTTAAAAGACATTGGGTAAAATCCTCTTTGTTTTTAGAAATAATAGCCTGTGCAATATTTTGATCTTTTACTAATAAATCTGATAATTTTTTTAACTCTCTTACTTGATTTGCGCTTACAGTATGAGAAGTGATGTTTATAGTATTAAAAGCGTCTTTATCTTTTAAATGAATCTTTCCAAGAATAGTCATGAGCGCTGTATCATTTTCAACTGCAATGTACCACTTCTTAAGGGGTACAGATAGAAAATTTTGAAACAACTCGTGGCATTCATCAAGGGACATTTGATCAATTGGAAGTTTTGAATAACTCCTTAATATTTTTTTTATCTTCTTTTTGAAAGAAAAAACAGTTACCGGAAAAATGACCAATTTTAGTACTACTACAAAATAGTAATATATCGAAAAAATTACCCCTGGTTTAATTTCTCTTTCAATTTCATTGTCTATGTTACTAGAGATCATTAACTCCAAGTTGTTTTTATTTCTTTTGTATCCAGGGAAGAAAGACATCATCTTGTACCAATTGTTCATATTGTAATACAATTTACCGTAAAAACTTGCTGTGAGTGAGTCGAAAATACCTGTATGCCTGTCTATTTTTTTTCTTGATATTCCTGACGCACATACTAAATCTTTGTAAACTTCAGAGTATATAAGTTTTACAAATGACAATGTTAGTGGAAGCACTATTCCAGAGTAACTTTCAGCAATATTCGCACTATCATAAAAATTTATTTCGTCATCAGAATAAACAGGTTTTGTAATAGGCCTACTTTGCAAAATGAATAATTCTTTTTCAAGAAAACAAAATTCTATATCTTGAGGTGTTTTAAATAATCTTTCAATTTCTATGGATTTTTCTACGATTTCTTTAATCTGGTCATCACTAAGTGATTTTTCACTTTTTATATTATGTTCAAATTTATTATCTCTATAATAAATAACTTCTTTTTGTTTTTCTATTTTTTCCGATAAAAGATTATTATTAAGTCGGCTAATAATATACTCATCACATGGCTTGCCCTTGACTACTGACTCACATAATCCTAAGGTCGCATTGATTATCATCGTATTGCTACCAGCATTTGAAAAAACAACCCCCGCAGTAGTAGAACAAATAAATTCCTGTAAAATAACATCTCCACAACCTCCTTTGTATGAAGAAATCACTTTTTTACACTCATTACTAATATTTTCCCTAGAAACACCAAGCGCGGAATAAAAATAACCAGCAAATGATTTATCTTTGCCATCTTCTCCAACAAAAGATGACCTTACGGCAAATAAATTTGTGCGTGGAAATTTTTGCTGTAAAATATTCTGAAGACTTTCATCACTACACTCAGGTTGACTCAAGACAACAAAAGCCGGAACTTTGAAACCCTCCTCTTCCAGCTTTATTAAAGATTTACTTTTTCCACCTAAGTACATAATAATTTATTTTATAAGCGTGTAGAGAGTTATGTTGATAACGATATAATACATAAAATAAAACAACGCAAAAAGTTTTTCTGATTGAATGGTCTTTTTAAAATGATGTGTCACTGAAATATATAATCCTAAAATAGACACAAAAAATGGTGTCGCAAGTCCATATAATTTTCCACTGACAGATAATATATATCCAAGCGGGAAAAGTACTAGTACAAAGATTATAGAAAAAAGAATTATTGCCCCCCTGAAACCAAGATGTGCTGAATAAGTATCCTTTCCAAAAGTTTCTTTATCTACTAATTTAATTTTTCTACCGACTTCCAACAAAGAAGACAGCAGAAAAACAATTATAATATGAGAAACCACAATTAAAGTAAAGGTAAAATTCCAACCAAACATTGTATAGACAATCAATTGCAATCCCACAAGCTGAACCATATTTAATAGATTGTATAGATAAAAATATTTTCTTATTTTTTTTGAGCAAAAGAAATCATGTCCTGCAAGCGAACTATATAAAAACACCAAAACAGCCAGCATGAAAGTTTTTAGTGAGAAAATAATACTTATCATAAAAAAAATAAAGAGACTTATTAATCTCAAGATTTTTAGTTCCTTGATTGAAATCGTTTTCTTTTGTATGGGTCTATCTGGATGAAATTCTGTATCATGTGTAAAATCACGTATTTCGTCTATGACTCTTATATGAAAGATAAAAGCTACTGTGACACAAGTAGCGGATATAATCGTAACCCAATTATGTTGACCCAAAATCGCAGCAGCTCCAATAACACCACTAAGTGAAATTGGCAACAAAAATAACAATGGAAATCGTTCTTGTTGGTATTTTAAAAAAGATTTAATTAATTTCATTTTATGTAATCGATATGAATTTTTTTATAAAAAAATGCCATATTTTGTTTGTTTAGAAGATCTTCATTTTTTATATCATGTACAATGATATTGTTAAGTTCTTCATAAAATGTTCTATCTACTAAGTGGTTAATATAGACAAGTCGTGCATTGTAACCACTAGCTTCAATTATATCTTTAAAGATGACGTGAGTTTCTTCCACGGAAAGTGTTTCAAATATGTTTGAAAGATTATACTTTGTATATTTTTTAGGATTCTTTTTAATATATGTTGCTATGTCTTCCGAAACAATTTGAATCCTATTAATTCGTTCTCTTATTATAGGGACGTTTTCTTTTCTTAGATATAAAGGTAAGTTACTTTTATCATATTTCCCAGTAAACATATAATGTAGGAAGAAGTTTTTTGCTGGTTCAATGCAAATAGAATTTTTTATCTTAATGAGGTAGTGGTCAGTAATATTATTAGTACTTACATATTTAAAAAGTTGTTTATTTCTACCGTTGTTTGATGTAAGTTTTTTACTGAAAAAAATACTGAATAGAAATCTCCACCTCCATGTATTCCATTTTTTGTTATAAAATTCATATTGTTGTTCTTGTGTTTTCTGGGTAAATAGAAATTGGACTGTTTTTTTTGAATGTATGAGTGGTAAAATAAATCTACTAAAAACCCTAAAATATCTCTCTAATTTACCGACATGAATTACTCCTTGAGCAATAAGCTTAGTATTGTTGTCCCACCATTCTTGAGAATCTTTACTTAAATCATTTTTAAGTAAAGAGTATAGATTAATTCGATTGTCACACGATTCAATACCCAAAAACGCCAGGAGATTATCGTATGATAAATGCTTTATAGCAGAAATTTTTAACTCAAGTAAATAATTCTGGGCTGAATTTATATCAAGAGCGATAATCTCCTTAGGATCTTTTAATAAAAGAGTTAGAGTATTACACCCTCCAGATGTAATAGATATAATTTTATCTTCTTTATTTATTTCTAGTCCTTCAAGCAACACATACGGATCCTCCCAACATTGACTGTAGTAAATTTTATTTTTCCATTTTTGTTCATTCACGACTTTACTGTAAATCTATTGGAATTAATTTAATTTAATTCAGACCAAGCTTTTTTATTAAATAAGAATGTTGTTAACAGCAGGAAATAAACAAGTATTATAACCCAACCAGTTACATAGAGTACTTGAGAATCTTTTGTGGTCATAAGCATGATACCGCCACATACTTGGGCGATAAAGCCATAACGAAAAATCGTTGAGTATATTGATTTAAATTTAGAAGCCACAATATCTATTGCTGGTAAAATCGTAAGAGCTAGCACAAATACATACAACATTTGCATTAATGGTCCTAAGTTAAAGAACAAAAAACCTTCTGGTGAAAGATAAGCGTAGGAAGGATCTGCATGCCCGATAAAAAATATTCCTACTACAACTATAATACTCAAAATTATTAATAATTGACGATTGATCGCAGTATGTACTTTCTGAACAGATGCATAAAATAGAAAAATTAGAGATATAAGAAAAGCTACTGTTCCTAGTGTGACACATATCAATAAATTTTCCGGACTTATTACTCCAAAAGACCATATTGCAAAAGCAATAGCATTGATCGATAATGCTATACCAAAAGTCTTAAAAACATTATCCTGTGCTCCTTTTTTAATAAAACGAATACCTAAAGCTATAGTTGCAAATACGTTGAACAAGAAAAACAAAACAATAAGTGTATTCATATAAATAAATACTAAGAAATAATAAAGCGACTACTTAAATTATATCATAATCTTTAAATAATCTCACTGTGCGTCATTTTAGAGCGTTTAAACCCATAATCTACCCCACTCTTAAGAGGTGGTGGGAGTTTTATAGTAAAGTAGAAAGGTATCAGATGTCGAGGTATATCCCGACGATTCCGATACTTAGTGACATCCTTAGAATATAGCAAAAATCTTTCTATTTTGAAAGCTTTAAAATTATTTATTTCTCATTATCAAGATGTAATTTCAATAAGAAAATAGTTTGCTCTCTGAGTTTCTCGCGAGCCCAATCTTTTTGAGATGAAGAAAGTAATTCTCCAAGACCATCTAAGATATGATTATTATCCATTCCCTCAAGCATTTTTATACACTTAACCAAAGTATCTTTAAACGACATACCAGACCTGCTTTCAACTATCTTTTTATTAATCTCCCAGTTATTTTTATAAAAGAAATACACATCAAATATATCTCTACTTGTTTTACCAATTCTCTCGTACATAGCCATAAGCTTATGAGCAAACATATCTTCTTTCACCATTACAAGCATTGAAATACCAAGCAATGTTTTCATCTCATATTTTGAATCAAATTGTCTACGGTTTACCTCTACTTTTATTTGTTGAGCTCCTTTCTTGTAAGAGATAACATTAAGCAAACTGAACTGTTTCATTCTTGATTCTGTGATGGCCCCATAGCTTTTAGTAATTTTTTGAATCTTACTAAATACCTCTTGTTCTTTAGAATCATCTAACAAATCAAAATCAAGGTCCACTGAATTACGATCTAAATCATAAAATAAAAGAGCAGCGGTGCCACCCTTGAATCCAAGATAAGGAGCAATTGAAGTATCAGAATAAATATCCTTTAAGATTTGGAGTAATATATTTTTATGTTTTGAATAGTCTAATGTCATATGTTTTATTTTTTAATATCTTCTTGTGATTTCTTAAATTTCTCATAATACCTCTTAACAGTCTGTTCCATTTTTTTATTATGATAAATTGGCAAGATTTCAAATACTTTCTCCCAGTCCAAAGGACTTTCATTATCAATATAATATTTCTTACTTACATATATGCGGTCCAAGTAAGCACGCTCTTTGGTAGCTCTTGCATATCCTTCACTATTTTCAATTCCTAAAGTATTACTCAATACATAATCTTTCATTCTGACAAACTCTATTCTTTGTCCATCAACTTCCATATTTCTTTTTATATATGAAGCAACAAAAATGTTTCCATAGTATTGGAAAGTCATACCAGATGATCCTAAGACAGTTTCAAAGCTGATATATGATGGAGTATTTATTCTCGTGGCTAACTCATAACGATTGTAGTTTTTATCTTTAGCATATAACCCACGATGAACTCTAATTAATTTTTTTGCTTTAACGTAGTAATTCAACCTAACACTGACAGATCCACCAGCTTTTTCTCCCCACATCAAAGCAACATCTTTATTGGAAAAGATGGTGTTGTTAGACCTTAATAAAATGTCTAAATATTCCCCTTTTTTAGCTTTATTATTCATATATCTACTGGAACTTAGGTTAAACCTAACCTCCAGTTCATATATTAACATATTCTCTTAATAAATGCAATACAACTAATATAGTTCACTTGTAGTATCTACTATAGTTTCTGTGTCTGTAGAAGTATCTATATTTACTTCTACAGAAGTATTGGATTCTTCTATTTGATCAGAAGTATCTTCAGGGTCTATGTTATCTGCCTCGTCAATAGTCTCACTTACAACATCTTCTGTGTCTATGGAAGTGTCAGTATCTTCAGTCGTGTTTTCTGTATCTGTAGAAGTGTCAATGTCTTCAGTAATGTTTTCAGTAATGTTTTCGTCCGTATTCTCTTCTGTAGTGTTGGAAGATCCTCCGTTGTTTATAATAATAGTTTGGGAAGAATTTATATTATTCAACATCTGATCAAGCTGACTTTTTGTAATACAAGTCTCATTTCCCTCTTCTCCGAGACAAATAGTCTTTGTGCGTATTCTATTCGCAAAAAAGTCACCAATACCATTAGCCATGTTTCCAAACCACCCTACAAGAGCATCTCTCCAAGAATTTTCTTTCTCTAAGTTATTAATATCATTTAATTTAAGATTTAATGCTTTAATAGAAGCTATCAATATACCATTGACTGATACTTGATCTATGACATTACCTACCATGAATATTGGATCTACTTCATCTGCAATGTAACCAAGTCTTGTCTTAGCTAGAGGAGAGTCAGTACCATATCCTTCTACTTCTTTTATGTATCTAAATGTATGTAATGGAGTATTTAGTATTTTATCTAATGCATCAC
>JAIPHX010000009.1 GCA_021734995.1 Minisyncoccota bacterium
ATTTGATTTCTTTAGGTACAGGAAGTGGAGTAACCACTGGTCTAGAAGGAGCTGCTGCTGCACTACCTGAAGGTCCTGAAGTTTTTATGATAGTTACAGGGATAGTGGTTTCTAAAGTATTGTAGTTTGTATCATTTGATGTAGCAGTAAGAGTAATACTAGCAGAAGATATATTGTCTCCTGAAGAATCTGTGTTTGGAGTAAGGGTAATGGTTTGAGCAGTAGACCAGTTGGAAGTGGTAAAGACTAGAGAGTTTGTATTTAAAGTACCTGCGTTGGGATCTGATATACCTACTGCTACAGTAGCTGTATCTGTTGGTTTGGAAGCAAGAGAGACTGTTAGACTATCACCAGATGCTCTATATCCTCTATTAATCTCAAGAGAGGATTTTGATTTAGTGTAACCTGCTGTGTCATCGTCTGTGATAGTAATGGTATATGTACTATTTGTTCCAAGATCTGTGTTGATTGGGTCTTCTAGGGTTAGGATGATGGTTTTATCTGTATTGTCTATATCATTGTTTATGATTGTAATTGTTTTTGTAACTGAAGTTTCTCCTGTTCCTAGAGATATACTTGTACTGTCTACTGTGTAGTCTACTCCTTCGGTAGCTGTACCAGAGAGAGCAATAGTAGAAGTGACTGTTCTGTCATTGTCTTGTGTTAGTGATATTTGTATTTGAGTGGAACCTACACTCTCTGCTACTGTGGTACTAGAAGATGCGAATGATATTTTTTGTATGGGGAAGGAGGCAAGGTATGGTTGAGAATTTCCACCAACAGTGGTGAAATCTCCACCGATGTATATATTATCTTGATCTATGACCATAGAAAATATATCACCATTTACACTCGGATCCCAATCTGTAGCTGTACCATCGTTTAACTTTAATCCTGCAATTTTGTTTCTTGACTGACCTCCAATCGTGGTAAAACTTCCTCCTGCATATATATTGTCTCCACTAATAGCTAAAGAATTTACATTATTGTTTGCATTAGGATTCCAAGCAGTAGCTGTACCATCACTCAGGACAAGCTCTGCAATTCTATTTCTTGTTTGACCTCCGATAGTGGTAAAACCTCCTCCTGCATATATGTTGTCTCCAGAAATAGCTAAAGAATATACAGGACCATCTGCATTTGGATTCCAATCTGTAGCTGTACCATCTGCCAAAGAAAGCTTTGCAATATAATTTCTTGTTTGACCTCCGATAGTGGTAAAACCTCCTCCTGCATATATGTTGTCTCCAGAAATAGCTAAAGTAGACACCGCACTATTTGCATTCGGGTTCCAATTTGTAGCCAATCCATCACTTAAATTAAGAGCCGCGATATTATTTCTAGATTGACCACCAATAAAAGAAAACTGCCCTGCAACATATAATAAATTGTTTTTTATAGAGAAATCTGAAATTGTTGGATATGGTGGCCACCCATCAATTTGAGGGTCTGGATTCCAATCCGTTACTTCACCTGTACTAATATTTATAGCAGCAAAACCATTTCTAGCTTGACCTCCAATAGTAGTGAAACGTCCACCAGCATACAAAATCGAATTATAAATTCTTAAAATTGAGACACTATTATCTGCGTCCGGGTTCCATTCTTCTATAAGTTGACCAGTAGAAGTATTAATAGCTGCAATATAGTTTCTTGTTTGGTCTCCAACTGTGGTAAAATTCCCACCCACATACAAAATTCCATCTGAATATACTGAAGTATTTATAGCTCCATTAAAAGCTAAATCTTCAGAAAAAACACTACTAGGCGTATCTACCGGATTCGCCCAGACATCACTAAGCAAAAGAAAAGAAAACACAAACACAAAAACCAAAGCTGAGAATTTTTTTATCATAAAGTATCGTTTAAATTAATTGTATACATTATAGCAGAGAATGCTTGCCCAAAGCAAAACACATCAAAAAAAAAACAGCTTCCGGAGTTACTAAAAAAAAAGAATTTACATCAATTTTGTAATATCTTTGTAGGTTACAAAAAGCATTAAAATAATCAATAGAGCAAAACCCACCATATTGGCTACATTAGAAAAACTAGGGGAAAGACGAGAACCTTTAATTTTTTCAATTAATAAGAAAAGTAATCTTCCACCATCAAGAGCTGGGAAAGGCACAAGGTTGATAATAGCAAGATTGATAGATATCAGAGCGGCAAAAGATAAGAGATATACTATTCCAAAGTCATAAGCTTGCCCTACAATACTTACCATACCTACTGGTCCTGTAATAGAAGAAAGATCCCCATTACCCTGCAATCCATCTACTACTAAATGAAACAATCCTGTCGCAGTACCGATAGCCATATGCCAAGTCATCTGTGCTCCTTTCCAAAATGCTTCAAAGAATGAAAATTGAACTATCCCTACTTGATCCATTGAAATACCAATACCAGTAGAGCCGTTTGATAATTTTGAAGTAGGCATAAGTGAAACTGCCGAAAATTCCCCTATTGCTCTTTCATAGTCTATAGTTAGCTCTTCTGTGGAATGAGAAATAATAAATTCTTTTAATTTTTCAGGATTTAATTCTTCCAATACAGCATCTTTGCTAGAAATTTTTAATATTTTATCTCCTGATATAAGGCCAGCTTTTTGTGCAGGTGAATCAGGCAAGACAGAAAGCACCATAAGCTTTGCATCTTTTACTTCATATCCATCCATACTCCCCACTGAAGCCGGAAGCCCACTCATAAATCCGACTGAAAAAAGAAGCCACGCAAGTAGAAAATTGGCAAAAACCCCTCCAAACAATACTATTGCTTGTTGCCATTTTGGTTTATTGATCATACTACGAGCACTATCTGGACCACTAGTATTTTCTTCATTAGGATTTTCTCCAAATATTTTTACAAAACCACCAAGCGGTATGAGATTGAAAGTATATTCTGTCTCACCGATTTTTTTACCAAACAATTTTGGAGGAAATCCAAAACCAAATTCATCTACTCTGATGCCAAACTTTTTGGCAGCAAAAAAGTGTCCACATTCGTGCACAATAACTAAGACCAAAAGCACAATAAAAAAAATTAAAATATTCATACTTTATATATTAACCCATTACTTCTTTTTCTTTTTTGGAGAAAATTTCTTCTAAATTTTTGTTGGCTTCATCTACAATCTTTTGAAGCTCATCTTTTCCACGGAATTTTTCATCTTCAGTCATCTTCTTTTCTTTTTCCATTTTTTGAATCTCATCCCAAGCCTGCTCTCTTTCTTTTCTAACAGAAATTCTAGCATCTTCAAGCTTTTCTTTTAAAAGCTTCACGAGCTTCTCTCTAGTCTCTGTAGTAAGCTGAGGAAATACCACTCTAATACCTATATCATCCACTGCTGTAGATAGGCCAAGATTTGCTACCATTATAGCTTTTTCTATTTCTTTTATCTGACCTTTGTCCCATGGAATAACTCTAAGAGTTTTTTGGTCTTCTATGGAAATAGAAGCACTATTTTTAATAGGCATTTTTGTGCCATAAGAATCTACCATAACACCATCTAACACAAGAGGTGAAGCTCTACCGATATTGAGCTCCCTGTATTCTTTTGACAGAAATTCCTCAGTCTTTTTAATTTGAATTTTAAAATTTGAAAAATTGTATTGCATGTATATATTATATCACAGGTAAGATTAATGCTAAAGACTCTAGCAAATTTTTTGAAGAAGCACCTGTTTGTCTTAAATACTCTCTAATTTTAAACAAATGGTTTAGAACCTTTATTTTCATCTGTGAAGTGTATTTATTTTTAGCAAAATTTCCTGCATTAAAAAATTCTTGGTGCAAAATCACCTCTATCTCATTCAAGAATCTATGCGTTTTACTTTTAGTTGAATCTGTAACATCCTCATCATCATTTTCTTTTACAAAACTTTTTATAAAATCAATTCTTTTGGGTAAATTCATTTGTAAAAATTGATATGCTATATCTAGATTTTCTTGGTAATCTTTTGTTTCCGTTTTTAACTTTGAAGGAATAAAATAAAAACGAGAAATTAAAGTTTTAGATAGATGCGACACATCTGGCACTACAACAAAAAAATGTATATCTTCTGCTGGTTCTTCAAATATTTTGAGCAATACTCCCTGAGCGTCATTTGAAAAATTATTTGCATAAATTAAAAATATTTTTTTACCTAAAAAGCTTCTCTGCTCCCCGTCATTTTTTTCATTTAAATCAATACTGTTAGAAATGAAACTTTTTTGCATAGCCATATTCTTTAAATTTAATGCTTCGTCAATCTTAAAACTATCTATTTCTAAATGCAAAAAATCTGGATTACCCAATACTTTTAAACCTATTTCTTTGAAAGTATCCAAAATATTAGAAACTATATCCCTTTCCCCTTCTATTAGATAAGCATGATGCCATTCATTTTTTGATAAGTGTTCTTTTATCATTTTTTGTAAATATGAAAATTATCTTTTACTTAAAATGGCTTTTTTGTAAACATCTAAGTGGTTTAGAGCTATTCCAGTACCTTTTGCAACACAAAACAATGCTTCTTCGGCAAGAGTTGCTTTTACTCCTGTCTTTCTATACACCAAGTCTGTTAGATTTCTGAGCTGAGAAGAACCTCCGGTCATAATAATACCGTAATCCATAATATCTGAAGCAAGCTCTGGAGGAGTCTCTTGCAATACATCTTTTATTGCTTTAATGATTTGTTTTAATTCTGCGTCTATCGCTTTTACAATTTCATTTGTACTGACCTGTGCTGATCTTGGTAATCCTTGAATAAAATCTCTACCCTTAATAGTAGCTCGAAGCTCTTCTTCCAATGGTACCGCTGCCCCTATTTTTATTTTAACTTCCTCAGCTGTCCTTTCTCCAATAGCAAGATTGAATGTTTTTTTTATATAATCTGCAATAGCTTGATCTATTTTGTGTCCAGCACATTTTACAGAAGTGGAAGCTACAATACCACCAAGAGAAATCACAGCTACATCTGTAGTTCCCCCACCAATGTCAACAATCATATATCCACGAGATTCATAAATAGGGATACCTGCACCAATTGCTGCGAGTATTGGCTCCTTCACTACATAGGCATTTTTTGCACCAGCTCTAATCGTCGCTTCTACTACAGCTCTCCTTTCTGTAGAAGTAATACCAGCAGGAACTGATACCATTACGTCTGGCTTAAAAAAATTAAATTTACCTAAAGTTTTATTTATAAAATATCGAAGCATCGCTTCTGTAACTCTATAATCCGCTATTACTCCATCTTTCATTGGACAATAAGTGATGATAGACTCTGGAGTTTTCCCAATCATATTTTTAGCTTCAGACCCAATAGCTAGGATTCTATTCCCCTGCTCAGATACAGCTACTACAGAAGGTTCATTTAAAACAATACCTTTTCCAGGCAAAAATACCAAAGTATTAGCGGTCCCAAGGTCTATTCCCAATTTCCTAGAAAAAATACTCATATATAATAATATATCACAAATATGCTAGAATGAAAGAATGCGGATAGTTACAGTTATTCCACTCAAAAAAGGTTTCCTTAAAAATGATTTAACTTATTTTAGCGCCAAAAATATCCAAGAAGGTTATGTGGTAGAAATACCCATTAAAGGTAAAAAATCTTTAGGACTTGTTGTTGCTAGTGAGGAAGCCAAAATACAAAAAAGTGAGATCAAAGACATGCCTTTTGGCCTAAGAAAAATTGAAGAGGTCAAAGGTCAATCTATTTGGAAAGAAGAATTAATTGATACTATCAGAGAGACAGCTCAATACTTTGCTGTAAGTAAAAACCAAGTAGCCACTACTTTTATCCCAACTATTTTTAGAGAGAAATATGATGTATTCAATACTATCAAAAATATTTCTAAAGAATATGTAATAGAAATAAAATCTCCCAAAGATGAAGAAAATATACGCGCAGAAAAATCTTTATTCCAAGCACCCACTGAAGACCGTTTGTCTTTTTACAAAACTCTGATTAGGGGATGTTTTGCCGAAAAAAAATCTATTTTTATAGTATTACCAACAGAAAGAGACATTTCCTTCTTTAAAGAATATTTATCTAAGGGAATAGAAAACTTTATTTTTTCCTTTCATAGTGGAATGACAGAGAAAAAAATAACAGAGGAATACAAAAAATGTCTCAGTGAAGAACACTCAGTTTTAATTTTGGGAACAACACCATATTTATCAGTACCAAGAAGAGATGTAAAAGTAGTCATTTTAGAAATAGAGAGTAGCCCTGTATATAAATTACAAAATAAACCATATATAGATATGCGTATTTTTGCTGAAATTTTTGCCCATAAAATAAAAGCTAAATTTATTTTGGGCGACACTTTGCTTAGAATGGAAAGTCTGGCAAAACAGGATTCTATTTTGTGGAATTCAATTCAAGGTTTATCTTTTAGAAATAATTTTGAAGGGAATATTCTTATAACCGATAAATACAAAAGGATAGATGCCTATACGGAAGAAAAGAAATTTAATATTTTAAGTGAAGAAGGTATAGAAAAAATACTGGATAATATAAACAATGGGAAAAATACATTTATTTTTAGCCTACGGAAAGGTCTAGCCACATATACTTTGTGTGGTGACTGCCAAGAAGCACTACTATGTGACAACTGTTCAGCTCCTATCACTTTATATTTATCAAAAGATGGTCAGAAAAGAATGTTTTCTTGTAATAAATGTAGGTCTGAAAAAAACCCAGAAATGACTTGCCCAAATTGTCAAAGCTGGAATCTAATATCTTTTGGTATAGGGACTGAGACTATTTATGAAGAATTACAGAAAATAATAAAACAAAAAATAATTGAAGACAACCAGAAAGATAAAAAAACTTTAAAGATATTTCGTCTAGATAAAGAATCTGTAAAGACAGCCAAGGGAGCAGAAAAGATTATAGAAGAATTTGAATCTACCGATGGGTCTATTTTGGTAGGTACAGAGTTGGCTCTATTTTATTTACACAAAAAAGTCTTTACATCACTTATTGCATCTTTTGATTCTCTTTGGAGTATTCCAAGTTTTAGAATGAGTGAAAAAATGATTCATATTGTCAGTAGTATTTTAAACAAAACAGAAAATACTTTAATTATTGAGACTCGAAATCCTGAAGATGAAGGGATCAATGCTTTTTATACAGATACAATATCTCACTTTATAAAAAAAGAATTAGCAGACAGAAAGATTCTTGGTTATCCCCCATACAAACGTTTTATAAAAATATCATTTTCTGGAGAAAAAGATAAAACAAGTGAGGCAAAGAAAATATTGGAAGAATTGTTTAGTAAATATAATCCAGATATATTTGGTGGTTTTATGCCAAAAGTAAAGGGAAAGTATATAATCAACGCTTTAATAAAAATAGAACCTGAAAATTGGACAGTACCAGATCTTTATCCAGATGGTCTTATCATAGAAGATTTGTATAAAAGACTCACATCACTACCTCCTGTCTTTTCAGTGAATGTAGATCCAGAAGATATCCTGTAAGAATTAAAAAACTAAGACCTAAGCTACAATCACCACAAACTCCCCTCTTTGTTTTTCTGTATTTTCTTCAAAAAATTTTAAAACTTCTTTTGGTGTATCTGTTTTAAACTCTTCATATATTTTTGTTAATTCTCGAGCTACACAAACTCTTTTATTTGGGCAAAATTCTGTTAAAGATTCTAACGTTTTTAAAATTCTATGTGGAGATTCATAAAAAGCATAAGTTCTTTTGGCATTAGATATTTCTTTAAAAATAGTTTCTCTCCCCTTCTTATGTGGTAAAAATCCAAGAAAAGTAAATTCATGGATTGGTAAACCTGAAGCACACAAAGCACTAACCAGAGCATTAGCACCTGGAATTGGTATTATCTTTACTTCAGATCCAAATCTTTCTCGTATTAATGATACTAGCATTGCTCCAGGGTCAGAGATACCAGGGGTACCAGCATCAGATACTAATGCCAGATTTTTCCCTTCAGCCAATAAATCAAAAATTTTATCTGTTTTTGACATCTTGCTTTGAGCGTGATAGCTCAAAGTAGAAGTATTGATATCATACCTCTGTAAAATTTTTCTAGTTTCTCTGGTGTCTTCACACAAGATTATATCTACTTCTTTTAAAGTTTCCAAAGCTCTGAAAGTAATATCTTTCATGTTACCGATAGGGGTAGCTACTACATAAAAATTTGACATAATATGATTATACACTCAATAAAATAAAAAGCGTAAAATTACTTTCTATATTTTTTCAATCTCCATTTATCAGCGATTTTTACTCTAGTCAAAGATCTCTCTAGTTCAGAAGCAAAGTGTTCGTAGTTGATATCTTCTTTGTTGATCATTTTTGCTCTAATCTCTTCTGCTCTATCTCTTGCTTGTTGAACCATATTTTCATCTAACTCAGAGATATGCTCAGCAAAATCAGCTAAAACTGCCACCTCAGTGATTCCTTCATTTTTTTTCACTTCCACAAATCCTCCGACTACTGCTAGTGGGACATACTCTCCATTAGACAAAGCTACTACATCTCCGGAAGATAAGTTGGCTACAAGTGGTATGTGATCTGGCAAGATAGTAATCTCTCCTGTAGTAGCAGGCAAACTCACCTGCTCTACTTCTTCTTCTAAAAGCATTTTTTCAGGTGTTACAATTTTTAATTTTAGTTTTTTTGCCATTTTTTAAATTATTTTTTTAAAGTGCCCCTTTCATATAAAATTCAGATTCGGGTTTGTTGTCATGTTTTCCTTCTAATATTTCTTTAAAAGATCTTATTGTATCAGCCAAAGAAACATACATTCCATTTGATCCTGTGAATTGTTCTGCTACGAAAAATGGTTGAGACAAAAACTTTTGAATTTTTCTTGCTCTAGCTACAATTTCTTTATCTGCTTCAGATAATTCTTCCATACCCAAAATCGCAATAATATCTTGTAAGTCTTTATATCTCTGTAAAATTCTTTGTACTTCACGAGCAACTTCATAATGTTCTTTTCCTACAATATGTGGATCCAAAATAGTAGAAGATGAATCAAGAGGATCAACTGCAGGATAAATACCAATCTCAGACAGAGAACGATTTAATACCACAGTAGAGTCTAGGTGAGCAAAAGTAGTAGCAGGAGCAGGATCAGTCAAGTCATCTGCTGGTACATAGACAGCTTGCACAGAAGTAACAGAGCCTTTATCAGTAGAAGTAATTCTTTCTTGCAAAGCTCCCATTTCAGTAGCAAGTGTTGGCTGGTAACCCACCGCAGAAGGAATACGTCCAAGCAAAGCAGACACCTCAGATCCAGCTTGAGTAAATCGAAAGATATTGTCTATGAAAAGCAAAACATCTTTATTTTCTTTATCTCTAAAGTGTTCAGCCATAGTAAGTCCAGATAGGGCTACACGCAATCTAGCACCTGGTGGTTCATTCATTTGTCCGAAGACCATGGCTACCTTATCAAGCACTCCTGAATCTTTCATTTCATGAAATAGGTCATTCCCTTCTCTTGTGCGTTCTCCAACTCCAGCAAATACAGAATATCCACCGTGATTGGAAGCGATATTGTGAATGAGCTCTTGAATAACAACAGTTTTTCCTACCCCTGCACCTCCAAACAAACCAACCTTTCCACCTTTTAGCACAGGACAAATAAGATCAATAACCTTGATACCAGTTTCTAGAATTTCAACTTTTGTAGATTGAGATGCGTATTCTGGGGCACTACGATGAATTGGTAAAGTATTGCCTTCTACTTTTTTTCCATTATCAATCGGTTCTCCTAAAACATTAAACATTCTTCCTAGAGTTTCTTTTCCAACAGGCACAGAGATAGGAGCTCCAGTAGATACAACTTCCATTCCCCTTGCTAGACCGTCTGTAGAATCCATAGCTACCGCTCGGACGGTATCTTCTCCAATGTGTTGTTCTACTTCTAATACCACATCTTTGTCTCCATTTTTTACAATAAGAGCATCATATATCAAAGGAATATTTCCTTCAGAAAAACTCACATCAATCACTGGCCCAATTATTCTTTTTATTTTTCCTGTTGTTTTCATAAATATAAATTATTTAATAATTATCTAATAAATTTTATTCCAGCGAAGACATACCGGCGCTAATCTCCGATATTTCTTGGGTAATTCCCGCTTGTCTTGCTTTGTTGAATACTAATGTTAAATCATCTATCATTTCTTCCGCTGCTTCAGTAGCATTTTTCATTGCTATCATTCTTGAAGACTGCTCAGAAGCGTTGGATTCCAAAATCATTTGATAAATCTGCATTGTAGTAATTTTTTCAGCCAAATCAGATACAAGCTTCTTCATATTTCCTTCAAAAATGTAATCATTTTTTACTTCTAAAGTAGGGGTTTTAAAATTTTTAAGATCTCCAAGCTGAGCCATCAACTCAAGCAGATCTGCTTTTGATACAGGTAAGACTTGTCGGATGGTGGGTTTTTGAAGCAAGGGGGAAATAAAAGTAGTATAAGCCACAAACACCTTATCATATTTCATATTTTTAAAATCTTCGGTAATCAAAGAAGACACAGGATTGATGTCTGAAAGATTTACTGAATCTGGTATTTCTGTAAAACTAGCAATAATATTTACTCCTACTCTCTTCATAAACGCATCTCCTTTTTTACCGATCATTGCAATGCTCGCTGTCGCTTCAGGATATCCTGCTTTTTCTTTCAAAACACCGAGAGTCTTTTTTAATATTTGTGCATTATATGCTCCACATTGACCACGATTGGAAGTAATCACCAAGAAAAGTATATTTTTTACTTCTCTTTCATTAAAATACGGATGGTCAAGATTGGCTATATTTTGACCGATAGAATTTAAAATATTCCAAGAATATTCTGCATACAAACGAGAGGCCAAAGCACTATTGACTGCACGCTTCATTTTTGAAGCAGCGACAAGCTCCATTGCTTTGGTAATTTTTTTAGTATTCTTTACCGATTTTATTCTTCTTTTAATTTCTTTTGTTCCAGCCATTTTTTAATTTAAAAAACTTAATTTAAAATCACTTATTGCTTTTTTTAATTCCTCTTCTCCTTTGTCTGTCCACATTTTCTCTTCTTTCACTTCTTTACAAAAATGTTTTGCGTTATTTTCTGCATATTCAATCAAACCTTGTTCAAATTCTTTAATTCTTTCAAGAGGGACATCATCCATGTGTCCACGAGTAAGTGCATATAAAGATACTACTTGGTTCACAGTGACCATTGGAGAATATTGTGGTTGTTTTAATATTTCCACAGCTCTTTTCCCTCTTTCCAATTGCTTTTTAGTAGCTTCATCTAGATCAGAACCAAACTGAGCAAAAGCTTCTAACTCTCTATATTGAGCAAGGTCAAGCTTCAAAGTTCCTGCAACCTTTTTCATTGCTTTTATTTGTGCAGTAGATCCTACGCGAGAAACAGAAAGACCAACGTTCACAGCAGGACGCACTCCTTTATAAAACAAATCAGTCTCTAGGAATATTTGTCCATCTGTAATAGAAATCACATTTGTAGGAATATATGCGGACACATCACCAGCCTGTGTTTCAATGATAGGTAAAGCTGTGATACTTCCTCCACCATATTCTTTGTTTCTACGACATGCTCTTTCCAAAAGTCTTGAGTGAAGATAAAAAACATCTCCAGGGTATGCTTCACGACCTGGGGGTCTTCTAAGTAAAAGAGAAATTTCTCTATAAGCAGAAGCATGCTTGGATAAATCATCATAGATAATCAAAACATCTTTTCCTTGATCCATGAAATATTCTGCAATAGCCACACCTGTGTAAGGAGCAAGATATGACATCGCTGCAGTTTCAGCAGCAGATGCTTTTACTATAACTGTATATTTCATTGCCCCACCTTCTGCAAGTCTAGTTTCAAGTTTGCGAAGTTTGGAATCTTTTTGACCAATAGATACATATACACATATCATATCTTGATCGGATTGATTTAAAATAGTGTCTATCGCAAGAGCAGTTTTACCTGTCTGCCTATCTCCAATGATAAGCTCACGTTGTCCACGACCGATTGGAATAATCGCATCAATAACTTTTATACCTGTAGCGACAGGCTGATCTACTGTTTGTCTTGTCACAACCCCAGGAGCTACTTTTTCTATTTTGTTTGATTGGCTAGATTTTATATTTGCTTTTCCATCTACAGGTAATCCAATTGCATTTACAACTCTTCCAAGTAATTCATCTGCTACAGCTACTTCCAAAATTTTTCCTGTTGCCTTTACTTCTTCTCCTTCTTTAATTTTAGAAAAATCTCCAAGTATCACAACACCAACCTTGTCTTCTTCTAGGTTTAGAGCTACTCCCACTTCTCCTCGAGCAAAAGAAACCATTTCAGAAGCTTTTAGATCTTGTAGGCCTGAAACAGAAACAATACCATCAAAAACTTCTAAAACCTTACCTACTTTTTCAGCTTGCACTTCGGCTGAAAATTTTTCTATCTCTCTTTTTAAGTTTTCTACTATTATATTTGTCATTTTTTATCTTGTTATGTAAGCTTGTAATTTTTGAATTTTATTTTTAATTGTATTGTCCAATAATTCATCTTGTGCCTCTACCCTTATTCCTCCTATCAAATCTTCCTGTATTGATTCTTCAAACTCTATCTCTTTGGCGGTGTATCTATTTTTGAGTATTTCTTTTAATTCATCTTTTTCTCTATTTCCCAAAGATCTGGCTGTCTGGAGTGTGGCTACTATTTTTTGTTCTTCTTTATTTATAATTTTTTCTAAATTTTTTAAAATAATTGGGGCTTTAAACAAAAGTCGTTTTTTGTAAAGAAACTGAGTGACTTTTTGAAGAGCCTCTGAAAATTCTCCACCCTCTTTTCCTTTTAAAGAAAGGTATATGGCTCTTGCTATGTCGTTTTGTTTCTTTGACGAATTCATTTTATTTTATATTTTTTAAATCTTCTATAGACCTTTGGTCAAAAGAAGAATCCATTTTACCTGCCAAAAGTCTTTCCGCCATTTTTACAGCCACCAAAGATACTTCTTTTTTGGCTTCTGCAATCATTTTTTCTTTTTCTGCTTCTAGTGTTTTCTTTCCATTATCTATTAGAATTTTTACTTCATTCTTAGCTTCTTCCAGCATTTCATTTTTCTTATCATTTGCTTCTTTTTTACTTTCTTTTATAAAATCATTTGCTTCAGCTCTTGCTTTTGCTAATGTTTCTTCATATTCTTTGGTAGTCTTGGCTAAATTTTCTTCACAAATCTTTGCATCTTTTAATCCTTTTTCTATTTTTTCACTTCTCTCTGCCATTAACTTTTGTAATGGTTTTAAGGCATAAAAATATAATACAGTAAGTACTACCGCAAAATTAAATATTTGCGCTACTATTAATTTCCAATCTATATGAAATGTTTCAATTATTGATTCCATTCGGTTTTAAAATTATTTTTATAATAAACATACAGCCCTTGTCTAAGGCAACTAGCTCCAAAAAGAAGCTAATTGCATTATGCTAGTGCTCTATATAGAGAATGCTATAACCAGGGCGTAAATAGCGATAGCTTCGGCGAAAGCACATGCAAGAAGCATAGGAACAAGAATTTTTCCTGCAGCTTCTGGGTTTCGTCCGATAGATTCCATTGCTTTGGATCCAATCCAACCAATAGAAATAGCGGGAGCTACTGCTCCAAGAGCCATAACGGCTGCTTTTGCAAAAGGTGTTAACTCCATGTTATTTTCAGGCTTTAGTTGCTAGGATTGCCAAACGGCTCCTATCAGCTATTGCCCAGTTATTGATAATAAAGGTCTCCTATAAGAGCAGACCTGTTTTGAAAATAATTTTTTATGTTCAAAACAGATACGCCCTCTCACTCTACACTACTACTGCATCTTTTTTTCCATGATCTCTTAAAACTTCTAAATTTTCTTGTACCGTGTTATTTTCATTTTTGGAATGCTCATTGTGTTCATGTTCTTCTTCGTGGTCATGATCACTAGCTGAAATAGTAAAGTAAACCACCAGAAGAATAGAAAAGATCAAAGCTTGAATCACTCCAACTAATATTTCCAAAAACAAAAAAGGAATCGGTACTACATAAGCCACCAAGGCGGTCATAGAGACCAGAAGCACTTCTCCTGCAAATACATTTCCAAATAGACGGAAAGAAAGAGAAGCAATTTTTGCAAATTCTCCTATAATCTCAATCAATCCTATAAAGAAAGTAATCGGGGCTACTATTATCACAGTCGGGTCTTTTCTTACTTTTCTAAAGATATCTCCCAACGCCTTAAGATTAACATATTTATTCAAAACTTTCCAAAAACCTAAAGAAAATATACCAAAGATGTTTGCACCTACCACTCCCATAATAGATAAGGCAATAGTAGTATTAATATCAGCAGTACCTCCACGCAGGAATGGAATAAATGATAGACCATGTTCCCCTTCATGAATAATTCCAAATCCACCAAAAGGCATAATACCTAGCCAGTTGTTTGCTAAGATAAAAAAGAAAGCAGATATAGCTATTGGAAATATTCTCAAAGATAATTTTCTATCCCCTGTCACTTGATCGCAAAGAGACAAAGCTCCATCAATGATGATTTCAAATACATTTTGGATTCCTTTTGGGATTTCTTTTATTTTTGATTTTAAAAATAAAGCAATAACAATCAAAGCTAAAACTGCCACCCAAGAAGTCAGCAAAGCATTGGTAATAGGAAATTCTTTGGAATGATTGATAGGTTCAGCAAAAAGAGTAATCTCGTGAGCCAACTCTTCATGTCCAGTTTCAGTATTTGAATTTTCTGTTGTATTGGTCTTTGCCATTTTTATTATTTAAAAATTTTTTAATTTTTGATTTGTCTATTTCTTTCTTCTCTCTCTTCTCTCTCATCAGCTTCTTTTACCTCATCTGGTATGCTACAAATAAATTTTCTCTTAGGGGCGTCTGTTTTTTCCATTTTCTTGATGTGTTTCAAAGTAGCTTTCACTATTCCAAAACAAGAAATTGCAAAACTCAATCCTACCATCCCCAAAAAAAACCAAGGTTTTGTATCATACTTTGTATCCAGGTATTTACCCAAAAACAAACCAACAATAAGTGGTGTCACAATCCATGAAGATATTTCAGTGAAAATCTTAACTGCTGGTTGCCACCATCCATTTTTTGTATTGTTTTTTTCTTCTTTCACAAAAATAAAAGCCCTTTTAAGACTTTCGTGTATTATAAAACAAAAGCATCCTTGATGCAAATTTTATATAATAGGAACCCTTTTGGGTTGTGCGCGTGCTTGGAATCGGACCAAGGACCTCTGTCTTATCAGGACAGCGTTCTACCACTGAACTACACGCGCTTTAACTTGTATAAATAAACTAAATAGCACTTAAATCAGTCCCCTTTTTATACAATCCAAACTATACCAAAAAAAATCTTTTGGAGCAAACTACATCCATTACATAAACACAAAAACACTTCCCTTGCGAGAAGTGTTTTTGAATAGAAAGACTAAACTTTTGTTTTAGTATTCTCTACGGGATTGGTTGTATCCACCAGATCCGCCTCTATTATTAGAGAATCCACCAGTTCTTGGGGGACGATCTTCCATTGGACGAGCTTCATTAACTGTAAGTCTGCGTCCTTCGAACTCTTTGTCGTTAAACATTTCGATTGCTTTTGTGGCATCTTCTTGAGACTCCATTTCAACGAAACCGAAACCTTTAGAACGACCGGACATTTTGTCCATAATAATAGCGACTGATAATACATTACCAGCTTGACTAAAGTATTCTTTTAAAGAATCGTCTTTAGTAGTGTAAGGGATTCCCCCTACATATAGCTTTGTAGCCATACTTGTTTCTCCCGTTTTCAAAAAACCGGGCAAAAACTAATTATAATGCTCATAAAAACAGAGTAGACATTCCCCTATTTGAAATGAACGTAGAATACTCTTGCACTAACTTAACTAAATTGTTTGCCCGGAAAACCAAACTTACAATATAAACAAAAGTTATCTTGAGAAACTACTGCGGGTATTATAGCATAGATTGCAATAAAAAGATAGTCTTGTACAGTTAACAACCTTTACATTTTATCTATAAATATCATGATCTCCAACCGATAAGATATATGCTATGTTTTTGTTAGTTTTTGGATAAGAAAATATTACCCGATACCTATAATTAATATAAAAACTATATCTATCTTTTAAAATACCTTTTAATTTGTGTACTTTTAATTGTTGATGATTTTTAGGGTTTTCAAAAGAAGAAAGTTTGTCTAGAACTTCTTCTTGCAAATCGGAACTCAATTTGTTTAATTGTCTAATAAAAATAGGTGCAAAAATAAGAGTCAGCATGCTATTTTATTTTCTTCATTAAATTCCTTGCATCTCCTTTTAAACCTTTCCCCATAGAAATTTCTTGTTCAGCTAATAAAACCTGCCTGACTGCTTCTTCTTCACTAGCCATTTTTAAAGCACGACGAATAACATCAGCTTTGTTGGAACCATATCCTGATTCTACTAAATTATTTAAACTTTTTTCTAATTCCATTGTAAGTGGCACAGATATAGTACTCATAGGTTCTCTAATCTATATATTAAAATTATAATAATCCTATATTATCATATGATAATATCATACGCAAATATTACTCCTCTTCTTCCCCCGTCTCACCAGATTCTAGAGCATTAAAAATATCATACATATCACCTTCCATAATAGCAGGTAGATTGTGCCATGATTTTTTTAGGCGATGATCAGTAAGTCTGTCTTGTGGAAAATTGTATGTGCGAATCTTTTCACTTCTATCCCCTGTACCAATCTGATCTTTACGTTCTCCTGCGTATTTTTTAGCTTCTTCTTCTTCTTTCAATTGCTGTAATTTTGCAGTTAGAATATTCATAGCTTTTTCGCGATTGGCTTGCTGACTGCGTTCATTGGTAGATCGGACATCTATCCCTGTGGGCTTGTGAATCAACCTCACTGCTGTCTCTACTTTATTGACATTCTGCCCTCCCTTACCACCAGAGCGAGAATATTCCATTTCAATATCTGTTGGATTTATTTCAAAGTTTACTTTTTTACGAATAGGTAAAATGGCAACAGAGGCAGTAGAAGTGTGCACTCTGCCATTTTTTTCAGTAGCAGGTACTCTTTGTACTCTGTGCACTCCTGTCTCATAACGCATTTTTTTATACACATCCTTACCTTTAATTTCAAAACTAGCTTCCCTGTACCCACCAATATCATTTTTGGATTCATAATTTACTTTCCACTGCCATTTTTCTGCTTCTGCTAATCTTTCATACATGTGAGCAATCTCCCAAGCAAACAAAGCTGCTTCGTCTCCCCCTGCTCCTGCTCTTACTTCTAATACAATCTCTGTGGCAATCTCTTCCTCTTCTTTTTCTTTATCTAAGATATCTTGAATTTGTTTTTCTATATTCTCTCTTTCTGTTTGCAAACCAAGAAGTTCTTTAGTTGCGAGTTCGTGAAGTTCATCATCACCTCCCATCATCTCTCTAACTTCTGCTTCCTTGCGCTCTAAGTTCTCCAGCATATCAGCCAGATAACTTGTATTATGATTCTTTTTTAATTCTTCAATATTCATAGATATATTATATTACATATTACGCAAAAATTCTTTGGGACAAGTGCCCCAAAGAATTTTCAATTCAAAATATTTATTTTCCAGCTTTTGCTCCAGCAAGACGACGCTTATTGAATCTATCTACACGTCCAGCAGTATCAAGTACTTTTTCGTTACCAGTATAAAAAGGGTGACATTGACTGCAGATTTCAACTTTTATTTCAAATAAAGTAGAGCCCACTTCAAAAGTAGCTCCACAGGCACAAGATGCCTTTGCTTTATCACTGTATTTTGGATGAATGGCTTTTTTCATATTCGTTACAATATCATATTTTAGAATACTTTGCAAATCCTAGACTAGTTTGAACTCACCCCGTACTGATTTAGATAATCAATATTAGACTGTATTTTAGTGGCATGACTCATTACTGCATTACCATAAAAAGTATTTTTAACTTTTGGATCAGAACATCCTCTACCAGAATAATATCTACATGCTGCTTCTCTCTCTGCTGTGTAGGTTCTACCATTAGCACCATTTCCTTTTAAGAGAATAGAGGAAGCCATAATAGCATCAGCCGGATTCCAAGGATCAGGAACAGTTTTACCTACAGCTGTAGCTATTTGACTTTTAATTAAGTTCCAAGTGGAAGGAATAAACTGGGCGGGGCCCATAGCTCCTCCATACCCTACTGACTGTGGACAAGAAACTTTTGTAGAAAGTGGATCTCTTCCAAGTTCTTTTACTATTGTTTGTAAAAGAGGCAAGTCTCTTGTTGGATGAATACCATTTGAAAATACATTTCCAGTATTAATACTCTTTGTTTCTCCTGTTGAGAGATTGGTAATGATACAGGAACCAACGTTTGCTCCTAGGTTTGTTTCTTGGGTAAGAATAGCAAGAACAAAGGCAGGCCTTACTCCTGTAACTTTTTCTGCATCTTTAGCATATTCTAGAGCAATTCCAAATGGAATGGCTTGAGCATCACGAAGAGAAAAGAGTGCTGCTCTAATCTTTTCTGCTCTAGCTCTCTTTTCTGCAGCCAATTTTTGATATTCACTTTCTTTGTTTTGACTGATAGCAAGAAGTTGTTTTTTTTCTGTTTCAGATTTAGATACTTTTTTCTTACTTTCTTCCAGCTCAACTTTTGCATCTGTCTCTGCATTTTGTTTTTCTTCTAAACCCTTTTTTTCTACTTCTACATCTCTTCTTACTCCTCTGATTTTATCGATAGAATCGCGAACAGCTTTACGGATAGAAGCATAAGATTCTACATTACTAAAAAAATCAGAAACGGTGTCATCAGATAATACTAAATACAAAAAATTATCATTATCAAATTCATTGGTATTTCTAATCAATTCTGCTAAATGTCCATGCTCTCTTTTTATCTTTTCAGACAAAGACTCTAGTTTGTTTACTTTTTCATTAATAGATATTCTAAGCTGAGCAATAGCAATAGCGCGAGACTTAATTTTGGTCTGTAAAGCATTGATCTGGCTATTGAGATAAGTAACATCTCCTTTTAATGTTCCTGTTTGTTTTTGTTGGACTTTTTGCTTTTCTAATAGCTCTGCAAGCTCGGCTTCAATCTTGGCAAGCTCATTTTTACAATAGTTTTTATCAGCTTCAGAGGAAGCAGGGGTGATTTTTAGACAATCCACAAATCCAAAAACTTTTTGTGTTTTGATTGTTCCACTTAAAACTAAAACAATTAGGATTAAAATGGGGACAAAAATTAAATTAAAAACAAAAAAACCTGCATTTTTCATACAGGTTTAATTATAACATAAAAATATTTTTCTACTTAGTTATTTTCCCCAGATTCAGGTGTTTCTGTCTCTTCTTCTTTCTTACCTTTCTTTTCTACTTCAATAGCAGAAAGATCAACCGGAGCTACTTCTTCAACTTCTTCTTTTTGTTCAGCAATAGATGCTACAACTTCAGTATCTTTGGTAATCAGAGATACACCACTTGGCAAAGATACATTTGAAGCAAGGATTACACTATCAAGTCCTTCTAATACTGATATATCGATCTCTATTTTTTGAGGTAAATCTTTTGGTAATGCTTCTATCTCAATATCGTGCATAACTTTTACCAAAGTACCAAGACCACTCTTTACGATAGGAGAAACTCCAACGAATTCCAATGGTACAGATACTTCAATCTTTTTATTCATATCAATAACTAAGAAGTCTATATGTATAGCAGTATTGGTCACAGGGTCTCTTTGTACATCTTGTACCAATACATCTACGTCTCCATTTTCAGTAGTCATTTTTATAGCAGAAGATTCTCCTGCTTTTGAAAATACTTTATTGAATTCCACCAAAGATACAGATACATTTGTGGATTCTTTCTTTGCACCATAAAATACAGCTGGGACTTCCCCGCTTTTTCTTAATACTTCTGGATTTACACCACTTTCGCGCTTTTTAGCTTTAATTGAAAACATAAAATTCATTATATACAAAAATTAAATAAAAACAAGGGGGTTATATAATTGGTCCTATGAAGCAATGCTTAAAATAAAATCTAGTGTAATCAAGGTTATTTATTTTTATCTCAAAAACTCATCTATAAAAAAATATATAGAAGATAATCATCAGAACAAAAATTGCATAAAACAAAGATAAAGAGTATATTTTTTATATGGAAAATCAAAAATATGAAGTTCTTCTGTATTACAAATATGTAAAAATTGAAGACCCTGCTTCTGAAAAACTAAAACAAAAGAAACTTTGTGAAGATTTAAACCTGAAAGGACGCATTATTGTCGCCACTGAAGGTATCAATGGCACAGTAGAAGGATTGGAAGAAAATACTCAAAAATACATAGATCTCATAAATGATGATCCTAAATTTAAAGACATCCATTGGAAAAGAAGCACAGGAACTGGTAAGGCTTTCCCAAAGCTTTCTGTAAAAGAGCGTAAAGAAATTGTATCTTTGCATTTAGGAGAAACTTGTGACATTGATCCAAACGAAGTTACAGGGATACATTTAAAACCAGAAGAATTACACAGCTGGCTAAATATTGAAAAAAAAGAATTTTATATTATAGATATGAGAAATATTTATGAACACAAGGTGGGCTATTTTGAAAATTCTGTGTTACCTTCTTTGAATAATTTTCGAGATCTACCAAATCTTGTAAAAGAATTACAGCATCTAAAAGATAAAGTGGTGGTGACAGTGTGCACAGGAGGAGTCCGTTGCGAAAAAGCTTCTGGATTTTTAATTACTCAAGGATTTAAAAATGTATATCAACTTGATGGTGGGATAGTAAGCTATATGGAAAAATACCCTAATGAAAATTTTAAAGGGAAACTTTATGTCTTTGACAATAGAATTACTCAAGGTTTCTATACAGATGACCCTAAGCACGAGATTATTGGGGTATGTAATGCTTGTGGAGAGAAAAGTGAGCGTTATATCAATTGCGCAAACAATATGTGCCACCGCCATTTTATCGCTTGTGGTAACTGCGAAAAAACTAAAGGAGAAAAAGTGCTTTGTCCAGATGGGTGTACTCTTTCTAGACGAGGCTAGTTTTCTTTATCTATCAAAAAATACTGCACGGGAAGCATAGAAAAATTTTATAAAACTACTCTTTTAAGATATGCTCTTTTATATACCCTCTTGTTCCCACTCCATTTGGTATGGGTACTTTTTTCCCTGGATTAAATATATTGAGTGGATCAAAAATAGCTTTCACTCCATAAAACAAGGTTAGTATTTTTGCATTAAACATTTTATCTAAATATGGAGTTCTAATGATTCCATCATTGTGTTCAGCAGTTATAGAGCCCTCGTATTTTACCACCAAATCATAAACCTTATCTGAAAGATCAAAAATAATCTGAGCAGTATCTGCTCTTTTAAAATCCATTAAAGGAATAATATGGAAATTGCCATCTCCAGCATGCCCTGCAATGGTATATGTCAAATCATACTTTGAAAGTAATTTATTTAATTCGGGTAAAAATACAGGCAAGAATTCTGGGCGAACAATAATATCATCTATAAATGGAGCAGTCTTTTTACCACTAACATGCTTTCTTAGAAGTGAAAAACTTTCTCTGCGGACATCCCAATATTTTTCAGCTTCTATTTCAGAAGAAGTAATATGAGTTTTTAATTTAAAATGAGCAATACTATCTACTAGTTTTGAACATTTTTGATGAACATCTTCTTCGTGTTCCCCTGAAAATTCAGCTAGCAATATCATCTTTGGGAAACCACCTGTTAGCATCATTTTAAATTCAGGCAAGAAACTCCACATAAATTTGAGCATTCCCCATACTCCCCTATTTTTTAAAAAATCAGGGAAAAATCGCACTGCCAACTTCATAGTCTTATCATCATAAGTTTCTAGAGTTTCAGGAGAATGTTTTAATATTTCATCTACCAAATCGCCAAGAGGTTTTAAATCTTTCATAAAAATTGCGACGAGCTTAGAATATTTCTTCTCTGGCACTAATCTAAAAGTAATCTCTGTCACAATTCCTAGAGTACCTTGAGAGCCAACTAAAATCTTGTTTAAATCAAAGACGCCTTCATTAATCACATTCCAAAGATAATATCCAGCAGAATTTTTATGCACTTTTGGACGAGCATTTTTAATTTCCTCCATATTCTCAGTCAACAAATCGTTCATTTCAAAATATACTTTTCCTTCAAAATCTTTTTGTTTTAATTTTCCAGTCAACCCCTTACTATCTAAAGGCTTTATAATTCTTTCTTCGCCGTCTGCCATAATAACTTTTGCTTCCAAGATATAATTTTCCGTTTTACCATATTTTAAAGTTCTTTCTCCTGCTGAATTATTACCATACATTCCTCCGATAGTATTTAAACTTTTTGAAGCTGTATAGCAAGGTAAAATCAATCCTTTTTCTAAGGTTATCTTTTCAAAATCTCTATAAAACATTCCTGGCATAGCTGTAATCTGCATTTTTTTTGAATCAAAAGAAATGAGCTTGTTCATGTATTTTGTAAAATCTAAAATAATAGACTCACCTATCGCTCCACCTGACATATCTGTCCCTGCTGAACGACAAGTAATAGATAGATTTGAATACTTCTCTTTATTTTCAGATACCCATACAACCAACTTTTTTATATCTTCTGAATCTTTTGGATACAATACAATCTTTGGAGTAATATGAAAAACACTCGCATCTCGCGAATATTTTTCTAAAGTCTCTTGATCATCTAATGCTTCCCCACTAAAAAATTTTAATATCTCTTCTTTCAAAATATTTTTGTATTAAATAATAATTTATGCTCTTTGGCCTTAAAAAAGTATTTTAAGGTAAAGACGACAGTATTATTGTGTATTAAAAACTTTTAATTTTTCATATACCACATCTCTTACTGCTTCTACTGCTTTCACACCAAACTTATACGGTGCGATTTCATTTTTGTTTTCTGTCAATTCTTTTTGTAAGGCATTTCTATATGCTACTCTAAGCTCAGTATTTATATGTACAATACTTATTCCTGCTTTGATAGCAGATACAAAACCCTCTTCTGTGATACCAGAACCACCGTGCAATACCAATGGCACTCCTGCTTGTGTTCGTATTTCTTTGATTCTTTCTGGATGAATAGCGGGATTACCTCCTTTGACCATTCCATGTACATTTCCAACTGAAGGAGCAAGCATATCAATGCCTGTAGCCTCTACAAAGCTTTTAGCTTCAATTGGAGAGGTCATAGTAGCTTCACTCACTCCTTCGGGCACTGCATCAATCAATTTGGAAGATTGCCCAATAAAGCCAAGCTCTGCTTCTACTAAAATATCTCTACCTGTATTTTTACTTTTTTCTTTAGCGTATTCTACGCATTTTTTGGTCAAAGCAATGTTTTCTTCTAAAGGAAGCTTTACCGCATCAATAATCACAGAATCATATCCAGCATCTATGCTTTTTTGTACAGATTCAAAAGAATAATGATGATCTGCATTTAAAAAAATAGGATAATGATCAGTATCACGAATAGCACTTACTAAGGCAGAAACTTCTTCTCTCCCTACGAATTCTTCTTCCCCTTCGGAAACTCCAATAACAAAAGGAGTTTGAACCCCCACCTCATCAGAGTATTTTTTTACTCCTGCATATATACCATGCAAAGTCTCTAAATTTGAAATATTAAAATGACCAATAGCTACCCCTTTTTCTTCTGCTTCTTTTATATATTCTCTTAAAGTCTTCATACTATGATTTTAACATAATTATCACAAAAATCTTAATCTTATTAATTAAAAATTTATTTCAACAAATTAGACAATATTTCTTTTGCCACACTTGGATTTGCTGATCCTTTTGTTTCTTTCATGATCTGCCCCACCAAAGACATTAGAGCATTTTCTTTCCCATTTTTATAATCCTCTACTACTTTAGGATTTTTTTCGATGATATCTTGAGCTATTTTGGTCAATGCATCGGTGTCATTTTTTTGTAACAAATCTTCTTTTTCAGCAATTTCTTTTGGTGACATATCATCTTTTGTAATTCTAATCAATAAATCTTTAGCAACCCTAGAAGAAATCTGATTTTGAAACACCATCTCTATAAGTTCCGCAAAATTCTTTACATTTGGATATTTTACATCTGCATTATTCTTTTTTAAACCAAGCAAATCAGAAGTAATGTAATTGACGGCTATTTTAATTTTTTCTACATCATTCAAGATAACCACTACGGATTGAAACCACTCTGCTAGCTCCATATCATTTATAAAAGTTTCTACATCTTCATCTTTCAAGTCAAAATCTTTTTTGTATCTTGCTCTTTTTTGTGCTGGTAATTCTGGCAAGCTTTTATGTATTTCTTCCATGTTAAAAAGTTTGTGTAAATTAAACTTTGGAATATCTGGATCTGGAAAATACCTATAATCTTGACTAGTTTCTTTTTTACGTTGAGAAAAAGTAAGTTGTTTGTTTTCATCCCACCCACGAGTCTCTTGGACTATTCCCTCCCCTTTTCCTTCTTCTAAAATCTTTATCATTCTATCTGTCTCGTATTTTATAGCTCTTTCTACACTTCGAAAAGAATTAAGATTTTTTACTTCTACTTTTGTGCCAAATTTTTCTTTATCAGAAGAAACTGAAATATTCGCTTCTACTCGCATTTCTCCTTTTTCCATATTGGCTTCTGAAACTCCAAGATACCAAAGTAGAAGCTGAAGTTCTTTAGCAAAGAAAGTAGCTTTAGCAGAAGCTTCTTCACTAGAAGCAAAAGTATGGGGCTCTGTTACAAGCTCCATTAAAGGCACACCTGCCCTATTGAAATCAATCAAAGAATAATCCCCCCTATCATGCTTGTTGTTGGCGGTGTCTTCTTCTAAATGCACTCTAGTGACATCAAAATCTGCCAAATGCCCACCGGATACTATTGGATATTTGTACTGAGAGATTTGATAGCCCTTAGGGATATCTGGATAAAAATAATTTTTACGATCAAATTCTGTAAAATCAGCAATGTTTGCATCGAGAGCAAGTCCGACTTTTACCACATTTTCTACTGCTTTTTTGTTTACCACAGGCAAAGTCCCTGGATGTGCCATACATACAGGGCAAATATTTGTATTGGGATTTTTCTCATCAGGATTATTGATACAAGCACAAAACATTTTTGTTTTTGTCTTTAGCTCTGCATGTATTTCAAGTCCTATGGTTGTGTAATATTTATTCATAGTATCCTTTTTATTTTTTTAAAATATTTACGGCTTACTCTCTCGCACAATCTTACCATCTTCTAAGTATACAATACGATCGCAATATTTTGCATACTCTGCTTCGTGGGTAACCATGACAATGGTTTGACCTTTTTTATGTATTTCTTGAAAAAGTTCTATAACAGAATTACCAGAGACACTATCTAGATTGGCAGTAGGCTCATCTGCAAAAAGTATTTTTGGATTATGGGCCATGGCTCTTGCAATAGAGACTCTTTGTTGTTCTCCTCCTGAAAGCTGACTTGGCTTGTTATTGATTCTTTCTGCTAAGCCAATACTTTCAAGAATTTTTCGGCTAATACTTATCGCCTCATCAGAAGAATGTCCTTGCATCAAAAGTGGAATCATTACATTTTCCAATGCAGAAAGTTCTGGAATCAGAGCATAATCTTGAAAAACATATCCCAAAGTAGAAAGACGCATTTTGGTTCTTTCTTCATGATTCATTTCTTCTGTGTTTATTCCATTTAAAACTATTTCTCCCTTGGTAGGGTGATCAAGAAGACTAATCTGATACATCAAAGTAGATTTACCTGCACCAGACTTTCCCATAATACCCAAAAACTCTCCTTCTTTCACCTCCAAATCAATCCCTTTTAATACATGAGTTTCTAAATCTTTTGTTTTAAATGTTTTGTATAAATTTTTTACTTTAATCATTTTTTTAATTTAAATTTTTATCTTCCCAAAATACTATCTAATGTATTTTTCTTTACAATATTTCTAGCGGGTATATATCCTGCGACAAGAGTAACCAAAAGAAGTAATGCAAATCTAAAGGAAGTCTCCCCTATTGGGGCTACCAAAATACCATCAGAAAAAGGAAAGTCTAGCGGGTGCGACAAAAAGAAAGGGACTAATAAAGCATATACTACTATCATCCCCAAAATTCCACCTGCAGAAGCGTAAAAGATAGATTGTAATATATATGATATTTCAATTGCTCTCTCTGATATACCTATTCCTTTCATAATACCTATGTATTTCCTACGCGTCACAGCGTTGATAAATATGACAATAAAGATAGTAATAGAAGCTACCACAATACCTATAAGTCCGATAACATTTCCAAGCAAGCTAAAAGCGATTTTTATTTGATTCAAAAAATCAGGAATGGCTTCAAGAGCAGTTTGAATCTTGCCATCATTTACAAAACCAACACTGACAAGATTGCTTTTTACCCTATCTGCTGAGATTGTAGAATTCGGTTTCAAATCTACAGCAATTTCATTTGCATTGATTCCTGGCCTATCTACCAATCGCCAAAAATCTTCCTCCGTCATGAAGGCACGCATAGATACCTCTCCCACTTTTGTATCTACAATACCTTTGACAATAAATGTTTTAGTCCTGTCATCAATAGTCACTTTTACTTCTTCTCCTGGATACACTCCTTCAAGAGAAGCGAAATAATCACCAAAGCCAGCAGAATATCTACGAAGTAGATTTGCCCCTATAAGTATTTTTCCACTTTCATTTGGAGAAAGATATTCTCCTTCTACGACATATTTTGATAAATTGGAAAGTGAATCCTCGGCTTTAGTATCAATTCCTGCAATCTGAGTAGCTACCACATCAGGCAGGGTACTAAAATCTCTACGAGTCTTGTAATTGGCTTCTACTCTACCATTTTCTATATATCTCAAACTTATGTTTTCTATCCCTTGCATTTTACTCAAAGTGCTCTCTATCTCATGCGTACGACTGATATCTGGCTCGCCTGCTACGGTGGTAATGATTACATCTCCTGTATATTGTTCTTTGTTGGCTATATTTCCACCTTCAATCAATCCCACCAAAATACCAGACACTACAACTAAATTCAAAAAAGTAAGTGTCATTATAAAAACAATTAAAAAGGTGGTGGATTTGTTGGAACCTTTTATTTGTCTTTTGGCTAAAAACCAAGCAACCCGCACAGTATTAAACCATTTTTTGTTAGAATATTTTTTTTCTTTCATTTATTTTTATTGAACTAAAACTTTTTCCCCTTCATTCAATCCAGCAAGAATTTCTATCATACTATCTGTTCCTTCTAATCCCACAGAAACACTTCTTTCTTCTGTCTTTCCATCAAGAAGTAAAACTTTTACCTTAGAATCTTCTCCTACTAAGTATTTTGGGATAGCGAGCACATTTTCTTTTTTCATTAAAGTAAGACTACCATTTGCGCTCATACCACTTTTGATACGAGGGTCAGCTTCTAATCCTACAAAAGCTTCATACACAGGCACACCATCTACTTTTGTCTCTTTCGAATTGATAGTATTTAAAGTTCCAACAAAAATTTCTCCTGGCAAAGCATCAAAAGATATATTTATTTTTGATTCTGGTAAAATTCTAGAGACATCTAATTCAGATACTTTCAATACAATCTCCAATCTACCTTCACCCAAAAGAGAAATTACCCTATCTCCCGTAGAAGCATTCTCCCCTACCACTTTTTCTATGTTTGTAACTTTTCCAGAAAATGGAGCGTATATAGTATTTTTTCGAATCTCTGCATTTATTTTATCTATCTCTGCTTGTGTTACTAAAGATTGACTATTGTCTTTCCCTGAAAGAAGTTTTTTGTAATCTGTCTCCGCTTGTTTTACAACCTTTTCTTTATTTTGTTTAGCTTCATTATAAGCACTTAGGTTTGCAAAGTATGCAGAACTTGCTTTGTTGGGTATATCTAAATACCAAATAGTATCATGGTATAAATCCAAACTATCTGACAATGAAATATAAAGGCCTTTTGTGCCAAGCTTAGTTGGACCTTCTTCATTTACATCCACGATAGTCTTTTCAATATCAAAAGTTCGTAAAATATAATCAGATGAAGTGACATTTTCTTTTTCAATAGATACTTTATACCTTCCCTCCATACCTGAATATGCTCCTGTAATAGTAGGAGGTGTGACTGTATATGTAGAAGAGCTTGGAGTAAAAGTAAGTCCATCAGACAAAAGTTTTCTTCTCGCACTTTCTATTTTTGTATCTTCTAGACTTATAAGCTTATCAAGATTTTCTTTGGCCCCTTCCAAATCTACTTCAGAAGTATTTAAATTAACTTGTTTTATTTTTAAATCAGCCAAAAGCTCACCTATCTCAAGTTGAGCCAGCACTTGTCCTGCTCGGACTTCTTGATTGTTTTCTACATAGATTTTATTGATTCTTCCAGAAGAAGCAAAACCAAGATCTGCTCTATCTCCTGTACGAACATCTCCAGAGAGTATTATAGACTGCTCTACAGTAACAGGAATGACTGTGTATGTTTCTGTTTTATCTTTCTTTCCGCTGACCAAAAATAAAACCGCCACCAAAACGATAACTCCAACAATAAAATAATACTTATTATTTAAGACAAAATTTGAATATTTTTTCATAGATATAGTATCTTAACACAAATTAAGACCTTCTCGCAAATATAGATTTAAAGATAAAACACAATACATTTAGTAAAAATGCACTAAAAATTACCTTTTTTTAAACAACTATAAGTCCTGCAAAAATTTACTGAGCTCTTTTTGTAGATTTTTTACAGCTTTATCATCAAACAAAGATACTACCAATACTTCTTTGTCCAATTTTGTAAAGTTTGATTTTTCCTGCTCTACTCTTTCAAAATCCACCACGTCTGTCTTCGTAAGTATAATTATTTCTTTTTTACTAGATAATCCTTCATCTCCCAAATTTTCTTTAGTGTCATATTTTTCTAATTCATTTCTAATATCATTATATGCCTGCATCATATTTTCATTTTCAAATGATACCAAATGTGCAAGCATTCCCGTCCTTTTTATATGACGCAAAAACTTTACTCCAAGCCCTTTTCCTTCTGAAGCACCTTCTATTACTCCTGGAATATCAGCTACGATATACCCATAAAAATCTCCAAGGTTTGGATCTAGGGTAGTAAATGGATAATCACCCACTTTAGCTTCAGCATTAGTAAGAATATTTAAAAGAGAAGATTTACCAGCATTTGGTAATCCTATCAATCCCAAATCTGCAAAAAGCTCTAGCTCAACAGAAAATTCTCCTTTTTCTCCTTCTTCTCCATAATTAAATTCTTTAGGAGTAGTATTCACTGAACTTTTAAAATGCTCATTACCATAGCCACCATAGCCACCTTTTAAAAGTAATTCTGTATCACCTTCTTTTAGAAGTTGCCATTTTTGATCTGTCTCTATATTTGTAACAACAGAACCAATCGGTAATTCCAAAAAGAAATCCTCTCCTCTTTTCCCATGAAGACTCTTTCCTTGCCCATCTCCTCCTTTTTCAGCCAAAAATTCTTTCTTGGATTTATACTTTGCTAAAATATTTATATCTCGGACTGCTTTGATATAAAAATCTCCACCTCGTCCGCCATCTCCACCCGCAGGACCACCCTTTGGCACAAATTTTTCTTGACGCCAACGAACCACTCCATCTCCACCTTTTCCTGCTTCTGCTCTTATTTTAATTTCGTCTATAAATGATGCCATATTATTCTAATGTTTTTTTTGCTAAAGCGACCGCTCCTTCTTTACTTTTAGCTACTGCTAAAAATAAAGCTCTGTGACAAAATACTGCGTCATTTACTCCTGAAGATTTCACAATATCTTCATTCATCAGTCCTGCCCAATCTTTTGGAAAATCTTTTCTATTACCAAATGACTTACTATTTTTTCTAACTGCTTTTGCTCCCCAAAATTGATCACTCTTTCTAGGATAAATTACAAAAAAAGTTTCTGGTAATACTTCGGCTGAAAAATCAAATGGGTAATCTTTATCAAGTACCAAGATTCTTTTATCTTCCGTATTCTCATATACTGCTAAAACTTTTTCTTCCGCTAGGACAAAAGCTTTGGTATGAATAATTTCTCTTTCTAAAATATTTTTTGCCATCTCTACACTTTTCAAAAACATTTCATCTATATCTAAATCAGCTTCAAGCCAAGTCGGACGCATAGACAACAAAGCAGATTGGATAAAATATGGAGAGATCTCATGATCAAAAGAAATTAAATTTTGACCATTATCATTGGCATCTATTGGTGCCACTATTCTAGTATCTAAAAGATCGGCGGACTTTTGATCTCCACATAGCTCTACTCCGTATTTTTTCCAAACCAAACCAAAAGAAGCATATTCTATGCCATTTTCCCTCTTCCCCGCTCCTCCTGTTTGATGATGATCAAACAAATCCTTGGCAGGATCATAGATACCCCCTACATCAAAAACAATGTCTCCATTTTCAATTATTTCTTTGTCTCTAGTTCTAAATATTTTGTATTCTTTACCATCTCTTTGAAACAAAAGTGCAAAGACTGCTGAAGAAAATATATCGTCAGCATGAAATGAACCATTATGTGTCACTAGTTTTATAATTTTTTCTCCATCCATCATATATACTTAATCTAGCAAATATTTGGAATATTAGCTATTTTTCACAATGATCAATACAAGAATGATCATTTTTAAATCCATTTTTTACGAACTTCATCATTGTAAACATATTGGCTACCAATTTATCAAAAAATACAAAGGCAAGTATCAAAAGGATACTAATAAAAGAAAATCTCCACATTTCTTTACTAAATCCAAGAGCGGTCTCTCCAAAAAAATATCCAATCAACAAAAGACTAGGAGCCCAGATAATAGTAGAAATGATTTCTGCTTTAAAGTATGTTTTTAGGCTAATACGATTAAATCCTGAGAAAATAAGAGTAAAGTAGTTGAGACCCATAATGAATTTTGAAATAAAAATAGAAAAGAAGGGTTTTGTTTTAAAATTGGGCATAATACATAAAATCTTTTTATTCACATATTTCAAAAAAGTAGAATCACTGTATTTTTTAGAAATATAAAATCCAATATAGTAACAAGCAATTGTTTTTACAAAAGAACCAGCAAAAATAAAAATGAGAGAAGTGGTAAAATCCAACGCTCCAAGTCTAGAAAAAACTCCCGTAGCCAGAAGCACTATTTCTCCTTCAAAAATCAATCCCAGCAATATAACCAAATATGCCCATAGGTGGTTGTTCTCTATTATATGATTTAAGAATTGAACTGAGTGCATTTTAGAATAAAGAATCCACTACTTGCTTTACAGTATTTCCATCAGCTTTTCCTTTTAAGTCTTTCATTAGAGCAGACATTAATAATCCTTTCTTGGTAGGGTCATCTATTCCAAGCTCTGCTTTTTTTGCTTTAGCAATCTCTCTTACTTCCCCTTCTTCCATCATTTTTGGAAGAAAAGTCTCAAGCACAGCTAGCCCCGCTTCTTCTTCTTTTACTAAATCTTCTCTATTACCTTTTTTAAATTGTTCTATTGAATCTTTGCGTTGCTTGGCAAGTCTAGCAAGAACAGCTAAGACTTCTTCATCTGTAAGAATATCTGTGGGTTTTTTACCTTTTGATACTAGTTCATTGGTAAAAGCAGATACAGCTAGACGCAAGACAGAAAGTCGCACAGCATCTTTTGCCAGCATCGCCTCTTTTATACTATTTTTAATTGTTTCGTGAAGCATATAATTATCATATCAAAAATTTTAATTATTTAAAACCTTATATTACTTAGCAACGCATTAAGTACTCCCCTACTCTTCGGTCCAAAGATACCATCAGGAGTAAGATTGTTTGCTTTTTGAAATTTAATAAGAGCATTTTTGGTAGCCGGTCCAAAGTAAGTGGTTTCATTTCCTAGAGATCCTGCACCACTAATAGAGACTGTGTAGCCTAGAGTGTTTAATGCTTGTTGTAGTTGTCTCACATCTTCACTTCTTTTGTTTTGGGAAAGAACAGGGGTAGTGGTTTTAAAGGGTACTGTGTTAGAAGGAAGGATGTTTGGGGTATTTGTTAGATTTGGTA